>PDTL01000022.1 GCA_002748835.1 Deltaproteobacteria bacterium
GGGCCTGGAGGTGGCCTGAAAGTGAAGAAAAACGGAAGGAGCAAAACCGGACAGTTTATGTATTTTAAAACCGGACAATTCTATTTGTTGACAACAGTCATTCTTTACCAACCAGCGAATCTATTAAGTCTATCCCGCCTGACCTGTTTTGTCAATCTTTTGATTGAATGAAATTCACTGCAGCCTTAAGCCGTTTGACCGTCTCTGCTTTTCCCAGTACGGCGATGGTTTCCAGAATGCCCGGGCTGGCGGTCTTGCCGGTCAGGGCCACGCGCACCGGCTGCGCCACTTTTCCGAATTTCAGGCCCGTGGTATCCATGACAGAGAGAAACGGGGGTTCCAAGCCTTTTTCGTCAAAGGCCTCATGGGCACTCAGGGCATCGGTCAACTGTGTGAGCACCGGCGCATTGTCTGGCACTAGAAATTTGGCGGCGGCTTTTTCATCATAGACCAGGGGATCTTCAAAAAAGAAGGCTGCCTGGGTTGCCATATCTGCCAGGGTTTTACTTCGGGGCGCGAGCAGGGGGATGGCCGCGGTCAGTCGGCCTGGATCCGGCGATGGAATGCCGGTTTTTGCCAGATGGGCCGTGAGCAGGGGAGCCAATTCCGCTACTGGCGTGTGCTGGATGTGCTGGGCATTGATGGCCAGGAGTTTGTCCGGGTCAAATACGCCGGCAGCCCGGCCAATATGGTCCAGAGAAAATGCGTCGATCAATGCTTTCCGCGTGAAAAATTCCTGATCTCCGTGGGACCAGCCTAAACGAACCAGATAGTTGATGAGGCCGTCAGCGAGAAATCCCATGTCCCGGTATTCGGTGACGCTCATGGCACCGTGGCGCTTGCTCAGACGGGACCGGTCCGATCCCAGCACCATGGGTACATGGGCGTATTCGGGAAGCGCCTCTCCCAATGCCTTGTAGAGCTGGATCTGTTTGGGCGTGTTGCTGATATGGTCGTCCCCGCGAATGATGGTAGTGATACCCATGGTAATGTCGTCGATGACCACTGCCAGATTGTACATGGGGCTGCCGTCGCTTCGCTGGATGATAAAGTCGTCCATCTCGGTATTGGGCCAGGCAATGCTGCCCCGGACCGTGTCTTCAATAACCGTGCTGCCTGTATCCGGAGACCGGAACCGAACCACTGTCTTGTCGGACTTTTTGAGCCCCTTGTCCCGGCAGGAACCGTCGTATTGCGGGTTCAGCCCCTTTGCCTTTGCCGCCTCGCGCATGGCGTCTACTTGCGCTGGCGTGCAGTCGCAGTAATAGGCGTGACCGGATGCGATCAGCTTGTCGATGTAGCTTTGGTACAGGTCGTATCGCTGGGTCTGGAAATATGGGCCGTCATCCCAGTCAATGCCCAGCCATTCCAAAGATTCCAGGATGCCGTCCACAGAGGCCTGGGTGGAGCGGGCGGCATCGGTATCTTCAAAGCGCAGGACAAATTTCCCGCCCATGTGTCGTGCGTAAAGCCAGTTGAACAATGCTGTCCGGGCACCGCCCACATGCAGGTGGCCTGTGGGGCTCGGCGGAAAGCGGGTGATAATTTTTTTCATTTCGGATCTACCTTTTCCATGATAATAATGGGCATGGGCCGCCCGGTTTTTTTACCGAGATTTGCCCACAACAAATCATGAAAGAAACGAATTGGTTAATAATTGTGTTCTTTCATATAAGCCATCGGAAGGTTAACCCCGTCTTCCTATCATACTCATTTCTGGCAAACAACCTTTGTATTGTGGGAAAATGTCTTGACATTCTGTCAAAACCCCTTTATCAATCTAAGTTTATGGACCGAAGTTATTTTGGTTTGTATTTTTTATAAAATTGAATAGTTAGGAGAATAGAGGAATGCCAGTACCTAAGCGCAAAACATCCAAGTCCAGAAGGGACAAACGCCGGACCCATTACAAGGCGGTGGGTCCGAATGTGACCACCTGTCCCCAGTGCGGCGAAGCCAGGCTTCCCCATACGGCTTGCAAAGAATGCGGTACGTATCGAGGCCGTTCCATCATCAAACTGGATGACGACGAATAAAAAAATCAAGGTGAGCGGCCGGCGAACGGGAAGTGGGTGATCTCGCAGCCGGCCGGACCTTTCTGAACAGGGCGGCCTGCGGTGTCATGCGTGTTGCAGCCGGGCCGGGTGATGCGGCTGGACCGCCGGGGGAGAGAAAGTCCATATGCCGGTAGAAGAAAAGATTAAAAAAATCATTGCCGAAAAATTGAACGTGGACCTGGATGAAGTGGTTCCCGAAGCAACACTTGTCGATGATCTGGGGGCGGATTCTCTGGATCTGGTGGAACTGGTCATGAGCATGGAAGATGTGTTCGAAATCGAAATCAACGAAGACCAGGCCGCATTGATTCTCACTGTTAAAGATGCAATCGACTTTATCAATGCCAACAGCTGATACACCACATGATGCAGCAAGGGCTATCGTCATCGGCAGTGATCACGCGGCGCTGGGGTTGAAAGAGACAGTGAAGACGTTTCTTTCAGCCGACGGCTATAATGTGGTCGATATGGGGACCCATGAAGCGGTATCTGTCAATTATGCCGACTATGCCAAAAAAGTGGCCGAAGCCGTCTCTTCCGGCGTCTATTCACGGGGAATTCTGCTCTGCGGCACGGGGTTGGGGATGTCCATGGCCGCCAACCGGTACCCCCATGTCCGGGCAGCGCTCTGCAATGATGTGTTTTCAGCCGGCATGAGCCGGAAACACAACGACGCGAATATTCTGGTGATGGGAGGACGCGTCATCGGAGATGTGCTGGCCCTTGAAGTGGTGAAAACCTGGCTGAATACCCCCTTTGAGGGGGGGCGTCACAAAATCCGTATTGACAGTTTCGACGAGATTACACGCCTCTGCTGATCCAGGTAGCAGCCGTGGCGGTCAGGACAGCTGACAGAATGCCTGACGCCTGAACAGGCAATGTCCCGTCATTTTAAGCACAACCGGCCGCGACAGCAAGCCTGCGGCTCAAGAGGGGGTGGAACCGTGAACGGAAAAGAGATTCGGGCGGTGGATGTTGAAATCGCTGACGCAATTGAACAGGAACTGGCGCGGCAAACGCATAATCTTGAGCTGATTGCATCCGAGAATATTGTCAGTCCGGCTGTCATGGCCGCACAGGCCTCTGTGCTGACCAATAAGTATGCGGAAGGCTATCCGGGCAAGCGGTATTACGGTGGTTGCGACTATGTAGACGTGGCGGAAGACATTGCCAGACAGCGGGCGCGGGAGGTGTTTGCCGCAGAATATGCCAATGTTCAGCCCCATTCCGGATCCCAGGCCAATATGGCGGTCTATTTTGCCCTGCTCGAACCGGGAGACACGGTGCTGGGCATGAATCTCTCCCATGGGGGGCATCTCACCCACGGCAGTCCGGTCAGCTTTTCCGGAAAACTGTTTAATTTTTGTCATTACGGGGTGGAAAAAGAGACCGGCCGAATTGATTACGACCACTTGGCGGCCATGGCAAAAGAACATCAGCCGAAGATGATCGTGGCCGGTGCCAGTGCCTATCCCCGTATCCTTGATTTTGAGCGGTTTGCCGAGATCGCGAGATCGGTCAATGCCTTTCTCATGGTGGATATGGCCCATATCGCAGGCCTGGTGGCTGGCGGTGTTCACCCGTCTCCGGTGCCTTATGCGGAAGTCGTGTCCACCACCACACACAAGACCCTTCGCGGCCCCCGGGGCGGTATGATCCTGGCGCGTCAGGATCTGGGCAGCAACATCGACAAGGAGATTTTCCCCGGCATGCAGGGGGGGCCGCTCATGCATGTGATCGCGGCCAAAGCCGTGGCACTGAAGGAAGCGTCGACAGATGCGTTTAAAACCTATCAGGAAAATGTGGTGAAAAATGCGGCCCGGCTGGCGGAAAAACTCATGGCTGAAGGGATTGACCTGGTCTCCGGCGGTACGGACAATCACCTGATGCTGGCAGACCTGAGTCGTCTGAACATCACCGGAAAAATGGCTGAAGCTGCCCTTGACCGTTCCAATATCACCGTCAACAAGAACACCATTCCCTTTGATCAGCAAAGTCCCTTTGTGACCAGCGGTATCCGAATCGGTACGCCGGCCATCACCACACGTGGTATGGGGCTGGCGGAGATGGATGTTGTGGGCGGGCTGATCGCGCAGGTGCTCCGGCATCCGGAAGACACTGCAGTGATCGAATCCACGCGAAACAAGGTGACCGAACTCTGCGATGCCTTTCCCATCTACCAGGCGCGCTGACAGGGAATTTGAAAGGGCGGTCTGACATGCATGCGGATCCGCGCCCGGCTTGGGATGTGTATTTCATGGACATCACCCGGCAGGTAGCCAGGCGGGCCACCTGCCTGCGAAGGTCTGTGGGCGCGGTGATTGTAAAAGATAGGCGGATCCTGTCCACCGGATATAACGGTGCACCCAGCGGTGTTGCCCACTGCCGGGAAACCGGATGCTTAAGGGCGCACTTGAAGGTGCCCTCCGGAGAACGCCATGAGCTTTGCCGGGGAATCCATGCGGAGCAGAATGCCATTATCCAGGCCGCTTATCATGGGGTATCCATCCAGGGGGCGAGCCTGTTCTGCACCCATCAGCCCTGTTCCATCTGCGCCAAAATGATCATCAATGCCGGGCTGAAACAGATCGTCTATGATGAGGGGTATGCAGATGCCATGTCTCGCGAGATGTTTGCCGAGGCAGGTATCGACTTGATTCAGTTCACGGAAGCGGAGGCTGCCATATGAAATGCCCGTTCTGCGGAGAAGGGGACAACAAGGTCATTGATTCACGATTAAGCAAGGACCGGAACGAAATCCGCCGTCGGCGGGAGTGTCTGGCATGCAAGCGCCGTTTCACCACCTACGAGCGGATTGAAGACATCCCCATCATGATCATCAAGAAAGACGGCCGGCGGGAGGTGTTCAACCGTGCCAAAGTCGGGGGCGGTATCCAGAAAGCCTGTGAAAAGCGCGAGATCAGCATCAATGTGATTGAACAGGTTATCGATGATGTGGAACGGGATCTGCGGGATACGGGTGAAAAGGAGATCCATTCCCGGACCCTGGGAGAAAAGGTGATGCGCAAACTCCACCGCATCGATGATGTGGCCTATGTCCGATTCGCATCCGTGTATCGTGAGTTCAAGGATGTCAATGATTTTGTGTCAGAGTTGAGAACCCTGCTGAGCAAACAGGGCTAGCGATAACAGACGGCAAACGCCGCCGGCAGCAGATCCACCCGCCTGGGGGCTGTATCGGCGGCGTTTTTGTTTCAAACGGTTTCACGTGCGGGAGGCAGACACAGGTGAACGACCGTGATTACATGGAAATGGCCCTCTCGCTGGCTGAACGCGGCCGGGGGTTCACGTCACCCAACCCCATGGTCGGTGCGGTTGTGGTTAAAGCGGGTGAAGTGATCGGCCGGGGCTGGCATCAGCGGGCTGGCGGACCGCATGCAGAAGTCTATGCCATTGATGATGCCGGTTCGGCAGCACGGGGCGCGGACATTTATGTCACCTTGGAGCCCTGCAATCATACCGGTCGTACACCGCCGTGTACGGAAAAGATCATCAACGCCGGTATCTGCCGCGTGGTGATGGCCATGCGGGATCCCAACCCGGTGGCTGCGGGTGGACTGGAACGGCTTGAAGCTGCCGGTATTGCGGTGGTCAGTGGGGTTTGCGAAGAGAAAGCCCGCACGCTCAACGAGAGTTTTGTGAAATACACGCAGACGAAAAAACCGTTTGTCATCGTGAAATGCGCGTCCACCCTGGATGGTCGGATCGCCACCCGCACCGGGGATTCCAAGTGGATCACCGGTCCCTCTGCGCGGCGGTATGTGCATGAGATTCGCCATTATGCAGATGGTATCCTGGTGGGCGCGGGAACGGTCATGGCCGATGATCCGAGTCTGACCACCCGTCTTCCGGATATCGATGGGCAGGATCCGGTGCGGATCATTCTGGATCCGGCGCTGGAAACGCCGGCAGATGCGAAAGTCTTGCGGCAGGAATCTGATTCTGGTACCATTTTCATCGCTGCGCCGGATGTGGATGTAGATCGGAAAAAACTTCTTGAATCCCGGGGGGCTAAGGTCCTTTTTATCCCCATGAGCGCGTCGGGATTCGACCTTGATACACTGCTTGAGGCCATCGGCGGGCTGGGAATTACCAGTCTGCTGGTCGAAGGAGGCAGCCAGGTGATCGGCCGTTTTTTGAGAGCGGGCGTTGCAGACAAGCTGATGCTTTTCTTTGCTCCCAAACTGCTGGGCGGAGATGATGGCATTCCTGTCACGGCAGGCGCCGGTCCTGAACAGATGGCGGATGCGATCCGGCTCGATCACCTGCAGGTCAGGCGCTTTGACGATGATCTGCTGGTTGAAGGCTATGTAACTGGAAGCGCCGGTCAGGAGGACTGAACAACCCATGTTTACGGGGATTATTGAAGGATTCGGCACCATCCGCGAGATCCGGCCCCAAGGCCAGGGCAGACGCCTGGTCATCGAATCGGATTTTATTCTGGATGAAACCCGGATCGGAGACAGCATTGCCGTGAATGGTGCCTGTCTCACTGCTGTTTTGATTGACGGCACCCGCTTTGCGGTGGATGTGGCCCCGGAAACCCTGGCCCTGTCGACGCTGGATGCGGCCCGGCCCGGCGAACGGGTCAATCTGGAGCGGGCCCTGAAGGTGACGGGCCGCCTGGACGGTCATCTGGTATCCGGCCATATCGACGGCACTGGTGTCATTCGGTCCCGAGAGCGCCTGTCCAATGCGATCATCATCTCGTTTGCCGTGGATCCGGGCATGATGCGGTATATGATTCACAAGGGATCCATTGCAGTGGACGGCACCAGCCTCACCATCAATCATGTGGGGACGGATAGTTTTACGGTGAGCATCATTCCACATACCGCGGCCTTGTCCACCGTCGGCATGAAGAAAATCGGGGATCGGGTGAACATCGAAACCGATCTGGTTGGAAAATATATTGAGCGTTTTTTGCTGGTTGACAGGAATACCGCAGGCGGTGAGGGGAAAACCGCTTCCATTGACGTGGGATTTCTTGCGAAGAACGGTTTTTTGTAAACAACATTTTTGTGTCAGGATCGCGGAGCAGCAGGTGCTGCACGCCGGTCCCGGGAGCTGAAAGAGATCATGCCGCACATTACGATTGAAGAAGCCATTGATGATATCAAAAATGGCAAGATGGTCATCCTGGTGGATGACGAAGATCGGGAGAACGAAGGGGATCTGACCATGGCAGCGGATGCTGTCACACCGGAAGCCATCAACTTCATGGCAAAATACGGACGGGGGCTGATCTGCCTTTCCCTGGACGGGCCCCTTGTGGACCGTCTGAATCTGCCCATGATGGTGGAAGATAATGAGTCGCCGTTTGAAACCGGTTTCACAGTTTCCATTGAAGCCCGCAAGGGCGTGACCACGGGTATTTCCGCAAAGGACCGGGCCGTAACCATTCAGGCAGCCATTGCCGATGACGCCAAACCCACCGACCTGGTGAGACCGGGGCATATTTTTCCGCTGCGCGCCCGCAAAGGCGGGGTCATGGTACGGATCGGTCAGACAGAAGGCTCTGTTGATCTGGCCCGTCTGGCCGGTCGCAAGCCTGCCGGTGTGATCTGCGAGATCATGGATGAGGACGGTACCATGTCCCGGATGCCGTCTCTTGAAAAATTCAGCAAAGCGCACGGCATCGGTATCTGCACCGTGGCAGACCTGGTGGCCTACCGAAAGCGGACCGAATCCTTTGTTCGAAAAGCGGCTGAGACCGTTATCCCGACCCTCTATGGGGGGGATTTTCGGATCATTGCCTATGAAAACGATCTGGACAACCTGACCCATATTGCCATGATCAAGGGCGAGGTGAAGCCGGAAGAACCGATTCTGGTGCGGGTTCATTCGGAATGCATGACCGGTGATATTTTCGGGTCCATGCGTTGTGACTGCGGTGACCAACTGCATACGGCCATGGAGATGATCAACCAGGAAGGCGCTGGCGTGATCTTGTATCTGCGCCAGGAAGGCCGGGGCATTGGGCTGGTGAACAAGCTGAAGGCCTACGAGCTGCAGCGTGCCGGGCTGGATACGGTGCAGGCCAATGAAGAGCTCGGATTCAAGGCGGACTTGCGGGATTACGGCATCGGTGCTCAGATCCTGACCGATCTGGGGGTGCGCCAGATGCGGCTGTTGACCAATAATCCGAAAAAAATGGTGGGCCTTGAAGGGTATGGGCTGAGCGTGGTCGAACAGGTGCCCATTGCCATTGAACCCAATGAATTCAACGAATGTTACCTGTCCTGCAAACAGGCCAAAATGGGCCATCTGCTCAATATTCACCCGGCGAAAACCCGCCGCCGGTAACCCGAATTCACTGGCCTGCATGGGGCGGGCCGGTTTTCATCACAGGGAGATGTTACGTGCCGACTATTATTGAAGCCAAACTTGATGCCAACGGAAAGCGGTTTGCCATTATCGCCAGCCGTTTCAATGATTTCATCACCGACCGGCTCACCGGCGGTGCTGTTGACTGCCTGGTCAGAAACGGTGCCGATGAGGCGGCCATCGCTATCTGCAAAGTGCCGGGAGCGTTTGAAATTCCCATGGTGGCACGGAAGCTGGCAGATCAGAAAAAATATGATGCCATTATCTGTGTGGGGGCCGTGATCCGCGGTGCCACCACCCATTACGATTATGTGTGTGCGGAAGTTTCCAAAGGGATTGCAACGGTCAGCCTGGACACCGGTGTGCCGGTGATCTTCGGCGTTCTGACCACGGACACCATCGAGCAGGCCATCGAACGGGCCGGTTCCAAGGCGGGGAACAAGGGCTGGGAAGCGGCACTGGCCGCCATTGAAATGGCCAACCTTTCTGAAACCTTATAAGAAACGGTTACCTATCAGATGAGAAATCGGCGGGTATCTCGAGAGCTTGCCATGCAAGCGCTTTTCTATATGGATATGCTTCGGGATCACTCCGAAGAACGGCTGGCGCTTTTTATCCGCAACTTTTCGGACACCAAGGCTGCGCAGCCGGATCACGAAGATCCGGTTATTACGGACCGGACCGCTAGGTTTTTTCGGAAGCTGGTTGATGGGGTGCGACACCGGCTTGCGCGCATCGACCCACTGATCGAAGCGCATTCGAATAACTGGAAGCTCTCGCGCATGTCCGGGGTTGACCGGAATGTCATGCGGGTGGCTGTGTATGAACTGCTCCATTGCGAAGATATCCCCGAAAATGTGTCGATCAACGAGGCCATTGACATCGGGAAACGGTTCGGCGCACCAGAATCCGGTGCCTTTGTGAACGGCATTTTAGACAGTATCCGCATCAGTAGAAAAGGGGCAGACGCCTGGCAGGATCCGGACGTGGTATCCCCTGAAAAGAAAAGGAGTAAATCGTGATCCTCAAGCAATTAGCCGTCGGACCGATCATGGCCAACTGTTTCATTCTGGGCTGCCCGGAAACCCGAAAAGCAGCAGTGATTGACCCGGGCGATGAGGCGGACAAAATTCTCATGGCCCTGGCAGATGCCGGGCTGAAAGTGACGGCGCTCGTCAATACCCATGGCCATTTTGATCATGTGGCAGCCAACAAGCGAATGAAAGAAGTGACCGGTGCAGCGCTGATGATTCACAGGGATGACGCACCCATGCTCTCGCAACTGAGTCTGACCGCAGCCGCCTTTGGCCTGAGCGCCGAGAATTCGCCCCCTGCCGACCGGCAGTTGAAAGACGGGGACACCATCACTGTTGGCACCCTGTCTCTGAAGGTGATCCATACACCCGGCCACACGCCCGGCGGGATCACCTTGCTCTGTGAGGGGCATGCCTTTGTGGGGGACACCCTGTTTGCCGGCTCCATTGGACGGACCGATCTTCCGGGTGGTAATTTCAACACCCTGATTTCCAGCATTAAAAACCGGCTCTACGACCTGCCGGACAACACGGTGGTGCATACTGGGCATGGTCCGGATACCACCATCGGAAACGAGAAACGCTTCAATCCGTTTGTTCAAGGCTAAACAGCGGATCTGGCGGGGGCTGGTCAATGGTGATGACCTGGTGTTTCAGGATATCATAGTAGATCAGTATCTGTTTGACATAATTTACCGGTTCAATGCCCCGGCAGTAGCCGTAGATGGCATGCTGATAATATTCCGGCCTGGCCAGCAGGGGAAGGGTGATTTTGATGCTCTCCCACTTGTTCGGATCCAGACCTTTTTCCCGGGCCAGGTTCCGGGCATCCAGCATGTGGCCCTGCCCTACGTTGTAGGCAGCCAGGGCAATATACAGCCGATTTTCCCCCTTGGCATTGTTGAAAAAATCATATAGTTTTTTTAAATGACGGACACCGGCGCGGATGTTCTCTTCCGGCGACAAAATATTTGTCACCCCATAGATCCGGGCTGTATTGCGGGTGAGCTGCATCAATCCGTAGGCACCCGCATGGCTTCGGGCGTTGGGGTTGAAGTGGGATTCCTGATACATCTGGGCTGCTGAAAGGCGCCAGTCAAAACCGGCCTGTTCCGCCGCCTCCCTGACCGTGGCGGCATACTGCGGAAAGCGGGAGTTGAGGCGCTGGTGGTATTTGATCAGATCTACATAGTCAACGCTGTGGATATCGCTGAAATAGTGTTTGTAGATGTCGTCAAACACCTTGTTCTCGTTGATCCGCCGGATGAACGAATTGATCCGGAATCTCAGCATGCGTGCGTAAGGATGAACGGCCCAGCTGATGAAATCCGCTTCACCGATGGGGTCTCCCACCATCAGGTTGGGATAATACCGCCGATTGATGTGGGCCACGTTCAGGCTGGCAATGGTAATATCAATTTCACCGGACGACACTTTTTGAATCAGGCTTTCGACCGTACAGTCTTTTCTGACAGCGATTTTCAACGAGGGCCGGGTTTTCATCAGCTCACGGAGCTGATGATCGAACGGAGCATTTTCGGGTATGACCACGGTGGCGGGAAACTCGGAGGTGTCCAGCCGCTTCCAGGCAACGTTCCCCCGCCGGGTAATGGGGTGATAGGTGGCGGTCATGTAGGGATCGGAATAAGCGATGTCCGTATGTTCTTTACGCTTGCGGATCGGCAGGGACGCACCGGCCACGGCCCCGTGACCGGCTTTGAGCATGGCAAACATCTCTTCCGGGGTACGGGCCACGATGATGGAAAGGCGGACGCCCAGATAGTCGGCAAAGGCTTTGGCCAACTGATATTCAAATCCCAGGGGCGCTTCCCGGTACAGGTAATAGGTGGTTGGTGAATTCAGGGTGATAAAGGGGAGTTCTCCGGTTTCAAAAATCCGGTCCAGGGTCTGGATGTCCGGTGACGGGTCCGGCATGAGACCCGAGAGAGGGAAAAGGAGGAGCCCCAGCAGGAGCACAATGGCAAGCGCGTCTCTATCAGAGGGCAGATAGCGGGCCGTCAGTTTCCTGACACGTTGTCGAACAGATGGATCCATAAGTGGTGTTATCTATCTCGCTTCACTTCCGGCCTCACACCGCCTTTGCGCAGAGCCCCCCCTTCCTGTACGGAAAGACATGTGGATGAAGGGGGGAGACGGCGTTATTGAGTGGGTGTGGGGGCGGGTTTCAAACAACGCGATCAGTGTAGGGATATTTGCTCTGAAAATCAACCGTTAGTTGAAGCTGTCACAAGGTGGCAGGCTGACGAACAAAGGGATCTATAGCAGAAAGGAACTGAAATGAAACACATGATGGCAGGATTGATCTGTCTGGTTGTTCTCTGCACGGCGCTTGCCGCTTCCGGAGTCTGCAGCACCGCGTATGTGCCCAAATCCCTTTCGGAATGGAAAGCCTGGGTGGTACATGGAGAGGACCGGTACTATTGTCCTTCCTGCTACGACAATGCGAACGACCTGGCCTGCCGGTGGCCGGGTGTCCTTTCCCTTGAAATGGATGCCGCCCGCGGCCGGTTTTCTCAGGAATGGGATCTGCGGGTGGAGGGATGGGTGCCGCTTCCAGGGGATGCGCTGAACTGGCCCCAGACCGTACATGCGGATACGGTGCCAGTCCCGGTGGTCGTGCAGGGAAATGTGCCGTCTGTCCGGCTCTCTGCAGGCTCCCACACACTCACCGGCACTTGGACATGGAACCGGCTGCCGCAGTTTATACGGGTGCCGCCGGAAACCGGGGGCATTTCGCTGAGCCTTCACGGAAAAACCCTGCATATGCCGCCGGTGGATGACAACCATCGTCTCTGGCTGGATACATCCCGCACCGATGGCCGTGAACCACCACCGGAAAAAAAACCGACCCTTCGCGTGCAGGTGTTCCGCAAGATAATGGATGCCATGCCCCTGGAAATGGAAACCCGGCTGCGGCTGACCGTATCCGGCGACAGCCGGAAGGAACAACTCACCGGTGTGCTGCCAGATCAGATGGAGACCATTGAAGCAGGCGGGGATCTTCCCATGAAGCTGACTGGGGACAACCGGCTCTGGATACAACTGAAAGCCGGTGAATGGGAGGTCCGGCTTCGATCGGTGCGGGCGGCTGCGGTCTCGCAGCTCTCGGTTCCTGAGGACGCCCTGTGGCACACCGAAGTATGGGCCGTCGAGGCCATGCCCGGTATCCGACTGGTCCGGGTGGAAGGCGGGACCACCATTGATCCCTCCCAGACCCGGATGCCCGACAAATGGAAACAGCTGCCTGCCTACCGGGTCCGCAAAGGGGAAACGGTCCGGTTTGCGGAAGTTCAGCGGGGGAGTCTGCGGGACGCGGTTCCCCGGCTTGACCTGCACCGGGATCTCTGGATCGACTTTAACGGGCAGGGCGCAACCGTGGTCGACCGGATCACCGGGTTTGCCGGCCGCCGTCATTTTATCGGTCTGGATCCGGATGCCTACCGCCTGGGACGGGTCACCCTTGCCGGCGAAGACCAGGTGGTGCATGCTGGAGAAAACGGGTGGCTGGGTGTGGAGGTGGAGCGGGGTGGTCTGAACATGACCGCAGTATCCCGCCTTGATTTTGCCTCAGGCGTGCCGTTTCCCATCGGCTGGTCTGAAACCCTGCGAAAGGCCGGCGGAACACTGCATGTTCCCACAGGATGGCGGCTGGTGAATGCGAGCGGCGTCAACGTTCCCGAAGGGGCCACCTGGTGGAATGCCTGGTCGCTCCTGGATGCCTTTTTGGTCCTGGTGATTGCCTTTGCCGTGTTCCGGATCTGGGGCATGGGCTGGGCAGGCCTGTTTCTCATGGGGTTGGGGTTCATCTGGCAGGAAAGCGGATCACCACGCTGGATCTGGCTGTTTGTGGTGGGGGTGTCCGGTCTATATCAGTATGTGGCGGCACGGGGGGGGGATCTGACCCTCAAGCGGATGCAGCTGTTAAAGGCCATCTGGGGTATGGGCCTGCTGGTACTGTTTGGCATCAGCCTTTCCTTTGTCTTCACACAGGTAAGAAATGCCGCCTTTCCCCAGCTGGCCCGGTATGCGATGACACAGCCGTACGGCCATATGGCCGGGAACACTGAAATGCTGTCCGGTGTAACCATGGACATCCCCATGCCGGCATCTCCTGCGAAAATGAAAAAACAAAATACCCGGCAGGTGGCACCGGAATTGTACAGCCTGACCAGCCGGCTTCAGGTCGATGGGGGCGTGTCCATCAAGGCCCCGACCCAGACCGGACCCGGTATACCCAACTGGCGCTGGCAGGCGATACCGGTTGATTTCGGCAAACTGGTCTCGGATCATCCGATCACCTTTTCCCTGCAATCCTTGTGGATGCAGCGACTGTTCACCTTGATCCGGATGCTGCTGCTCATTGGTATGCTGTGGAAATGCGTGCGGATGGCAATTCCCCGGGGTGCGTCCCTGAATGGTGGAACCGCCGCTGCACTGGTTGTTGCGGCAGTTATGGCCATGAATCCGGTCGCGGATCCCGTGCATGCGGCAGACCGGGGGGGATATCCGCCGGATTCGATGTTAAACATGCTGAAAGAACGGCTGCTGGAACCCTCCCCATGCATGCCCCATTGTGCCGATGTGGCGGATGCGACGCTTTTTGTATCGCAGCCGGCAGAGGATGGCGCCGGCCGTCTGACCCTGGAACTGGTCATCTCTGCAGCCGCAGATACGGCGGTTCCCCTGCCGGACAGTGACGGAACCTGGGCCCTGACCAAAATCACAGTGGATGGCCGGTCAGAAACCCATTTCCGGCGGCACCGGGGCTATTACTGGGTGTATCTGAAACACGGGGTGCATACGGTGAAGCTGGAGGGGGCGCCCCGAAATCCGGAGACCCTCCGGATTCGGTTTCAGCTCCGCCCCATGCAGCTGGCAGCCATTGCTCCGGGCTGGCGGTTGACAGGTGTCTCTCCGGATGGGACCGTGGCCCCAATGATGTCCCTGACCCGGAAACGGAAAACCACAGCACCCGAGGCAGACGCAGAACGATGGGCCGGCCTGGACGCAGGCCTGACGGATTTCCTCACCGTGAAGCGATATATCCGTCTGGGCCTGGAATGGGAAGTGGAGACCCGGGTGACGCGCCTGTCAGACCAGCAGCTGGACCGGCCGGCGGCAGTCCGGATTCCTCTTTTGGCAGGTGAGCTGATCCGTACCCCCGGGTTTGCCGCCACAGACGGGCATGTGTCTGTGGTGCTGCCCGAAGGCAAACGGCAGGTCGGTTATACGTCTGTGCTTCCGGTGTCATCCGGTATCCTGCTTCAGGCACAGCAAGGCGTGGACTGGACAGATGTCTGGCAGCTCTCTGCGGATGCGTCCTGGCATGTGGAGGCCGCCGGGATTCCTGTTTCATACAAGGACGGCAGCCGTTCCGCCCTCTGGTATCCCCGGCCCGGAGAATCGCTGGATCTCACCATCCGCCGGCTGGATGCCGCAGAAGGTGAGCTGATGACCATCGACAGCCTGCGGGTCGATTACCATATCGGTACATCCCTGCACCGGGCTATTGTAAAAGGGAATGTGCGGACCTCCATCGGGCAGGAATTCTCCCTGGTTCCGCCGCCGGCATCCATTCTGACAGCAGTCCGTGTGAACGGCCGGACCCTTCCGGTTGCCCAGTCAGAGGATCGTCTGGTGATCCCTTTAGAGCCGGGGTCACGGGAATTTGAGGCGGAATGGCAGATCCCCGTGGATGCCGGCAGTCCGATAAAGGGATTGTCTCCGTCCGCCTATCGTCTGCCACAGATTCGGCTGGACCGGGACGTAACCAACATCGATCTGTACATGCATCTTCCGGATGCGGTGTGGCTCCTCTGGACCCGGGGGCCCCAGCTGGGCCCGGCAGTGCTGGCCTGGGGATATCTCCTGGTGATTCTGATAGCTGCGGTGCTTCTCGGGTTCCGGCGCATGGGGAATATGGGCATCGTCTCCTGGTTTTTGCTCGGGGTGGGGATGGCCACCCTTCATGCCAGTGCCTGCATTCTTGTGGCGGCATGGTTTCTGGCCATGGACGCGCGAAAACGACTTGCGCCCACCTCTGCGTTCGCATACAACCTTTCTCAGATCGGTTTTCTGATCTGGACACTGGCCGTGGTGGTGGTTCTGTTCGAGGCGGTCCGCAACGGGCTGCTCGGTATACCGGATATGCAGGTGGCCGGCAACGGTTCGTCCCGCTATCTCCTGCACTGGACCCTGGACCGGTCTGAAACCGGCGCGCTGCCGACACCTTTGGCGATTTTCAGCTCGGTCTGGCTGTTTCGTCTGGTGATGTTCTGCTGGGCGCTCTGGCTTGCGTCCCGGGTGGTCACCTGGGGGACGGCTGCCCTGGACGCCATGCGGCACGGCGGATTCTGGAAACCCATACGAAAGAGACGGCAGACCATTGCAGACGCGGTAACAAAACCAGATCCTTCATCTGAGTGAGGGGTGCGGCAAAAGGGTTCCCTGACAACACAGGACGCGGAAAGGGCGGAAACAGAAGCGTATGCGGCAATTGATCGAACGGGTGGGAAACGAGGCCGTCTATCTGGGTGACGGGATTATCAAAGTGGACAGCATCATCAATCATCAGCTGGATCCGGACCTGACCCGTGCCATGGGAGACGGATTCAGGGCGGCGTTTGACGCAGCAGGTGTGCAGGGGGTGACCCGCGTGCTTACGGCTGAGGTGAGCGGCATTGCCCCTGCGCTTGTGACCGCAGCCGCCTACGGGGTGCCCATGGTGTTTGCCCGGAAAAAGCCCCCCCTGACCCTGTCCGACCAGGTGGTGACCGCTGCTTCGGAAAGCCCTACCAAGAAAGAAAAGGTTACCCTGCATCTTTCAAAAGAATACCTGCATCCCCATGACCGGGTATTGATCATCGACGACTTCCTGGCAACCGGCGGTACGCTGAACGCCATGGCTGGAATGGTGGCTGAGGTGGGAGCCAGGCTTTGCGGAGTGGGGTGTGTGATTGAAAAATTGTTTGCCAACGGGCGGGCGCAGCTGTCGGATCTGAATGTGCCCGTGGTATCCCTGGTCAAGATTGACGTGACAGACGGCAATACCCTTACGGTTTCGTGACAGCCCGGTCATTATCCCCAAGGCGCTGTCCTAGAGCGGATGCCGGGCATTCAGAATAATGTGGTGATCGGCGCTTTCAGAATCCTGTCCATGGCGATCCGGGCCGTGGCGGCCAGTTTGGGGAAGGTGTCGTGGAGATCAAAGAGGTGCCTTAGATGGTCGGCTGTTCGCAGGGTCAGCCGGGCGATATCCCCTTCGGCCATGCCGGAGGTTCGCACCACTTTTTCCCAGGTCTGCCCGTTGGCCCAGGCATAGACCGTGACACCGGGTTCCAGGTACAGATGCCGGGCATGGAAGCCGGCATCCATCAATTCCATGGCAAAGGGCCGGAGTTTTTTCCGGATGTTCAGATAGGTTTGAAGCAGCACCTTGGGAATCCGCCGGGTGTCCACAGGCTTGTCATCCGCCTCGCGGTCCGAGACCATGGCGGCGATCATGGCGGCCAGAAGCGACGGGTCCCGGTCGGGCAGCAGACCGTTGCGGATGCCCTCAGCCATGAGCAGGGGCTGATCCACCCGCAGGCGGGAGGCCCACAGTCCTTCGTCGGTCAGCCGGTCCTGGCGATCCACATATCCGCACATCTTGAGAAACCGTAAGTGTTCCAGAAAATCAAACCAGAGTTGTTCCGCACCGGCTGCCGGATCTGCATTGTCTTTTTTCAGACTGAGGGTAAAGGCGGCAAAAGAGCGGATGAGAACAGCTTTTATCTGCTCCGGTGAATGGGACAACAGCAGGTTCAGGACCATGGAAAAATTGATGCGAATCTGGCTGGTTACGTCATCTGGTCGGGCGCTCACCAATCGGGCCATGGCGGAAAGATCCATGAACGGCCCGGGCAGCATCAGGGCAAATCCGATCCGGTCTTTCCCCCGTCTGCCGGCCCGCCCGGTCATCTGGTGAAACTCGGATGCGGACAGGGGGAGAAACGCCTCGCCATTGAACCGGTCGGAATTTAAAATCACAATGGTCCGTGCCGGGAAGTTGACGCCGGCTGCCACAGTACTGGTGGCAAAAATGGCGTCGAGCAGCCCTTCGGCCATGAGGTGTTCGATGACCGCCTTCCATCCGGGCAGCTGACCGCTGTGATGAGCGCCAACCGCCGACTGCTCGAGAATCTGCCGCTGTGGATGGCGGGCAATATGGGGTGCGTCTTTGATCCGATCATTCAATCGAAACAAAAGCCGCGCTTTCCGGTCCGGATCCTGATCCAGCAGTGCTGGCGGGCAAAGGGTGATGGCACGGTCACAGTCAGCCCGTGATTTCAAAAAAAATATCGCCGGCAGAAGATCAAAGGTTTTCAGGACTTTTAGGATCTCGCCCATGGGCGGGAGCATGCGGCCGCGTGCCAGACGCGGCGGTTTTTTGTCTTTCAGATAGTCGACCACCCGTTTGTGAAGCCCGCGGCCCCGTTTCCGGTTGACCTCACTCATCAGGGGGGTAAGGGTGCCGGCTGGATGGAGAAACAAGGGGAAAAGCGGCACCGGCCGCCTGTCTGAACGGATCACGGTGCAGGCCCGTCCCCGGATGGCCGTGAGCCATTTGCTGATCTGCCCCGCGTTTCCGATGGTGGCGGAAAGCAGAAGCAGGGGAATCCGAACCGGCAGATAGATCAGGGTCTCCTCCCAAACCACTCCGCGATCAGGATCTCCCAGAAAATGGGCTTCATCAATGACCAGAAAGTCGGCATTCAGGGTTTCCCCCTGGTGCATGGCATCATAGAGCTGATTCCGGAGGATTTCCGTGGTGCCGATGATGATGGGCGCGTCGCTGTTCTCTTTTCGGTCTCCGGTGAGAATGCCGATGGCATCTGCACCGAACAGCGTCTGGAAATGGGTGTAGAGTGTGTTGCTGAGGGCTTTTAAAGGAGAGGCGTACCAGGCCCTTTGCCCGGCATCGAGCCGCTTTTTGATGGCGGTCTCTGCGATCCAGGTTTTGCCGGAACCGGTGGCGGCCGTCACCAGACAGTCTCCGGATTCAAGCGCAGCCAGGGCATCTAACTGAAACGGATCTGGCGAAAAAGGCGCGGGTTCGGGTATGCCGATCTGCGAAAAGACCGTTGAAAGAGACCGGTCCCGTGCGGCATGGAGAACCACGGGGGGCCGCAGCGGTTTGTGTGACGGCCGGCGGCCCCTGAGGTCAGGGTACCGGCCCCGGCGGGATCGGGCTGATCGGGTATTCGAATATGGGTTTCGGTGGCGGTTCACGGGTGGTTTGGCCTTTCAGAGTTGAGAAATTTGACGAGTGCCGGCTCACAGCGCAGGTCCGTTACCTAGGCGCCGGAACATACCGTTGTCCCCTGCATGACGCCACGCGTTTTTCCCCGTCTGTTTTTTCTTGTGGGTTATTTATCAGAAAGCGCCGTTTTGGTGATCAAGAATCGTTTCAGAATATCGTACCTAGTTTTATACCTATTGGCAATTGTTCCTTGGTCTCTTTTTTGCCTGAGCCGTTCCACTGTTTTTTTACCCCGTTGATATCAGTCTGTGTATCGGCATCCAGCGGGAAAAAAGATCCAGATACCGATTGTGTGGATTTCCCTGGCAGATAGATAAATCCCTTCTTGACCAGTTGCACAGGAATCTATATAAAGATCAAATACGTGTCTCGGCGCTGCGGGGATTGAACAGTCGATCCGTGGCGCCGTTGATTTTTATGCTGTAAAACGGACCGGTGCGGTGGCATGGGTCCGGATATCAACCGAATAAGAAGGGATTTGTCATGCGTCACCCATACTTGCGACGTGCTTTGTTCGTTCTTGTTGTTCTGATGTTTTCAGCCGGGCTTCCCGGCCTGTCAGCGGCCAAGGATGCCCCGTTTACCTTTGGTATCCTGATGGTGGGGCCGTACAATGACCACGGCTGGAGCCAGGCCCATTACGAGGCCGGTGAATATGTTGAAAAGCATGTACCCGGTGCTCATATGATCTATATTGACAAAGTGAACCCGGCGGATCGCCCGGGCGTGACCATTCCCCAGTTGGTGGATGACATGGTGGAAAAAGGCGCAAAACTCATCATTGCCAACTCGGATGACATGAGCGACGGTATCCGTGAAGCCGCGTACATGCATCCGGATGTTTTTTTCGTCCACATCTCCGGTGACGATGCCCGGACCGGCAAGGCGCCGAAAAACCTGAGCAATCTCATGGGAAAAATGGAATACACTGCCATGATGGCCGGTTTCTCGGCTGCCATGACCACCCAGACCGGGAAAATCGGGTATCTGGGGCCCCTCATCAATGACGAGACCCGTCGTCTGGCCTCTTCCTGCTACCTTGGCGCCAGATACGCCTGGGAAACCGTTCGGAAAAAAGACGCAAACGATCTTGGCTTCAAAGTGACCTGGATCGGTTTCTGGTTCAACATTCCCGGCGTGACCGCCGACCCCACCCAGGTGGCCCAGAATTTTTTCAATACCGGTTATGACGTGGTAATCTCCGGTATCGATACCACGGAAGCCGTGACTGTGGCGGAACAGAAACAGGCGGAAGGCAAAAAAGCCTGGGCGATTCCCTATGACTACCGTGGTGCCTGCAGCGCCACATCCAAGGTCTGTCTGGGTGTTCCCTACTATAACTGGGGCCCGGGATATATCAAGTTCGTCATACAGGCCATGAACAAAACCTGGAAGCAGACCTGGGCCTGGGCCAGTCCGGACTGGAAGGATATAAACAATCCCAATACCAGTGCGGTTGGATATGCCAAAGGGCCCGCGCTTTCCAGTGAAGCGGCTGCAAAACTCGACCAGTTTGTAGCAGACATGGGGTCTGGTGCGGTCACCCTGTTCAAGGGCCCGCTCGCCTATCAGGATGGATCGACCTTTCTCAAGGCAGGTGAAGTGGCGGATGATATGAAAATCTGGCACATGAAGCAGCTGCTCAAGGGCATGGAAGGCCAGAGTCAGGCGAAATAGGCGTTCCGCCTCTGTCTTTGTCGTACCCGAATCTTTCGGCACAGCGAAGTGAGTGCTTTGCTGTGCCATTTCTATTTTTTTACAACCCTGGCCCGCATGGATAAAGACGATCTCTTCAGCGCCAGGCCATTACCGGCGATCGACGCCACTGGAGAATCGATGCGCATCGAGCTCATCGACATACACAAGCATTATGGTGCCACCCGCGCCAATGACGGGGTTTCCCTGACCATCGCGCCGGGAACCATCCACGGTATACTCGGAGAAAACGGTGCAGGCAAGAGTACCCTGATGAAGATTCTCTCCGGATACAGCCCCATGACATCCGGAACCATCCGTGTGGGTGGCGCAGAGAAGGTGTTTACCGACCCATCCGATGCCGCAGCGCTGGGAATCGGCATGCTCTACCAGGATCCCATGGATTTTTCCCAGCTTACTGTGCTGGAAAATTTCATGCTCGGCCAGCCGGGCAATGCCTGGAAATCTCCACAGTTGCACCGGAGCGCGTTTCAGGAGATCATGGACCGTCTGGGATTTCAGATGGATCCGCTGGTCAAGCTGTCGCGGCTCACCATCGGCGAGCGGCAGCAGCTGGAGATCATCCGGCTCCTTTCTGTGGGCACCCAGGTGCTGATTCTGGACGAGCCGACCACCGGGATCTCTGCTGTCCAGAAAACGGCCCTGTTTGAGGCCCTGGAACGGCTGGCTGCAGATGGAAAAAGCATTGTCCTGGTCTCTCACAAGCTGGAAGATGTGGAACACCTCTGCCATCATGTGACCGTTCTCACCGAAGGCCGGGTGGCTGGCGAGATGGACCGGCCCTTTGATACCAACGGCCTGCTCGAGATGATGTTCCAGGTGCCGCCGGTACCACCGGCGCCCACAGGGCTGACACCGGGGAATCCCGTGATGACGCTCACCGGCATTTCCGCATCCGGCGGCCGATCCGGGCTGCATGACTGCAGTGTCACCCTCCATGAAAACGAGGTGATCGGTCTGGCCGGGCTCGAGGGCAGTGGCCAGGGGGTGTTTCTCCGGGTGGCCGCCGGCCTGACGCTACCCTATGCCGGTATCATCGAGGCCATGGGCGAGAACCTGACCGGAAGGGATGCGGTTGATTTCCAGAACCGGCGGATCATGTTTCTGCCCGCCTCCCGGCTGGAAGAGGGTCTGGTCAGCGGTTTGACCCTGGAACAGCACTATGCCCTGCGTCAGACCGGCGCATCGCTGTTCATCGACAAAAGCCGTGCCCGCAAACGGGCGAAAAATGCCATCCGTGATTTCAAGATTAAAGGACAGCCGAAATCCAGGGTCGAGTCCCTGTCCGGCGGAAACCAGCAGCGGATTCTGCTCTCTTTCCTGTCCACTGATTCCCGGCTGCTGCTGCTTGAAAATCCCACGCGGGGGCTTGACATCGAGTCGGCCAACTGGGTGTGGCGTCACCTGCACGGCTTCTGCAAGGAACACCGGACGAGCATCGTCTTTTCTTGTGCTGAACTGGACGAGATCCTCATGGTGGCAGACCGGGTGCTGGTCTTCTTTGACGGCCGGATCATCCGGGATGTATCGACACGGGAGATAGATGTGAACGAACTCGGCATGGCCATTGCCGGAAAAACCGCAGGAAGCTGAGGTGGGACCGACGTGAAGCAAGCCTTGAAACCGTTATGGGAAGTTATCTTGACCCTGGTGGTGGTGTTCTGTTTCACCACACTGGTACTGTGGCTGGCCGGGGCGCCTCCGTTAAAAGCCTATTACTACATCTTCAAGGGCGCCTTTGGTTCCTGGTCCAAGGTGGGGCATGTGCTCAAGGCCTGGGTACCGCTGACCCTGTGTGCGGCTGGGCTGCTCTACACCTTCCGGATCAATCTTTGGAACATCGGCGTGGAAGGACAGATGATCATGGGCGCGGTGCTGGCCACCCTGGTGCTCCGATGGGGCACGGATGCCGGCGCACCGGTTCTTGTGATCGCAGGCGCGCTGACTGCCGGGATGATCGGCGGAGGGATCTGGGCACTGTTTGCCGGGATTCTGAAAACCCGCGGCGGGATCAATGAGATCTTTGCCGGTCTGGGGCTGAATTTTGTAGCCCAGGGCATGGTCCTCTGGCTGATCTTCGGACCCTGGAAAAGGCCCGGTATTGCGTCGATGAGCGGTACGGAGTTGCTTCCCCACGATCTGTGGCTGTCCACGGCCACGCCCCTGCGAATTACGCCCACGGGGATTGTGATCACCGTGGCCGTGGTGGTGCTCACCGCGCTCCTGCTCAGATACTCGACCATCGGGCTCCGGCTGCGGGCCATTGGAAACAACCCGGATGCGGTGATTCTCTACGGGCACCGGCCCGGGCGGTATATGCTGATGGCCATGCTGCTCGCCGGCGGATTTGCCGGTATGGCCGGGACCCTCCAGGTGACCGGCGTCTATCACCGGCTTATCCCGGCGATTTCAAGCGGATACGGCTACCTGGCCCTTCTGGTGGTGATGCTGGCCAATTACAATTCCTGGGTATCTCCGGTTATCGCCTTTGTGTTTGCCTGCCTCAACGTGGGGAGTATTCAGCTGCCCATGGTGTTGAAAATCGATTCTTCCCTGAGCGGCGTGATCCAGGGGGCCCTGGTCCTGGCCACCCTGGCGGTGCATGCCTGGCGGTCGTCCCGCCCCCGAACCTGAAAAGGAGCCTGATAGCGCATGGTGGATCCAACCATCCTGATTGCCAGTGTGGTGGCCGGTGCGGCCCCGATTGTCTTTGCAACCCTGGGAGAGACCCTCACGGAAAAAGCCGGGCTCATCAATCTGTCTCTGGACGGCACCATTCTGTTGTCTGCCATGACCGCGTTTGTGATCAGCCTGCAGCTGCAGAGTCTGACAGCCGGGTTTCTGGCAGCAGCCCTGGTCGGCGGTCTGGTGGCGGCGGTGGTGGCCGTGTTCAGCGTGTATCTGCGTCAGAACCAGGTGGCTGTGGGCTTTGTGCTGACCCTTATGGCCCGGGATCTTGCCTATTTCATGGGTAACCCCTATGCCCGGCAGCCAGGGCTGCAGGTATCGCCGCTGCCCATACCGGTCCTGAAAGAGATACCGGTGATCGGGCCGATTTTTTTTAATCATAACCTGCCGGTTTATCTGAGTCTGGTCAGCATCGTGCTGGTCTGGTGGTTCATGTACAAGACGCCCTGGGGCCTCAACCTGAGGGCTGTGGGGGAAAACCCCAGGGCAGCCTTTGCCCGGGGCATCAATCCCCGCAGAACCCAGCTCTGTTACGCGATTCTGGGCGGGATGCTGGTAGGGATCGCCGGTGCGGCCTTTTCCCTGTGCGCCAAGGCCGGCTGGGGGCGTCCCCAAGGTGCGGAAGGAACAGGCTGGATCGCCTTGGCCCTGGTTATTTTCGGGGGGTGGCATCCGCTGAAAACCGCCCTGGGCGCGTATCTGTTCGCCCTGCTGCAAGTCTTGGGCATTTATTTTCAGGGCTGGTTTTCGTCCATACCGGCCCAGGTGTTTCAGGTGGCACCGTTTCCGCTCATGATTTTCACCCTTCTGATCATTTCCCTGTCCCAGAAGGAGGCGGTACGGGTCTGGGCCGAGGACAAACCTGTGGCCCGGCGGATTTTAGAGAAGTTTTCCAGCGCTTCGCCCACCGCTCTGGGCAAGCCGTACCAGCGGGACGAATACTGATGGGCACGCGTGAATTGAAAGCAGAGGGCTGTGGATAAAAGTCCGCGATACAAGGGGATGTGCAGGGGGGCGGCCGAAATCCAGTCTCGCTGGAATCCGCTGCCTGGGGATTTCTTTTTTCTCTCTGATGACCCGGAGGCGGCGGTGCGATGCCACGTGACCGAAGGGGCCGATGCCCTGCGGATTCAAAACGGTTTTCTCATTGCAGCGACAGCATCCGGTGCTGTGGAGCTGAAACGGGTTATCTGGCTGCCACGCCTCAATCAGCTCATGGAAATGGCCCGGGAACTTCCGTATACGTTCCGCGAAATCACCTTCCAGTTCTATAAGTGGGCAAAAATCCCCTACGGTGACAAACGCGTCATTCCCGAAAAATATTTTCACTCACTGGAGCAGGTTTGGCTGGCCTTTGTCATTGCCCAGGTGTATGGACACGTGTGGAATGGTGACGACTGGACGCGTGTGTATTAAAGAGTAGTGGTTCAGACCCGATCAGACAGTTACCGATTTTTTAGCAGTGATCAACCGCATTATTTTACGTTGCTTTGGAGTCAGTTGCCGAGCTTTCGTGCTAAAAAATCGTTTTCCACTTTCAACTGGCCGATCTGGCGGAAAAGTTTGTTGGTCTGGACTTGGGCTTGTTTCCTGGATTTGTGGCTCTTGTCGAAAATGTCGGGGGCGCCTTCAAGCATCTGCCGGTTCCAGTTGGAAACCATGGTGAGATGGACACCGAACCGGCTGGCAATCTGAGAGGCTGTTTCGCCGCTTTTGATGGCTGCCAGAAAGAATGGCCAAATTTATCGTGCTGAAATTCAGGCAGGATTAATACGAGCGTTATATCATGTTGGATTAGCGGAAGAAAAAATACTATTTCAAAAAGGTGCAGTCCTGTGTATTTGATGTCAGTTGCTGATCTTCAAATTGAGTTTCTGGAATTTAGTCAAAAGTTGTGCCTTACTGGATTTCACTTGAGGCGGCATAGGATTTAACAGCGATAAGGCTAAAAAAAATTATTCATAACTAAACTAGCTAAAAAACAAAACGATAGAAATTATATTTTATAGATTGTCCGTTTATCCGTGATGATAATATCAATACATTTTTTCCGCGAATCCATCGGAATCTGTTTCTGCACCACCTGCTCGTCAAACGCAATAGAAACTTTCCGTGTCGTAATTGGAAGTTTTGTGATCAGTTTCCCATAGAATCCATTATGAAGTCCGATCCGGCCACCTTTTTCATCAAATGCAATACCGGGAATGATTGCAATATCAATCTGGTTAAGCGGAATCGGCTTGCACTTGTCCGGAATTGGCTCAACGATACCTGAGGCCCCTTTTCTTAAATCTTTTTCCAGGCTTTCTATTTTATACAAATTGAGCTTTAACTTTTCAGTATCTACTACAGGTAGCACAATTGTCTTTTTTATTTCGAGTGATCGTTTGATAATATTGAGTGTTTCTATTTCAATTCCACTATTCATATAAAAAAGGACTGTTTTTGATTCAAGAAAATTGGCAAATTCAAATAAGCGCTCAATCAGATGCTCCCGCTTTTTTTTAAAACTATCAGCGTCAATTTGATTGATATTTTCATTGATTTCATTTAAAATTTCGACTTTTTTATCTCCAATATTTTCCATTGCGTTCTCCACGATTGAAATTTGAAATGTATCGTCGGATTAGAAAAAGTTTTATAATATACAGAATGCTGCACTTATTGTCAAGGCAACTTCCAATAATTATTGACGAATCCAAATCAGAGTGATACGATTCAACCTATATTTATTTTAAATTATAATAAAACTGGAAGTGACGATGCTGGATCTAAAGTTCATTGTAAATAACCGTAAGACAGTTCAGGCCGCTCTGGATAACAGGCGCACCTCTGCAAATATAGATAGGTTGCTGGAATCAGATATCAAAAGAAAAAAGATACTTCTGCAAACAGAAGACCTGCGTCATCTTAGAAACAAAGCGTCCGATCAAATTGCAGCACTTAAGAAAGACGGGAAAAATGCGGACAGCATGATCAATGAAATGAAAGGTATTTCAAACAGGATCAAAACGCTTGAAACTGATCTGAATGAAGTTGAACATACGATTCAACAGATCCTTCTCGAAATACCCAATATCCCCCATCCTGATGTTCCGATAGGCGTTGATGAAGCGGATAATGTATTAAAGAAAACAGATGGCGACCTTCCGCAATTTGATTTTAAACCGCTCCCGCACTGGGACATTGGAGAACAGCTCGGTATTCTTGATTTTAAACGTGCATCCCGCATTACCGGTGCCAGATTTCCCTTGTACCTTGGCTTGGGTGCCCGCTTAGAACGCGCGTTGATTAATTTTATGCTGGATGTTCATGTCAATGAACATGGATACACGGAAACGCTGCCACCGCTCATCGTCAACAAGGAGACAATGACACATACCGGTCAATTACCAAAGTTTGAAGAAGATTTGTTTAAAATAAAAGGCCATGCGTATTACCTGATTCCGACGGCTGAAGTACCTGTGACCAACATCCACCACAACGAAATATTAGGTGAGTCTGATCTACCCATAAAGTACACCGCCTTTACACCGTGTTTTCGTTCTGAGGCAGGTTCCTACGGCAAGGATACCAAAGGTCTGATCCGCCAGCACCAGTTTCATAAAGTCGAGCTTGTCAAATTTGCCCATCCGGATACTTCCTATGATGAACTGGAGTTATTGCTTGAGAATGCAGAAACCATATTGACACGCCTGAATATTCCTTACCGTGTTGTCACGCTTTGTTCAGGCGATCTTGGATTTTCTGCTGCAAAAACATATGATATTGAAGTGTGGATGCCCTATCAAAATGTTTATCGGGAAATTTCATCCTGCAGTAATTTTGAAGATTATCAGGCACGCAGAGGTAATATTCGATATCGGTCATCAATCACACGGAAAACCCATTTTGTTCATACACTAAATGGATCCGGGCTGGCTGTGGGCAGAACTGTCGCTGCAATTTTAGAAAACTTTCAGGAAACAGACGGATCTGTTCGTATACCTGAAGTCTTGCAGCCCTACATGGGAGGAATTAAAAGGATTCAAAATGAAAATTAACCAGTTACCTGAATATATCCAAAACGATGTCATACCTGTTGCAACGGGTAACATGGTTTACCGATGTCTGGGTTGTGGTGGCGAATTTTCCATCGATGATCTCTTGTATGTATGTCCTGAATGCGCGCAGGTACTGATGCTGCACGACACCGACTTTGAACGGTTATCGGAAATTCCAGGTCCTATGTGGCGTGATATATTCGACTATAGAAAACTCCTTAATATCCCTTCATTAAATGGCATTTACCGGTACCATGAACTGATCGGACCCGTCATACCTCTGGAAGATATCGTTTATCTGGGAGAAGGGCATACGCCAGTTATTGAAGCAAATGCATACATGAAAAAAATAACGGGTCTACGTTTTTTTTTCAAAAATGATGGCCAAAATCCCAGTGCATCATTTAAAGACCGGGGCATGGCAAGTGCGCTAAGTTACATTCATCATCTTGTTAACGCTGGACGGGTTAAAAATATTCTGGCCGTTTGTGCTTCAACTGGCGACACATCAGCAGCCGCAGCACTCTATTCCGCATATCTTCAACCAAATATCAAATCAGCGGTGTTGCTGCCTCATAAAAAAGTAACCCCGCAACAACTCTCACAACCGCTTGGAAACGGTGCCCGTGTTTTCGAAATACCGGGTGTATTTGATGACTGTATGAAAGTTGTTGAGTCATTATCTGATCATTATGATGTCGCACTTCTCAATTCAAAAAATGCATGGAGAATTCTGGGTCAAGAATCCTTTTCATATGAAATCGCTCAGGCGTTTGACTATGATTTAGCTAACACCGCCGTTGTCGTTCCCGTTGGAAATGCTGGTAATATTACCGCAGTAATGAATGGTTTTCTCAAATTTTTCAATCTTGGTATTATTGATACACTGCCTAAAGTTATCGGTGTCCAGTCAACGCACGCAAACCCTGTTTATGAATACTATCATCAAGAACCTGTGAATCATAAACGATGCTTCAAACCACAATCCGTCAAGCCAAGTGTTGCTCAAGCCGCAATGATCGGTAATCCGGTTTCCATGCCGCGTGTTATTCAGCTTGTTGACGCCTATAATACAGCGGCAGATAAAGCGTCAGTCTTTTTTACAACCGTATCAGAACAGTCTATTATGGACTGGGAACTTAAAGCGAATCGTAATGGACATATTGCCTGTACGCAAGGCGGTGAAGCATTGGCTGGCATGATTGAAGCCAAGCATGCAGGGTATCTGTCTGAAGCAGACAGGGTCGTGCTCGACTCAACAGCGCATGCATTAAAATTCTCCGGATTTCAGGATATGTATTTTGAAAATCGATTTTCAGATGCGTATCGGGTTTATCCGGATCCGGAACTTCAGAATAAGCCTGAACTGATCAAACCGGCAGGTATAGATGCATTTCCCGAACCGGGTGCACCGTTAACCGGTGACGCGTTTGATCTTTTTGTTAAACATACGTCAGAGGAAATTGCATCTAAACTGATGTTAAGCCGAAAGAAGTAACGGTTTCATCTTAACCGGATCCATATCTGATATGAAGAAATACTGCATAGCGCTTATATTCCTATTACTGCTTATATCGGTTGAAAAAACAGCTCAGGCAACTATTTTGTATAAGCGTTATATAGTTATTTCTGATCAGGGAACTGACATTCTTTGTGAACCCTATCGCGTCAGAAAAAATGATTATGTGTTTAAGCTATTAAAACAGAAAGGTGAAATATCTTATCAGGATTTTCCGCTCTTCCTTAACATATTCAAACGTATCAACCCCCATATAACCAATATTAATACGATCCTGGTGAATCAAAAAATAATGATTCCCTTGCGACGTATTGAAAAGGACGCCTTCCCAGGTCAGTCATCCGGAATTGTCGATATCCCGCTGATTATGATTTCATCTATTACTGAAATGATTGATAAACACGCTCTCACCTATACAATTCAGGAGGGAGATACGATTTCAAAACTGATTTCCAGTCAATTCGGTTATGACGCTTATGAAGAAGGTGTTAAATTATTTGAACATATAAATCCGCATATCACGGATATAAATACGGTATTCAAAGGCCAGGTCGTTAAAATTCCAAAGGCTGAAATACGTCAGGCGAACTGGTATGCATCTATTTTTGATGATGAGGGTAATATTATCACACCCGGTTCTAACAACGAAGAGATACATTCACCAGATCTTAAAACGGATACAGATAAAAGCGAAGACCTTGGCGAATCCCCACTAGTATGTATTTCTAAAATATTTAATGCTGTTTTGATGAACTCAGGATGCTATTATTTTCCATCTGCATCCTTTGATAGTTCCTCTCCTCAATCTGTACAGATTGATCTTTCAAAACACCCTGTGATGAAGTTTAAAAATAACTATCGCTTTATTTTTAATTCCTCTGATTTAATCACTTCATCAGTAAAAAATCAGATTCTATCTCATTGGAGAAATTCTATATTTTCATCCTTAGATACACATAATGCATCATTCGCTCAGTGCATGAACGAAATTAAAGAACAGATCAATCTAAGATTTCCTGAACATAATAAAAATACGGATACAGTTATTCAGTTTCGTAGTCCGTCTGGTGTTCATTTCTCGATTCAACCGGACTGGATTTTTAATCCAATCATCAAAGGGCGCGTCTCACAAAAAAAAATGTGCATTAGCGCGTTAGCATCGACAAAGGAACAAACAGACCCTTATATTGCATCCTATTTATTAAATTATAATATAGAACTTATCGAAATTATAAATGGCGGCAGGATACGTATATCAAAGTCAATGCCCCTTAAAAATGTCCCTGTAACAGATATTCACAGAAATAAACCAAGGGTGTTAATCAAAAAATTATGTCACCTGTTAGGTTTTCAATATCTTGAAAATGTAAATATAAACATATCTGTTTTTGACGAATTTATTACCACATGTGTAAATCTGATTGAAGTGGATGATGGGCCGGATATTTTAATCGATTTTGGTACGTTATATGGTAATACGCAACATATTCTCCAATCGCATCAGCTTAAGCTCCTGATGATAAACCATACGGACACACCATCTGTAATTATTGAAAAACTACTGTTAGCATTGAATATAAACTATCAGGGAAATCCTGAGTTAGCTGCTTCATCACGTACTTCAAAGGCTAATATATCTATTCAGATACCTGGTATTTTTATACACGCAGGTGATCATCACACGAATAAAATCGTATTACGTCATATGATTGAGTCTGAAATTCTCCATTTTCTAAAAAACAGGAATATTGATATTTTAATTTAAAAGGGGTCTCTTGTGCGTTACTCAAAACATAAAAACGATTTCAGTTGGATATTGATTTTATTAGCATTCATTATAATGGCCTCTTTTTTTTCAGGATGCACTAACGTAAAGAAAAAAAAATCAAAAAAAATAGACGCTACCCTGAATCTTGCTGAAGCGTATATGTCCCAGCGTAATTATACGGCGGCATTAAAAGAACTCTTGAAAGCATTAGATCTCGCACCTGATAATGCCATGGTTCACCATTATCTAGGAGATGTTTATATTGCAAAAAAACGATACGACTTATCTGTGCAGCATTATCAAAAAGCAGTAAAGCTGAAACCCGACTTTATACCGGCAATCAATTCATTAGGTGTCGCATATATCAAAATGGAAAACTGGGATCTGGCAATAGATGTTTTCGAACAAATTTCAGGTAATCTTTTGTATGCAACACCCCATTATCCACTCGGAAACTTGGGTTGGGCCTATTATAACAAACGGGACTATGAATCTGCTGAATACTATTATCTGATGGCGCTTGATAAATCACCTGATTTCATTGTCGCCTTACGGGGCTTAGGCCGCACGTATCAAAAAATGAATCGGATATCCGAAGCGATTGATGTTTATAAAAAAGCAATCAAAAAAGACGCTGAATCGCCGATTTTAAGGATGGAGTTAGGTGATTTATATCTTATATCTCAAGATTACAAACAGGCTGTTGAGTGTTTCGAAAAAGTAAAGGAACTCGCTACCCCACTCCAAAAAGAATTGTCTTCAGAAGCAGAACAAAAAATACTTCATATTAAAAAAGTCTACTACTAAACACTATCCGAGCGAGGCTACGGGAATCCTGAAAAATCGGATCAATCAGGAGGTCGGACGACGGGTTTGCATCCTGGAAGATCAGTACGATCGGGTTCTTCATCCTAACAGAAAACGTGCCAGTTTTTTTGAATCGGAGTGGGAGATCATTCCCCTCCCAGATCATCACCCTGCCCGCCGGAGGAAGTGTTTTAATCTATAGCCATGCCTTTCGCTGGTTTTTTCATTTCTTCCCTGACATCGGATTCGCCTTTGGGCATTTCGCCGACGGATGCGCCGCCAAGCACATAGCCGCCGTCAAGACGAATGGTGGCACCGGTCATAAACGGTGCGTCGTTGAGGATGAAGTTGACGGCCCGGGTCACGTCCGCGATGGTGCCGGTACGGTTGCAGAGGGTGTGACGGGTGAGGGCGTTTTTTTCTTCAGCACTGAGCAGTCCCCAGCCGCGGGTGTCAGGTCCGTGGCGGGTTTCAATGAAGCCGAGCATGAGCTCGTTGACCCGGATGCCGGGGGCGCCCATGCGGGCCCAGGTTTCGGTGAGGATGCCGATGCCGCGATTGGCGGCGGCATATCCATCGTTGAAAAAACGGTCGGCCGGGCCGCTTCTGCCGATAAGGGCGGCAATGGAGGAAAGGTTGATCACGCAGGCGTTTTCGGATTGTCTGAGCCAGGGGAGGGCGGCGTCAAACACCCAGCGTTTGGCTCGCAGGGTGGTGGCCATTTCAAGATCCCACTGGAATTCGGTATAGGGGCCGTGGACCACGGGCCAGCCGCCGCGTTCTATGTTATTTATAAGGATGTCAATGCCGCCGAATGTTTCGGCGACGGATCTGACGGTGGTATGGATGGCCGATGCATCAAGCAGGTTGGTCTGCACGATGAGATGGGGAATGCCGATGGTTGCCATGTCTTTTTCAAGATCGGGCAGGCTTTCCTCCCAGTCAAACCAGGTTGCAGCGACGCGGATGCCCTGGCGAGCAAGGTCCATGGCAATGCCTTTTCCGATACCTTTGACGGCGCCGAGTACCAGAGCTGTGCGGTTTTCGTCGGGCATGGGGATTCCTCCTTTTCGGGTGGGATTAGCGTGCATCTCCGAACAGGTAGCGTCGGATCCATGAGAGGCCGAAGGTGAGCAGGGCTTCATCGGATGACAAGGCTTCCTGTATTTCCGAGTCGGTAATAGGGAACGGTCGCTCAAGGGTGTGATTGGTTATCCGGGTTCGGAAGGTGGTCAGATCGTAACAGGCCATGTAGAAGCGGGCCCCGTCTTCCGGACCCAGTGGGCCAGGGCGGAGGCGGGCTTTGAGGCTGATCAATTCGAGCAGGGCGTCGTTCTGTCGGTTGTATTCGCTCAGATCCTGATCGGCCATCCAGTCCTTGGGGGTTCGGGCGGTTCCTTTTTCAAACCCTCGGCAATGGGGTTCCTGGAGTACGGCAAAGTGTTCGGTGATGGCACCGGTTTGGCGGCAGCGGCGGATGGCGCGTGCCAGCGGGTAGGTTCTACAGGATGCCGGGCGGTCCTCATAAACACTGCAGCCTGCCCTTGTAACAAAGGGGCACAAACGATGGGGAGTGTCGGCCATGTTCAAACAGACCACAGGGAGGCCGGTTTCCGGTCCTTGATGAACCTCGGTATAGGTAGTTAGAAAAACCGTGGAAGTGGTTTTCATTCGACGGGTTAGCCTGAGGACATCATAGGGGGTTAAAAACTGGTTCAGGTCTCGGCAGCATTCGTTGAAGCAGGGCACATCCGGGTTGCAGTCGAACGTGAACGCTGTGTTCGGGTCAAGGGGGGCCAGGCTGGGTTCCATCTGGGTTCCTTCGGGTTGCGGTTAGGGTTAAAACTCCCCGGTCGATGAGGCCGGCGGGGAAATCTATCATCCCTATCTGGGGCGTTTCTGTCAAGTGCGGAAACGGCCGGGTGTAAGCAGCTGTCTATGTAGTTGAATCCGATTTTATATCAAATAGATATGACTTTTTTTGAAGCGGTGCAGATCCCAGCGTAACTGCCGGTGCGCAGGGCTGGTGAAAGTGCTTGACAAGGCCTGGGGCCGGTGTTAACAATGTCGCTTGATATAATTTTCTGACCTCGTCTGTGGTAACATTCGTTTTTTTTTAGTCACCATAAAGGGTTAGACTCTAAAACCGCACCGTGCCTTCTCTGTACGAAAGCGTAGTGAAAAGGCTGAAAACGTCCTGTGCGGTTAAAAATAAAGACGTGGTGTTTATGAAAGTGCGGGCTGCCGTGCTTTCAAATGATAATAATTGTTGATTCGGACAAATGATTTTAACACACAAGTAGGAGGTATGACTCAATGCCAAGCTTTGTAATCACCGAAAAATGCGACGGCTGCAAAGGTGGGGAAAAGACTGCATGTATGTACATCTGCCCCAACGACCTGATGGTACTGGATCCGAATACCATGAAGGCTTACAATCAGGAACCGGATGCGTGCTGGGAATGCTTTTCCTGCATCAAAATCTGCCCGAACCAGGCGATTGGCGTTCGCGGTTACTCTGACTTTGTTCCCATGGGATCTGACTTGGTGCCGATGATGGGTACGGAAGACATTATGTGGACCTGTAAATTCCGTAACGGCGTTGTCAAGCGATTTAAGTTCCCGATCCGTACCACGGCGGAAGGTGCCGCCAATGCCTATGAAGATCTTAAGGGTAAGGACATCAACTCTGAATTTCTGTCCACCGAAGAAGCGGATAATGCAACTTTGGTAATGCCGAAAGAACCGCCGGTCTGGAAATCCTGATTATACCGGGTGTTTGAATCGGACGAAAAAACAATTCCCTTATGAACGTTTAGGAGGATACATAAAATGGCAATGCCGAATCTGCCGATTGGCGAACTGAAGTGCGTTGAAACCCCTGAAGTTAAAGAAATGGAAGTCGACATCCTGATCGTAGGTGGTGGTATGGCTGCCTGCGGTACTGCTTTTGAAGTCAAAAAGTGGGCTGACGACGATATGAAGATCCTGCTGGTAGACAAAGCGGCAATGGAACGTTCCGGCGCGGTTGCTCAGGGTCTGTCTGCTATTAACACCTACATCGGCGAAAACGATGTTGATGATTATGTCCGCATGGTGCGTAACGACCTGATGGGTATCGTTCGTGAAGACCTGATCTTCGACCTTGGCCGTCACGTTGATGATTCTGTACACCTGTTCGAAGAATGGGGTCTGCCGGTCTGGAAAAAAGACGACCAGAATAAAAACCTTGACGGTAAAAAAGGCGCGAAAATGGGTACCCTGAAAGAAGGTGCCAAGCCTGTACGTACCGGTAAGTGGCAGATCATGATCAACGGTGAATCCTACAAGCGGATTGTTGCTGAAGCGGCTAAAAAAGCCCTGGGCGAAGAAAACATCCTGGAACGTGTTTTTATCGTTGAACTGCTGAACGACAAGAACGAAGAAAACCGGATCGCCGGTGCGGTTGGTTTTTCTACCCGTGAAAACGTTGTCTACTACATCAAGTGTAACACTGCCATGGTTGCCTGCGGTGGTGCGGTTAACATTTATCAGCCCCGTTCCGTTGGTGAAGGCAAAGGCCGTGCCTGGTATCCCGTATGGAACGCAGGTTCCACCTACACCATGGCATTGCGTGCCGGTGCTGAACTCTCTATGATGGAAAACCGTTTCACCCCGGCCCGTTTTAAAGATGGTTACGGCCCGGTGGGTGCCTGGTTCCTTTTGTTCAAAGCACATCTGGAAAACGCTGTCGGTGAAAACTACGCGGCTTCCGATGCTGCCAAGCAGGAACTGGAAAACTACGCACCTTACGGAACAGCTCCGATCACGCCGACCTGTCTGCGTAACCACCTGATGCTGTTCGAAATGAAAGCCGGTCGGGGTCCGATCATGATGGTGACCTCCAAGGCCCTGAAAAAACTGGGTGAAACCATGGACAAGAAAGAACTCAAGCATCTGGAAGCAGAAGCCTGGGAAGACTTCCTTGACATGACCTGTGGTCAGGCAAACCTGTGGTGTGCAACCAACACCGAGCCGGAAAAGAAAGACTCTGAAATCATGCCGACCGAACCGTACCTGCTCGGTTCTCACTCTGGGTGCTGCGGTATCTGGGTTTCCGGTATTGACGAAGACTGGGTTCCCGATGATTACAAATGGGGCGACAACGGTGTGGTTTACAAGCAGATGACCACCTGTAAAGGTCTGTTTACCGCTGCGGACGGTATCGGTTGTTCCGGTCACAAGTTCTCCTCCGGTTCCCATGCGGAAGGCCGTATCGCCGCCAAACAGATGGTTCGCTGGGTCCAGAACCACAAAGATTTCAAACCTGAGCCCGAAATGACAGCTCAGGAAGCAGCGGACATGGTTTGGAAGCCGGTTAAAACCTGGTTTGAGCACAAAGACTACTCAACTCATCGCGACGTCAACCCGAAATTCTGCAAGCCGTCCGGTATGACCATGCGTCTGATGAAAGCCACCAACGAGTATGGTGGTGGGGTTGCAACATACTATGCTACCAACGATGCTGCCCTGACGCACCTGATGGAGCTGTTCGAAATGATGCGTGAAGACTGCGAATACCTCGCAGCCGGTGACCTGCACGAACTGATGCGCTGCTGGGAGATTTTCCACCGTATTTATACGGTTGAAGCCCACTGCCGTCACATCCACTTCCGTAAAGAATCCCGCTTCCCGGGCTTCTACTATCGGACCGACTTCATGGGCCAGGATGATGAAAACTGGTTCACATTCGTTAACTCTACTTACAACAAGAAGACGAATGAATGGTCACTCAAGCAGGTACCGTATCACCGCATCATTCCGATGTAGTCAGCGGAATGCCGCGTAAAGTGATTCAGTAAGATCCGCCTCCAGGTATCCCTTTCCGGGGGTGCCTGGAGGTTTTTTCATGCAGGCGTTTTTTCAACTGGATGATACCCTCGCCGTGCCCGGATGTGTGCCGGTTTTTTTCCCATTGATATAAAACCGTCAGACATATGGGCACCGTGGGACGGATAACAACGTTTCCAGTGCCGGGCAGATTCTTTTCAGGATTTTTAAGAACCTAATCAATAACGGAGGGACAGCATGACAGTAGAAAGTTCAGCCCCTGCTAGCGGAAGCATTCTGGTCGTCGGGGGAGGGATAAGTGGCTTGACCACCGCCCTCGAAGCAGCTGAAGTCGGTTATGATGTGTTTATCGTCGAAAAAGGCCCCTCTCTGGGCGGCCGCGTAGCACAGCTCAACCAGTACTTCCCCAAACTTTGCCCCCCTACCTGCGGGCTGGAAATCCAGTTCAGGCGGATCCGCGACAACCAGCGGATCAAGGTGATCACCCTGGCCGATATTGAATCAGTCACCGGTGCACCGGGCAATTATGATGTCGCGGTTCGGGTGAACCCGCGTTATGTCAATGAGAATTGTACAGCCTGCGGTGCTTGTGCACAGGTCTGTGAAACCGAGATCCAGAATGATCACAACTATGGCATGGATACCTGCAAGGCCGCGTACCTGCCCCATGAGATGGCATTCCCTCAGCGGTATGTCCTGGCGCCGGAAATTATCGGCACCGAAGACGCCAAAAAATGCAAAGAAGCCTGTCAGTATGATGCCATCGATCTGGACATGGCACCCAAGACCCTGAACCTGAAAGTTGGCTCTGTGGTATGGGCCACTGGCTGGCAACCGTATGATGCCACCAAGATCGATAACCTGGGATTTGGTCGTTACCGAAACATCGTCACCAACATGATGATGGAACGCCTGGCAGCAACCAATGGGCCGACTGCTGGCAAGATCATCCGTCCGTCTGATGATAAAGCACCTGAGACCGTTGGTTTCGTGCAATGCGCCGGTTCCCGTGATGAAAATCACCTGCCCTACTGCTCCTATATCTGCTGCATGGCATCCCTCAAGCAGGCCACCTATATTCGCGCCCAATATCCGGATGCGAAAATCTATATCTTCTATATTGACATGCGCGCGCCCGGTCAGCGGTACGAAAAATTCTACAAGATGCTCAAAGATGACGAGAACGTCTTCTTTGTCAAGGGCAAGGTCGCTGCTGTGGACGAAGATGCAGACGGCAACGTCATCCTGACTGCGGAAAACGCCGTGACCGGTGAAAAGGTTTCTCAGAAGGTGGATATGGCGGTTCTGGCAACCGGCATGCAGCCCAGCCTGTCCGGTATCAAGCCTGAAGCGGATCTGAAGTTCAATGAAGACGGCTTCATCGTCAATGATTTCAGCAAGGGCGGTATGTTTGCAGCCGGATGCGCCAACAAGCCTGCTGACGTCATCTCCAGCAACCAGAACGCTACCGGTATGGCCCTCAAAGCGATTCAAACCCTGGTGAAGAGGTAGGAGGAGATATCCATGTCTAAGAAATACGGTGTATATATCTGTACAGGATGCGGTATCGGAGCGGCCTTGAACGTCGACAAGCTGGTGGATGTTGCCGGTGAAAAAGGGTTTGACTGTAAAACCCATGGCTGCTTCTGCGGTCAGGAAGGTCTCGACATTATCAAGCAGGACGTGGCTGACGGCACCAACGCACTGGCTATTGCCGCCTGTTCCCGTCGTGTGAATTTCGATATTTTCAAGTTTGATGGCTGTGTGGTGGACCGTGTCAGCCTGCGGGAAGGGGTGACCTGGAGTCACAGTCACGAAGAATTCCCCAAACCGGTTACCGAAGACGAGCTGGCGGACGACTATTTTGTCGACCGTATCCAGATGATGGCGGAAGACTATATTCGGATGGGCATGGCCCGAATCGAAAAGATCGATGTACCGGAACCCTATCAACTGGACAACTTTTCCCACAAGATTCTCGTCATTGGCGGGGGGGTCACGGGTATGACGGCGGCGCTGGATGCGGCTGCCGCCGGGTACAAGGCAACCATTGTTGAAAAAGAACCCGCTCTCGGCGGATACGCGGCCAAATTGCGTCAGCAAATGCCGGTGGAACTTCCGTTTGAAGACCTGATGCCGACCGTGGTTGCGGATAAAATCGCGGCTGTGAGCGCATCTGACGCCATTGATGTCAAAACCAATACCGTGGTTGCCCGTATTGCCGGTCAGCCGGGTGACTTTACCGTGACCTTCAAGAAGCCGGGTGAAGAAATCGAGTTTGACGTACCCCAGGCGGTTCCGCCGGAAATGCGGGTGGATGAAAACGGTAACGAGCTGGATGTGGATCAGATCCGTGAAATCTACAACAAACTCAACGAAGGCCGCGCCGATGTCCTGACCATGGACCCGAACGGTGAAAAATATGGCGCCGTTGTGCTGGCCGCCGGTTTCAAGCCTGCTGTGGTTGAAGGTGAGGCCTACGCGCATCTGGGTGTGGATCTGCCGGATGTCGTGACCAACGCCCAGTTTGAAGAGATTGCTGCCAAGGGTAAAGTTGTCCGTCCGTCTGACGGCAAACCGGCCAAGAATGTTGTCTTCATCCAGAGCCCGGGCAAAGACGGTGCCGATGAAGATTTCGCCTACGCCAGCGCTGTGACCAGCATGATTGCCCTGAAGCAGGCCAAGTATGTGCGTGAAGATTATGAAGACGGTAAAGCCTACATTGTTTACCAGCACATGCGGACCCCGGGCTTCCAGGAATACTTCTACAAATCGATGCAGCAGGAGCCGGGCATCTTCATGACCAAAGGGGAAGTGGAATGTGTTGCAGCAGCCGGCGCGGGGCTTGTCGTGGATGCCAAAAACACCCTTCTGGGGGATGGCCTGCGGATAAAAGCGGATATGGTTGTGCTGGCAGCCGGTATGGAGCCGGCGACCAAGGATGATCCCGTTGTCAACCTGGCTTATCGTCAGGGACCGGGCTTCCGTGATATCGGCCTGTTCGATGGATATGCAGACTCCAATTTTATTTGTTTCCCGTACGAAACCCAGCGGACCGGTATTTACTCAGCCGGTTGTGTTCGTCGCAGCATGACCATTGAAGAATCCATGGAAGACGCCACGGGCGCGGCCCTCAAGGCGATCCAGTGTATTCAGTCCTCCAACCGTGGTGTGGCGGTTCATCCCCGCTCCGGCGACCAGACCTTTCCGGATTTCTTCTTCCAGCGGTGTACCCAGTGCAAGCGCTGCACCGAAGAATGTCCGTTCGGGGCCCTGGACGATGATGAACGCGGTACACCGAAACCGAACCCCACCCGCTGCCGTCGCTGCGGTACCTGTATGGGGGCGTGTCCGGAACGTATCATCGGTTTTAAAGATTACAGCATCGACAGTGTTGGCTCGATGATCAAGTCTATCTGGGTTCCCTCGGATATGGACTTTGATGAGCCGCCCATGCGGATTCTCGGTCTGGTCTGCGAAAACGATGCCCTGCCGGCGCTTGATATGGCGGCCATGAACCGCCTGCCCTATCATGCGGATGTACGGATTGTGCCTGTGCGCTGCCTGGGTTCTGTTAACGTGATCTGGATCAAGGATGCATTGAGCCAGGGGATGGACGGCGTGTTCCTCCTGGGCTGCAAGCATGGTGATGATTATCAGTGCCATTTTGTCAAGGGCAGTGAGCTGATGGACATCCGTTCGAGGAAAATGGGTGATACCCTGACCAGCCTCGGTCTGGAAGACGAGCGTGTCGAGCAGATGGAAGTTGCCATTGACGACTATGACAAGGTACCGGGTATGATCAATACCTTTGTTGAAAAAATCGAAGCCATGGGCCCGAACCCCTTTAAGGGCTTCTAATTGCCTGAACGCTGATAACATCATCTGGAACTGATTGAGATTGTGGTCTCGTCTATGAACAGATAGCAGGAGGAATAGCATAATGGCTGAAAAATATATGATTGAGCCGGATCTGGATTTCATTGATGAAGTCCGGGCCCTTGGCGGAGATACCCTCAAGAAGTGTTTCCAATGCGCAACCTGTTCTGTGGCATGTCCCATTGCCCCGGAAGACAGCCCGTTTCCGCGTAAGGAAATGATCGCAGCATCCTGGGGGCTGAAAGACCGCCTGGTGAGCAGTGGTGATATCTGGCTGTGCCACAACTGTGGTGACTGTACCACCCTGTGTCCCCGCGGCGCCAAGCCGGGTGAAGTCCTGGGTGCCATCCGCTCCATGGCGATCACTGAATACTCGCCGATGAAGTTCGTTGCAAAAATGGTCAATGATCCCAAAAAACTACCGATTCTTCTGGGAATTCCGGCGGTGATCTTTGCCGTGCTGGCTGCCGTCACCATTTTTGGCGGCGAAACCCTGGCGGGTATTTTTGGCGGTAAATTCTGGTATCATACCCACTCCGGGCATCCGGTGGAAGGGATTGCTCATTCCAAGTTCATGTCCACCTGGTTTGTGGATATGGTTTTCGTACCCCTGGCGGGCTTTGTCGTGATATCGTTTGCCCTGGGTCTGAAGCGGTTTATCGCTGATATCCATGAAAATGCGGTCAGGGAAGGGAAAACGGACAAGGAACGCATTGAGTTGAAACCGTTTCTTGAATCCGTGGTCCCGGTGCTCCTGCGGGTGCTCAAGCATGACCGGTTCAACGAATGCGGTGAAAACAAGGAACGTTCCACAGCCCATATGATGGTGTTGTTTTCCTTTATCGCCCTGTTTGTTGTCACCAACATCTTTTTTGTCGTGCTCTATGTCTTCCATCTTCCCGGGCCGTATAGTCAGTTAAACCCGGTGAAGTGGCTGGCCAATATCGGCGGGGTGGCCCTGGTGATCGGTAGTCTGCTGATGATCAAGAACCGGTTAGGCAAGGGCGATGATCAGCCGAGTACTTACAAGGACTGGTATATTCTGGGGATCGTATTGGGGCTGGGGGTGACCGGTCTGATGGCGGAAATGACCCGTCTGGCCGGAAGCGCTTTCCTGGCATATTTCACCTACTACCTGCACCTGATTCTGATCTTCAACCTGTTTGCATTCTTGCCGTTCTCCAAAATGGCTCACCTGGTTTACCGCTTTGTGGCCATGGTCTATGAAGAGTACAGCAATCGCAACTAAGCATCAGGGGTAAAACGGATCACGCACGCCGGAGAAGTGTATGATGCCGGCTGTGAGATCCCTTGTTTAACGTGTGTTTGAAATGGCAGACCTTTCGCATGTATCATGCGAGGTCTGCCATTTTTTATATAAAACCGTCCGTATGATAGGGAGCATGCGGATGACCTTGAAATAGCGGTCGGGTCGTAACACGTGCTTTTGGCACTCATCTCCCGCTTTCCTCAGGAGCATACCATGACAACAGCAGCAGAAGGAAACACGGTAAAAGTCCATTATACCGGACGACTGGAAGACGGCACGGTTTTCGATTCCTCCATGGATCGAGAGCCGCTGGCATTTGAGGTGGGCAGCGGTATGGTGATCCCCGGGTTTGAAAACGGGGTGAAGGGAATGGCGGTAGGGGAGAAAAAGACGCTCACCATTCCGCCTGAATCGGCCTATGGGCGAGAGAATCGGGAGCTGATCGTATCCCTTCCCAAGGATCAGTTTCCGCCGGAAATTCCGCTGGAAGTGGGGCAGCGGCTGCAGCACCGCCGTCAGGACGGCGGGGTGATCAACGTGATTATTACGGCTGTATCAGATACGGCGGTTACGGTTGACGCCAATCCGCCGCTGGCAGGGAAAACGTTGATTTTTGATATCGAACTGATGGAAATTGGTTAAAAAAAAGGGTTTCAGCAACGTTCGTCTGCTGAAACCCTTTTTTATCAGCGGATGTGATCCACACAGCAATCAAGCCTGCGCACGCAGGGGTTGATTGCTGTGTTGCAAGCATTACTCGCCGTCAGCTGCCTTATGGGTCTTGATTTCAACCTTTTCGGTCAGGCCGGCATAGTATTCGCGCAGGATGACAAGCACTTCTTCACGACCAAAATGGTCGGGAATCGGCGTGCCTTCGGAAAGGCCCTTACGCAGTTTGGTACCGGACAGCAGTACACGGCTTTCCTTCTTGTGCGGGCAGGTACGCAGGGAGGCCATGCCATCGCATTCGGAGCAGTAGAAGGTCCAGTCGATTTTCAGCGGTTCGCAGAGCAGGTCTTTTGCAGGATCGCCGGAATGCGGGATCTTGTCAAACAGGGTCTGGGCTTCGAACATGCCGTAGAAGTCACCCACGCCAGCGTGGTCACGACCGATGATCATGCGGTTGACACCGTAGTTCTGACGGAAGGTGGCGTGCAGGAGGCCTTCACGCGGACCGGCATAACGCATATCCAGCGGATACCCGCCCTGGATAACGTTTTCTTTTACAAAATGATGCTCAACCAGGGTGTCGATGCACTTGACGCGTACTTCTGCAGGAATGTCACCCGGTTTCAGGTTACCGACCAGCGAGTGGATGAAGACGCCGTCACATACTTCGATGGCAATCTTTGCCAGGAACTCATGGGAGCGATGCATCGGGTTCCGGAGCTGAAGTGCGGCAACATTGGCCCAGCCGCGCTCTTCGAACATCTGACGTACTTCTGCAGGCCGCAGGTAAATGCCTTTGTATTTGGTGGGAAATTCACCTTCGGACAGTACCTTGACCGGACCTGCCAGGTTAACGGCCTTTTGTGCCATGACCATCTGAACGCCAGGATGTTCTTCTTCGGCAATTTTCCAGAATTCTTCAGCGGTCGGCGTACCTTCGCCCATGAAGGTTTTTTCACACTCATACTTTTTGTCCGCATCGGTCATTTCGTACTTTTCAGTGACCTTCATGGTGGCCATGACCTCACCGTCAGCAGAAACAAGTGCGATTTCTTCGCCGTCACCAATGGCGTCAGCATCAGCTTTGTCAGCAGACAGGGTAACCGGAACCGGCCAGAATGTGCCGTTTGCCAGGGTGTAGTTATCCAGAACGCTTTTCCAGTCCGCTTTGCCCATGAAACCGTCAAGGGGGCTGAAACCACCGATACCCATCATGATCAGATCACCTTCTTCACGTGCGGAAATGGTGATTTTTTTCAGGCCTTCGGCTTTTTTCTTTTCAGCATCCAGTTCTGCGCCTTCCAGCAGGCAGCAGACCAACCCTTTTCCTCCATGGGGGGGTACCAGCTTGCTCATGTAACTGTCTCCTTTGAATTAAGTGGTTTAGAAGTGAAATTCATATATAATAAAGTAAATGCAGTGTCGGCATTTACTTCGTCTGTTGTAATTTAACACCTAGATTTAATGTGAAGCCGCCGGAATGTCAAGAACAAAGGGATGGCAGCACTCAGGTTAGATTTCACGGCAGAAGGGGAACCCGGTTTTAGGGTGAAGCTGCCGGTATTCCGTGGTATAGGAAACCTACTGGGTAGCATGGAAATAAAAAACGGCGTTGAAGGAGGCAATATGGGGGCTATAGCCAAATGGGTGGCTGGTATTTTCCTTGCGGCATATATGCTAAGTCCCATTGATTTTATTCCGGATCTCCTTCCCTGGATCGGATGGATGGATGATCTTGCGTTGGCGGGAGTGGTCATCTATTTCATCTGGACCGGGCGGTTACCGAACATGAGAAGGTGGCCCGGGAGACAGCGGCCGTTTGGCAGGCGCAACAACCGCTTCACAGGATCTGCAGGTCCATCGGATAAAGCTTCCGGACACGAGACGCATGATGGTCAGGAACAGAAATCACACCGTGAAAGGCAGGCAGCGGAGGAACCGGAAAAAGAAACCGTAGCGGATCCGTATGCGGTGCTTGGCGTACCCCGGGGGGCAGATAAAGAAACCATTCGCGCGGCCTACCGTAAGGCGGCCCAGGCTTATCATCCGGATCATGTGGCGCATCTGGGTCCGGAGCTACAGACGCTGGCGCGGAAGAAATTTATTGAAATACAGATGGCCTATGAAACCTTGATAAAATCGGCAGGATGATACGTAACAAAAAGGGATGATGAAGGACGTCGATGATGAAAATTGGGTTGGCTCAGATGCATCCGGTAATTGGAGATATGGACGGCAATATAGAAAAAATGGTGAAAACGGCAGCGGATGCACGTTCCCAGGGCTGTGACCTGGTCATTTTTTCGGAGATGGTGATTTCCGGATATCCTTCACAGGATCTGCTGAAACACAAAACGTATGTTCAGGCCAACCTGGCTGCCTTGGAAACGCTGAAAAATGCGGTTTACGGGATCGGCGTTATCTGCGGATATGTGGACTGGAACGTAGCGGATGCCGGGGCCGGGCGTTACAATTCCGCCGCGCTGCTTTCGGATGGACAGATGCTGGGAACCGTCTATAAACGCCTGCGGACGCCTGCGGATGTTTTTGACGATGACCGGTATTTTGTGTCCGGCACAGGAAACGGCCTTTTCACATTCCGGGGGAAACGCATCGGGATCACCTTTTGGGATCCTGTCTGGCATGAACGGGATGGCGTATTCCCTGATGACACGGCGGCTGTGAGGGTGGACCCGGATGCAGAACTGGTGGTCGTACTCTCCGCATCTCCGTTTGCCTATGGAAAAGATGAGATTCGCCAGCGGCTATTCAGTGCAGCGGCGGCCCGGCACGGGGTGCCGCTGGTGTATGTGAATCAGGTGGGCGGCAATGACAGCGTGATCTTTGACGGGGGCAGCATGGCCGTTGCCGCAGACGGCACCCTTGCCGTCCGGGCAGGATTGTTTGAAGAAGAACTCCTTATATGGGATATGGATGCGGGGGCACGGAACCTACCTTCGCCTGTGATTGAAAAAGAGGCGGCTATTTTCAATGCCCTGTCCAGGGGGGTACGGGATTATCTCTTCACCTGCGGATTTAAAAAGGCTGTGATTGGGCTGAGTGGGGGGATCGATTCGGCGCTGACCGCAGTCATTGCTGCCGATGCCCTGGGCCCGGAACAGGTGACAACAATTTTCATGCCATCCCGATATACATCCCAGGAAAACTATGAAGATGCTGCCGCGCTGGCCGCCAATCTAGGGACGCCGTATGAGGTTGTGCCCATTGACGACCTGTATACCGTATATATGAACGCGCTGGGTCTGTCAGAAGGTGATGAGGGCAGCCTGACCTGTCAAAACATCCAGGCCCGGATTCGGGGCGGGATCCTCATGGCCCGGTCCAACCAGGGATTCGGGATGGTTTTGAGTACCGGAAACAAGTCGGAAGTGGCTGTAGGGTATTGCACCTTATATGGGGATATGTGCGGTGGTTTGTCTGTGATATCTGATATTTATAAAACAGAAGTATATGCGGTTTCGCGGTATGTGAACCGGCACTCGGCGGTGATCCCGGCGCGAATAATCGACAAACCCCCGTCAGCCGAGTTAAAGCCGAATCAGACGGATCAGGATGACCTGCCGGAATATGCGGTGCTGGATGCGGTGTTAAAGGCGTATATCGAGGATGACTGTCAGCCGGATGAGATCGTGGCCCTGGGCTACGGGCCTGACGTGGTGGGGGATATCATCCGGCGGGTGAACCAGAGCGAACATAAACGGTGTCAGGCTGCGCCGGGTCTGCAGGTCAGTGCCAGGGCCTTTGGCCTTGGCAGGCGATATCCGGTAGCTCAGCGCTGGAAGGGCTGATGTCAGGCAGACGTGCCCGGATACAGCGATCCCTGCCGGGTGCCCTTTTTGTCAAACCGCTCGTGAATCAGCTGGAGGGTTTCGGTTTTTTTCAGGGACCACGCCGGGCTGATCAGCTCGTTGGGATGGGGATCTCCGGTGACCCGCTGGATGACCATGGATGCCGGCAGTCGTTCGATGAACTCGCAGACCGCATCCACATAGGCCGTCTGGGTCATGCAGACAAGTTCGCCGTTTTCCCAGGCAGCTTCAAGAGGCGTTCCCCTGACCACGTATAGCAGATGCAGTTTGACGCCGTCCACGCCGGACCGGGCAATGTAGTCGGCTGTGGCCATCATTTGGTCCCGGGTTTCACCGGGAAGACCGAGGATGATGTGGGCGCAGGTAAGGATCCCTTTTCCGCAGGTGAGTGCCATGGCATCCTCGAATGCCCGGACATCGTGCCCCCGGTTGATGGCGCGCAGGGTTTTGTCATGGGCGGTCTGAAGACCGTACTCCACCCAGACCATACCGTTTTGGGCGCAGGATGCGATCAGGTCGATTTTTTCTTTATCCACGCAGTCTGGCCGGGTACCGATGGCAAGGCCGACCACCTCGGGTACGGCCATGGCTTCATCGTACAGCTGCCGGAGCCGGCTGACGGGTGCATAGGTGTTGGTGAAAGCCTGGAAATAGACGAGAAATCCCTTGGCCTTGTATCGTTTCTTCAGCCGCTCCCGGGCGTCGTTGATCTGTCGGGTGATCGACAGCCCCCGACGGTAGGCCCCGGTGCCGGATCCGGCGGGGTTGCAGAAAATGCAGCCTCCGGTTGAGAGGGTGCCGTCACGATTGGGGCAGGTCATGCCGGCATCCACGGTGATTTTTTGGATGCGGCATCCGAAATGGCCGCGAAGAAATGTGTTGAGGTCTTGATAATGCGTCTGTTTCTGCATATCTTTACACTGCCGGAAAAAGGTGAGGTCGCTGCCGTGGAACGGGCGACAGTCAATAACCCGATCCGTTTATATATCAAGTGGCCCTGCAGTTCAACCGGGGGGGGATGTGGCAGGGTGGAGGCAACAGAAGCTGACAATGACGCGGACATATGATGTGATTGTGGTAGGCGCAGGCCATGCGGGGTGTGAAGCCGCACTGGCAGGTGCACGCATGGGGTGCCGGGTGCTCCTGCTTGTGCTGGATATGGACAAGCTGGCGGCCATGCCGTGCAGCCCATCCATTGGCGGAACCGCCAAAGGACAGCTGGTTAAAGAGGTGGATGCCCTGGGCGGGGCCATGGCCGTGGTGTGCGACCAGACCGCGATTCAGTACAAGACCCTGAATACCCGGAAGGGACCGGCGGTTCACGCCACCCGCACCCAGAATGACAAGAACCGCTATCATCTCCTGATGAAGGCGACTATTGAGCGCACCGAGCATCTGGACCTCAAGCAGGCGCTGGTTGAAGCACTGCTTGTTGAGGGAGACCGGGTGGTCGGTGTGGTCGACAGTGTGGGATGTGACTATTATGCTCCGGCGGTGGTCCTATGCACGGGAACGTTCCTGAACGGAATTATCCATGTGGGAAAACGCTCTCAACTGGCAGGTCGAGCCGGCGAGTTCTCTTCGATTGCACTGGCGGAACAGCTGAAAACGCTCGGATTTGAGCATGGCCGGATGAAGACCGGCACTCCGCCGCGGCTGCACCGGCGGAGCATCGATTTTTCGCAGTTTGAGGCGCACAGCGCGGATGAAGGGCATCCGTATTTTTCGTTTCTGACCCAGTCATCTCCCCTGCCTCAGTTGCCGAGCTATATAGGATACACCAATCCGCAGACCCATCGGCTGGTGGAAAACAGCCTGGAACAGTCGGCCCTGTACGGCGGTATTGTGAAAGGCATTTCAGCGCGTTACTGCCCGTCGTTTGAAGATAAGATCGTCAAATTTCCGGACCGGGAAAAGCATCAGATCATTCTGGAACCGGAAGGCGTGGATACGGAAGAAATATATGTGTCAGGTCTGGGGAACAGCTTGCCTGTGGATGTGCAGGAGGCGGTGATACGGTCGATTCCCGGCCTGGAGGCGGCGGAAATCATGCGACCCGGTTATGCCATCGAATATGATTACATCCCGCCCACCCAGCTGAAAAATACCCTGGAGTCGAAACGGATCCGGGGATTGTACATGGCCGGCCAGATTAACGGGACCTCAGGCTATGAGGAGGCAGCGGCACTGGGCCTCTGGGCCGGTGCCAACGCGGCCTGCAAGGTTCAGGGACGTCCGGACTTTGTGCTGGACCGGTCACAGGCGTATATGGGCGTCATGGTGGATGATCTCATTACCCGGGGGACCGGAGAACCCTATCGCATGTTCACGTCCCGGGCCGAATATCGGCTTCTGCTCAGGGAAGATAATGCCGATTTGCGGCTCACCCCCATCGGCGCATCCTTCGGACTGGTGGGGGATGACCGGGCCGCCTTTGTGAGATCCCTGCAGGCAGATGTGAATGCGGAATTGTCCCGGGTGCAGTCTACGGTGGTCAAACCCTCGGAACAGGTGAATGCGCTGCTGAACCGCCAAAATACGCCGATCTTGAAAACCGGCGTCAACCTGGATCAGCTGATCAAACGCGCCGAGATGACCTATGCAGCCGCTAGTGAGGTGAGTCCCCCTCCAGAGCCGGTGTCACCGCGCGTGGCCCGGCAGGTGGAGATCGAGGTCAAGTATGCCGGGTATATTGATCGCCAGATGCAGGAGGTGAATAAATTTCGGGGTCTTGAGCGGGTGAAGGTGCCGGCGGATATGGATTATGAGGCGCTTCACGGGCTGTCCAATGAACTTAAGCATAAGTTAAAGACCGTACGGCCGGCATCTCTGGGACAGGCCTCGCGAATGGAGGGTATGACGCCGGCAGCCTTGTCGGCGATGATGGTCCATCTTAAGAAACATGCAGGAAAAAATCATGAGTGAAACAGATTATTACAAACTGCTCGGCGTGGAGAAGGGTGCGTCGGATGGGGATATCAAAAAAGCGTATCGCAAGCTGGCGATGAAGTATCACCCGGATCATGCAAAGGGAGATGCAGCGGCAGAAGAAAAGTTCAAAAAAATCAGTGAGGCCTATGCGGTGCTGAGTGATCCGGAAAAACGTCAGCAGTACGACACCTACGGTGCCAGCGGCTTTAATCAGCGATATTCCCAGGAGGACATTTTCAGAGGGGTTGATCTTGGGAGTCTTTTCCGGGAATTTGGTCTGGGTGGAGACTTTGGCTTCAACTTTGGGTTTGGAGGGCCCCGAGGGGGGCGTGGCAGACGTTTTCAGCAGCAGATGAAAGGGCAGGACGTGACCTACGAGCTGTCTTTGTCTCTGCTGGAAGTGATGACAGGAGGTCAGAAAACCCTATCGCTTCGTCGGGGAGGCGCGGTAGAGACCATTTCCGTAAAGATTCCCAAGGGGATGGTCGGGGGAAAGAAAATCCGACTGGCCGGAAAAGGGGAACCCGGTCCCATGGGCGGTCCTCCGGGCGATCTCTACATTCGGTCGATCATACTGCCACACCCGGTATTCTGGGCAGAAGGTAAGGATCTGCATATGGATCATTCCGTATCCCTGACCCAGGCCCTGCTCGGTTCGGAAACGCAGATCCAGACCTTAGAGGGAAAAACGGTCAAACTGAAGATTGCGCCGGGAACATCCCATCAGGCAAAGCTCAGGCTGACCGGATACGGTCTGCCCGACATGCAGGGTGGAAAACCGGGGGAGCTCTATGTGACCCTGCGTGTCCCGCTGCCAAAATCGTTGACCCCTGCTCAGCGCGCACTTGTGGAACAGTTAGCCGAGACCGGACTGTGAGGTGGTTAGGATAAGTAAAACATTGACAATTGTTGACAATACATGTAATCGACTAATAACCGTATTCATTGGTTTCATGTAAAAAAGGTCCGCAATTTAGACCGGCTACGGGATGCGGCTTTCCGTTGAACGGTAGCCGTCGTTTTATTTTTTTTTATTTTTTTTCAGGATAGATAGGGCTCATGTCAGCGCTTGTGCCGGTGCTCAGTAAAACGGATATTGAGCAAAAAATAATGGAGACGGCAAGTAAAATTTCAGCGGACTATAAAGGAAAAGAGCTGGTCCTTATTGGTGTGCTGAAAGGTGCCTTTATTTTTCTTGCAGACCTGGTCAGATCTCTGGATATCCCGGCTGAAATTGATTTCGTGGGTGTGTCGAGCTATGGAAACGCTACTTCGTCATCTGGTTCGATTCAAATTACCAAAGACCTGCAGAACGATTTGCAGGGAAAACACGTGCTCCTTGTTGAGGATATTGTTGACAGCGGATTGACATTGCAGCATCTGGTCGCCTATATGAGGTCTAAACGTGCTGCCAGTGTAAAAATATGTACCCTGATTGATAAAACCGAACGGCGTCAGGTGGATCTGACGGTCGATTATGCCTGTTTTGAGGTTTCGGAGGGTTTTCTCGTTGGGTACGGGCTTGATTATGCGGAAGCCCACCGGGGCCTCCCTGCGATATATCATCTCAAATTTTAATCATTCATGAGGGCGAACAATGATCATTACCTGTCAGGAATGCCAAACCAGTTTCAGTCTGGATGATAGCCTAATTAAGCCGTCTGGCTCAAAAGTCAGGTGCTCGGTCTGTAAAAATATTTTTTTGGCGTACCCTGAACCGGAAACGCCTGCACATACCATTGATGCGTTCATTGTATCCGAGGAGAGTGCTGGAGAACGCTCTGTTGCCTGGCAGAAGGATGATGGGGCGGCAGGTATTCCAGGAGAGGAGCTGCTGCCGGGGATTGATTCGTTAGATGAAGAAGATCTGGGTTTTTCAGATGACGAAATTCAAGCAATTGCCGAGGCGACATTTTATGGGGATGGGTATGGCTTCGGTGCTCTGGAGGGTGCATTTCCGGAAACCGCCAGCGATTCCTTTTCCGGAGATGCAGCGGATTTACCCTTTGAATCTGAAACGCTCTCTTTTGATGACAGGCAGATGGATGACCGTGCCGCAGATGAAACCCCGTTAAAAGATGACGATGGAGTGGTTGAAATTCAGATCGAAGATGTAGAGGCCCTACCCGATGCGTCACCGTCGCCGGTAGAGCCTCAGTCACCGATGGCAGGGGATGACGATTTCGATTTTTCGGATTTGGAAGCACTGCTGGACAGGGATGATGATGGGGCAGGTGTCCCCTCGACCGTGGTCACTACCGGATTTGACGAATCAGACGCGGCGGTCTTGGCTGATGCGGGTTCAGCGGCAGATGAGGCGGGTGATTACAGTCTGGATGCCCTTGAATTCGAATCAGATGACGCTCTGGCTGTAGATGACGCGAGTGGCGTTACTTTTTCTGATCTGGAATCGGTGCGGGAAGGGGACCCCAAAGCGGATACACCTGAGGCGGATGCGTTGCTTGAGATTTCAGATGTTGAGCTTCCAGGTGAAGCCGATTCCGGACAGGTGGATGCCGATGACCTCGACTTTTCGGAGATAGAATCAATGCTTGAGGCAGAGGGGGTTTCTGTTGAGCCAAAAACAGACGATTCTCATCTCTTTGATCTCACGGCGGCACTTGAAACAGATGGCGATTTGGCTGGTGTTGCGGAAGTGCCAGTGGATGACTTGGTATCGGTAGAAGACGATGATCTGGATTTTTCGGATCTGGAGGCGGCGCTTGAAGCGGATGACGACTTGGTTGGTGTTGCGAAAGCGCCGGTGGATGATTTGGTATCGGTAGAAGACGATGATCTGGATTTTTCGGATCTGGAGGCGGCGCTTGAAGCGGATGACGACTTGGTTGGTGTTGCGGAAGCGTCGGCGGATGACGTGGTCCCGGTAGAAGACGATGATCTGGATTTTTCGGACCTGGAGGCGGCACTTGAAGCGGATGATGATGTCTCGGCCGGTGGTGGTCCAGAAGATGCGCTTGATCTTTCAGATTTGGAATCCTTCTTGGATGCCGATGATGATGCGCCGGACATTGATCTGGATGAGGACATTGATTTCTCTCTCGACCTTGACGGTGATGAGGCATCCGTGGACGCGGAGTTAGATGCGGGTATTGATGATCTCCTTGATTTCTCCGACCTCGAAGCGGAGCTGGATGCAGTGAGAGATGCCGATAGCGAGGGGGATACGACGGATGATGATCTAGACTTCTCACTTGATCTTGACGATGATGATATGTCTGTGTCAGATGATGATTTCCTGGATTTTTCCGATCTTGAAGATCTGCTTGAAGCAGATGACGGTGAGAAGGTTGCGGAGACCGATAAAGGCGATACTGATATGGAACTTGATTTATCGCTGGATGATTCGGTCACGGAAACCATCGATCTTGAAGCCCTGGAAGCTCAGGCAGCCGCTCAGTCGGGTGACAACCGGGTGAATGATGCAGAGGACGACCTGGACTTTTCTGATTTAGAAGCCATGCTGGATGAAGCTGGTGTCAGTCAATTCGAGGCTGACGTCCAGGAGGCGGATGACGAAGTCACCGTTGATATTGATGCGGACATGGAGAGTGAAGAGACACAGCTGGTAGACGAAGCAGAGATGGAGGCGGCATTTGCGGCCGGTGCGGCGTTCGGTGCGGGGGGGGACCCTGAGGTGACAATGGATGCGGATATCTCGGAACCGATTCCTGTTGAAGCACCGGTAAAAAAGAAAACAGTCCGATCAGTTCGTCGGAAAAAGTCCAAGCTGCTCATGGTGCTGATTGTTCCTTTTCTGCTGCTTGGCGGTGTGGTTGGTGGCCTGTGGTATGCGGTTACCCAGCTGGGGATTGAGATACCGGTTGTCAGCGATTATCTGGCCCCAAAACCGAAGGATCCTGTCGGTGCCCTGCATATTAAGATTCTGGATGCTGCGGATGGTCAGGGGATCAAGAGTCGGTTTGTTGAAAACAATCGTGCCGGTACCCTGCTGGTGATCGAAGGAAAGGTTCGAAACGATTATTCGGCTCCCCGTAGTTTTCTGCGGTTGCGTGGAAAGCTGATGGATAAGAACGGCGGGATTGCAAAAGCACAGACGGTGTATGCGGGGAATACCATCTCCCAGATTGATCTGGCGCAGCTGTCAAAGATGGAGCTGGATAAAAAGTTGAAGAATCGCTTCGGTGACAAGCGGGCAAATGTGAATGTGAAACGGCGGGACGTGCTTCCATTTGTAATTGTTTTTGACAAACTCCCCGAAGGTATGGATAATTATGAGTTGAATATCGAAGTCGCCGGGTCCATGGCAGCTGCAGAAAAATAGCGCATTATTTTTTTACTTGACCCGCTGTATGGGGCTTGCTATAAAGCGTCTCTGTCTGGCGGGTTTCTTATGTCAACTCAGTCAGGTCACATCAGGCGATGTAGCTCAGCTGGTTAGAGCATGCGGTTCATATCCGCAGTGTCCGGGGTTCGAGTCCCTGCATCGCTACCAGACTAGAATCAAGCCCATTGGCGCGTCTGCTGATGGGCTTTTTTTATTGGTTTGGAAGCGGTCCTGTGCGCTTGGCTATGCTGTACAGGATCGAATCTCCTTGAACTGCGCCAAACAGTTTGATAAAATTATTAATTTACAAGTAGGATTGCTGTCCTGGAGGAGCGTATGCTGGCGGGCTTTGAAAAAAGGGTCGAAGAAAAAATCCGGCAGGCACAGAAAGACGGCGTGTTCGATCAGTTGGAGGGGCGAGGAAAACCCCTGCCGCCAGACGAACTGGACGGTGTGGCAGGCGACTTGCGGATGGCGTACCGAATATTGAAGAACGCCGGCATGGTGCCGCCGGAAATTGAGGCGCGAAAAGAGATTCGAAACATGGCGGCGCTGCTCAATCGTGAAACGGATGTAGCAAGCCGGTATCGCATCACCAAGCGCCTCAATTACCTAATCTGGAAAATGAATGTCACATCCCCGGAATCGGTTATGGGCCTGGAAATACCGGAACAGTATGAAACCGGGCTTCTGGAACGAATGGACCGTGCGTCAGCATCTGACGATGTATCGTCGTAAGGGGATACGCCTCCTCGTTTTTTAAGGAAATTATGGCCGTGATAAACAAAAAGGATCGTCGTGGCGAGGGCGCCATGAAAAGTGTGTTCATGGCGTTTTTTATCCTGCTGTTTCATGTGCTGCTTCTCGTAGGAATCGGGCTGCTTGTCCTGTTTTTCCGTGGGGTGATCCAGTATATGGTCTGGATTTTTCTGATCGGTGCCGGGTGTATCATTGCCAGTGCATGGTATTTTCTGAAACGCATGAAGGATGAAGGAAAGAGCCTCAAAGAGATGCTGGCACTTCCCGAATTCTCGGGAACCTCTGTGGAGGTGAATATTCTGGGCGGTTTGGCATCGGTCCGTATCAACCGGGACGCGGAAGCGGGTTTACCCCAGGTTGAGGGACCGGGAGGTGAACCGGTGATTCAGCTGGAGGATCCTGCCACCCTGCGGATCCGGAATTTGACGGAATTGGCACGGCTGAGAGAGCGTGACGTGATTACAGAGGAAGAATTTCAGCGGGCAAAATCCGACCTGCTCGGGTCAGGGGGACAGGCGCTATGATGAACGGGGACCGGCTGCGTTTGGCACTGATTTACGGTGGTGATTCCTCGGAGCGGGATGTGTCGATTTCCGGCGGAGAATCCATTCGGGAAGCCCTGGATCCGGAAAAATATGAGGTGACCTGTTATGATCCAGCGCAGGATTTGAAACGCCTGGTGGCAGATGCGGGCAGGATTGACTTCTGTTTTTTGAACCTCCATGGGACCAACGGCGAAGATGGACGCATGCAAGGATTTCTGGATCTGCTCGGTCTGCCCTATCAAGGATCGGGTGTGCTGGGCAGTGCCCTGGCGATGGACAAGCTCTCGGCCAAACAGTGTTACCGGCAGGCCGGCCTTCCGGTGGCACCGGATCGTGTGCTGCGCCGGGCCGATACGGCGGTTGATCTCGCCGGTATCACGGAGACGCTGGGCTGGCCCATTGTTGTCAAACCGGCCCGGGGTGGGTCCAGCCTGGGCATGGGGATGGCAACGGATAGAGCTTCCCTTGAGGCTGCCATTGCCAATGGATTCAAGTATGATGCGACGCTGCTTCTGGAGGCCTGTGTCCAGGGAATCGAGCTGACCTGCGGGGTGCTGGGCAATCAAGAGCTTGAGGCGTTGCCGGTGATTGAAATTGCTCCTGGAGATGCGTTTGCCTTTTTTGACTATACGGCAAAATATACCCCGGGCGCTACCCGGGAAATTTGCCCGGCACGAATTCCGGATGATGTGGCAGCTGCTGTCAAGACATATGCGATACGGGCGCATCAGTGTCTGTGTTGTGAAGGATACAGCCGAACAGATATGATGCTGCAAGGAGACACGCTCTTTCTGCTTGAAACCAATACGTTGCCCGGCATGACTCCGAACAGTTTGCTGCCCCTTGCGGCACGGACTGCGGGGCTATCGTTTTCCGCACTGCTGGACCGGCTTGTGGCGTTGGGGCTGTCGAATCATTCAGAAAAAAGAAAGGGGTGAAGAAGACCTCATGAAAGTGTTGATTGTGGGCGGCGGCGGCCGCGAGCATGCATTGGCCTGGAAAATTTCAAAGAGCCCCCGTGTGACCCGCCTGTATTGCGCACCGGGAAATGCCGGTATTGCGGAGGTGGCGGAATGTATCGATTTGAACCCGGAAGATGTGGACGCGGTACTTTCCTTTGCCCGGAAAGAGATGATCGACCTCACGGTGGTGGGGCCGGAAGCCCCGCTGGCAGCCGGCATCGTGGACCAATTCGAAGAAGAAGGGCTTCGCGTGTTCGGCGTATCCCGGCTGGCTGCGGAACTCGAAGCATCCAAGTCATTTGCAAAACAGCTGATGAAAAAATACGGCATTCCCACAGCTGATGGTGCGCCGTTTACGGCCCTTGAACCGGCACTTACCTATATCCGTCAGATGGGTGATCGTCGTCTGGTTGTCAAGGCAGACGGTCTGGCCGCCGGAAAAGGCGTGGTGGTCTGTGATACGATGGAACAGGCCGAAGACGCGGTCCGCCAGGTACTGGATGCCAAAGTATTTGGCACAGCCGGTGAAACGGTCCTGATCGAAGAACGTCTGGAGGGGGAAGAAGCCTCTTTTCTGGCCATCACCGATGGCGAGACCGTATTACCCCTTCCCACGTCACAGGATCACAAACGGGTGTATGACCGGGACCGGGGCCCGAACACCGGTGGTATGGGCGCGTATTCTCCGGCGCCGGTCGTTGACCGGTTTCTTCATGACAAAGTCATGAATGAGATCATGATTCCCACGGTCCGTGCCATGAAAGCAGAGGGGCGTCTGTTCAAGGGGATCCTGTATGCAGGTCTCATGATCGACCGGGATCAGGTCAACGTGCTGGAGTTCAATGTCCGGTTCGGCGATCCGGAAGCCCAGCCCCTGCTCATGCGCGTGAAAAACGACTGGGTGGATGTGATGGAGGCGGCGATAGACGGTAACCTGAAACAGGTTCGACTGGATATCGATTCCCGGGCTGCTGTCTGTGTGGTCATGGCCGCTGGCGGCTATCCAGGATCCTACGGCAAGGGGAGCCCCATCTCCGGTCTTTTTGCGGCTTCCGGAATGCCGGATGTGCAGGTGTTTCATGCGGGCACAACGAAGCATGACGCCGAGATTGTGCCATCCGGCGGCCGTGTACTTGGGGTGACAGCCCTGGGCGATACCATTGAAGCAGGGATTGAAAAAGCGTATGCTGCTGTGAAAAAAATATCCTGGGACAGCGTTCATTATCGCACCGATATCGGGCAGAAGGCCCTGGTTCGGCTGAACCGCATCCCCCGCGTAGGAATTGTCATGGGCAGTGATTCAGACCTGCCGGTGATGCTGAATGCCGTGGCCATGCTGAAAAAATTCGATATCCCCTATGAAATGACCGTCGCCTCTGCCCATCGGACACCGGAAAAGGCGGCTGCGTTTGCCGGTACAGCCATGGATCGCGGTATTCAGGTGATCATTGCCGGTGCCGGACAGGCCGCACATTTGGCCGGCGCTATGGCCGCGGCCACGACCTTGCCGATTATCGGTGTTCCCATTTACGCGTCCGCGCTTCAGGGGCTGGATGCCCTGCTCTCTACGGTACAGATGCCCCCGGGTGTACCCGTTGCCACGGTTGCCATTGGTAAACCCGGTGCCACCAATGCGGGCGTCCTGGCAGCCCAGATTATTGCCATCGCAGATCCGGAGGTGGCTGAGCGGCTCAAGGTGTATAAAGCGGATATGGAAAAATCCGTTCAGGCCAAGGCGATGAAAGTTGAACGCTGCGGGTGATGACAGGGGGCACGCGGTCTGAATTATCGGTACAACAGATCCTGGAGGCCGCAGATGTCATCCGCGCTGGCGGCATAGTTATTGTACCCACCGGGGCCTTGTACGGGCTGGCTGCCGACCCGTTCAGCGATACGGCAGTGGACCGGATTTTCGCGGTGAAAGGGCGTTCAAAGAACCATCCCCTGCTGTTGTTGATTCCGGACGGGTCGTATGCGGCTGCCCTTGCACCGGATCTGCCGGCATACGCGCGGGCGCTGATGAAGGCGTTCTGGCCGGGCCGGTTGACCCTAGTGGTGAAAACCGCCATGCAATTTGCGGCTGGGGTGGCTGCTTCGGAAGGGCATGTGGGTATTCGTCTTCCCGCCCATCCCTGTACCCGTGCCTTGGTAAGGACATTGGGATTTCCGGTCACCGGAACCAGTGCGAATTTGACTGGACAGGCGGGCGCTGGTGTGGTTGCAGATATTCCCCGGTCTGTTCGCGATCAGTCATCCATGATTCTGGATGCCGGCCCGCTGCCCGGCCGTCTGGCTTCAACCGTGGTCGATGTTACCGGGGACGCTCCGAGAATCCTGCGCGAGGGGCGGGTTTCCAGTGAAGCAATCCGGCGGTTGTTTGAATCCGGGTAAATGAGGTGTACTCCCGCGATCTTTCCCATTGACAAAAAATCCCTGCTTTTTTATAAAGAAAAACCAATGCCGGAGTGGTGAAATTGGTAAACGCAGTGGACTCAAAATCCACCGGGGGCAACCCCTTGTCGGTTCGATTCCGACCTCCGGTACCAGTGTGATCAAAAGCCTTTGCACGTTTACGTGTGGAGGCTTTTTTTATTCGTTTGTACGGAAATGGTTTCGTCTCAAAACATTGAAACACATGTTTAAACAGGATTTCTCCTCACCCCCTATTTTAAAGTAAAACAATAATGTATACAAAGATATCTTGCTTATCCTTTTAGAGCTTGTTATCTAAAATAATTAATTAATAACTAAGTTTTATCAATTAATTATGTGTTTATATGGATAATATCAATTCGTGCTATTGTATATTTTATTGCATTGTATTATAAACAAAACCCAGACACATTATTTAAATCACGTGTGATGACGTTTCATATCAATCAGGTAAACACGTGTTGAGGTATTCAATGGGAAATATCCGTGATAAGAATAATAAAGGGGTTATACTCGTATTGTTTTTTGTTTGAGCAACGGGAAATCAAAGGGGAGGGTAGGCGTATCATGAAGAAAGTGATTTTATGGGCACTGGTGATGGGTTTTTTCAGCAACACGGCGTTTGCAGGTTGCGTCGACACGTTTGGTATCGGTGCCAAGGCAACGGCACTCGGCGGGGCATATGCCGCATATGCGGATAATGTTTATGCGTTGTATTACAATCCTGCCGGGTTAAGCCAGATTGACAGCGCCGTCTTTTCAATCGGTGTTATGGGACTTCAACCTGATGGAAAAATTACTAATTTTACGGTAGAAGGTGATGATGCTATTAAGGGAATTGATTTTTCAACGGATACGGACTCACTGATCGTTCCGACGCTGGGTGCGGCCTATCCGGTGAACGAGAAGCTGACACTCGGTCTGGCTGTGTATGTTCCCTTCGGGCTGGATGTAAAATGGAAGGATGATCCGGCAAAGAACCCGGCATCCTACAACTGCTTTCACTCCTGGTATATCCGTGAAGTCGTCACCCCTGGGCTTTCCTACACGGTGAATGACAAGCTGGCAGTGGGACTGGGGGTCTCTCTGGGAAAATCCATGGCAGGGGATGAACTCGTGTTTGATGCATTCGGGGTCGATCTCGGCCAGATTAAAGTGGATGTGGAAGACAGCTTCAATTACTCGTTCAACGTCGGAGTGATGTACAGGCCGCTGGACCACCTGACGGTGGGTCTGACCTATCGTTCCAGGACAGATACGGAATTTGACGGGGATCTGAAGATCAAGCTTAATGATGCCGGGCGAGCGTTTCTGACTGCGAATCCTGTCCTGGGTGGTGTGTTTCAGCCTGTGGTGGATAATCCTCCGGATGCAACGGTTGAGTATGATCACCCGGATCAGTTGCAGGCCGGTATTCGTTTGATTACGAAAAACAATATTTCGCTTGAATTTGATCTGGTCTGGACAAACTGGGCCAGCGTTCAGGAGTCGCAGATCCTTCAGCTGAGTGGCGAAAGTTCTGCTGTGCTGGGGGCCCTGTATCCTGGCCGAAGAATTGTGTATGCCCGCCACTGGAACAATACCAAGCAGATCCGCATGGGCGCGGAATGGTCGATCACGGACGTTGTTACGCTACGATGCGGGTATTTCTATGATCCTACACCGATTCCCGATGATACCTTTGACTTTCAGTGGCCGGACGGAGACAAAAAAATCTATAATATCGGTGCCGGTTTCAACCTGGAAAAATGGGCCCTCGAAACGGTGGTTACATACGCTACTGCGGAATCGAAACGAATTATCGGCGGTGAAAGTGGAAATTTGAATCACTCCTATGATGATCATCACGTCTCCCTAGGGGCGGATGGTTATATACTGGGCTTCGGGGTGAATGTTGCCTATCAGTTTTAGGCGGTTATCCCACCGTGGTTGAATGCGTAGCATAAAAAGGCCGGTTCCGGTATTTTTCGAATCGGCCTTTTTCGTGTGAAGCGTATTCTCCGTGTTATTCAGCTGTCTTGTTCAGACGTTGGGAGAATGGTATACAGAAATGACGCGATAACCGTCTCCAGTGCATCGACGGGCACACTGGAGACGGATACGGCACTATCCCGGATGGATTTACCCGCCGTATGAACAGAGGCACTGGTGCCCGTAATCAGCGGGTGCCACTCTGGCAGGGGCCGTCTTTCGTGCAGGCATCGGTAGGCGCAGTCCAATGGCAGCCAGGCCAGGGATTTGGTATCCTTCGGGTCCAGACGGATGCAGTCCGGGTGAAGCTCGGTTCGGCGATCATAACACAGGCACCGGCAGGTATCGAGATCAAGCGCCTTACAGGCCACGCGGGTGTAGATGATCTCGCCGGTGTCCGCATCCTGGAACTTGTAAAGACAGCACCGGCCACAGCCGTCGCAGAGTGCTTCCCACTGGGACCGGGTCAGGCTGCTGAGGAGCTGTGTTTCCCAGAAACGATCCGGCGTGCTCATGCGTCTGCGGTATCGTCTCCGTCCATGGGGCGGATAAACATTTTCAGTTTTTCAAACAGGCTGTCCGGCCAGACCGAGGCGAATAAAAACGCGTCAATTTCTTCGTCCGTCAGCGTCTGCTTTAAATTGGGGGGCAGGCTGTCAAACGCCTCCTGACGCTCCTTTTCCGGTTTCCGCCGTTTTCCCCTCCCCTTTGTGGCGCGGGATGCACTCATGAGTCCCTCCGTTACGCAGGAAGATCCGGAAAGGACGCATTCAACGCTTTATTCCATTCCGCCAGCGTGTCTGCATGATCGGCAAAGAGTTTTTCCGTGTCACCGGTAATGGTGACAGCGTTGATGGTATCACCCTGGCGGATGTTCATGACCACGTCCATGTCTGATTGGGAAACCACGGCGCCAAAAACCGAGTGTTTGCCGTCCAGGTGAGGCGTTGGCGCATGGGTGATGAAAAACTGACTGCCGTTGGTGCCCGGACCCGCATTGGCCATGGAGAGGATCCCCGGGCGGTCGTGTTTGAGGCTGGCATCGAATTCATCGGCAAAGCGGTAGCCCGGCCCCCCGGTACCGGTGCCGTAGGGGCATCCGCCCTGGATGACAAACCCGGCAATAACCCGGTGAAAGGTCAGGTTGTCATAGTATCCGCGCCTGGCGAGATTGACCAGGTTGAGGACGGTCAGCGGGGTTTGGTCCGGGGTGAGGTCCAGGTTGATATCCCCTTTGGACGTATGGAAGGTCGCACGAAGTTCTGTCATGGTGTTTTCCTTGGATGATGGATTATTGACACGATCGAACCGCCTTTATGGCGACTCGCAAATACCGGTACGCAGTATATCCGAATACGGTTCGGATACAACGTAGCGAGTAGTCAAACTTAAATGTTAATGGCCTCTGCGGAGATGAGCAGGCCGGGCAGTTCGGCTTCCCAGTCATTTCCGCCGATACCGATGGCCAGTTCTTCGGCAATATGCCGGACTGTTATCTCCCTGCCGGCTACTGTACGTCCAAGCCCCTGAAGGCAGGACGGGCAGTTGGTGAGCAGGGTGGAAACCGGCTCCGACTGTTGCGTACACGCAATCTGCACGGCTTCCGACTTTTTGGTAAGCATGGCGCCGGTGATATCCGGCCGGCTGACAGCCAGCGTACCGGCTTCGGAACAGCAGTAGGGCGTCGGTGTGACCGTATAACCGAGGTCTGTCAGCAGCACGGGTGCACGGGCTGTGAGGGAATCATGGCAGGGCGCATGGTAGAGTACGGCCCGGGCATTCTCTGGCGAGAGTGACGCATCTGCGTTTTTGAGCACATAGTCGGAGATATCCTGAATCGGTGCATCAAAGATGTGTTCCGCCTCCATTTCCAGCAGGGCTTCACGGCAGGTGCCGCAGGAGATTAGGCAGGCATCAAACGCCAAATGCCTTAGCATCTCACGGATTTGGGTAAAAATAATCGAATCCTTGAGGGTCTGGCTGGCATGGGCTTCGGTTTTGGCATTGGCTTTGATGGGAAACCCGCAGCAGAGAAAGGGCGGCGGCAGAATGATCTGTATACCGGCCTTGAGAAGCAGGTAAATCGCTGCTTTGCCCACCTGGGAATAGAGTCGTTCAGATCCGCACCCCGGAAAATAGAACACGGTTTTAGTGGCATCGGCCTCGGGATACAGCAGCAGGGCCTGGTTCGCGTCGCAGGGCGGCAGAATGTCCCGGAGGGTACCCCGAGGTGCTTTGGGAAGGGGCGCTTTGAGCAGGGTAAAGGGCCACTGTTTCTTGATCCCCATAACATCCGGCACCGCCTCTGTCACACGGGCACCCAGACGCTGGGCATGGCCGCCCCACTCAACGGCGGCCTTACGGAACAGAGCGTTCTGCAGTGCATTCTGGCTGCCAAGGTAATTCAGGGTGGCCTGGGTGATCAGGGGCGTTTTTTTGTATTTTCGATTCAAGAGGATTTTTCGTTCGAGCAGGGACACCTCCGCGGTATCGATATCCACTGGACAGGGCGTATAGCACTTATGGCACAGGGTGCAATGATCGGCGATTTCCTCCAGATGACGCAGGTGCTTGAAACGGGTGGAATGAAACCGCTGCACATCGTAGAGCAGGGCTTCGATGAGGGCACCAATGGCCAGGTTCTTGTTTCGTGGGTGGTAGAACATGTTGTCGGCCGGATAAAAGGTGCAGCAATCGACTTTGCATTTTCCGCACCGGACACAGGCGGAGATCTTGTTGGAGAGCTCTTCCAAATAACTGTGCTGGAGGATCCGGGCTTCCAGCTCCAGCAGGTTGAAAGAGGGGGTAAAGACCCGGTCCGGAATCAGCGGGTCGGAAAGTTTGTTCGGGTTCATCACCCCATCGGGATCAACTTTTTTCCGGTACTCGGTAAGCTCCATGACCCGTACAGGATTCATGTATTTCATTTTGGTGATGCCGATACCGTGTTCGCCGCTGACCACACCGCCCAGCTCCACCGCTTTGGTCATGACGTTGTCTGCCGTGGCATGGGCGCGTTTGAGCATTTCCTGGTCATTGGAAAAGACCGGAATATTGACATGCACATTTCCGTCACCCGCATGCATGTGCGTGGCGATTACAATTCGGTGGGCACGGGTTTCTTCGTAAATGCGGCGGATTTCAGCCTGCACGCGCTTGTATCCACGGAACAGGTTGAGTAGCTCGTTAAAGATGCGCGGGTCACGAGGGCCTGCGACCAGTGTACCGTCTGCCGCTTCAACCGCTGCCGGTTCCAGGCAGATATCCCTGGCTTTCAGTACCTTGGCGATCATCCATTGGGGATCTTCGATGGGTTCGGCGACCTCCAGGTAGGCGATGACATCCCGGATGAAGGTTTCCTGGTTGTGACGGTCTTCGGACAGGTTATACGCATCGACAAACCGGGTGAATTCCGCCAGCTGATCCAGGGGAAGCACAATATCTTCATTGAGCTTGAACGCATTGGTGCGGCGGGCAATGGCCCCCAGGCGTTTCCGGTCCCGCCAGAATCGCTGCGCTTCAGTTTTGTCTGCAGCGATGAACAGGTAGCTGTTGGGATAGGCGGCCAGAAGGGTCTTGAGCCGGTCAATCCCCCGCTGAATTTGCGTTTCCGTATGCGCTACCATATCGATGAGTAGCACGGCTTTGGGGGTCTCGCTCAAGGGAGATTTGACCTTGTAGTCGATGGCCCGGACGTATTCATCATCAAAATGTTCAAGCGCCATGAGCGCTTCTTCACCCTGGTTTACGAAGGTGCGTGAGATGGCGACAATCACCTCGCTGGCCTCTTCCATGTCCGGGCCGAAGAATTCCAGACAGAAGGTTTTTTCAAAGGGATAGGCAGAGTAGAGGATGAACTCGGCAGATGTGATAATGCCGTCGGTTCCTTCCTTCTGGATCCCGGGGACACCGTTGAGGGCCTTGTTGGTGATGTCTTTGCCGAGCCCTTCCTTGCGGACGTCGATGCCGGTCATGGAGATGGTGTCAACACAGCTTTCATTTCCTTCATCCTGTTCCCAGACCTCAAAGGTGACGGTGTCTGTGGGCATGATTTTTCGCATGCGGTGATCGACCCGCCGGACCTCATGGTTTTTCCCGCCGGGCATGGATATTTTGAACGAGACAATGTTGTCAATGCAGGTGCCCCAGAGCACCGCCTTTTTTCCACCGGCGTTTTCGGCAATGTTTCCGCCGATGGTCGCGGCCCATGAACTGGTGGGGTCGGTGGCAAAGATCAGGTTGTTTTTCGCTGCGTATTTCATGGCCGCATCGGTGATCACGCCGGTTTCCAGTCGGATGATCGGACACACCCGCTGGGAGCCGTCATCGGCGGTAAAGGTTTTTTGAGAAATGCCGCGGATCCGGTTAAGTTTTTCCGTATTGATCATGATGCATTTCCGGCCCACGGGAACCGCGCCGCCGGTCAGCCCTGTACCGCCGCCCCGGGGAATGGCATGAAAACCGAGCGTCTCGATGACACTCAGCATGGGGGAGACTTCGGATTCCGTATCCGGCCGCAGCACAGCAAAGGGAAGGTAGAGACGCCAGTCTGTCGCATCGGTTGCATGGGCGGTCAGGGCAAACGGATCAAAGCAGATGTTTTCCTTTCGGGTGACGCTGCCGAGCGCTTTTACCAGCGCCCGACGCTGCTTGCCGGTGGACTTGATTTCGGATTCAAGGACGGTGGCATAGGCCCGGCAGCGGATGATCACATCGATAACATCCGGGTTGGTGGCCCCGCGGTCAATGGTGTCCAGGTCCGCATGGGCTTTTTTGAAAAACCGTTTCCGCCGGCTGCCGGATCGAATTAACTCTTCAAAGACAAACGGGTTGCGATCTAAAATGAACATGTCACCGATAAATCGCATGAGCAGGCGGGCGGACCGGCCGGTGACACGCTGGGAGCGCAGACGGTCAATTTTATCCCACATGCCGGTGCCGAACAGGTGGCTGATCACCTGGGCATCATCTGCAGACGTATAATTATAGGGGATTTCCCGTTTCCGTTCCATTGTCATGATCCATACCGTTTCGAGTTTAGGTTGCAGTCCTTGCTGCAATTATCAGCGGTTTTCCCGGGTCTTTTCAAATCGGATTTCCGGCCAGTCGTTCATGACAAACCCAAGCTGCCATTCACTGGTGGTCAGGAAACTCAACGCCTCCTGGGAGTCAAGGGCCAGGCTGTGCATCTGTTTCTGCCGAAAGGATTCCAGCATTTTTCGGTCATCGCAGTGGATCCAGCGGGTAACGGAAATATCGATGGGTTCGTAGATGGCATCCACGTTGTACTCGTCTTTCAGCCGGGCCATGGTAATATCGAACTGAAGCACGCCCACCGCACCGAGAATGTAATCATTCCCCACCAGTGGGCGAAAAAACTGCACCGCCCCTTCTTCGGACAGCTGGGTCAAGCCTTTCTGGAGCTGCTTGAGCTTGAGCGGGTTTTTCAGAATTACCCTGCGAAAGTGTTCCGGGGCAAAACTCGGGATGCCGATGAACTGGAGCGGTTCTTTTTCGGTAAACGTATCGCCGATCTTGATGGCACCGTGGTTGTAAATCCCAATAATATCTCCGGGATAGGCTTCTTCCACATGCGTTCGGTCACGGGCCATGAAGATGGTGGCATTGTTTAAGGCGATTTCCTTGCCGAGTCGGTGATGGCGCACCTTCATGCCGCGTGTGAATTTACCGGAACAGATGCGGAAAAATGCGATTCGGTCCCGATGTGCCGGGTCCATGTTGGCCTGAATTTTAAAGGTGAACCCGGAAAAAGCCGCTTCTTCGGGTGCAATAAGGCGGGTAGCCGCCTGCTGGGGACCGGGAGACGGGGCCAGCTCCACAAAGGCGTCGAGCAGTTCCTGAACCCCGAAATTATTGACAGCACTGCCGAAAAAAACCGGAGTTTGCGTGCCTTTCAGATAGAGATCACGATCAAAGGGGTCTGCAGCGCCCTGTATCAGTTCGATGTCTTCTCTGAGCGCGTCCGCCTGGGTGCCGAGGATCTCGTCGAGTTTAGGATCGCTCAGGTCCGTGATCCGGATCCCATCTGATGAGCGGGTTTCCTGGCCAGGGGTGAAGAGGAACAGCGTGTTGGTGTGCAGGCTGTAGACCCCTCGGAAGCGTTTTCCCATGCCAATGGGCCAGGACAGGGGGGTGCATTCGATCTGGAGTTTGTCTTCGATGTCCGCCAGGATATCTAAGGGTGTCATCCCTTCCCGGTCAAGCTTGTTGATGAAGGTCATGATGGGGGTATTGCGCATGCGGCAGACTTCCATCAGTTTTTCCGTCCGAGGCTCGACCCCCTTGGCATTGTCGATGAGCATGAGGGCACTGTCAACCGCACTGAGCACCCGGTAGGTGTCTTCGGAAAAGTCCTGGTGGCCCGGGGTATCCAGGAGATTGACCTCATAGTTTTGATACTGGAATTTCATGACCGAGGTGGTGACGGAAATCCCGCGCGCCTGCTCGATGGCCATCCAGTCACTGGTGGCGTGCCGTTCGGCCTTTCGCGCCTTGACCGCACCGGCGGTCTGGATGGCGCCTCCGAAGAGGAGGAGTTTTTCCGTTATGGTGGTTTTCCCCGCATCTGGGTGGCTGATGATGCCGAAGGTGCGGCGGCGGCGGATTTCGTTCAGATCGTTTTCAGTTAACAGCGGTTGACTCATGTTTTAATGATCGTCCTGATCCAGCATCGGGCTTGATAGTTGTTAAAAAGTATGTGTCGATTACAATACGAATGACTGGACTAACCCTTATATACCGAAACAGAGGCGGGGACAAGGACGATTTATTCGGTTTTCACCTGGTAGACGGGAATGGGAGACGGGAACCCCTTGGCATTGACGGGCGGGCAAGGGATCACCGGAACTGCCGCTTTGATCTGCTGGCGGACCGCTTCGGAGATGAGAATGCCGTCTTCAGGAGCAAGGGATTCCAGACGCTGGGCCAGATTCACGTTGGCCCCGATGACCGTGTAGTCGAGCCGTTGAAGAGATCCCATGGCTCCCACGACCGCTTCACCGGTATGGATGCCGATGCGGATATGGATGCGCATACCGCCGTCTTCAGCCCATTCAGACCGAAGTTCACGGACTTTTTTCTGCATTTCGCAGGCTGCCTGAACGGCCCTCAGCGCATGGTCGGATTGGGGAACCGGATCCCCGAAAAAGACCATCATGCCGTCACCGATGAATTTGTCGATGGTCCCTTCGTAGGTGAAGACAATGGCGGACATGGCTTCAAAGTACCGGTTCAGGGTTTGGTGGATGGTTTCTGCAGAACGGGCGGCGCTCCAGGCCGTGAATCCTTTGATGTCGCTGAAGAGTACGGTGATCTCCTTTTTTTCTGCCATGCGGATCCGCGCCGGATCCTTGAGGATCTTTTTGAGGACAGTGGGGGCAAAGTAATGCTCCATTCGGGCTTTCATGAGGATTCGGTCCTGCTCTTTTTTCATGAATTTGATGGTGGTAATGCTGATCGAAGTGAAGATTAGCGCCATCAGGGTCCGGGCCGGATGACCGATCATGTTCCCCTTGAGGAACAGCAACAGACTGATGCAGACAAAGACGCCAACGGAAAAGACACTGAAATAGAGGAATGGCTTGCTTTTGTAGGATTGGGCGGTAAGTAGCAGGAGCAGGGCAAAGACCGCGTCCAGCAGAAGGGACTGCAGGGTCGAAAACGGGACAAAAAACCATTGGGTCAGTATAGCGTTGGCCACATTGGCGTGGATACCGCTCAAGGGGTAGACAGGTTCGATGGGGATGGGCCCGAAGTCCCGGCCACCGGTGGAAACGTCAGACACGACGACGAGACACCCTTCGATGTCTGCAGCCAGAAAATCAAGGGCGGCTGGATCGTCTTCAAGGGCCAGGAGCTCCGATGCGGAAAAATGGGTGAAAGAGTCCCGCCAGGGGCCGGCAAACGGGATGGGCATCCGGCCCTGCTTATCAATGGGAATACGGATGTTTCCTTTTCTGCCGTCTGGAAACAGGGCACCTGTTAGGGTGATAGAATCTCCGAAACGGACACGGATCTGATCCGGCCCCACGCGGAGCAGGTCGCAGACGGCCCGGAAGATCATGGCCGGGCTGTATCCGTCAGTCATGCGGAACAGGAGTGGAAACTGCCGGTAAACCCCGTCAGGATCCGGAAAACAGGTGATGTGGCCGATGCCGGTTGCCGCTTGGTTCAATGCGGGAAAGTTTGAGAATGCAAGATGGGCATTTGCGGCCTCTCCCTTGCCCTCAGTGGCGAGGTGCCAGATGAATTTGTCGGGGATACCGGGGGTGTGTTCAGGTGCGGTGGCACCGGGCTTGACCGCAACCGGATAATAGACCCGATGCCCGATTCGGGTTGCCGCCACCAGGTCTGGACAGGCCGGCGTCGGCGGGCATCTCGGAAAAATCATATCAAAGACAATGGCATCCACATAGGCATCCCCCAGGAGGCGGATCAGCCGTGCGTAGGCGGAAAGATCGTTCACCGGAAACTGATCCCGGGTTATGGCCGTATCATCGATGTCCACATGAATGACATGGTGGGAGACCGGTCCTTTGCCCAGCAGAGAATATCTCAGATGGTGCATCTGGTCGGAGATCTGTTGATCCCAGAGTGAAAAAAAGGACGGAAATGTATAAAAGAGAAGCCAAGCTGTCATAAAACAGGCAGCTACCGTCCTTAGAAAGACAATCCGGGTGCCTCTAATCAGCATGGGGCATCCGGATCACTTTTCCGTAAAAGTCTTCGGCGATAACTTCGGTGACGTTTGACAGCGTATCCTGGCCCCGGGTCCGAAGGGTCCCGGTGATGGGAACCCCTTTTTCCGCAGATTTGGAAAACCGGCTGGCATTTCGAATTTTCTGCTTGATGGTCTGGATCACCCGCGATTTTGCATCATCATTGTCAATGTCTTTCAGATAGTTTTGCGTGACAGATTCCAAGTCGGTCATCCGGGAATGGGATGCCAATAGATAGAATTTTTCCGTACCACTGGGAGGGGTGAGCTGAAACCGGTTTGGTGGCTCAGGAATGGTGTATTCATCGGGCGCGGGATGCGGCGCACCGGACATGACGTTTTCAGAGGGGTAAATCAGCTGAAGATTCATGTCCGGATCAAGGAGATAGAGGTATACATGGGCGTTTTTTACTGGTTCGATGAATATTTGGATGACGTCCCCGGTGTTCAGATGCGGACGTGAAGAAAGATCGAGGGTTTTCATGCCTTCGGATGTTTCTATGCGAAAGGCCCATTTAAAGATTACCGGTCCTTCGGCTGCGGTTGCCGGCGGCAGTACAGGGGATATAAACAGAGGGATGAATAGCAGCCATACAGTGATCCGGAAACGTAAGAAAAAATGTTGCATGAGGAGCGGGTCCTTCCTGGTAAAAAAAGTTGACACAGGCTGGATTCAGCACCCAAGCGGGCAACGGGTTTCTTTTTGTATCCCGTGAGAAAACAGATTAGCGTGGTTTAAAATCTGCGTTAGTTTACCCAAGCCTGTCAGTCGGGTCAACGGGAAAAAGAATTGAACGGCGGAGATGTATTGCGTCTCAATGAAAGGCAGATTGAGATGATTAAAAACAGACAAAATTATTTTTTTAAGCGATACTAAATGGTTATGATATGAAGGTGTGTCCTGTACTCCGAATACGGGGCGCGGGAAGGCCTGCCTGCGGGGAGAATTTTGCCAGAAACCGGATTTGCCCAATAACGCCACGCTGGGGCCGATGCTGGGTACGGACAGCTTCGAGACCTGCAGCTTTGAACCGGTCGCCAGATAGCATACCACCATGGGCAAGCAGGGCTGTACGGATGGGAAGGTAGCGGAGCCGCTCTAGGGAATGTGTCATGGCATCCGGATAGGATACCGGGAACGGGAGGTTGAACCGGCCATTGACCCTGATCAGGGTGTCGCCGGCATACAGGATACCGGAATCCGGATGATACAGGGCTATATCATGCCAGGTATGGCCGGGAACACAGATGACGGTCCAGTCGTCAAAGGCCGGTAGCCGGCTTTTATGGAACAGATCGGTGGTCGCCTGCACCTGGCGATGATACCAGAGGGATTTGATCGGAGACCGGCTCAGATAGACCACCAGATAGCTCAGGCAGATATCGATCTTGTGCTGGATGAACCCGCCGGGACCGGCATACCACTGGTTGATACCGGCGGGTGCGGCAATGGGGATCCCTTTTTTTCGGAAAAAATCTGACCCCCCCGCGTGATCCGGATGGATATGGGTGACGACCACCAGCCGGAGGTCTGCTAACGAACGCTTCAGATGCCGGGTAATATACGTACTGATGCGGGAGGTGTCCGTGGAACAGCCCCCATCAAGCAGGAGTAGACGGTCCGGATACTCGACAATATACAGCTCGCAGATATATCCGGTGATCTGATGGATTTTGAATGCTGGTGTTTCAATGATCGCCGCCATGAAGCGCTCTCCGCATACAGTTCATATCAAGCCTATGACTATGGTGCCGACGGTTTCGGGTGTCAAGGTTTTTTGCCTGTCTTTGTGAACCATGGTATAGCGTCGGTGTGAGTGTGCATCTGAGATGCGAAAAAGCCGATTCATGGGCATTGCGGTTCAGATAAAAAGGGGTGGCGGTTGCGGTTTTTTGTTTCTCGGGTCAGACTACGGCGGATCTCACCGGGCGTTTGCGGAAAAAACGTTTATCCCTGGCTGACGGTACGTGGCAGCCTAGTGCGCTTAAATCGAAACTGGCCGCTGCCGTAGCAGCATATGACGTTCGCTGTCAGGTCGCGGATTTGATATCTTCTGAAAGAAATGGTAGCAGAAAAAGACGCACAGCGGGTCGTGCTGGCGGGTTCAAAAAATAGGAGCAGCTGAAACATGAGTGAAGAAAACTGGATGCGCGTGAATGTGAACCTTGATGTGACACCGGACATTCTGCAGGCTATTGTCCGCTGTTCAAAAGCGATTCAGGGGCCGGGCATGCGGGGAAAAATGGATACGGCGGATGTACTCAGCATGATGGTGAGCAAATTTCTGTATGAACATGACTTTCAGTCATACGTGTCTGATACAGTGAACTATCCGGACATCATGACCCCCCTGGAGTCCTGACATCATGGGAAACAATCTGCAGCCGGCTCATCAGCGGATTGTCGGTCACCGGGGTGCCATGTCTGTGGCCCCCCAGAATACAAAAGCCGCGTTTGATCTGGCTCTGGAAACCGGTGTCTGGGGGCTGGAGTGCGATGTGCAGCTGTCCGCCGATGGCATTCCGGTCATCTTTCATGATCCGGTGGTCACCACAGAGGGAGATTCCTTGATTCAGATTCCAGATCTGACGCTGGAAGAACTGAAACGGTTTGACTGGGGAGATCGGCGATCCGCACGGTATCGGGATGAACCTCTGCTGACCCTAGACGCGCTGCTGGCGGCCTATGGGCATCGGACCGCTTTGTTGATCGAGATCAAGGGGTATGACCGGAACGTTGCGCCGAAGCGCATGGACCAGCTGGTGGACGCGACCCTTGACTCCCTGAATCGTTTTTATGGCGGTCCGTGGCCAGATACCCTCTATGTCCTTTCGTTTGAACATGAAATCCTCACCCGGGCCCATGGGGCCTATCCGGACGGGAACTATGTTCAAAATATCGTGGATCCCCATGCCGTGATCCGCGGCATGGAATTTTGTCCGCAGTTTCTCATGGCGTATTCCCTGGATATCGAGCGACTGACTGGCGAGTTTACCGCGTTCGCCAAAGCGCAGGGCAAGCAACTCATGACCTACACGTCCAATACCCCGGATACGGCAGACAAAGCCATTCGTCTGGGGGTTGACGTGATGATGACCGACCATCCCGAATGGCTTCAGGCATATTTGAAAGGCACCGATCCCCCTTGATCAGGATCGTGCGACGCATAATAAAGCGGCTAATTCCGTCGCGATAACGGTTACGGCAGGCGGCCAGTTCGTTGTCATTTTTTTGAAATAGTGGGTTAGCTGATGTGCTTGCATCTTCCTTTTCGTTAGACTACGATAGAGAAATGAAATGGGATATTTTTAAACCGTTATGCTTGCTGTCTCCGGTTCGCTTTTCGGGTACGTTATATTATCATAACTTTACATTTCGGCGAGATATCAATGCTTAAAAAAAACATATATCTTCCTTATTTTTTGTTGTTAGCATACATAATTGAATTTAGTATACTGGCCATAAACCCCTATGATAGAGCTGTGTGGTGGGCAGAGAATTTGCCTATTCTTATTCCGGTCATTGTTTTGATTTCTACATTTAATAAATTTCGGTTTTCAAATGTATCTTATTTTTTAATAACCGTGTTTTTTATGTTTCACACGATCGGTGGTCATTATACGTTTGAAAGAACCCCATTTGATTTTTTTAATAGTTTACTGACACATTTAAATTTAAATTTTCTTTTCCCCGAGGGTAGAAATAATTTTGACAGAGTCGGCCATTTTTTAGTTGGTATTTTAGCCTATCCGATAGCAGAGCTGTTTTTCAGAAAAAAATGGGTTTCCAATACCACAACGGCAATTATTTTAGGCATTATTGCTTTAGGCTTTTGGGGCGCAGTGTATGAAATTATTGAAATGCAATACGCCATTTTTAAAGGAGGGGAGTCTGGGGCCTCTTTCTTAGGATCACAAGGAGATATATGGGATGCACAGAAAGATATGCTCCTAGATATATTAGGGGCTTTTTCTGTATTCGCTTTTTTGGGTTTTAATTTAAAAAATTCAGCAACAGATTACCTTAAAGATATTTGAAGCATTGATACCATTCAATCCGTGTCTTTTTGCTCTACAGCCATTACCAACTGGTTATTCTAAATATTAAGCTTAGCCATATAGAGAATAGACATGAAAATATGTATTTATTACTATTCTGGTGCGGGGAATACCGCGTGTATATCTGAAATTATAAGCCAGATTGCACAAGCCAAAGGATATGCGGTTTATCGGAAAAGAATTACTAAAAAAACACTTGAAACAATACAGCAAGAATACGATATACTGGCAATTGGCTTTCCCGTTTATTTCAGGCGGGCACCTTTAATTGTGTTAGACTTCATAAACAGGCAGCTAGGCAAAAATAGAAGATTTTTTATGTTCAGCACCAAGGGCCTCTACTCCGGAGACGCCTCAAAAGAAATACAAATTCTTGCAAAAGAGCGATTTTTTACTTGTATAGGGAATATGGAGTTTTATATGCCAGGCAGTGATGTTCTCGCATTAATGGCAAAAAAGAACTCTCTCACAGAAAAAATTTTTAAATGTATTCATTCAAATCATATCAAAACACGAATAGAAGGCTTCATAAATTCCCTAGATGATCTTGAAAAAATAGAAGATATAAAATCAAAATGGTACATGCCATTAGATAACGGAATCATAAAACCGTTGGAACGACATTTTACTGATAGTTATCAGGTTTTCATAGGTAGATTTGAAGCACATAAAACAAGATGTGATCTATGTCTGCATTGCGTAAAAAATTGTCCAAACTTTAATATTTCTATTATTGATCATGCAATAGTATTTGGAACAGACTGCTCTTTTTGTTTAAGATGCATTCATCAATGTCATAGAAAAGCAATTGAAATTAAAGGTAAAACTGAAGGTAAGGTGCGATACCACCCTGTAGTCACCCCTGATTTATCGGTAAATTTTACCAACTAAACAACACGCAACTTTGCCGACGCTACACGCCTTGCGGCGCCTGTGATCCTGTCAACTCAAGGCGCAATATCATCATGGGATTGCGCCCAATCGCAGATCACGAATGATTAAACGTATCCGTGCGTTTGGATCCTGAAAGTCGGATAATACGTACACCATAACGGCTAAAAATGTTTCTTACTCATTGAAAATTAATGTTTTTTTATATTTTTGGAATGTGTGCGTATTTAGCCGAAATTGGCTAACCTTTTGATTTTCGTTGGTGGAGCTGAGGGGGATCGAACCCCTGACCTCATGGCTGCCAGCCATGCGCTCTCCCAGCTGAGCTACAACCCCGAAAGACGTTGGCTAACCTATGGGATTTGACCGGTGATGTCAACAGAAAAAATAAAAAAGTCGTGTGAACAAAAAATAAGGATGCACAGCGGGTGGGCGTGCTGGCGGATGGATGCACTTGTCCTGATGGAATGAGTTGACAACGGCGGGCTTTCTAAATAGAATTTGACATTTTATAAATAGCCACGGGCGATTGTTCGCTTCGGGCTTCAGAGGGGTACCGCTTCGCACGGTCCATACGGTCAGATTAATTTTTACTTAACAAATGAGGGTCGGTTTCATGCTTCGAACCATGCGTGAACAGTCGGGTTCCTGGATTATCAAAATCCTGCTGGGTATCATTATTGTTGTCTTTGTATTGCTGGGAGTGGGGACGGTTGGTTCCCAGAAAGCGAGCCGGGTGGCGGCTGTTGGAAAGGACACCATCAGTTTCGATGAGTATAAGGCCTCCTACAAGCGGTTGCTGGCGCAATTGCAGCGTCAGTTTGGAAACAACCTTTCCGATGAATTGCTTAAGATGATGCAAGTGGACAAACGGGCCATGGACGAGCTGATCAACCGTCGTCTCCTCGTCCAGGAGGCAAATCGGCTCAACCTGAGAATTTCCGATACCCAGCTGGTGGAACATATCCGGGCGGTTCCCGAGTTTCAGGCCAACGGGGCGTTTGACCCAGAGCGCTATCAGATGCTGCTCCGGGCAAACAATTTGACGCCGGAAGGGTTTGAAGCAGATCAGCGGATCGCATTGATCGCCAACCTGCTCCAGCAGATGGTGACCGAGGGAATTGCGGTTTCGGAAGCTGAAGCCCGGTCCTGGTTTGACTGGGACAAGAAAAAGGTGGTTGTGGCATATGCCGCGTTCAAACCGGCCGCCTATACGCCCCCTGCTCCAACCCCGGAAGAACTGGAAACCTTTTACAAGGAAACCGAAGAAACGTATCGGACCGCACCGCAGATCAACGTACGGTACCTTGCTTTCAATCCTGCGCAGTTTAAGGCTTCTGCGCAGCCGTCAGACGATGAGATCAACGAATACTACGAGGTGAATTCCGGAGAATATATCCTGCCGAAAACAGTAAAGGCCCGCCACATCCTCTTCAAGGTCGGGCCAACGGCATCAGATGAGCGGATCGAAGCGGCCCGTAAAAAGGCGGAAGATGTGCTTGCAAAAGTCAGGGATGGGGAGGAGTTCTCCGCTCTGGCCAAGACGTACTCTGAAGGGCCTTCTGCAGAAAATGGCGGTGAACTGGGCGAGTTCCGGTATGAAGATATGGTGGAACCCTTTTCTGAAAAGGCATTCAGTATGGCGGCCGGTGAGGTCAGTGAACCGGTTCGGACCGATTTCGGATGGCATATCATCAAGGTCGAATCCGTGCATGACAGGGAAGTAAAATCCGTTGAATCGGTCAGGGATGAGATTGTGGCAGCCCTGATCCAGCAGAAATCATCCCAGCTTGCCTACGAAGCTGCCGACAACTTTCACTATGCACTGGTTGACGGCGAGGCCTTTGATCTGGCAGCGCAAGCGGTTGACAAGGCCCCGGTTGAAACGGATTTTTTCCCGCGTAACGGAAAACCCTTGGACGTGAGTCAGTCGGTGGACAGCCAGTTCAGCGCAGAGACCTTCAACTTGCTTGAACCAAATGATATTACTGATATTATGGATCTTGAAGGCGTGTTTTACGTGGCTCAGCTGATAGCGCGCAAAAAGGGATCCATTCCCGAGCTGGCGGCTGTGGAGACCGATGTGCGGGCTGCCTGGATTCAAAAGAAAAAGGACGAGATGGCAAAGGCTGATGCGGATGCCTGCCTTGCAGCGGCGACGAGTGCCGGTTCACTGAATGTTCCGGCAGATGAGGCGGCGGCGCCCTGGAAGGTACAGACAACGGAGCTGTTTGGCCGGGATGAATCGGTGGCCGGGATTGATGATCCGGCATTTGTCTCTGCCGCATTTATGCTTACATCGAAAAAACCTGTGTCGGAGACGGTTGTAAACGGTAGTGACGGGTATTATGTTCTTGATTTGAAAGAAGTCGTTGCGCCCACGGATGAAGCGTTCGAGGCAGAGAAGGACGCCGTACTGAAGCGTCTGAAGGCGGAGAAATCCGGTCAGGCATTTACGCGCTGGATGGACAGCCTGAGAGCTTCCGGTGATGTATGGATCCGGGAGGATCTGTTTGTCAATTAGCGGTTTGCCGGTGTGATTTTCGGTACAAGCAATTCGTGTGATCGTGTTCCTGTTAAAGTTGGTTCGGTGCTTCCGTGTTTTGGTAGCGGGATGTTCATATGCAGTGCAGATTGTTAATTATAAGTGGAACCGATGACCCATGGGTATTTTTGACAAAGGGATAGTGGGCGGTAAGCCCCGCGCATTCAAGAAGTGCCCGGAGTGTTATGCAACACTACTGGTAAATGTGGATCGGTGTTTTTCCTGCAAGGCAAAAGTCGGACCGGTGGATGCCAAGGGCTATGCTCGGCGTCCGACAGACTGGAAGTCGTATTTTTTGTGTTTTTTGTCATGGGCGTTGTTTGGTTTGTATGTATGGTGGGTTTTTTTCAAGGAAAAAAACGGCTAACAGAAACAGCCGATCTGCGCTGGGTGAATTTTAAACGCCGGCCAGGGGGGCTGTTTTCGATACGGTAAGGGTAGATTTAATCTGGCGGTGCGCTCGGTTGTCGTTTCAGACGGTGATGGGAGTCGCCATTGTGGAGGATAGGGTAGCATGGGTGACGAGAAGAAGACCGTAGACGGAGCTGCCGTGGAAAGCCGTGCAAAAGAATGCATGGAATCCATTCAGCTGCCGCAGATCGACTTTTCAACGTTTGTCTTTTCTTTGAATTCTTCGGCGCTTGTCCATCTGGGTGTGATTGCGGATCCGACGTCGAAAACAACGTCGGTCCAATTGCAGCTTGCCAAGCAGACCATTGATATCCTTGGCATGCTGGAATTAAAAACCAAAGGTAACCTGACGCCGGATGAAGCTGAGCTTCTCAAAAACATCCTTCATGACCTCCGGTTGATGTATGTACGCCAGGCGTGCTGACAGTCGGTGCGTCTGTTGAGGGAAGCGTTCGGCGTTGGGCATGGGATCATAAGCATTGCGCAAGAAGTTGCGCAGATAAAAGAAAGGTTTTTTATGCCAAATACAACGTGCACGCGTCGCAGTTATATCATGAATATGAAATCCTGTATCCTGGCAGGGGTCATTTTTTTTATGTGTGTTGCCGAGGCTGCTTACGCTGCCTCACCGCGGATGATTCCGTCTGATTTCAGCTCCCTTGCAAAGGGGGCTGGACCGGCGGTGGTCAATATCCGGACAGAGAAAGCCGCGCGCGGAGGCGGGCGTGTCTTCAGGCATTTTTTCAACGCCCCGGGGAACCGGGATCCTTTTCAGGATTTTTTTGACCGTTATTTTGATGACGATCAGCTGGACCAGAAACAGCAGAGTCTGGGCTCGGGCTTTATTATCGACCCCGAAGGATATATCGTGACCAACAATCATGTGATTGAAGGGGCGGATACCATCAAGGTCAAACTGAACGATGAGCGCGAGTTTGATGCGGAAATCATAGGCCGTGACGAGAATACGGATCTTGCGCTGATCAAGGTGGCATCCGAATCACCCCTGCCCATTCTGTCCCTGGGAACATCCGCCTCTCTGGATGTGGGTGAGTGGGTGGTTGCCATCGGGAGCCCGTTCGGGCTTGAACAGACGGTCACGGCAGGAATCGTAAGCGCCAAGGGACGGGTGATCGGGTCCGGACCCTATGATGATTTTATTCAGACAGACGCCTCAATCAACCCGGGAAACAGCGGCGGTCCGCTGCTGAATCTGTCGGGAGAGGTTGTTGGCATCAACACGGCCATTATTGCCAGTGGTCAGGGGATCGGCTTTGCGATTCCCGTTGATCTGGCTCGCGGCATTGTTGACCAGCTCAAAAACAAGGGTGAAGTGACCCGCGGCTGGCTGGGCGTTTCTATTCAGGATCTTGATGCGGACCTCTCCCGGTACTATGGTGTGGCGGACGGCAAGGGGGTCCTGATCTTGGATGTATTTGACGGAGATCCGGCCGAAAGAGCGGGTATTCGTGCCAAGGATATCCTGATTGCCATCAACGGAAAAAAAGTCGCTTCCACGCGGGATCTGACCCGGCGAATTGCTGAAAAGCGTGTGGGTGAGGATGTGACCGTCACCCTGCTCCGGAAGGGAAAGAAGAAAACCGTTACCGTGGAGATCGGCAAACGGGACGAGGCGGAACTCGCCGGTAAGCACGGCGGGGCACCCATGGCGCCCTCAACGCTCGGTATGCGTGTGCAGGAAGTGACACCGGAAATGGCCGAGCGGTATCGGCTATCTAAGGCGGATGCCGTGATCGTCACGCAGGTGGAGCGGGGATCTGCCGCTGCCACATCCGGGATGCACACCGGTGATATCATCAAGGAGATCAATCACCAGCAGATTCGTTCATTTTCCGATTACCGCGAGGTGATGGGCGCACTGAAAAAAGAGGACGCCCTCGAGATCCTGATCAAGCGCATGAATGTCGGCCTGATGGTGGTGCGTATTAACCCGTAGCAGGCAGGCGACAGACGTGATTCGTATAGCTCAAACCCGTGATAACCGAGTCCATGCAGCGGTGCCGGCAAAGGTCAACCTGGTACTCCGGGTTCTCGGTCGCCGTTCAGACGGCTATCACGACTTGCAGAGCCTCATGTGTGCAGTGGGCCTCTATGATCAGATGCGGTTTGTGTTTTTTTCCGGATCCAATATGACGATCCGTTGCAACCACCCGGACGTGCCGACAGATGAGCGGAATCTGGTGTGGAAAGCAGCGGATCGTTTTTATGATGCCGCCGGTGTCCGGGCCGGCCTGCAGGTGGAGATCGACAAACAGATTCCGGTGGGTGCCGGCCTCGGTGGCGGGAGCGGAAATGCAGCAGCCATGCTTCGGGTGCTCAACCGGTATTTCGGAAGCCCGCTCGCAGAAGAACAGCTGGCGGCAATTGCGCTTTCTGTGGGGGCGGATGTCCCCTTTTTTTTGGGGCGGTCTCCGGCATGGGCCGAAGGTGTGGGTGAAAAGCTTGCGCCGGCCTGCGGTTTACCATCTGCAGGGGTGGTTCTGGTCAACCCGGGGGTAGTGGTTTCGACCCGTCTCATATTTGAAAATCTGAAATTGGGATTGACAACTCAGGCGAAAATCAATACTAATACGCTTTTAAAGGAAGGGCTTTTCGGTGTGTTGTCAAACGATTTGGAAGCAGTAACAGAACGTTTTTTTCCGGTAGTCGGCGACGTCAAGACTGCATTGCGTGCTTCGGGAGCAGTCAGTGTAGGGATGTCCGGAAGCGGGCCTACGGTTATGGGGTTGTTCGGTGACCGGTCTTCAGCGGAAACTGCGGCAAACACGCTGGATCGAAAGCCGGGTTGGTCTGTATGTGTAACGGAATTGTTGATTCAGAAATGTTAATACGGTCGTGTATACGACTTTAAGACAGCACCTTCATGTTTGATAGTGGGGCGTCGTCAAGTGGCTAAGACACAGGATTTTGATTCCTGCATTCGAAGGTTCGAATCCTTCCGCCCCAGCCATTTAACCCCCCAGACGTTTGAAGAATGGGTATTCTGAAATGGAAGAACTCTCGTTATTTGCTGGAAACGCGAATCCCAGGCTGGCCAGGACCATCGCCGATTATCTGGACCGACCCCTGGGAAAATCCAAGGTAACCCGCTTCAGCGATGGGGAAATCCAACTTGAAATTCAGGAGAATGTCAGGCAAAAGGATGTGTCTGTCATTCAGCCTACCTGCTCACCGGTGAATGACAACCTGTTTGAGCTCCTGCTCATGATCGACGCATTGCGCCGGTCATCGGCTCGCCGGATCACCGCGGTGATTCCGTATTTCGGTTATGCCCGGCAGGATAAAAAAGTCGCGCCGCGTGTGCCGATCAGCGCACGTCTGGTGGCGGATCTGTTGACGCATGCAGGAGCCAGCCGTATTATCACCATGGATCTTCACGCCGGGCAGATTCAGGGGTTTTTTAATATTCCGGTAGATAACCTGTATGCGTTGCCGGTCATGGCAGAGCACATCCGCAGCACGGTTCAGGGAGAAATGGTTATCGTGTCCCCGGATGCCGGCGGTGTGGAACGGGCACGCCAGTTTGCGCATGCAACCAACACGGGTCTTGCCATTGTGGATAAACGCCGCAGCGCGCCGAACCAGGCACAAGCCATGGCCGTGATCGGTGATGTGGAAGGTAAGACCGCCATCATTGTGGATGATATGGTTGATACGGCGGGTACGCTCACCGAAGCCGCCAACGTGCTGATAAAAAATGGGGCTGCCGAGGTGCAGGCGTTTTGCAGCCATCCGGTGCTTTCCGGACCGGCCATTGATCGGATAGAAAATTCTGTTCTCAAGCGACTGGTGGTGACCGACACGATCCCGTTGAAAGAAGAAGCGAAACAACTGGAACAGATAGAAGTCCTGTCGATCGCTCCGCTGGTGGGAGAAGCCATTATCCGGGGACATCGGGGTGATTCGGTAACCTCATTGTTCCATTGAGGTTTTTGTTAATTAGTAAGGAGGCATACGTTGGAAGCAGCAACAATTCAGGCCGAACGGCGTGATAAAACGGGTAAGGGTATCTGCCGCGCATTGCGTAGAGAAGGTAAGATACCAGCCGTTATGTATGGCCCGGGTGTAGATCCTGTGGGCCTGTCCATTGACGGAAGAGACTTTGTAAACAAGATCCGCAATGAGAATATTCTCCAGTCGATGATTGATCTGGTGGTTGACAATACCCCGGAAAAAACACTGATTCGTGACGTGCAGACCGATCCCCTGTCGGGTGATCCCATTCATGTCGATTTTTACAAGGTGGACATGAACCGCAAGGTGACCACCATGGTGAATGTGGAGACCGAAGGCAAATCCGTGGGTGAAGAATTTGGCGGACTGGTTCAGGTTATCCGTCGCCAGCTGGAAGTCAAGTGTCTGCCTGAAGACATCCCGGATGTCATCAAGGTTAATATTGAAGCGCTGAATATTGGCGACGCGATCCACGTCGAAGAAATTGAGGTAGACGCGGGTGTCGAGCTGGTTCATGAAGTGAACTTCACGGTGATCACCCTCGTTGGCGGAAAAGCCGCTGCTGCGGATGAAGAAGACGAATCAGATGAAGAAGCGGAAGCGGCCGTTGCGGAAGAATAGCCCGGCAGTCTCTTTTCCTCTCATGGCGCTTGAACGGATAGCTGATGGATTACGGAATACGTCTGGTTGCTGGATTGGGCAATCCGGGACCCGAATATGCAGCAACGCGTCATAATATCGGTTTTAGAGTCCTTGACCGATTGTCTGAACAGACCGGAATACCACTGGATCGGAATAAGTTTAATGCGTGCTACGGGAAAGGGCGTTTTCATGGAATTGATCTTATTCTGATCACCCCGCAGTCCTTCATGAACCGGAGTGGCGGACCGATCCGGCAGCTGAGTAGTTTTTACGGGGTTTCTGCTGAAGAAATCCTCATTGTTTATGATGATATCGATTTAGCGTTTAACCGTATCAAGATTAAAGAGAAAGGAGGGCACGGAGGTCACAATGGGATCCGTTCGATCATCGACGTATTCGGTGACCGGAACTTCCCACGGCTTCGCGTTGGTATCGGCAGGCCCGACGGAAAAAAGGATGTCAGCCATCATGTGCTGAGCCGATTTTCCCGGGAAGAAGCGGCGGAATTGCCCTTCCTGATCGAGACGGCTGCGGAGGCGGTAAAAACCATTGTCACGGATGGCCTGACAATGGGTATGAATCGGTTTAACAAGACGACTCGGAATTCTAACGCGAATTAATTACGGAGGATAGAATGCATTTTGTAATGGAAAACATTCCATTGGTATGCACCCTTGTGGGTGTAACGGGTATCCTTTTTTCTCTGATCCTGGCGGGTGTGGTAAAAGCGGCGCCTGCAGGCAACGAAACCATGACTGAAATTGCGACCGCTATTCAGGAAGGCGCGATTGCGTACCTGAACCGTCAGCTCAAGTCCATGGGCATCACCGGTATTATTATTTTTGTGATTATTTATTTCTCGCTCGGTCCCATTACCGCCCTTGGTTTCGCCATCGGCGCGATCGCTTCCTTCATGGCTGGCTATATCGGTATGCGCGTTTCCGTTCTGGCAAATGTACGGACGGCTGAAGCGGCTAAAAAAGGCATGCAGGCCGGCCTGAGCATGGCCTTCAAAGGCGGTTCCGTAACGGGTATGATCGTTGCCGGTTTGGCGCTGACCTCTGTCGCTGGTTACTACACCTACTGCCAGGATGTTATCGCTCTGGTAGCCCTTGGTTTCGGTGGCAGCCTGATCTCCATTTTTGCCCGTCTGGGCGGCGGTATCTTCACCAAGGGTGCTGACGTGGGTGCTGACCTTGTCGGTAAGGTTGAAGCCGGTATCCCCGAAGACGATCCCCGTAACCCGGCGACCATCGCTGACAACGTCGGTGACAACGTTGGTGACTGTGCGGGTATGGCTGCTGACCTGTTCGAAACCTACGCGGTTACGGCTGTTGCCGCAATGCTGCTGGGTCACCTGCTGTTCCCGAAATTCGAAATGGCGACCCTGTTCCCGCTGATCCTGGGTGCTGTTTCCATCGTTGCTTCCATGATTGCTACCTTCTTTGTCCGTCTGGGCAACAAGAGCGAATACATCATGGGTGCTTTGTACAAAGGGATGTTCGGTGCGGCCATCATCGCAGCTGCCGCGTTCTATTTTGTAACTGAAAAGTTCATGGTCGGTATCCCCGAGATTCCCGTAATGAACATTTATTATTGTACCCTGATCGGTCTGATCCTGACCGTGGGTATCGTTATCATCACCGAATACTATACCGGTATCTACAAGCCGGTGAAAGACATCGCGGAAGCGTCTACTACCGGTCACGGCACCAACATTATCGCCGGTCTGGCTGTTTCCATGCAGGCAACTGCGGCGCCGGTTCTGGCCATCTGCCTTGCCATTGGCATGTCGTATCACTTTGCGGGTCTGTACGGTATTGCCATGGCCGCCATGTCTATGCTGTCCATGACCGGTATGGTTATCGCCATCGACGCGTATGGTCCCATCACCGACAACGCGGGTGGTATTGCTGAAATGGCTGAAATGGACGAATCTGTTCGTGCTGTCACCGATCCCCTGGATGCGGTTGGTAACACCACTAAAGCCGTCACCAAAGGCTATGCGATCGGTTCTGCGGGTCTGGCTGCCATGGTTCTGTTTGCGGCTTATATTCTTGAATTCGCTATCAAAGGTAAGTCCGGTGCCATCAAGTTTGACCTGTCCGACGTCGATGTTATCATCGGTCTGTTCATCGGTGGTCTGCTGCCCTACCTGTTTGCTTCCATTGCAATGCGCGCTGTAGGTAATGCCGGTGGTGCCGTTGTTGAAGAAGTGCGCCGCCAGTTCCGTGAAATTCCGGGTATCATGGAAAAAACTGCCAAGCCCGACTATGCGGCCTGTGTTGATATTGTTACCCAGTTCGCTCTGCGCGAAATGATCGTTCCGGCCCTGCTGCCGGTTATCGCTCCGGTTCTGGTGGGCTTTTTCCTGGGTAAAGTTGCCCTGGGAGGTCTGCTCATCGGTTCCATCGTTACCGGTATCTTCGTGGCCCTGTCCATGACCACCGGTGGTGCGGCGTGGGACAACGCCAAGAAGTACATCGAAGATGATCATCTGGGTGGTAAAGGTTCAGACGCGCATAAAGCCGCTGTTACCGGTGACACTGTAGGCGATCCGTACAAAGATACAGCAGGTCCCGCAGTTAACCCGATGATCAAGATCCTCAACGTTGTTGCGCTGCTGATGGTTCCCTTCCTGATCTAGGATGCGGTTAACCGTCATCAGTCATCAATTGATGCACTGAGTTAACGGTATGTACTGAGGCCGGTATCACATTGATACCGGCCTTTTTTTATCGATAAATTCTGAATACAGCTTAATCCTAATAATTGTTTGAAATGCGCTTGGCGGGTCTACAGCTGAAAAGAATGGGGAGGCCTGTTGATTTGGAGCAGAGAGTATGATATATCTTTTGCTTAAGCCTCAGTATCATTTTTATCTGATAACCCAAACCATATTGGCGGTGCATAAATGGCAGAAAAAGCAAAAGTTACGGTGCGTGGCTCAGGTTGCACAAAATCGTTTCAGGTAGGTGACCTGGCGGTCTATCCGGCACATGGGGTTGGCCGTATCGAAGCAATCGAAAGTCAGGAAATCGGCGGTTGTAAACAGGACTTTTACATTATGAAGATCCTGGAGAATGATATGAAAATCATGATCCCCACCCGCAATGTTGATTCTGTCGGTCTGCGTGAGGTGATCGGAGAAAAAGAAATTTCTAAGGTGTATGAAATTATGCAGAATCAGAAGGATGCACCGGTGGATAATCAAACCTGGAACCGCAGGTACCGTGACTATATGGACAAGATCAAAACCGGATCTCTGTACGATGTGGCCGAAGTGTTCAGGGATCTGTTTCTGCTCAAGCTGACCAAGGATCTGTCGTTTGGTGAACGCAAACTGCTTGATACCGCACAGGGGTTATTGCTAAAGGAATTGTGCACAGCGAGAAACATGGATGAAACAGCCATGATGACGGAAATTGAATCCATGTTCCAGCCGGTATAGCAGGTTTTCTGCAGTTAAAAGTTAGTGTTAGCGTATGATAATGGACAGTGGCGCTTTTCATATCTCTGTAGAGATCAGGGATCATGGGAAGCGCCTTGATGTTTTGATGGCAGAACAACTTGGCGGATGCTCCCGGAGCACTGCGGTTCGACTGATTCAGGCGGGTCGGGTAAAGGTGGATGCGGTTGTCCGCAAGGCCGGCTATCGCGTGAAGGCGGGTGAACGCGTGGCCGGGTTTATCCCGCCGCCGGTTCTGATCGATACCGTGGTGCCAGAAAATATACCGATCGAGATCCTGTATGAGGATGCGGCGATCGCCGTGGTCAACAAACCACCCGGCCTGGTTGTTCACCCGGCCCCCGGGCATCTTTCAGGGACCCTGGTCAATGCGTTGCTCTACCACTGTCCGGATATCGCAGGTGTGGGCGGAGAACGGCGGCCGGGAATCGTTCACCGACTGGACAAGGATACCTCCGGTGTCATGGTGGTTGCCAAACACCAGCGGGCGCACGAGATGCTCTCTGCGGCCTTTCAGGCACGGCAGGTGCAGAAAGTTTACCGGGCGGTTGTTTATGGGCGGTTATTGCCGGCGTCAGGTACGATAACAGCGCCTATCGGCAGGCATCCGATGGACCGGAAACGCATGTGTGTTCAGCCGCAGGCGGGGCGCACAGCGGAAACCCACTGGCGCGTGGTGGCGGCTTCCGGTCCCCTGGCTGAGATCGAGGTGGTGCTGAAGACCGGGAGAACGCACCAGATCCGGGTCCATATGGAACACCTCGGGGCACCGCTTGTGGGCGATCCGGTGTATACCCGATACACGCCACGCGCTTCAGGGATGGGCCAGGAATGGGCAACGCTGGTGCGCGGAATCCGCCGGCAGATGCTTCATGCGAGCCGACTTGCTTTCACTCACCCGGAAACGAACAACAAAATGACGTTTCACGCAGCGCTGCCTGAAGATATGCAATCGGTGCTGACACAGCTGAAGAATCGCGTGAAAACATTTGACAAGGTAAATGAAATCTGATTTTTTGTTCGGTATACACTTATGCAGTCAGCAAGGAGACGGTGCCGCCCGCGCGATAGTTCACCTTTTCTCATTTCTGCTGCTGCACCATAGCATTCTGTAGCGCTGATGAAGGTATCGATGGAAAGTGTGCTGATGCGCCTTCTCTATGGGAGGGTGGGTGTATAGTGTTTTCCTCGATTAACGGACGCTCAGTGATGATCTGCGTGTCTGCTTCGGTTATGCCTTTCAAAAACACGGAAAACCATTTTCCTGCTTTTTGATGGGAAGCTGGTGTGTTCTCCGTGTGAACGTGGATTGGCTGTTCGAAGCAGGACAGTTGAAGGAGCATCTCATGTCGGAAACCTGCCTGATCGATTACATGTATATCTTTTTTTTCCTGCTCGGGGGATTTCTGGCGGCATTTACCCCTTTTATCATTGCGCACCTGGTGCGCCCGAAAACCGTCAATTACCTGAAAACCTTCCAGACGTACGAGTGTGGCATGACGCCGTTCGGAAATGCCTGGGATTTCCGTTACGGCGTCGCTTACTATCTGTATGCACTCATGTTTCTCGCATTTGACGTAGATATTCTCTATCTCTTTCCGGTGGCAGAAGCGTTTGACAAAATTTCAAGTGTCCGGTGTATTACGGAATTTTTCATTTTTATCGGCATTCTGGTGCTGGCGATTGTCTATGCCTGGGTCAAGGGGGTCTTTACGTGGGAAAAACAGAAAACCGTATTGTGAACATCAACGATTATGCACGCGGCCTGCGGTCGGCGTTCGAGGCAGGTGCCGAAACGCAGAGTGAAGGGCCCTTGTTGCGGTTGCCGTTGACGGATAAAATCCTCAAACTCTGTCAGGCGAACTCTCTGTGGCCCATGACCTTCGGACTTGCCTGCTGCGCGATTGAAATGATGGCGGCGGGTATGGCACGGCTCGATATTGCCCGCTACGGGGCCGAGGTGTTCCGACCATCGGCCCGTCAGAGCGATCTTCTCATTGTATCCGGAACCGTGAGTAAAAAAATGGCGCCGGCGTTGATGACGCTGTACGAACAGATGCCGGCGCCCAAGTGGGTAATCGCCATGGGAAACTGCGCCATTTCCGGGGGGCCGTTTGCCGGTGAGCATAATTACAATGTGATCGAAGGGGTGGACAGGCTGATTCCGGTGGATGTCTACGTACCCGGCTGCCCGCCGCGTCCGGAAGGACTGATCGAAGGCATCCTGAGCCTCCAGGAAAAAATTACCGGCGAACGGCATCCCTTCCCCCAGAACAGGCATCCCCGTGAGTTGAAGGTGAAGCAGCCATGACACAGTATGCGAAACTGATGGATCAGATCAAGGCCGTTGCCGCTTCAGTGGAGGAGGTTTCCCATGCGGTCCGCGGGTTCCATCTGGATGTACGGCTTCCAGGCAGCGCTGTGCGGGATGTGGCGCAGTTATTATATGAAAAAGAATTCTATCTGGTGTTTGTTTCAGCGGTTCATCATGCATCTGCCATCGAGGTGGTTTACCAGTACGGTCACTTCGAGACCCAGTACCGGATTCAGGTGCGGGCCGATGCGAGCAGTGAGGGTGTGATTCCCTCCATAGCGGACATCTTTCACGGCGCGAACTGGCATGAGCGGGAAACAAAGGACTTTTTCGGCGTCACGTTCGACGGACACCCGAACCTGCAGCCGCTGCTGTTGGATGCATCGGACGCGGAATTGAAACCGCTACTGAAAACACTGGAAACGGTGAAACCGGCAACTGCACTGCAATGGCAGCCGGCCGAATCCAAGAAGGGTAACGCACCGGCAAAGAAAGTCTCGAAAAAAGATGAGAATTGATCCCAAAAAGAATCGATTTTATTTGAATATGGGGCCGCAGCACCCGAGTACCCATGGCGTGCTCCGGGTGGTTCTTGAAATGGACGGTGAATATGTCATCGATCCTCAGCCGGATATCGGATTCGGGCACCGGATGCATGAAAAGATGGCCGAACTTCGGCCAGCTATGGCCTTTATGCCCAACACGGGCCGGATGGATTACGTGGGTGCCATGACCTACAATCACGGGTATGTGTCGCTCATCGAGCGGTGTGCTGGTATCGAGGTGCCAGAGCGGGCCGAGTATATCCGGGTCATTGCCTGTGAGCTGAATCGGATCGCCAGTCATCTGCTGTGGCTGGGGGCCTATATTCTTGACCTGGGTGCCTTTACACCGATCCTCTACTGCTTTGATGATCGGGAGCAGATTCTCGATATCCTGGAAGCGGTCACCGGTTCGCGGCTGACGTACAGTTATTTCCGCTTCGGCGGTGTTTACATGGATATCGATGAAAAATTTATCGAGCAGACCCGGGCGTTTATCACCCGCCTCAGAGGGCGGTTTCCCCTCTATCAACAACTGGTTACCGACAACATTATATTCCGCAAGCGTGTGGAAAAAAACGGCATCATCACAAAAGATATGGCCCGGCGCTATGGGGTGACCGGCGGCGTATTGCGGGGTTCGGGTATCTCGTTTGATGTGCGGAAAAACGAGCCCTACTCCATTTATGACCGGTTTGATTTTGACGTGCCGACAGGTGAAAACGGAGACGCCTTTGACCGGTACAGGGTGAAGGTTCTTGAAATGGAGCAAAGCCTCCGGATTGTCGAACAGGCGATCGAGCGAATACCGGACGGTCCGGTGCGCGGGAAAGTGCCCAGGAGACTGAAACTGCCGGCGGGAAGTTATAATTTTGCCGTTGAGTCGGCCCGGGGTGAACTCTCCTATTATCTGGTCAGTGACGGTAGTGATACGCCGTACCGACTCAAGGTACGGGTGCCGTCCTATTCCAACCTCAGCATTCTGCCTGAGCTGTGCCGGGGGATGTTGCTGGCGGATCTGGTGGCGGTCATCGGGAGTCTTGATTTGATTATTCCGGAAATCGACAGGTAGGGATATGGAAACTGTTTCAGTCGGCTTAGTGATTGTTCGCATTGTCATTGCTGCGGTTGTGCTCATTACCTTTGGTTTTGTCAATGCCATTGTCATGGGGTACCTGGAGCGGAAAATTGCGGCCAAAATTCAGCGACGGCCCGGACCCATGGAAGTCGGCTGGCAGGGGATCCTCCAGCTGATCGTTGACGGGTTCAAGATCATCTCAAAACAACTGATCATCCCCCGGGACGTGGATCGGCGACTGTTCCGGATGGCACCGCTCCTTTCCTTCACACCGGTGGTGCTCCCCTTTATCGTGATTCCGTTCAGTGAAAAACTGCAGGCGCGGGATATCAACCTGGGGCTGCTGTTCATCATTTCCGTTTCCTCGATCAATGTCATGACCATTCTGCTGGCCGGCTGGAGTTCAAACAACAAATACGCCATGTTCGGGGCCATGCGCTCGGTGGCCCAGAATATCGCGTTTGAGATTCCGGTGCTGCTCTCTCTGCTGACCATTGTGCTCATGACCAACACCTACAGCATGCAGGGAATTGTCCATGCCCAGAGCAAGATCTGGTTCGTGCTGGTTCAGCCCCTGGCGTTTCTCATTTATTTTGTGGCCGGCATCGCGGAGACCAACCGGGCCCCCTTTGACCTGCCTGAAGCGGAGAGCGAACTGACCGCAGGGTTTCACACCGAGTACAGCGGGTTTGGCTTTTCCCTTTTTATGATGAGTGAATATGCCAACATGTTTCTGGTCTGTTCCATTGCGACGGTACTTTTCCTCGGCGGGTGGAAGGGAATTCCCCTGCCCATGGGCGAATACACCGGTGCCATATGGTTTTTGATGAAAGTGTATACGTTGATGCTGGTGATGGTCTGGATCCGCTGGACCTATCCCCGGGTTCGGTTTGATCAGCTGCTTAATTTTTCCTGGAAGTATCTGATCCCGTTTTCACTTGTCAACTTATTGATAACCGTTGTGATCGTGAAATTATGAACGCATATTTCAGAGAGTTGCTGGTGGGGGTAAAAAGCCTCCTGGTGGGGCTGAAGGTCACATTCAAGGCGTTTTGTGAGCCTGTGGTGACGGTTCAGTATCCGCGAGAGAAAATTGATGTCACACCCCATATCAGAGGCCATATCGAATTGGTGCCGGATCCGGAAACCGGTGCGTCGAAATGTGTTGTCTGCATGATGTGTGAAAAGAGCTGCCCGAGCCAGTGTATCTCGGCGATTGCTGAAAAACGGGAAGGGGTCAAGGGAAAAGTGTTGACGCATTTTATGCTGGATTTCACCCGGTGCAGCCTGTGCGGGATCTGTGTGGAATCCTGCAATAAAGGCGCCATCGCCTATTCCTCGGAATACGAACTTGCCGGCTTTTCCCGAGAAGACTTTCACATTGATCTGATCAAGCGTCTGGAGGAACGGAGATGATGGTATTTGCGTACATTTCCGAAGCCCTGTTTTATGTGTTTATTCTTCTGGTGGCTTTCGGAGGGCTGGTCGCCGTCCGCGCCGGTCTGCTCATGCATGCGGTACTCGGTCTTGCCGTCAGCCTGCTGGGGGTTGCCGGGCTCTATTTTTATCTGGGCAGCATCTTCCTTACCCTGATGCAGGTGCTGATCTATGTGGGTGCCATCTGTATTGTGCTGGTCTTCGGTATCATGGTCGGATATACGCCGACCGAGGTTGCCGAAAAGAATATCAAGGGCGCCAAAAAACTGATCTTGGCCGCATGCGCCGGATGTTCCGCATTCTTCCTGCTGGCCTTTGTGGTGATCAGCACCGACTGGGCACCGGCCACAGACCGAGTCAAGGATTTTACCCTGGGACGGGTAGGTGAACAGCTCATGTATCAGTACTGCCTGGTGTTTGAACTGATTTCGGTGGTGCTGCTCGTGGCCATTGTCGGCTCTATCATCCTTGCCCGCAGCGAACGGAAAGGGGATCAGGAAAAAAGTTATTACCTGGGCACACACAACCCGGATACCTATAACGCCGGAGGCGACGGACGATGATGAGTGAGCAGTTAACCCCGTATCTGATGATCGGCATTTTTTTATTGATACTCGGCATCTACGGAATGGTCCAGCACCGGTCCTTTATCGGGATGCTGATTGCCACAGAGTTGATCCTGAATGGTGCCGGACTGAATTTTATGGCGTTCAACCGCTTTCTGGCCCCGGATCCTGCCGTGGGCCAGATCTACACCCTGTTCATCATGGGGATCGCTGCGGCGGAAGCCGCCATTGTGGTCAGCTTTGTCCTTGCCGTTTACCGGATATTCAACACCATTGACCCGGATGGATTGGATGATCTGAACCGATAATGGCCGTCGACGGATCTGCAGATCTGTGTACTGAAGCTGATTTTTTCCTTTTGCAGTTGAGAAGGGGCGCATGGAAACGATACTGACAAACAAACTACTGATTACCATCGCAGCACCCATGGTCGCCGCATTGCTGGTTCTGGTGTCCGGGAAAAAACCGAATATCCGGGAGTCCTGGTCGGTCATCGGGGCGGTCGTAACCTTTGCTTCCGTACTCAACCTCCTGCCGCACATCCTGGCCGGCGGTGCCTATGAATATACCCTGTTCACCCTCTATCCCGGGATCAGCGTGAAATTTCACTTAGACGGGTTGGGGATTCTCTTTGCCGGTACCTCATCCTTTTTGTGGATCCTTGCCGGGTTTTACTGCATCGGCTATATGCGTGGATTGAACGAACATGCCCAGACGCGTTTTTATTTCTGCTATGCCATGGCCGTGGGCGGTGCCATGGGGGCCGCGTTTGCCGGCAACCTGTTCACCCTGTATCTTTTTTATGAAATCATTTCCATCATCACCTATCCGCTTGTCATGCATCATCAGGATGCGGAATCCTATGAAGGCGGCCGCAAATACATCATTTACCTCATGTTTACATCCAAGGCCCTCCTGTTGCCGGCCATGGTGCTGATTTATGTGATGTGCGGCACCCTTGATTTTTCCGCCGGCAGTATCGCATCCGGCATTTTTCCGCCCGAGGCGGGCCGGTCGCTGGTGATTGTGGCCTACCTGCTCTGTCTGTTCGGCTTTGCCAAGGCGGGTATCATGCCGTTGCACAGCTGGCTGCCGTCTGCCATGGTCGCTCCCACACCGGTCAGTGCCCTGCTCCATGCCGTGGTGGTGGTAAAGGTCGGGGTTTTTTCTGTGAGCCGGGTCATGCTCTCTGTTTTTGGCACAGACCTCCTGCAGTCCACCGGGATGGGGCTGTTTACCGCCTATTTTGTCTCGATCACCATTCTGACCGCATCGGTGATTGCCCTCACCAAGACCAATTTAAAGGCGCGGCTTGCCTATTCCACGGTCAGTCAGCTTTCGTATATCATCCTCGGCGTGGCCATGCTCACCAGCAACAGTATTACCGGCGGACTGATCCATATCGTGAACCACGCATTTTCCAAGATCACCCTCTTCTTCTGCGCGGGTGCCATTATGGTGGCAGCAGGGAAAAAAGATATCGAGGAACTCGGCGGGATCGGCTACCGCATGCCGTTGACCATGACCGCATTCGGCCTAGCGGCCTTGAGCATGATCGGTGCGCCGCCGGTGAGCGGGTTTGTGACCAAATGGTACCTGGCCCTGGGCGCCATGGACATTCACAACGTGATTTTGCTGTCTGTGCTGATGATCAGCAGTCTGCTCAATGCCGGTTATTTTGTTCCCATCGTATTGACGTCATTTTTCGGTACGCCGCGCCCCCAGGATCCGGTTCTCTCCGGGAATCTGGAAAGAGCGCCGCTGGTCCTTTTTATGGTGATTCCCTTGTTTCTGACCGCCATCGCCTCGGTTGCGTTTGGCGTGTATCCTGATTTTTTCATTCAAATTATCAACTTGATGGTGGGAACATGATGGTTCGGCTCATCGGATATCTTCGCGACAGGTCCCGGGTCCTGCTCTGGATTTTCATCGGCTTTCTGCTCTTTTCTGTCTGCTTCGATTTCTGGGCAGAGCGGCATGAAGCCCATTTTTTCGGTGACCGGATCATTGGCTTCTGGTCCCTGTTCGGCCTGGGCGGGTGTCTGCTCATGATCGTGGTCTGCAAAGGGATCGCCCATGCCTGGCTGACCCGGAAGGAGGGGTATTATGATGAGTAACACCCTATTCATGCACCCGGCGGCCTTTTTTATTGTCGGTGCAGCGCTGCTGCCCGTGCTCAGCCGGCTGAAACTCTTGAAACCCGCCTTGATTCTCATTCCGGTCCTGGCCATCTTGCAGATTCAGCAGCTGCCCGAGACCTTCGGTCAGGTGAACTACATGGGGTTTGATCTGGTCTTCGGACGAGTGGACAAACTGACCCATGTGTTTCTTCACGTTTTTACCCTGATGGCCCTCATCGGTTGCTGCTACGGACTGCATGTGACAGATCCCGGCCAGCATATGGCCGCCTTTCTCTATGTGGGCGGGTCCCTTGGCGTGACCCTGGCTGGCGACTACCTGACGCTTTTCATCTTCTGGGAACTCATGGCCTTTGCCTCTGTCTTTCTGGTTTGGTACCGGAAAAAGAAAGCCGCTATCCAGGCCGGTTATCGCTACCTTCTGGTGCATACAGCTGGCGGGCTGGTCCTTTTGATGGGTATTTTCCTCAAATACCAGGCCACACACGACCTAAGCTTTGTGCTCATCTCTCCGGCAGGTGCCACGCTTGCGGATTACCTGATCATGACCGGTTTCATGCTCAATGCCGCAGTTCCGCCCATCCATGCCTGGCTCCCGGATGCGTATCCGGAAGCGACGGTTACCGGCGCGGTGTTCATGTGTGCCTTTACCACCAAAACAGCAGTTTACGTGCTCGCACGGGCCTTTCCAGGGTTTGAGGCCCTTGCCATCCTCGGTGCGGTGATGACCCTGTACGGTGTTGCCTATGCTGTGATTGAAAACGATGCCCGGCGCATTCTTGCCTACCACATTGTCAGCCAGGTCGGGTACATGGTCTGCGGTGTGGGAATTGGTACGGCCATGGCTGTCAACGGCGCCTGCGCCCATGCCTACGCACATATTATTTATAAGGCGCTCTTGTTCATGGGCGCTGGCGCGGTGCTGGAAATGACCGGAAAATCCAAGCTCAGTGAACTGGGCGGTCTCTGGAAATCCATGCCCTATGCCATGATTTTTACGGTGATCGGCGGCATTTCCATCTCCGGTTTTCCGCTGACCAGCGGATTTATCAGCAAATCCATGATCATCGCCGCAGCCGGTGAAGCGCACCGGACCGGTCTCATGGTCATGCTTCTGCTGGCATCCGTGGGGACCTTCCTCTCGGTGGGCATCAAACTCCCCTACTTTATCTGGTTTGGAAAAGATTCAGGTGTTCAGGCCACGGATGCGCCGTGGAACATGAATGTGGGGATGAGCATTGCCGCGTTTGTTTGCATTTTCCTGGGCGTTTATCCGGAATACCTCTATAAGATGCTGCCCTTTCCGGTGGCCTATCACCCCTATACATCCTACCACCTGTCTGAAACATTCCAGATTCTGGGATGTACCGGGCTGGTTTTTTTCTTGATGGTGAAAAAGCTCGCGCCCAACGAACATGATAAAATGAACCTCGACCTTGACTGGTTTTACAGAAAAGGCGCACGGGTGTTCATGTGGATTGCGAAAAAACCGCTCACGGCCGTCAACGACTGGATCGGCGAAGTTTACCGGACCATCGGGCTGCGGCTGACAAAAGCCGTTGCTGCGGCTCTCTCCTGGTTTGACAAAGAAGGCATCGACTATCTGATCGACGGAGCGGCTGCGGAAGTGATCAACGGCGGTGAGCAGGTCCGGCAGCTTCAGACCGGCAAGATTCAGCAGTATATCGGCGGGGCGATCTTGATCATTTTTCTGGTGCTGACCGGTATTGTGTTTTTCTAGGATACGGATAAACCACTTGGGCAGTTTGGCGACAACAGCATAGACGGTAAGGTTATGGAACAGTACTTGATTTACAACACCCTGCAGTATCCGATGCTTTCGCTTCTGATTCTGATCCCATTGATCGGTGCCGGGATCTGCGTCCTCATTCCCGACAGATCGGACACGAATAGCCGTTTTCTCAAGATGTGGGGCGCATTGGTCACGACAGTCACCGCTGTGGTATCCCTGCCGCTGTATGTCTACTTTGACCGGGCCACGGCCAAATACCAGTTTGCCGAAGTTTCCCGATGGATTCCGTTTCTGGATCTGGATTACGTGGTGGGCGTGGACGGGATCAGCCTGCTGCTCGTGCTTCTGACCACCATCATCATGCCGCTGTGTGTGTTCTGTTCCTGGAACTACATTGCATCCCGGGTGAAGGAGTTCATCGTTGTGCTGCTCGTCATGGAAGCGGCCATGATCGGCGTTTTCATCAGTCTGAACACGGTGCTGTTTTTTATCTTTTGGGAAGCCATGCTGGTGCCCATGTATCTCCTGATCGCCGTGTGGGGCGGACCGCGTAAGGATTACGCGTCGATCAAGTTTTTTCTCTACACCCTGATCGGCAGTATTTTTCTTTTGGTTTCCATTGTGGCGCTCTACATTGTCACCGGCACGTTCTTCATTCCGGAACTCATGGAACAAACCTACAGCTACACCTTCCAGATGTGGATCTTCCTGGCCTGCACCCTGGCGTTTGCCATCAAGATTCCCATGTTTCCGGTGCACACCTGGCTGCCGGCCGCCCACGTGGAGGCGCCGACCGCCGGTTCCGTGATTCTGGCCAGTATCCTTCTCAAGATGGGCGGTTACGGATTTTTGCGCTTCTGCCTTCCCATGGCACCGGCGGCAACCGCCACCTGCATGCCCTGGCTGCTGACGGTTTCCATCATGTCCATCGTGTTCGGCGGCTACCTTGCCCTGGGCCAGTCGGATATCAAAAAACTGATTGCCTATTCGAGCGTGGGGCACATGGGATTTGTCACCCTGGGTATTTTCCTGCTGTCCGAGGCGGGCATCAAGGGCGCCATTTTGCAGATGATCAACCACGGCATCACCACCGGGGCGCTCTTTATCTGTGTGGGGATTATCTATGAGCGAACCCACAGCCGGGAGATTTCAGACAACTCGGCCTTGGGCGCGTTTATGCCCTGGTATGTGACCTTTCTGGTGATCTTTTCACTGTCTTCCCTGGCATTTCCAGGCACCAACAGTTTTGTCGGGGAATTTCTGGTGCTCCTGGCCGCCTTCACACAGTTCAAACTGGTCGGGGCCTTTGCCGTTCTCGGCGCCATCCTGGCGGCCGCCTACATGCTGCGGCTGGTCCAGAAGATGGTGTGGGCGGATTCAGACGGCCATGGCCATCACCCGGAAGGTGACGGCGACGGCCATGCCCTTGCGGATCTGAATTTAAGGGAAATTGCAACCCTGGCGTTTTTGACCGTATTCGTGTTCTGGATCGGTCTGCATCCGACGCCGCTGCTCGACGTAATGGACACCAGTGTCACGCATCTTGTGGAACAGGTGGCATCCGGCATGCAGCAACATGCGCCGGGCGGCGGTTCACACCACGCCCTGATGTCCGGACTGGGGGAATGGGTCAGCGGGATTGTGACGTTCTAACCAACTGCAGTAGGTGGATTTTTCTATGGAAATGACGCTATTTTTACCTGAGCTGGCCCTGATCGGTATGGTGCTGGTCCTTTTCTTTATGACCCTGAAACCGGTGCGGCAATCCACATTGCAGGGGCTTGCCCTGGTACTCGCGGCGGTAGTGGTGGTTGCCGCCATGTATGGCATGACCCGGTCCGGAACCCTCTTTTATGACGCATACCGCGTGGATGCCCTGTCTCAGCTGTTTAAAGTGATGATTACCTTTGGCCTGTTTCTGTTGATTTACCTGGGGATCGGCCTCAAGGGGATCGAAACGGAACTGCAGCCGGAGTATCTGCTTTTTCTGACCGTGAGTGCCGCCGGTCTGGTGCTGATGAGCAGTTCTGTCGAACTCCTGACCTTGCTGATCAGCCTTGAAATATCCTCATTTGCCCTGTACGTGATCATTCCCTTTCGGAACCAGCGAAAATTCCGCTCCCAGATGGAGGCGGGGATTAAGTATGTGCTGTTCGGTGCTGCGACCACGGGAATCATGCTCTACGGCATGAGCTATCTCTTTGGCGTCGCCCATACCACCTACATTGACGCGCTCATGGTGAAAATTCCGCCCCTGCTCAAGGCGGGGAGCATGGTGACGATCATCGGCCTGATCATGCTGCTGGCCGGGCTGTTTTTCAAACTGGCCCTGTTTCCCATGCATTTCTGGGCACCGGACGTATACGAAGGGGCGGCCAACGAAACATCGGCCTTTGTGGCGACACTGCCCAAGATTGCTGCGGTGGCCCTCCTGATCCGTCTGGTATCCCTTGCCGGCACCGAGATCGCCGAAGTTTCCTGGGTACTCGGGGTGTTTGCGGTTATTTCCATGACCTTCGGCAACCTGGCCGCACTGGTGCAGACAGATCTGAAACGCCTGCTGGCGTTTTCCAGTATTGCCCATGCCGGTTATATCATGGTGGGGATCCTCTGCTTAAATACCTTGGGCATGGTCTCTGCGACCTATTATATCGGCGGATACCTGCTGATGAACCTGGCGGTCTTTTTTGTGATTTATCAACTGGGTGAGGGCGGTAACAATGTTTCTTTAGATGATTTGCGGGGCCTTTACAAGCGCGCGCCGCTCATGGCCTTCACCCTGCTGGTGGGGGCCTTTGCCATGGCCGGTATTCCGCCCACGGTCGGATTTACCGGAAAGGTGATCATCTTTACGGCCGCCATCAAGGAAGGACTTTATGCCCTGGTGATCATTTCCGTGATCAACACGGGGGTGTCTGCATTCTACTATCTGAAAATGGTGCGTGCCGCCTATACACTTGCCGATGATGAAACACAAGGTAGGGCGCCGGGTGTGATGGCGCGACTGGTATCCGCCCCTTCACTGATGGGCCTCTTTTTTATCACAGCCATTATCGCGTTGGGAATTTACCCACAGCCTTTTCTCGATGTTGCCCAGCACGCCGCATTGGCAGGAATGCTGAAGTAGGTGTGAGCCGGTCCAAGGGTATTGTTTCCAGCAGCATGTCTGTGTCAGCTCATGGCGTTAAAGAATTCCAGACGCATGTCAAATGTTGCTGTTGCGGTTCGCGTCGCCGGCACCGCCGGCGGAAAGGATCAGCCGCCTCAGCCGCCGCCGCCACCGCCTTCTCCACCGCCTCCGGTGTCTTTTTTTGCCTGGCGAAGCGCAAGACGCTGTGCGTTCAGGCTGCTGTCAACGGCATCATGAAAGACGGCTGCTGCTGTACGGGTTTCCGGTGCGTCTGTGCCATTGACAATCAGCGTTTCCTCAAATGTATCAATGCCGCTGTCAATTGCGTTTTTAACCAGTGTGTAATCTGGCGATGAAACGCCGGATAAATAGCTCAGCGCGGCATCAAAACGGCCGGCCTTGAGGGATGCCAGGCCGAGAAGGATGGTTGTTTCCGGGTTCTTTTCTGATTTCGACGGGATTTTTTTAAATTCGATAATGGCGGCATCTGGGTCACCTGCTCTGAGCAGGGCTTCCCCGAGACCCTGGCGGGCCTGGATCGAATCCGGGTGATCGGCAAGATAGGCCTGAAAGGAGGCCACGGCATCCGTATACGCGTGATTCGCCAGCTGCCGGTTTGCCGTCATCAGGGCGTTGCAGCCTGCCAGAAAGAGCAAGACCACAGTCAGTACGATACATGTCGATGTTTTTGTGTTCACAGCTTTTTCCTCAACAATTTAGTCGTTTGTGACGGTCCGCAAACCGGAACGTGTGTTGTGCGGATGAGCCTTCGGCGGGGTGATACGGATACACCCGAACACCTCATTTGTCTTTACTGACCGTCCATGCCTTCCATTCTATTGAAGCGTTTAAAGATATACACTGAAAAAAACGGGGCTGCAAGAGAAGGACCATACTTCATGCGAATACGGCAGCAGTTTTCATATAATTCGAATCGATTATATCATGGCAACTATTTTAGGGTTTGCTGAATAACGCATTTAACCCCGCACCATCCGGGAGCAGAGTGGCTGCCAACTCAGTGTGGTGCAAAAATCTCGTTTTACCATTCCTTGTCTTGCTCTGTGAAAAATGAAAAAAAGAATGGTGGCAAGCCACCGCTTCAG
>PDTL01000035.1 GCA_002748835.1 Deltaproteobacteria bacterium
TAATGTGTCTACAAAAAGACTCTTCCCAAATCGCCGTGGACGGGATAAAAATACATATTTGTAACGGTCAACCAGCTCAGCGGCAATGCCGGTTTTATCGACGTACACATAGTTATTCTCTATGATTTCACTGAATGTCTGAATCCCGATGGGTAATTTTTTCATGACGGGCCTCCTGATTTCTGTACTACCTTACTCTCCAGGGAAGAATAGCATAATTACATGAGAATGCAAAGAAATCACTCCTGGCCCTATCCTGATAATATCTTTTTGCAAAAGTACAAAAAACAACGAGCATTCAGGAACGCTGAAACGCTCGTTGTGAAAATATATCCTTAACAGGTTAAAATTATAGAAACTATAACTCAAACCAACGCCAACAGAACGGAGATCGCCGAATCCGGCGATCCCTCCTAACGATGCGCTGGACTTGAAGGCATTAATATATTCCTCATCAGTCAGGTTATCCACAAAGGCATAAATATTCCAGTTGCCATACAGCCAGCCAAGCCGCAGATTGAACAAGTATAGGCATCTGCCTTTTGCAGGGCCTGGGGGCAGAACCATCATAGTAATGCACATTGCCTACACTGCGGGCATCAACCCAGCCATAAAATCCGCCGTGGTGATGATACATTGCAGAAAGACGCAGGATATAACTGGGGGCGCCTTCCACATTCTCTCCATCCAGTTTCCTGGTTCCCAGATCATAGTCATCATACTCGGTATCCATCAGACTGACAGCAGCGCCAAGTTCCAGACCTTTTATCGGCAACCAGGCGGTCTCCAGTTCTGTGCCCAAAGAATGAGCCTTGTCCGCATTATCTGTCAGCCACATATTACCAACCGTCTTGTAAATGTAGATATCGGTAATAGCCATATAACAAGCGGCCAGGTTAAACCGCCATTGGTTGTGGTCGGCCTTGATGCCAATTTCATAGTTGGTTGATTGCTGTGGTTCAAAGGTGTTTTCTTCTGCTCCTCCGCTGGAGGCAAAGGTATTGAATCCTCCGGGCATATACCCTTTGGAAAACGAAGCCAAGGCCGTGTATTTGTCGCTGACAAACCAGGCCAGGGCAATCTTGGGCAAAAAGACATTCCAGGTTTTGTCTATATTGAGAGCGTGCATGGCATTCATGCCGCTTACATCAGCCGGAAACGCCCCCTGTACCGGCAGCATATACAGATTTCCCTGTATTTCCTTGTTGACACGCTGGTAGCGGCCGCCCAGGGTCAGTTCAAACGCAGTTCTTCTGTCCAGGCAGTCAGCTTTGTTTCATGGAACATAATCAAGCCGTCATAAGGCCCTCCGGCTGAATAATCACCATCATTGAAATTAGGCGTAAGGTCACGCAGGCGATGGGTGGTAACTGACTGAACCTTGAACCGGTAAAAATCTTATGAAATAAGTAGATTACTCTGTTTTGTTCGCTTTTTGCATTGTCAAATTTGATTTCCATATGGTTATTGTCGTAACAAAAATATATGTTGTCAATGAAAGGGGGGTACAAATGGCATATCAATGTCATTCACTTAACGAATACGTTTGTAGCAGAAACGGTATCCGTGTTCCATCTATTGGGGGAAGGGTTAAGTTTTTCCATTTTAACGGGTTTGAAATAGGGGGTAAATTCATCTTGGTATGATGCTTTGACCCACTTTATCAAAAAACGTATAAGGACTGAAAAAGAGCGCTTTCTTGTACGGATAAAATCGGTGGATTTCTGTCGGTTTTGATCAATAGAATGTTCTGAATTGATGATTTTTTAATGAAAAAGAACCGATTGACACAAATGATCCGGTTCAAGGCGGCAAATGAACGCACATAAACAAAAAAAATCCCGTTACCGCGCCCTGATTATTTCCATCGGACTCTCGGTTCTGTTTCTTTTCATCGGTATCCTGTTTGTGGAAGGGCTCACGCCGGATGTCCTCTACCGGGGCCTGATGAAACCGGTTGCGCGGCTCATGGGGCTGGTTTTCATCGGTTTGCTGGCCGGCCAGATCATCGAATTTATGGGCTGGACCCGGTATCTTTCGCGGCTGGCCGGTCCACTGTTTAAATTTTCCGGGTTGGGTTCCCGATGCAGCGCCGCGTTCACCGCCGCTTTTTTTTCCGGTGTATCTGCCAATGCCATGCTCATGGGGTTTTACAAAGACGGCCGCATTACCCGGGAACAGATGTTCTTGTCCAACTTCGTGAATCAGTTTCCGGCCTACGTTCTCCACCTGCCCACCACCTTTTTCATTGTGATTCCCCTGACCGGAAAAGCAGGGCTGCTCTATTTTGGCGTCACGTTTTCTGCACTCCTGCTGCGCACGGCCCTGTTTCTCATTTACGGGAATATCAGGGTCCGGGTGTACCGGGATGCGTTTACGGCAGATCCGGATGGATCCGCAGAGAAAACGCAGGGAAAAACCTCGCTGACAGACAAACTGAAAGCGAAAATCCCCGCCCGGTTCACGACGATATTGATTTACGTGCTCCCCATCTACATCGGGGTGTTTCTCCTGCATCGGGCTGGACTGTTTGACTTTATCCAGACAGCCATGCGCCGCCATGTAACGACATCGTATATCCCTGTGGAATCAATCTCTGTGGTCATCCTGGGGTTTACCTCGGAATTCACGGCTGGATTCGCGGCAGCCGGTGCCCTGCGCGATGCGGGGGTGCTCACCCTTCCCCAGACTGTGGTGGCTCTGGTGATCGGCAATGTACTGGCCTTTCCCGTACGTGCCCTCCGGCACCAGCTGCCCCGCTACGTGGGTATTTTTTCACCTTCAACCGGAACCCTGATGCTGCTCATGGGCCAGGGATTCAGGGTTGTGAGTGTCCTTGTTGTCTGTTATTTCTTTTATCGGATCACAAGCTGATGGGAGACTGCCATGGCCCGTAAGCGCAGCCGTCTGCGCACCGGATTTACGACAGGCACGGCTGCCGCGGCAGCCACCCGGGCAGCCCTCACGCTGCTGGTAACCGGGACAGCGCCGGCCCAGGTGCGTATTCCCTTCCTCTCCGAGGGATCGGTACGCATTACACCCAAATCCTGCACGCGGCTATCCGCAGATGCAGCGGTCTGCGATGTGGAAAAGGATGCGGGAGATGATCCGGACATCACCCATCGTGCCATTATCCGGGCAACGGTGACCCTAAAGCCGCATCATACAGTGGAAGTGACCATTCTCGGCGGAGATGGTGTGGGCCGGGTGACCCGCCCTGGGCTCGGCCTGCCAGTGGGAGGACCGTCCATCACCGAAGGCCCGCGTACCATGATTTGTGCCGCAGTCACGGATGTTTTGCAGTCAGCCGGATATCCGGCCCATGTGATCACCCGGATATCTGTGCCCAATGGAGAAAAACTGGCTGAAAAAACCCTGAATCACCGCCTGGGCATTACGGGCGGGATCTCCATTTTAGGAACCACCGGTATCGTCACCCCCCTGTCTCACGATGCCTACCGGGCCACCATTCGGGCAGGGGTTTCCGTGGCAGCGGCGGAAAAAACCGCTGCCGTTGTCCTGACCACGGGAAGACGCACCGAGAAGATGGCCATGGCGCTCTGGAACGAACTGCCGGAACCGGCCTTTATTCAGATGGGCGATTTTGTCGCCTTTAGTATCGCATCTGCGGTGGATGCCGGGTTCACGGATATCCGTATGGGGCTTTTTTTTGGGAAAACCGTCAAGATCGCCATGGGATACCCCCACACCCATGCGGCCAAATCCCGCCTCTCTCTGGACTGGCTGGCAGCGCGGGTGCCAGACAAACATCCGGTGCTCAAACAGGCGGTTCAAACCGCCAACACGGCCCGTCATGCCCTGGGCCTGATCAAGGACACGGCCCCCCAGGTACTGCCCCGGGTGCTCGAGGCGGCAGCTGTGTCGGTCCGGTCATTTGCGAAATCAGACACCGCCTTCCGGCTGGTCCTGTTTGACTTTAACGGGGCCATTCTCACATCGGTGACAGACACGGCAAAGGAGACTCCCCATGCCTGACATTATCGTTGCCGGCACCGGCATCCATCCCGGCCAGCTGCCGCCGCCCCATGCAGCTGCGGTACAGCGTGCAGACATCCTTGTGGCCGGTGCCGGACTGCTGGATCACTTTTCCCATCATCCGGCGGAAAAATGGGAGATCCGTGCCCCGCTGGACACGTTGATCCGCCAGATCGACCAGGCATCCCATACCCGGCAGGTGGTGGTCCTTGCCAGCGGCAACCCCCTGTTCCACGGAATCGGCACCCCCCTGGTCTCCGCACTGGGAATCCATCGGCTGCAGATTCTGGCCAACACCTCTGTGGTATCGGAAGCCTGTGCCCGGACGGGTTTACCCGTGGACCGCACCCCGGTGATCAGCCTTCACCATACGGGGCCTTCCGGTTTTCTGTATCTGCTGACAACAACCGATGCCGCCATCCTGCTCACCTCCCCCCGGCATGATCCAGCCTGGATCGGCGGACAGATGCGTGACGCAGGCATGCACCGGTTCCGCTGCTGTGTCATGGAGCAGCTCGGCCACACCGCAGAGCAGATCCGCTGGATGACCGTCGCAGAGATGGCAGACACCCAGGCGGCCTCACCGAATATCATCGCGCTTGTAGCAGATACGGAGACGCCCGTTCCCTGGCAGCCCATCTCCATGGGTATGCCGCCAAACGCGTTCTTTCATGAAAACAGCCTGATCACCAAACCCGAGGTCCGGGTGACGGCCCTTGCCCGGCTGCACCTTTCAGCGGGTCAGACCCTCTGGGATCTGGGCGCAGGAAGCGGATCCATTTCCATTGAAGCGGCCCCCTTTATCAAGAAGGGGCAGATCTTCGCGGTTGAAAAAAACGCTCACCGCATTGAAAATATCCGGCGGAATATTAAAAAATTCGGCGCATTCAACGTCATGCCGGTGCACGCGACACTGCCAGAGGGACTAGCGGAACTGCCAGACCCGGACCGTATCTTTATCGGTGGCGGCGGCAAACAGCTGCCGGACATACTGCTTTCCGCCATCAACCGGCTGCCGGCTGGCGGCGTTCTGGTTATCACGACCGTGCGCATGGAAAGCCTGTTTGCGGCAAAACATCTGCTGCATCATCACGGCATTCCCTTTGAACTGGTTCAACTTCAGGTCTCCGCTGCCCGGCCCCTGTGCGGGGACCTCCACTTTCACGCCCAGAATCCGGTATGGATACTGTCTGCTGTCCTGCCATCTTCACACACGAGAGGATCCTTATGACCGATCAACGTTTCACCGTGCTGTTTGTGGGCGCCGGCCCCGGAGACCCGGACCTGATTACAGTCAAAGGCCGCGATGCGCTCAGGCAGGCAGACCGTGTGATTTATACGGGTTCTCTGGTGCCGGAGGCACTCCTCACCCATTGCCGGCCAGATGCCCGCACCCTTGACAGCGCCAGCCTGGACCTTGCCGCCATCGTGAATGCCATGTCAGCGGGGTATGCAAACGGCGAACGCGTGGTGCGGCTGCATACCGGAGACCCGAGCCTGTACGGCGCCATTCATGAACAAATGACGCTGCTCAGAAAACAGCACATCCCCTATGCCGTGATTCCGGGGGTGACGGCCGCCTTTGCCGCCGCTGCTGCCCTTGGTATGGAATTTACCCTGCCCGGTCAGACCCAGACCCTGATCCTGACCCGGATCGCCGGCCGTACCCCGGTACCGGAGCGGGAATCCCTGATCGCCCTTGCCGCCCATGGGGCCTCGCTGGTTCTGTATCTGAGCATGGGCCAGGCTCCAGAAATCGCCCGTGTTTTATCCGATACCTACGGCAGCAGCGCGGCCTGCGTCATCGCTGAAAAAGTGGGGCATCCGGACGAAGCCTTTTATCAGACAACGGTTGCAGAACTGCCCCGTCTTGCGGCGGACAAACAGATTGTCCGCCATGCCCTGATACTGATCGGCCCCTGCGTCACCCAGCTGAAAAAACCGGCAGACGCCCAATCCCTGCTCTATGATGCCGGTTTCTCACATCTGTATCGCACCGGCATTGCAGAACCGGGAAAAAAACAGCCATGAAAACACCCACAAAGCGCCATGGCCTGGCTATCTGGACCCTTACCCAAACCGCCGCAGATCTGGGCCGGCGTCTGCAGCAGATGCTGCCCGATGCCAGCCTCTATTTTCAGCAGCGGGATCCATCCGCAGATGCACCCGCTCCTGGCATGCACCCGTATACCGCGCTCAAACCAGCCGTACACAAGGCCTTCCATCAGTACACCGGCCATATTTTCATCATGGCCACCGGCATCGTGGTCCGAATCATCGCGCCGATGTTCATTCGGAAAACAACAGATCCGGCGGTGCTGGTCATGGACGAGGCTGGCGCCCATGTAATCAGCCTGCTTTCCGGTCATCTGGGCGGCGCCAATGCCTTAACCCGCCAGGTGGCAGGGATGATCGGCGCCACGCCGGTCATTACCACGGCATCGGACATCAGCGGCGCACCCGCGCTTGATCTGCTTGCCGCAGCCGCAGATCTGTATGTGGAAACCCCGTCCCTGTTAAAACGGCTGCAGATGTGTCTGCTTGACAACACCCCCTGCTTTCTCTATGATCCCTACGATTTTTTGGCTGCTGACCTGCCAATGGCTGAACGGGTAACCGACACGGCAGGGCGCCTGCCGGCCACACCGGGTATCTGGATCAGCCACACCGAACCGCCGGATCACCCGGAACTTCTGGTGCTGCGTCCTCAGGTCCTGTTTGCCGGCATCGGGTGCAACCGGGGTACGCCGGCACAGGAAATCCTTGATCATCTGGTCCATACCTTCAGCAGCACTGGACAGAGCATCAGGAGTCTTTCCGCCATCGGCACCCTAGACATCAAGGCCGATGAGGCCGGGCTGACCGTTGCTGCGGAAACCCTCCATCTCCCCCTGATCTATTTTGACCGGGAAGCACTGGGCCGTGTTGACACAGTGCCCACCCCATCATCTGTTGTTCACCACCATATCGGAGTCCACAGCGTATGCGAAGCCGCCGCTATCCTGACCTCCCGGAACGGGGAGCTGATTGTGCCCAAAACCAAAACGAGAAACGTAACCCTGGCCATTGCCCGAACCGCCTTGCCGTCATCGGCATCGGCCCCGGTGATATCCAGTATATGAGCCTGCGGGCAGTCGACGCCCTTGCGGCAGCGGAAGTGGTTGCCGGATACACCACATACATGGATCTCATCGCGCCGCTGACCTCTGGAAAAACCGTTCTCGCAACACCCATGCGCTCGGAAATCGAGCGGGTCAACCGCATCCTGGACCAGGCCATGCAGGGGCGCACCTGCGCACTGGTCTGCTCAGGTGACCCTGGCATCTATGCCCTGAGCGGCCTTGTATTCGAGGTCTGCCGGGAACGCAATCTCTCGGTGTTCAAACCGGGTCAGGCAGCTGCCGGCGATGCTGATGGATCACAGATTGAAATTGAAGTGGTCCCGGGGATTCCCGCACTGGCATCCGGCGCAGCCCTTCTCGGGGCCCCACTGATGCATGACTTTGCCGTGATCAGCCTCAGCGATCTGCTGACTCCCTGGGACGTCATCGAAACCCGGCTCGAAGCTGCCGGTGCAGCGGATTTTGTGGTGGTGCTATTTAATCCGAAAAGCAAAAAACGGACCTGGCAGCTGGGCAGGGCTGCGGAGATCCTGGTGAAATACCGAAAACCGGATACGCCGGTGGGGATTGTGAAAAGTGCCATGCGAGCCGATGTGCGGGTGGCAATTGTCCGTCTCACCGATCTTCTGGATGCCTCTGTGGTGGAGGCGTCTGTGGATATGCAGACCACCGTTTTCATCGGTTCGCGCGCATCTGAACGGTTTAGCCAGTATATGATCACCCCGCGGGGGTATCACAGGAAATATGAGTTGTGTCTCAGACAGTCAGGGCGTAAGCGACACTGATGATTTTTAATTCAGCTATATGGAACTTGTTCAGGCATGAAGCGCAAACAGGAGTTTGTCTTACTGCGTAAGGCATTGAAAGCGTGGAATACAAAAATCTTATATATTTCTGAAGAGATTTCTGCAAAAGCCATGTTTTATGTTGAACAGCTACTGAGAAACGAAGGTGCGAACAACACGGAACCCGATGCCCGGCCCCTGGCCAGAGGCGTCACCCCTGCCGCGATCAGCAGACCGGCAGTACTGCGGGTAGTATCTCCAGCTACCGCCCCGGAGCACCCGGTACTTGCCAAAACGCTTTCCTTTGGGATTTCTTTCACTGTACGCCGAATACTTTCCAAATACGTCCTGGCACCACTCCCACACATTCCCGTGCATGTCAAACACCCCCCATGCATTGGGCGGAAAGGTACCCACCTGCGTCGTTTTTTCCCGATAGTCTCCTTTTTTTCCACTACCGTAGGCAACGTTTCCATTGTAGTTGGCCTGATCCGTGGAAATCGTTTCGCCAAAAGAAAACGGCGTGGTCGTTCCCGCTCGGCACGCATACTCCCATTCCGCTTCTGTGGGCAGACGATAGAGACTCCCATCCTCTGAACCTGCGCTCAATTTTTTTAAAAACTTCTGACACCCTTTCCAGGACACCATTTCGACCGGAAGATCATCCCCTTTGAACGATGAAGGGTTGCTCCCCATCACCGCCTGCCACTGGGCCTGGGTCACCTCATATTTCCCCAGCCAGAACCCATCCAGACAAACCTGATGCTGCGGCCCTTCAACCGATTCGCGCCGTTCTTCGTTTTCCGGGCTCCCCATCTGAAAACACCCTTCCGGAATCCAGACAAATGCCATACCCGTTACCGGCTCTGTGAACCCATTTCCCTGAGAAGCCCGCTGCGGCGTCCTAACTTCTGCGGAATCAGATGATGCTTCCGTATTCGGCGATTCCTCTACCGGCGTAAAGGGCGTTTCAATCCCGAAAGACGCCGTAACGGAACCGCACAAAAAAAACGCAAAAAACAACAAGTGAACACAGCGGCTCATTCCATCTGTTCCTTTCGTGAGTTTTTTAAACAAGCCATCCGTTTGTCAGCTGTCAGCCTTCCGTGTAAAATAAATGACGCACATCCGCCGAGAAAGGATCTCATTATCATGTTGTATAAGACTTACAATGTTGGACCCACCTTAACATATCGAAACGACCTTATATGAATTAAAGAGAAAGATATAGCCGAATTTCTAAACATGAGAAGCAGCTATGAATGGCTAACGGAATTTTAATAAAATAAAAAGAAGAATATCAGAGATTAACTTTTATTTTTGGCTATTTTTTAACTATTTCACAGAAAATCACATCCAGCCAGCGGGGAAGGGGTAAAAACAGAATGCCAATTGAAAAGCGGACCTGTCTTGTACACCACATGCAAACACGCACCACTGGCGGTGCGTCTGCCTACAGACGGTTGAGCTGCAGGGTAATGGGTCTGTCTTCCTCTGTTTCACCAGCGAACCGGATGGGGCCCGGACGCCTGAAGGGATCGTCGCCGGGCACAGCGGCCAGCCATTGTTCACGCAGACGCTTAACGATTTTAAATGCACGGGCGTTCAAATCCACCACACTTTTTTCAATCACAAGCGCCATTTTCCCTTTCCGCTCTTCGAGATGCATCAGCGGTGCAATGGGGATTCCCAGAGGCTCCCATTCGGAAAAGTCCCGGTCCAGATTGCGGATGGCCGCCATCTGGCCTGTGGCACCGCCGGCAATCAGGCTGAATACCGTAAGGCCCAGGTTATAGGTGTAGTTGCAGTCAAATTTGGTGGGATCGGCACCCCGGCCGTCATACCCGTAAAAATGGGTCTGGATTTTGAAATCCGGTACAGACTTCTTGAAAATCTGAATCACTGATTCCGGCAGGGGTTCATCCTCCTTGAGGATACCGGCCCGCTGAAACGCCTGAACAAGTGTCTTCCGCGAAATAATCCCTTCATGCACCCTGAGAAAGTCGCCGTCTGCATAATTGGCAAACAGGGCGTCACCGTAATAATCCGGGTCAAGGCCTGCCTTGCGAAGGATTTTTTCGTAATATGCCCGTTGAATCCCCACCTTGTAGGTCCCGTTTTCCCGAAGAATCCTCAGGTAGTCTTTCACCATTTCCATGAGAATTTTGTCTGTCTCCACCTTGGAGAACTGAAAATTGCCATGGCTGTCCCGTTCGAGCAAGAGGCCTTCCTGGAAAAACGCTGGCATGTCATTGAACAGATCGTCATCCCGGGTATTCCAGATGGCGATGGTCTCCCCTTCCCGGGACCGCCTGCCAAGCCGCCTCAGATAATCGAGTTTGTCGTCGAGCTGGGGAAAATCATCATGGAAGCAGGTGTCATGGCTGTTATTGTAGTCAGCGATGATGGTATTCAGCTTGATGATGAAAATCTGAATCTCATTGATGAATTCCAAAATGCCCTCTGGCACCACAATTACCCCGTAATTCTTGCCCACAGCCGCCCGCCTTACAATGGCATCACAGATGACACGGGACAAATGGCGAAGGGTCATGCCGTAGGCGGTATAATCCACAGTATTGGCCGCATTGGCTTTTTCGATCCGGGCATCATCGACATAGTCCGCCAGGTCTTCGCCGATAAAGGTCAGGTTGGCATGGGTCTGCAAGGCAACTTCCAGGGCCAGGTGGCTGGCCACACGCCCCATGACCTTGCAGATGTGCCAGTACTTGACATCCGAGTACGCATCGTTGCACAGGTTGCTGATATTCTGGGAAAAGGCACGAGCCGCCGTGTGGAACCCGAAGGACATGGCACAGAGAATTTCGCCGCCTGCGGTGCGCACCTGAAGGTCGCCATCAATGGTTTTCGGCACCCCGATGACCTGGATACCATCCCCGGCAAGTGCCTGGGCCATAAATGCCGCATTGGTATTGGAATCGTCCCCCCCAATGATCACCACCGCATCCAGCCCCAGCTTGAGACAGGTCTCCCGGGCCTGGGACATTTTTTCGGGTGTATCAATTTTGGTGCGGCCGGTCTTGATCATGGAAAAGCCGCCGAGATTCCGATGCGCATCCACCATTGCCTGATCAATCGAAACCACTTCTTTTTCGATGATCCCGTCCGGACCCAGCACAAATCCAATGACCTGGTTGTCGGGATTGGCTTTTTGGGCAGCATCGTAAATACCGGCGATGACATTGTGCCCGCCCGGCGCCGGCCCGCCGGAAAAGACAACACCGATCCGGCGGGGCCGCTGAAAGGTTTCCCGCAGTGCCGTGTCGCTTTCCCCGGATCCGGCAATAACCTGCACCGTGTTGTCAATGATATCAGGCAGTTGTTTGCGCGTTTCCAGATCAATATCAAACACGTAGTTACCGGCCGTTTCCAGGCGGGTACACGGATAGGTAAAGGCATCGCAGACCGGCGGCCGGTAATTCAGACGGTCTGCTGTATCGGGATTCACATTGGAAAGCAGACGGGCTACTTGGGGATTCTGCATCAGGGGTTCCAGGTCAGCCGGATTCGCTTCAGCCATACTACCTCCGCATCTGTCAGTCAGGTTATTGTTAGTTGAGCGTTCAGGTGAACATCCGCATCCTGGCGGTCATTCAACGGTTGGGTGTTTTGATGGATAGACAGTCTCTCCGGTATTCGGTTACAAAAGACCGCCCTCTCCGTATGTTTCTTCACAACAAAGCCCATGCAGCGATTTTTAGTCGGCGCATTTCACCTCCGAACGATTTCGTCCGTTATTTTTGGCTGCATAGAGTGCCGCGTCCATCCGGTTGAAAATGGATTCGGGAACGCTGTCACCTTCAGCCACCGTTGTCACACCGAGACTGATGGTAATTTTTACCGTATCTCCCTTATGGATAAAGGCGATCTTTTCAACAGTCTGGCGCGTTTTCTCAGCAACTGTCACGGCCCCTTCCTGACCGGTCTCCGGCAGGAGAATAACAAATTCCTCCCCGCCGAACCGGAAAAGAAAATCAACTTCACGGAGCGTGGGCTGAATCCGTTTGATTATCTCCTTGAGACATTTATCTCCGACGGTATGGCCAAACCGATCATTGATTTTCTTGAAATGATCCACATCAAAGATAATCGCGCTGAACGGCGTGTTATAGCGCTGAAACAGGTTGACCAGCTCCTGAATCTTTTTGTCATATGATCGCCGGTTATGGGCGCCGGTCAAGGGATCGGTATACACCTCTTTCTTGAGCGCATCCGCGTGTTCACGGGCGGTCACCACTTCCTGCTTGAGCTGGTTCAGGTGATCCTGAAGATCTCCGAGTTTTTCATTTGTGTTCACGCGCGTCTGCTGATCCTGCTGATATTTCTTCTCGATTGCGTTTTTCATACCCTCCAGAGAGAACGCCACCTTCTGTTTCAGGTCTTCTAGGGTCTGGCTGAGCCGCGTTTTTCCAGCCAGATCATCCAGGTGAGCGTTCAGCACCTGATGGAACGCCCGCTCATGCTCCCAGTCGGCGTCATTGCCGCTCAAATATTCCAGCAAAAAGCTGTCAACATCTGCAACGCGTCTCCAGATCTCTTTCACAAAGCCGGTGACGTACTCCCGTTCAGCAGAAACGTTTTCCGTATAGTCACTGATGATCGCAAGTAAATCGTTGCGAACATCAAGGTAATCCGGCAGGGACCGAATCGCCTGTATGGATCGAGAAAGCATCTGAAGCTTGCCCAGATATTCCTCATCCAGATAGCGCCCGAGACCGTTAATGAGATCCTGATATCCTTCCCGAAGCTGGCTGATAAACCTCTCAACATCCTCGGGTTTGTCTGATCGCAGCAGCCGCCCGATAAATCTGCTTGTTTTTTTGGATTCCGGTCCATCCGCGTCAATTTCAGACTTCAATGCCCGTTCCCGGAGCTGATTGAGTTCCTGCTCCAGACGTTCAATCCCGGTTTCAGATGTAATCTGTTTCTTGAATCGGGAAAACGATTCATTCAACGCCGGGTTTGTATCGGTTCGGCACAGATCAAGCAGGGTGGTGACACAGCGGGTATAGAAGCGATCCGACTGTTCACGCAATGCGCCTTCCTGATTGAGCTGTTTGAACAGGGCGTCCTTCTGAAATTTAAGCGTTTCGATCTCCTCAGACAGGGCCGGTGTGACGGATCCGGATTCGGGAGACGCGGCGTCCGGTGCGGTCTTAGGCTTCATCACTGTCGCTGCCTGAATGGCGCGGATCAACGTGGTCTGTTGTTTCAGTGCGTTGTACAGCGATGCTTCGGTCAGGCCTTTCCCTTCTCTGGAGAGCTGTTTGAGCGCATCAAGGGTTGCCTGGCATATCTGGTTCAGCAGTCCGGTTGTCATGGATTCATTCCCTCATCAGTTACGTATGCCTACTCCTGTTTTTATTTATCACGCTCTGCGGATTTGGCAAGAGTTTCAACGCCGGGTTTTCATTGACAAGGACACAGCCGGATAGTAAGTTGCGTTCGTTTATGATTATTGACTCAGACTCATGTAAAGGAGGTCAGGTATGAAAAAAGCATGTTTAGTGATGGCGGTCTGTCTGATGACCATCGGAATGTTTATCTTTTCAGCTCCTCTGACTGCGGACGCCGGTCGCACGGTTGTGGTGGCAACGGATGCCACCTGGCCCCCCATGGAAATGGTAGACACCAACAAGGAAATTGTTGGGTATGCCATTGATTATTTCACCGCCGTTGCCAAGGAAGCAGGCTTTACGATTCACTTCAAGAACGTTGCCTGGGACGGCATTTTTGCCGGTATTGACACGGATCGGTATGACGCCATTGTGTCATCGGTTACCATAACCGATAAACGTAAAAAAAAGTATGATTTTTCTGAACCCTACCTCAATGCCGGTCAGATTCTGGTCGTACCCAAGACGCTTGGCGGTGTTTCTGTGTTAGCTGACATGAAGGGAAAAAAGGTCGGTGCACAAATCGGTACCACAGGCGCATTCGCCATCAAAAAAACCAAAGGCGTGACCTTGAAAACCTATGACGAAATCGGGCTGGCATTTGCGGATCTCGCGGCCAAGCGGATTGATGGTGTTGTCTGCGACACACCGGTTGCCGCAAATTATGCGCTTCAGAAAGCGGAATACAAAGCTGCTTTTAAAATTGTCGGCAAGCCGTTTACCGATGAATATTACGGTGCAGTCTTCAAAAAGGGCAGCACGGATCTGAAAGCGATGTTTGACAAGGGCATCAAGGCCGTTAAAGCCAAAGGCATTGATAAAGAGCTTGAGAAAAAGTGGCTCCGATAAGAACCCGCGCACATAAACCGGTCAAAATTGAGGTTACGGATGGCGGGGCCATTCCGTCAAAATCAGACGCGGGTCTGTTCACGGCCTGGCGGGTCGCCTTTTTCGGCGCCATTGCCGCTATCCTGTTCCTCATCAACTGGAAACCCGAGCCGTATCTGGAGATACTCAAATTTCTCCCGGACGGCGTCTATGTAACCTTCAAGGTCACGGTTTTTTCTATTTTACTGTCCCTGTTCATCGGCCTTTTCACCGGTCTGGGACGGATTTCTCGAAATCCGCTGTTGAACGGGATCGCCTCCCTCTACGTTGAAATCATTCGCGGTATCCCGCTGCTGGTGCAGCTGTTTTACATCTATTACGCCCTTGCGAAATTCATCAACGTACCGGCTGAAACCAGTGCGATCATGGCCATGGCCATCTGCTACGGCGCGTATATGGGAGAAATCTTCCGTGCCGGCATTATCGGTATTCACAATGGCCAGCTGGAAGCGGCCCTTTCTCTAGGGCTGACCTACAACCAGTCCATGCGGCATGTGATCCTGCCCCAGGCATTCAAGACCATCCTGCCGCCGGTGGGCAACGAATTTGTTGCGCTGTTAAAAGACTCTTCGCTGGTATCGATCCTCGCGGTATCCGACCTTCTGAGACGGGGTCGGGAGTTTGCTTCAGAGACCTTTGATTACTTTGAAACCTATACCATGGTTGCGCTGATCTACCTGATCATCACCCTGTTTTTATCAAAGATCATCAGTATTCTGGAGGACAGATTCAGTGTCGACGATTGATCAGACGCCAAGACCCATTGTATCAGTACGCAACGCAACCAAATATTTCGGATCCCTCAAGGCCCTGAACGATGTATCCTTAGACATCATGGAAAGGGAAAAAATCGTGATCCTGGGGCCCAGCGGATCCGGGAAAAGCACCCTGCTCCGTTCCCTGAACCAGCTGGAAACCATCGATGCCGGATCAATCACTGTGGACGGTCATGCCATCCATGACCCGGCATGTGATATCCGTAAAGTCCGTGAAGAAGTAGGCATGGTGTTCCAGTCCTTTAACGTGTTTCCCCACAAAACCGTCATGGAAAATCTGACACTCGCCCAGATCCTCGTGCGAAAACGGTCCAAAGCAGAAGCTCGGGAAAAAGCCATGATGCTGCTGGAAAAAGTGGGGATTCAGGAAAAGGCGGACATGTATCCGGGTAAGCTGTCCGGTGGCCAGCAGCAGCGGGTGGCCATTGCAAGAGCCCTTGCCATGGATCCGAAGATCATGCTCTTTGACGAGCCCACTTCCGCCCTTGATCCGGAAATGATCGGTGAAGTGCTTGATGTCATGACACGGCTTGCCAAAGAAGGCATGACCATGGTGGTGGTAACCCACGAAATGGGATTTGCAAGGGAAGTCGCGGACCGGATCATCTTCATGGATCACGGAACCCTGGTCGAGGAACAGCCTCCGGAAATTTTCTTCAATAACCCGGAAAATGAGCGTACCAGGCTGTTTTTAAGTCAGATTCTGTAGGCATCCCTGGTTTGCACAGCGGTCATCATTCTTTTTCATCTAGCATGACGATCACCAGCGGTAACCAAGAATGCCGTTTGTGACAGAGGGGGTGGCAACCGCCCCCCTCCTCATTCCCATCCTTGCGCAAGGCGCATGGTGTTGTGCACGGATTCAAGCCCGGCGATGGAAAGCAACCCTTTCTCTTCCGGGTTTTCATCGTTCAATGTGATGAACCGGGAATTGATTTAACACCTTTAATATTAAGGCTGATCAGAGGTCGCGCCTGAAACCGTTGACATTGAAATACAGCGTCATTGATCCGTTGTTGCGGCCCGACCCCAGGACAGCATTGGCATGCGGATGGATGGAGCGTCTGTTTTATTCCCACAGAAAGTCTGGGGAATGAAACACAACGCTTCTGTCAGACCGCCTGCCCGGGTGTCTGCCGCCGTACCTGCCCTATTGCCAGCCCGGTCAGCTGTGCGGTAAAGGCGCCTGTACCCGTTCCTGCTGGCACCGGATGATCGGCAGTGGTCGGGTTGGGGGTGGTGCTCCAGCAGCCCCCCGGCCCGTCACCGGATTGGTCCCGCCGTCTGTCACCGAGGCCGAAACCTCGACTGTGGTTCCGGACCAGGTCCCGGCACTCACGACCGATACCACGGGAAGGGTCGAGGTACACTGTCCCACGCGAACGGCGGACGCTCCGAATCCGGAGAAGGCGTCCAATACCTGCGACCTTCTGTTTTGGGAAAGAATCGGGTGCTTTGAGACGCGATCCCGTAATCGACCAGCGAAGCCAGTTCGTTCACCGTCGGGCACCACGCCAGTCGTCATACCCGCCGAGAGCCAGATTATTGCAGTAGGTCTGGGCCGCTGCCCAGGTATAGGTATCGTCCTTGTTCGCATCGGTCTTCACCTCCCAGACCAGGCCCGTGACATTGTCCCGGGTCATGCACCAGCCGTCTGCCGGCGTGGCCGTGTCCGCAAGCTCGTAGCAGGCAGGCATCCTGACCATAAAAGGCTTCACCGGGTGAGGGGCAGGGAGTGATGACCGCACTGCCATCAGAGCAGTGCGTGATACCGGTTTTCACGAACTGCCCCGCTGCTGCCTCCCGGACACCGGTCCCCATGCCGACCATGAAGACGACCGCCACCATTAACGGCAATCCATTTGATTTCATTGACAGCCTCCTGAATCTAAAGGGTTACCTTTATTTATATTTTCGCAAAATTGAGTAAATTTCTTATCAAAAAAATAACCAATATTTTTTAATTTCTGAAATGTCCAGGAATTATGAACAGAGAGGGAGGAAAACCGTCACAGCAGACACGGATCAACGCTGACTGGAGACCCTGCACATCGTGATGCCGGACGGATTGTTCCTTGGAAACAAGAGGGAGGCCGTATCAAAGGACGCGTTTGAGAAAACTTTCGATCCGTTCATGGTTCAGTTGCTGCGTAAAAAATTCATCCGGCGTTCCCTGTACGAGAAAATCCCCGTGCTCCATGAAAATAACCCGATCAGCCATTTCTCTGGCAAAACCCATCTGGTGGGTCACGATAATCAGGGTCATCCCGCTTTTCGCGAGCGACCGGATCACGTCCAGAACCTCGCCCACCAGTTCGGGATCCAGGGCGGATGTGGGTTCGTCAAAAAGCATGATCTTTGGATGCATGGCAAGTGCGCGTGCGATGGCCACGCGCTGTTTCTGACCGCCGGACAACGTGGCCGGATAGACCTGCATTTTATCCACCAGCCCTACCCGCGTGAGCATGTCTTCGGCTGTGGCCCGGGCAGCTGCCTTGGGATGTTTCAGCACGGTGACCGGCCCTTCCATCACATTTTCAAGCACGGTCATATGGGGAAACAAATGAAAATGCTGAAAGACCATACCGACTTCCGAACGAATGCGCGAGATCGCCGCAGGCGTGTCAACAACGCGGCGCCCTTTTCGATCCGTGACATATCCGCACGCCCTGCCCTCAAGCCAGATATTGCCTTCATCAATGAGCTCAAGGAAATTGATGGACCGGAGCAGGGTCGATTTTCCGGATCCGGACGGTCCGATGATCACCACGGTCTCTCCGGAATGCACCTCCAGAGATACGTGGTTGACCGCTTTCAGATCACCGTATTTTTTTACGATATTTTCAAGTCGGAGGATGGGTTCGCCGGCATCAGCGGACTTCATAGATCCCCACCTTTTTTTCTATATGTTCGAAAATAAGTGTGAACACAGTGGTCAGCGAAAGATAGATCATGGCCGCCAGGATCAGTACGCTGACATTGAAATAGGTATTGAACAACTGGTCAGCGGATCGCATCAGTTCCACCATGGCAATGGTGGATACCAGGGCGGTATCCTTGATCAGGGCGATAAACTCGTTGCCCACAGGCGGCACCAGCCGCTTGTAGGTCTGTGGAATGATCACCCGCCGCATGGCCTGACCGTAGGACATGCCAATGGCCTTGGCCGCTTCCATCTGCCCGCCTTCAATGCTTAAAATCGCACCGCGGATAATTTCTCCCAGATAGGCAGAGTAATTGAGGCCCAGCCCGATGATGGCAGCGGTGACCGGAGACAGAGTGATATCCAGCAGGGCCGGAAGCCCATAATAAATAAAAAACAGCTGAAGCAGCAGCGGTGTGCCCCTGAAAAACCAGATAATAAACCAGTTGATCACGGCAAGCAGCTTAAACCGGCTGATCCGGCCCAGGGCGATCAACAGGCCGCCGATGGGAGAAATGAACATGGTGCAGAGCACCAGGAGCAACGTCATGACCGTCCCCTTGAAAAGGGAGGGCAAAAACAGGGACGCATCACTCAGGAATTGTTTCCAGGCAGGATCCAGGCTTTTTGAAACAGCAATCTTCAGGTTTCGAATTTCCGTATGCTCGGGATAGTGCTTCAAAACCGCTTCACAGATGGAGAGCGCCGCCTCCGGTTTTCCGATGGCCATGTAGAGGCCCGCGACCTGAGAACGGCTCCGCAGATACAGGTCACGGCCTTCTTCATCTCCGGAATTTGCCGGTTCCGGAATGGATAAAAACAAGGTGATACCTGATGGGATATCTCCGGATGCCACGGCATTTGAAGCGGTGCGGAAGATATTGCGGGGTGTATCAGCTGACGCGATGACGGGCAGCATCAGGCACAGGAGAGACAACAGACAGCAAACAGTGGCCTGCAGACGCCGCATCAGACAGCGCCTGCAGGCCGGAAAAGGCGGATTCAACGCATCCTGTGCCGGGTGGGATGAAGCGATTACCACTGTGACGGATCCACAATGTCTTCGGCAAACCATTTTTTGGAGATGGCGGCCAGACTGCCGTCCTTAACCATCTCATCGAGGGTCTTCTGGATCTTGTCACGCAGTGTGATATCGGTTTTCCGGAACGCCACACCAAAGGGCTCCTTGCTGATAAAGCCGGGCAGTGTCTTGTATTTACCCGGACGTTTGGAAATGGTATCGCGGCCCACCACATTATCGATGATCACCGCATCCAGACGACCGGCTTCCAGATCCAGTAAGGCCTTGGGATTGTCATTGTATTCACGGACCTTAGCAGGCGTACCCGGCAGTTTTTTCACTGCGTTGATGGCCGAAGACCCCTTTTGAACGCCAATCACGGCACCGCCCAGGGCATCATAGGATTTGAACCGGTTGTCATTAAACCGGACCACTGCAACCTGGCCGTCCATGATATACGGACGTGTAAAATTCACTTTCTCAGCGCGCTCCGGGGTGATGGTCATCCCGTTCCAGATGCAGTCGAATTTTTTCGCATACAGAGAGTGGATGACACCGTCCCATGCCGTGGGCTGCCATTTGATCCGGATGCCCAGACGTTTGCCGACGGCTTCGGCCGCATCAATATCAAAACCGACCAGGGTGCCGTCAGCAACGCGATATCCCATGGGCGGAAACGCATCATCCAGACCGATCACCAGCTCACCGGCATCCTGAACACGTTTCCAGGATCCGTCGCCGGCAAAGGCGGCACCGGCAACGCAGATAGACACTAGACAACTCATGACGATCAATACAGGTTTCACAGTGATTCTCCTTTATATAAATGGGTATAAAACCGTTAAAAATCGATCTGGATCATACCCAAAGCCGTGTCTGAACACAAGCCCTTTCTGCGGGTTTTACCCGGTAAATTATCCAACTAAATAAAGAGATTAAACGCCTCACAACTAAACAGTACCTTAAAAAAGTAAAACCAGATCCTTACAAAGCCGAAACCGTTTGGATATCCGGAAGCGATTTACCCCTTCCGCCGGCGAACACGCAAGCGGGACTTTCGAAAAAGATGAAAACAGAGAATGATCTGCATACGGACAAAGAGCCCCGAGATCACGAACGGGAACAAAAAACGAAAGGTAAGTGGCATATACTTGGAAATATAACGAAACGAGCTGACATGGAAATCGATGACCGACCGAATGATCCGTTTTTCACTGCTGCAGCCACCATGGTGGATCATGGATATGCGCGGGCAGTAAAGGACCTGCCATCCCCGGTTCCACATGCGACGGCACAGATCCACATCTTCCCAGTACATGAAGAAACGTTCGTCAAGAGCGCCCACATCCTCCACTGCCGTGCGTCTCAGGGCAAGCCCGGCACCGGAAATCCAGTCCACCGGTGTTGTTCGTTTTTCATCCAGAGAACCCGTGAGAATATTTGCCCGCGTAAATCGGTTGTTCGGATAATATTTGCTGATCAGGGAGTTGCGACCGAAAAAACCGGATACGAATGTGGGAAACGCCCGTGCAGAGCCTTGCACGCTGCCATCGGAGTTCAGGACTCTCGGCCCGATGATGCCACCATCCGGGTGCGCATCAAAGGTGGATGCCAGTTCGTCGAAAAATCCGGGCAACAAACAGGTATCCGGATTTAAAAGTAAAATATAGGGCGCCTTGCCCTGATCAATCATCTGATTCACTGCACCGGCAAACCCGAGATTTTTGTTGTTAACGGTGATTGTAAGATGGGGATACTGCGGCAGTTTGGTCTCAAGTGCGGTATCACCAGAATTATCCACCACCCAGATCGGGTAGGTCCAGTGCATCGCACCAACAGCTTCGAGGGAGGCCAGACAGGATTTCAAATAATCGGTGCTGTGATAATTGACAATGATGATATCCATTTGATCCACAGATAGTGTTCCTTACTGAAATCCGATCGATACCCCTATAAAATTCCCTCGGTGCAAACAGGTGCTGTCAGCGCATATACTCATGAACCGGACGGGATGACAAGCGTCTTTTTATCGCTCGCTGCCAGTGAAAGGGAATCCGCTGGGTAATCTTTCTCATGACCGGCAGGTTTCGCAACCTGAGCAATGCGGTCAGCACGCGCTCTTTTTTCGTCTGTCCGGTGTGGTCTCCAGCCAGAACACCCCGTTGTTTATTGATGAGCGCAGCGAACTGATCCGGACCGACGGGTTCTGGTAACCTGGCGGGTGGCAAGGACTCTGAAGGCAGCAGAAAATCAGTTTGATACCTCGGTCCATCCTGGGGCGGCATCTGCCAGCGGTTTTCCCGGCCACCCGCATCCGGGTCCCAGGACGCCCAGTGATCCCGAATGTCTAAAAACAAACTGAGCATCGATGTTACGTCCGCATCCCACTGAAAGATGAATGACAGGGGCCTGCCTGAAACCCGCTCCTGAAACGCGCCGATATCCGGAACCGCCACCGGAACGCCGGCAAACAGCGCTTCACTCAGGGTATAGCTGTAAGTTTCGGGCCAGAGCGCCGGAAACCAGACGATATGCGGATCGATTTCATGGATCAGGGAAACGGCTTCCGCGTAGGCATACGGACCATGTGTTATCACGGAAGCGTCTAAAGCCCGGTACGCGTACCCCAGCAGATGAAACCGGACAGGGGCCCCTTGCTTGGCGGCATACATGGCCACCTGTTCTAAAATATCCGCGCCTTTTTCACGGCTGATGGCCCCCAGCACCAGGATTTTCAGGGGTGCGTCGTCCGAAAGCGGTTTGCGGACAACATCCGGGAACCCGCCGCCGGCCTCCACATCCAGATGCGGCAGCACCTCAAGGGTCACCTCCGGAAAATACGAGTGGATAATGTCAGCAGCTGCGCGTGACGGACAGAAAACACGACGGGCAGCGTTCAGCAGGCGACGAGACCGCTGACGCCAGTCGACGGCGTCCTGAAACCCCGCCGGTGAAGGATAGGCGGCCTCGCAATCCGCGTCGCAGGTATCCAGATGCCCGCAATAGCGTCCCTCCGGGTTGATCAGCGTGGGATTGGCATTGATGAAATAATAGTCATGCAGGGTGATATCAACCGGTACGTCAAGGGCGTTGCCCAGAGACAGCAGGAAATTCGGAACGCCCAGAATATGGTTGACATGGATCTGGGAGATCCGCAGCTGTCTCAGGATCTGTACGAGCAGCGCCCGGTCCTCGTTCACATGTAACATCAGCGGCTGTGCAGCCATAGAAGGCGGAAAATAAAGTGACACGCGCAAGCCTTCCTTGCACGTGATCTGAAACGGCAGCATCTTATCACCCAGTGCGGAGATGAGCTCCTCCACATACCGCTCCGTACCGCCGCCCATGTTGTGGGAAATAAACAGAACTTTCGGTGTAGACGCGCGGGCAAGCTGTTCCAGCCGAACCGCCCAACGGAAGTGTGCAGCGGGATTTTCCCGGATATGGGACTGGATCAGGGCAGGGTAATCGGGATATCGCTGATTCAGCACATTCATGGCATGGGCGATGCGTTTTTTCTGCCGATCACCGAAGCTGGTCCCCCCCTGGTGATACACAAAGGTATCCCCGCATAGATGATGGGTCCATCCGGCAGCTTTCGCCCGCATGCAAAAATCGTTTTCCTCACCATACCCTTTTCCAAAGGCTGCTTCGTCAAACAGACCCACCGCGTTCAGACAGTCGCGCTTGATATACATACAGAATCCCACTGCTGTGGGAATCTCAACGGACATCCCCGTATTCATCCGTTTAAACACCGCATCCATGTCTGCCTCACTCACGCCTTCGGGCAGCGGATTGTCTGTTACCATCAGCGGATAACTGCAGATGGTGGCATTATTTGAAAACGGGGTCACCGTGCCAATGGCGGGATGACTCCAGGCGCAGGCGGACATGCGTTCGAGCCAGTCACCGCTAACACGGGTGTCGCTGTTGAGCAACACCACGTCATGATCTGAAAACAGGGACATGCCATGATTGACAGATGCCACAAACCCTTTGTTTTCAATTTGTTCAACAAGGTGAATGCGATCATCGGATACGGTCATTTCCCTCAACCAGGCGTTCAGTGCCGCATCAGAGGAGGCATCATTCATCAGGATAAGAGATGCCCCGTTGGGGATTCCGGCAGCGAGCACCGACCGGATACACGCCTTGACCGCAGCAAACTGGTTGTAAATGGGAACAATGATGTCAACGGGCCTGGTCATCATGACTGCACCCATCTTCGTAAAAAACGAATCAACGCACGACCGGTGATCCGGTCGTATCTGGCGGTCATGGCGGCAAGGTCCGCCTCCAACTGACCGCATTGTTCGGTTAGGGACCGGATCATGGATTCGCGGGCATGATACGCGGCATTTTTTTCTTCAAGCTGACGATCCCGCTGGCTGACCACGTCCTGGGCATGTGAATACAGTCCTCCGATTCGCATCAGCTCTGCCACCGCCCGCATCCGTTTTGATTCCTGTTCCACCAGCAGTGTTTCATCCGGGCATACCCGGCTGAATGTATCCGGATCTGAAAACAGGGCGCCGTCCGGCGCCGTCAGTCCCCTGTCATACCATACCCGGGCCAGGTGCCGGATTGGATGCTGACAGTCGATCTCAACCGATGCAGCCCGCTGATTCCGGTAGTCGGACCTGACAGACGCAGCGGCTGCCCGGCAGATCTCTCCGGAAGATTCGGGCGCCGCACCGTCATGCAGATATCGGAACAATGCGGTGGTCGCGTTTTCCGGGTCCGAGAGGAGCTGATGATAATCCATCCGGTACCTGCGGGCATTTTTCGTATACCGATCCGCGTCCATCAAATATCGGCACCAGAGGGTGTACGCACTCACCGGGTGCACGTCATCCCGCCGCATCAGGCTTTTTGCGGTCTCATCCGGATGCCTCAACACGAGAACCGGCCGCAGTTCAGCATCGGTCTGTTCGGCATACTGACCCCATAAGGGATACAGCCGGCAGAGCCGAGGATCCTTTACAACAATGTCTTTGGCTGCCGGATAATCGCGTTTGAGAATCGTGTCCAGCTGGGCCAGCGGTGCGGCCAGATGATGGGTGTCAAAAAAAGACGGATCCAGGGGCCGGGGATCATACCAGCTGCGTCCTGCCGCAGTTAACACGGATTCATGCAGACGGCCAATATCCGGATTTTCCCAGTACCCATCCGGATTGATGTCCGGATGCCCGTCCAGCAGACGGTCGCCCGCGCTGATCCCCAGGTGCGACACAAGCTGCGAGACCGCAGAGGTACCGCTTCGGTGCATACCGAGGACCAGTACGATCCGCCGCCCCATCACCCTCTCCTGTTTTCGTTGACCGCCGGTTGTCCGGTATTAACTGCCATTAGCCTCTCCTGCATCCATTCTGTATCCAAAGCGGCTCCAGAAAGGTTCGCACTTTTCGATGACAAGTGCCATCTCTTCCCGGGTCAACACCTCTGTATACCTGTTTTTTTCCGGATGGATCCAGTCTTCGGGCAGGACGATCTGTCCAGCATCCTCACCGAGAAACCGGCAAATACGCTGAAGTTCACTGGTCGGTTCCCGGGTGAACCGTTCATAGGGCACATGCAGCACCCGCTCCGGCCACGCAGCGGTATATTCAGTAAGAATCCGCATGGATTCGGTCCAGTAATTGATCGCGCCTTTCAGGGGATGAACCGGCATGACTTTGCCTTGGAGCAGGCTGGTGACCACATTCAGTGGGTTCCGGTGGATATGGATAAATTTCGCATCCGGAAACAAGCTGCTGATCAGCAGGATCCCGTACACATTCTGGGGTGTTTTATCAAACCAGCGTGCACCCTGTCTGCCGATTTTCTGCGCATATAGATGGGCGTACCCGTTGGCCAGCTCCTTGCGATCCCAGGACAGTTTCAGACAGATCCGGGCCTCGTAATCGGAAATGCCGTCCATCTCTCGCTGCTTTCTGATCGGTGCGTTCTTGATATACGGATGGTCATATCGCGGGGTACCAAAGGGATCGCCCCATCTGAAAAAATGCGTTTCTTCCGGACAGATCAGGTCGGGATGCAACCGGAGTACATCACGCAGCAGGGTGGTACCGGAACGGACACATCCGAGAATAAAAAAAGGGGGTTTTACGTCTGACATCACTGCGGCCTCTTCCTGGGTTCTCTGTTCTTATAAGCGTGGATCACCTCCGCCGTCACCCCCTGAATCCGGGTGGTCCCGTTTTCAACCCACACGGCTCGATCGCAGAGGTCTTTGATCAGTTCAAGGTTATGGGAAACAACGACAGCCGTCCGGTCGGATCTGAGGCGCCGGCGAATGACATTCCGTGATTTTTTCTGAAAATCAGCATCACCGACGCCCAGGACTTCATCCACCAGCAGGATATCCGGATCTGCCTGAAAGGCAACGGCAAATCCCAGGCGTGCCCGCATGCCGGTAGAGTAGGTGTGTATGGGCTGATCAATAAAATCGTCGAGCTCGGAAAAATCGATAATTGCCTCCATTTTCGCTTCCACTTCATGGCGCTGCATGCCCAGCAGCATCCCGTTCAGGACCGCATTTCTCCTGCCGGAAAGATGCGGGTTGAAACCGGCCTGAATGGAGAGCAGCGACACAGCGGATGCCCGGGACTGCACGCTGCCCCGATCCGGAGCCACGATACCGGCAAGCACGCGTAGCAACGTACTCTTGCCTGCACCGTTCCGTCCGATCACACCGAGGGTTTCTCCGTATCGGATATCCAGGGAGACGTCATTCAATGCCCAGAACCGGTCCCGGGAAAAAAGTCCGGAGCGCCGCCAGTAGTAGAGCCCCACATGATCCATTTGCAAAATAGGATCCGGCATCAGACAAGCACCTTTGCATACTGGCGGTCAAACCGGGAAAGAAACATGAGCGCAATACAAAATAAAAATACGGATCCGATAGTGATCAGCAACATCCCCTGCCAGAAAGGCCACTGGTGATTCAGACAAATTATACGGTAGTCACGGATGATCACGGCCATGGGGTTGAAGATAAAAAACGGGCGGATCGCGTCAGGCGCCGCGTTGATGTCAAAAAAAATTCCAGACACGAAAAAACCGAGCAGGAGCAATTTTTCGATAACCTGTCGCAAATCCGGGACAAAGGGTACGACTGCGGCCAAGAAGAAACAGACCGCTGTATTGAAAAAAAGCTGGGTAATCAGCACCAGGGGAAGCGCCAGCCAGGTGGGATGCGGATAGTTCCCGAAGCAAAGGAGCAGAACTATAAAAATAGCAAAAACAAAAGCAAATCGGAAGGTGTTGGACACGACCACAGATCCGGGAAAGACAAATTTTTTTACATAGACCTGCCGGATCAGGCCGGAACTGGCGGTAATGGCGGCTGCGCCGTTGTTCACCGTGCTCACAAACCATTTCCAGGAAATCAGTCCGCAGAGCAGAAACGGCACATAATCGGGCCCGCCGCGCTGGAAAATAATTCCGAACACCATGTAAAAGGCCCCCATGTAGATCATGGGTTCCAATAGCCACCATAAAAAACTGGCATAATACCGGGCGGATTCGGCTTTGAGCTCAGACACTGCCCGGTAAAACATCAGATCAACAGAACTATTTATATTCATTAGAAAAATCACACGCCACTGACGTGTCCGGCAGCGGAAAATCCAACTGGAGACCGCTTTGAATCGTTAACCCACCAGGGGATGCGCCCCCTGTCGCCACCCGTTTTTTCGTACCCGGGCGACCCATTCGACCGAGACATCTATATCGAATGAACGCCGGAAGTGCAAGACCGGCAACGCGATCACCGTGATACAGTTAGAAAAACAGGATCGGATTTTGATACTCTCTTTTCATGAGAAATAAGGAAGATGATTCCTTTTCATTTTCAATAAATTATGCTATTCTATCCAAAAGGAAAAGGCATTACAGACATCAGGAGACTCTGCCATGAAAAAACTTCCCATCGGGATTCAGATCTTTCAGAAAATTCGGGAAAAAAATTATATCTATTTGGATAAGCAGGAAAACTTTGCCGTCAGACCATCCAAGTGTCAGCAGCCGGAATCCTTCCAGGTATTTTTGCGTCGAATGATCAAATACACGGGACAGTAATTCCACTTTTTTGGAACGGTTTCGATCGTATGGTGAATCCTCGACGCTTCGAACCTCTCAAGAGGAGAGGCCCCTTTTGTTTTTGTTATTAAAGCCTTATTGAGCATACCTCCAATTTTAAGCCGGAAGAAGTACGCGTTGATTCGCCCACGCTTTTCATCCTCAACCGTTTGATTTTCAAGAGGGCATGCGGTATCATTTATTTGACAAGGCTCCTTTTTTTGCATGGGCAAACAATAAAAGTAGAATCACCTGCAATGCGGAATGGTTACTATCATGAAACAGGATATAAGAAAGATGCAACCGGAACAAAAAGAATCAATCCATACTGTTACCCGAAAGGGCAATTGTTTTGAAGACCAAGAGCGTATAGGCAATTTCCTGCGGGTTGATGACTATATCGCTGAAGGACTCCAGCAACTTGTAACCATCCGTCCGGGGCTGCATGTCGCCATCTGCCGGAGCAATCCCGCAGTCATGCCCTATTACAATTTTGATGAGGAAGATATGCCTGTGGGATTTGCTTTCTTTTTAAGCGGCAAACTGGAAAGCACCCTGAACAGGGGGCAGGGTAAAAAAACAGTCTCCATACTGAATCAGCGCGGAAGCAATACCGTCATCTGCCTGAACGGGGCAAAGGGTCATGGCCGGTTTCTGTCCCATGAGATTCAGGATGTACTTATGATCATTGTTGATCCCCGGATGTTCTCAGACCTGATTGCCGAAGAACTGGGCAACCTATCCAAAGACTGCCGCAGTCTTTTGCAACAGAGAAAATTTTTTTCTTCCCTGTCCATGAGTAAAGCAATGCACAATGCGGCGGCCCGCGCCTTTCATCATCCATATCAGGGCACAGCCGCCCGTCTGCATCTGGAAAGCTGCGGACTGGAACTTCTGGCTTTGCAGATGGACCGGTTTTCCCAGCAGGCCGCATGTCAGGAAAAGCCGTTGTGCCGGGCTGATGAAGAACGGATTCGCATGGCCGGGGATATCCTTGTCCAGAAGATGGCCGCTCCGCCAACCATTTCATCGCTGGCCCTGCAGGTGGGAGTGAGCAGCACCAAATTAAAAAAAGGATTTAAGCAGGTTTTTGGAATCACCATCGGGCAATTCCTTTTACAGCACCGTATGGTCTGCGCCAGAGAGCTGATTTTGAACCGGGAAACCGATGTGACCCAGGCTGCCTTTTTCGTGGGCTATTCCAATGTCAGCCATTTTATCCGCTACTATAAAAAGACCTTTGGCGTTACCCCCGGCTGCCACAAGCAGACAAGGGACAGCCGCATATTTCCCGGCATAAAGTAACCAATAAAAGGGCTGGATGTCTTTGCCTATTTTTATTCGAATTTATTTGTAAATTTATGGGACACCGCTGTTTAACTGCATAAATTAGACAGGGAGAGCCGCCCGATCGTCAGCGCCTGCTGCACGCTAAAAAATAGTATCATGTCCCTGGAATATGATGGTGCGGAATATGGGAAGGACTTCTCTATTGAAAGACAGCAGGCAAATCTCTTGAACCGTGCAGAATGCGTATAATTTCTATCAGGCTGGCCTGATAGCGGTAATAAATCATATAGTTTTTATAAGGAAAAGCTAATATTTCCCTGTCAAGGTACGCTTTTGCCGTGCCGATTTCCGGAAATGCGGCAAGATGATCCTTGCAAAAAAGGTACAGTTTATCGAGGAAACTATCAGCACGAGCCAGACTAACCCGGGCAATGTACAGCCAGATGTCTTCAAGATCTGCAATTGCTTCCGGGGAAAAGACAACCTTTCTCATTGGCTGATCTTTCCTGTGCCCAATTTTTGCCGCCCTTTTGTTTTAATGGAAGTGAAAAGTTCTTCTGTCATTTCCAATCCGTTGCCCTGGTCCAGGGAAAAAACCCCTTTTTGAATATCGGTTTTGAGGGCCTGAGTCCGGCTTTCAGTGAGATCGTCCCGTGATTTAAGGAGGCGCAAGGCTTCTCGGATTACTTCACTGGCAGAGTTGTATAATCCGCTTTCAACTTTTTTTTTCACAAGGTTATCAAGTTCTGGCGTGAGTGAAACATTCATTTTGTACCTTTAATGTTTGGGTTAAATTTTTTTCATTCTCAGAATATCTCCAATAACAATGATTGTCAATTTTTGTTATCGCATCTTTGAAAGAAGATGAAAATTTACCCTTATGCCGCTCGCTAATTTCCTGATTACAAGATGTAAGGCCCTCAATTATAACATTGGCAAAGCAATCCCTGAAGCGTATTAGACGTACGCCGCAAGGGAATGCGCCTTACGGCAACGCCGCAGGTGGTATTGTAGGTGAACCAGGCCCCCGGACTTGCTGACGACAAGCAATAATAGTATATATAATCTTAGGAAGATAAAAAAATGAAAAAGTAAAATGAAAGAAGAGCTGGACGGAATACCTCAGGAGAGCCGCTGATACGCGTATCGTAAAACCCATTCACATCCTAACATCACAGTAAGAGGGATAAAGATCTTTTTTTCCCTGAAAATCTTTTTCGCTTTTTCAAACTGGGGGTAATCATCACCGGTTAAAAAACGAATCACAATATTTGTATCAACTGAAATCATCTGCCTT
>PDTL01000036.1 GCA_002748835.1 Deltaproteobacteria bacterium
TCAGCTTAAAGAAATTCTCCTCGTAAAAGATGAATTTCATGGCGAGTGGAACTACTCTATACTGCCAAAGTGTTCAAGTTAAATGTGGACAGATGCTTAGATGGCATGCTAGGGGGAACAATGAATATTGTAACGACAATTGACAATCCTGTTTCAGTAGACCGGGTTCTGGTGAGTGTCTCTGATAAAACAGGACTGGATACCTTGATCCCCGGGCTGATCCGGATCAATCCGGATGTGAAGTTTTTTTCAACCGGCGGAACGTTTCAGCGCATTGCCGGTATCCTTGGCCCGGATGCACCCGACTATCTGACCCAGGTATCGGATTATACCGGGCAGCCGGAAACCCAGGGCGGGCTGGTGAAAACACTCGATTTCAAAATTTATCTGGGCATTTTGACCGAAACCTACAATGCATCGCACACCGAGGATCTGAACCGGACCGGTGCGGTGCCCATCGACATGGTTGTGGTCAATCTCTATCCCTTTGCAAACGCCATTGCCCATGCAGACGCCACCCTGGAGTCTGCACGGGCCAACATCGACATTGGCGGTCCCTGCATGGTGCGGGCTGCTGCCAAAAACTATCTCCGTGTCGCATCCGTGGTCGATCCGGGCGATTATACGCGCATTCTGGACACCCTTTCCGCAACCGGCGGAAAAACCGATCTGAACCTCCGGTTCGATTTGGCCCGCAAGGCATTTGCACACACGGCAGATTATGATCGTATGATTGCCGACCACCTGGCCGGTATTCCTCTTGAAACCGTGGCAGGCGTCTATCCGGACGTACGTGGTTAAGCGTCAACGCTTCAAGGCTTTTTTTGTTCAAATTCAACCCGCAAAGGATGGATTCGATGGCTGATGACCTGAAAAAAATGTACAAAACCGTGATGAACGAAGCGTTTCCGCCTGCCATGGAGATTTCCTTTGTCGATGGCGATCACCGGCAGACCCTCTTTTATGAAAAAGCCACCTGGGTGATCGACGCGGTACAGATGGGACTCCGGTATGGCGAAAACCCGGGACAGGAAGCGGCTCTGTACCGCCTGATCAATGGCAACCTGACCCTGGGGGAGACAACCACCGTGCAGCCGGGCAACTATCTGACCTCGGACATCGAACTGCTCCAGTCCGGAAAACATCCCGGAAAGACCAACCTCACCGATGCGGACAATGCCTTGAACATCCTTCGGTATCTGACAGATCAACCCGCAGCCATCATTGTCAAGCACAACAACCCCTGCGGTGTGGCCAGATCAGACACCCTGGAATCCGCGTATCAGAAAGCCTATATGGCAGACCGCATTGCCGCATTCGGGGGATGCATCGCGTTGAATCGGGCCGTGGATGCCGCCACTGCCGAAGCCATTGCCGCCCAGTATGCGGAAGTGGTGGTGGCCCCTGATTTTGAAACCGGGGTCATGGACATCCTGTCCCGCAGAAAAAACCTCAGGGTCATGCAGATCCGGAACATGGAGCGGCTCTCCGCATTCGCCGGCCAGACCTTTGTAGACTTCAAGAACCTGATCGACGGCGGTCTGATTGCGCAGTGGGCCTTTGTTCCCAAAACCCGTACCCGTGAGGATTTGCTGCCCGCGGCATGTGAGTACAAGGGAACCTGTTACCAGGTAGACCGCCAGCCGACAGATCAGGAGATCGATGACCTGCTGTTTGGCTGGTTTGTGGAAAGCGGGGTCACCTCCAATTCGGTACTGTATGTAAAGGACGGCGTAACCGTGGGCATCGGTACCGGTGAGCAGGATCGTGTGGGGGTTGCGGAGATTGCGCGGGACAAGGCCTACAAGAAATATGCAGACCGGCTTTCCATTGAAACATACGCCGTCGCATACGCTGATCTTTCAGACCCGGACCAGAAGGCGGAAATTGACAGGCGGGTGGCGGCGGACTGCGGTGGTATCAAAGGGGCTGCCATGGTGAGTGACGCCTTTTTTCCCTTTCGTGACGGCATTGATGTGGGGCTGGGCGAAGGCGTGAGTGCCGTCATTCAACCCGGGGGGTCACTCAACGACTATCAGTCGATCATCGCTTGCAACGAAGCCGGTGCCACCATGGTGTTCACCGGACAGAGAAGCTTCAGACATTGATGAAAGTCTTGCTGTTTTCAGCCGTGATTGCCTGGCGTCAGGCCACATAGGCTGAAAACAGATCTTTTCTGGCATCCACATGCTGAATGACCACATGGACCAGATCCTGGGGTTTTAGGTTCAGGCCTGAGGCGGGAAGCCGGCAGTCGAGCATATACCGGAGCAGCAGTACGGTATATCCGTCCCGCCGTTTGTCCATGACCATGGCCTCTTCCCGCTCGCCTTTCCGGGGTTCCAGGTATTTGAGCAGCCAGTACCGGTAGCGTGCTGACTGGACTTTACCGATGGCGGATAGGGGGTGTTCGAGCAGGGCAATCAGCTGGCGGATCTCGTCTTCCGTGTACGGGTCCGTGGAGAGCCCCAAACCTGCCTTGATCTGACGCTGGGTGATGAGGTCATGGTATTTACGGATGGGGGATGTGGCCGTGACATAGCAGGGAACTCCCAGACCGGCATGGGGATCGGGCTCTGGGCTGATCACCACCCGGGACAGCTGTCGGCGCTGCATATAATGCTGGAAGAGCGTTCCTTCATTGCCTTTGTACAATCTTGCCTTGGGTTCCGGCTGTGACCGAAACACCGCCGGCAGGTTCTTTGCTTTGAGAAAGTCAGCCATCAGCCGGTTGGCAAGAATCATCATCTCCGATACAAAAAAACGGGACGGGCTTTCGTCCATGATTCGGCTGATCTGGATGGAACCGTCTTCCGCCAGCCAGACATTGATCTCCGGAAGCTGGATCTGGGTGGCGCCGCTTTCAAAGCGTTTTTCCCGCAAATGCAGGGCAATGCGGTGGAAATCCCGCATAATGTCATGGGTGTCCAGCATGCGGTTGGCGTCAAAATAGCTCAGCTGATGCTTGACAATGACCGCACTGGGGACGATTTCGTATCGGGAAAGGGTAAATCGTTCATCCAGATAGACCAGTGTGCTGATGGCGGGGCGGAGCTCGCCTTTTTTGAGACAGCAGATATGCTCGGACAGCTCGGCCGGGAGCATGGGCACCTTGGCGTCCGGCATGTAGATGGAACTGCCCCGGTTCAGGGCAGCCTTGTCAATGGCGGCACCTTTTCCGATGAAATGGGCGACATCAATAATATGGATGCCCAGCCGGTATCCGTCATCGGTTTTTTCAAGGCTCAAGGCATCGTCAAAGTCAAGGGTGCTCTGTCCATCAATGGTGATCAGATCAAGATGGGTCAGGTCCTGGCGCAGCGGATCACCGGAAAAAAACGGCGGTGCGCCGACCATTTCCGCCGCTGCTGACTTGCAGTCGGCTGAAAAGTAAACCGGAATCTGATGCCTGAGCATCTCCAGGTTCTCATCCGGTTCCCAGATGCCCATGTGGACCATGAATTGAAAAAGCGCGTCTCCGGCCGCAACCCCCGCTTGCTGAAGCATGGATTTGGCAAGGTCTGCGGTTTTGCTGTCTGATGCGAACAGATAATAATTCTTGAGGAGCGACACCCACTCGGCCGCATCCGCGTCAAGCGTGTCTGCCGGCGGCGGATTGTTGACAGCGTCCCGCAGCCAGGCCGCCCCGTCTTCAACAAGCTGCCGCCTGCGTTCGGCTTCGGCAGCGAGCGCCAGGCTTTCTTCAACCTGGTGCGCTGTTTTCGGAAAAAAACGGCCGGTATGAAATTTAAAATACCGCTTGTTGAAAAACAGCGCGCGCATGACAGCCGATGCGTGGCTGTCTGTGATCGGGTCCGGAAATGCAAGCGAGGTCAGGGTGTCCAGATCGATCCAGTCCTGCTCATCATGAACCACTTCCCACAGCTCCACCACATCGACGTCTTTGGTAAGCTGTGACCGCTCGCTGGCCGCTTCACGGATACGGGCAAGGAGGGTCTCTTTACCGCGCGTTGTGTCAACACTCTCTTGGGAAACATGCACCAGACGGTTTTCCGTCAGGTTCAGCTCTTTTGACGTTTCGGTGATCAGCCGCAATCGGTTGTTTTTGACGCCGATCACCGCCGCGCAAATGATTTTTTGCTGGTCGATATATTCAACAAGGGTTCCAGGTTTCATAGCCATTAGGCTTATCAAAAAACATCAGAGGAGGTCCAGTTCTTTCAGCAGGGGAATCGGGTTTGCCAGATGTTTTTTCAGCCAGTGTTCACTCCGGTGGATCCGTGAGGCAAGCCCGATCAGCTCGGAAATGTAAAATACCGGCAGCGGCTCTGTCTCTTTTCCCCTCAGCTCCATGTTGACCTGACACAGTGGACAGAAGGCGATGATGCAGTTAGCGCCGGCGCGGATGGCGTGATCCCGGATGCGGTCCACCATGTCATTCACGTAATCCGCCTTGGTCACGGCAAGGTGGGAACCACAGCATTGCTTGCTCAGCCCCCAGTCCAGAGTCTCAACGCCGAGTGACTGGACCAGCTTGACGAGGTTGTCCTCATAGGGCCGGACGTCGAAGCCGGTGATCCACTGGGGGCGGGTGAGCAGACAGCCAAAATAGAGTACACCCCGCAAACCGCTCAGCGGGTTGATCACCGCTTTCTGGAAAGCAGTGATCCCCTCTGATAACAGTTCCAGAAAAAACTTGATCCGGACCGACCCCTTATATCTGTGGCCCAGGGCCGATTCCAGCAGTGCGTTTTTCTCGTCGTTTGTGCGGAGGGTCTGTTCTGCTGTCCGCAAACGGACAAAACAGCTGGGGCAGATCACGTGCAGGTCGTTTATACCCTGCTGTTCAGCCAGCAGGATATTCCTGCCGGCCAGAAGGGTTGCGTAATCCTGGTTGACACTGTGGGCAGGCGAGGCACCACAGCAATTCCAGTCCTTTAGCTCTTCAACCCAGGAGCCGACCAGCCTGGCCATCGTAAAAAGAGACTCGCCCAGATCCCGGGCGCTCGACATGAGGGAACACCCAGGGTAATAATAAATTCGGGCGTTTTTTTCACTATTTTTTTGATCCACCACATGCCTCTCTGATTCTGCGAATCTCTTCAAGCTTTTTGACGCGGTCAGGGAGTAATTCCATGCGTCCCAGGCGGAGCATTTTCAGGCCCGGAATGAAATCATTGAAGTATTGACCGGTTGCCATTTTGTATCGGCCCATGAACTCCAGCTCAAAAATCCGGCCGCGTTTTTTTACCTGACGTAAAAATTCTCTGTGGAATGCCCAGATTTCAGGTTCTGCAATTTCGACTTTTTCTTCTAAGGCCATCTCCCTTAGGGCATCCATCATGTGGGGTATGTGAATCCGATTGGGACATTCGGTCAGACAGCTGTAACATCCGATGCAGATCCAGATGGCTTTGCTCTCAAGTACCTGCTGCCTCAGCCCTAACTGCATCATGCGGACGATCTGGTTGGGAAGATAATCCATTGCACCGGAAACCGGGCATCCACCGGAACAGGCCATACAATGAAAACAGCGGTCAAATCGCTGCCCGCTGCGTTCTGAAACTTCTTCTATAAACGAACGATCTATACGCATATCCCCTGCCTCATGGGAATCGTATCGGCGCTATTTCGGCAGAACATAAGAAACTCCAAACATAAAACCGTTACAGATCAAAAAAAATCCGGATCCGCTATCTGTATCGTCTCCGGAAGTTACAGAAATCAATGTGCAGTTTGCAAAGATAAACACCCCTGTGCCAGATTTCAAGGTACCTGTCTGGATATCAGAAAAAAGTGGGATGTCAACATTGCTAGCAGTGTTTACGCGTGTTGAAATGCGGGCGGTTTAAAAAAAACACCTGCAAGTTCATTTCTTTATTGATATTTCCGTTGCTGGGTTTATAATCAATTTTTCGATGTGAACGATTGCATCTCGTTCGCGTAGTGGATTATTTTTATTGAATTTTTAATGATTTATTCGTGGATGCGTGTTAAACATAACACCCTCTCAGGTGAATGCCGCACTGGATGTCGGCATGCTTCCGGATGGAATCTGTTATACCGCATGATCTTCATTAAATCCTGGAAAGCTGTTTCCATACGTCCTGATCATCCGCTTGCGCGTTACGCTGTATGTGTGTCCGAAGGTGATGGACTCAGTGAGTGAGTCCATTTAGATAGTCAATTTTAAGTCACGGAGGTGATCGCATGTCTTTGATGTCAAAATTCTGGGACATTGCCAAATCGAAGCAGAAAACACTTGTGTTGCCGGAAGGAGACGATGAGCGGACCATTGATGCCGCCATTGAAATCACACGGCAGGGACTGGTCAAGGAGCTGATCGTACTGGGTGATGTGGCTGCACTTGAAAAAGCCTTTGCCGATAAAGGCGCCGCCGGTTGCTGCACCCTGATCGATCCTGCGACCAGTGAGCTGCGTGCAGAATTTGCCGAAACCTTTTATGAAATGCGTAAAGCCAAGGGCATGACCCCTGAAAAAGCTGACGAGATCATGAAAAACGCGCTCTTTTTCGGCAGCATGATGGTCCGCAAGGGAAAGGCGGACGGTGCGGTTGCCGGCGCCAAGAACACCACAGGCAATGTCCTGCGGGCCGCTATTCAGGTGATCGGTACACGGCAGGGCATGAAAACAGTATCCAGCTGCTTTATCATGATTACGGACAAGCCGGAATTCGGTCATAACGGGACCCTGGTATTTGCCGACTGTGCGGTCAATATTGATCCGGATGCGCAGAAACTGGCAGATATCGCTGCGGCCTCTGCAGAAAGCTGTGAATCCTTTCTTGAAGCAGAGCCGAAGGTAGCCATGCTGTCGTTTTCCACCAAAGGCAGTGCCAAACATGACTATGTTGACAAGGTTACCGAAGCGACGCGTCTGTTGAAAGAGATGAAACCGGAGCTGATGGTGGATGGCGAACTTCAGGCCGATGCGGCCCTGCTGGCCTCTGTGGGTGCGAAAAAAGCACCGGGAAGTCCGATCCCGGGCCAGGCGAATGTCATGGTATTTCCAGACATCCAGGCAGGTAATATCGGATACAAGCTGGTTGAACGGTTGGGCGGTGCTGAAGCCATTGGACCGATCATTCAGGGACTGGCGCAGCCGGTGAATGATCTGTCCAGAGGCTGTAAATATATGGATATTGTGAATGTTGCGGCGATTACCGCCGTACAAGCCAAGTAAGGGAGATGGGGGTTCGATGAATATTCTGGCACTTAACTGTGGAAGCTCGTCACTGAAATATCAGCTGTTTGACTGGGCACGTCGTAAAGTTGTGGCCAAAGGGGTTGTGGAGCGGATCGGTATCGGGGATTCCTTCATTAATCATGAAGCCGTGTCCATCAACAAGGAAGTCACCATCAAATATGCCATTGAAAACCATGACATTGCCGTTGAGTGGGTGATCAATGCCCTGACAACTGGCGGCACTGCTGTTATCAAGGACGTGAAAGAAATCTCCGCTGTCGGTCACCGTGTGGTTCACGGGGGTGAAAAATTCAAGCACAGTGTTCTGATCACCGATGATACTGTCAACCATATTTCTGAAATCTCCCATCTTGCCCCCCTGCACAACCCGGCCAACCTGACCGGTATCCGGGCTGCCCGACGGGCCTTCGGGGAGATCCCGCATGTGGCGATTTTTGACACCGCCTTTCACCAGTCCATGCCGTCTGAAGCGTTCATGTATGCGGTTCCCTACGAATGGTACCGGGATCATTCCGTGCGTCGGTATGGTTTTCACGGCACCAGCCACCTTTATGTGTCCAAACGGGCAGCCGCGCTTCTGGGTAAAAAAGCAACAGAATGCAACATCGTTACCATGCATGTGGGCAACGGCGTCTCCTGCTGCGCTGTGAAAAACGGTTTGTCCATTGATACCTCTATGGGATTTACGCCTCTTGAAGGTGCCCTGATGGGTACGCGCTCCGGTGATATGGATCCGGCCATTCCCATGTTTATGCAGCGTCAACTGGATGTGGGTCCCAAGTTTATGGATTCCATGCTCAACAAACAATCCGGTATTCTGGGCATTACCGGTAAATATACGGATCGCCGTGATGTTGAACAGGCTGCTGAAGCGGGTGATCAGCGCTGCACGCTGGCCATTGAAATGGAAGCGTACCGGCTGCGGAAGTATATCGGCGCCTATGCCGCCGCATTAGGACGGGTGGATGCCATTGTGTTTACCGCCGGTGTGGGTGAAAACGCGCCGAAGATTCGTGAAAAGGCACTGCTGGGTCTGGAATGCCTGGGTATTGAGCTGGATGTTGAAAAAAATGCCAATACGCGCAGCAAAGCCGGTGAGACAGAACTCACCACCCCGAATTCCAAAATCAAGGTGTTCATGATTCCGACCAACGAAGAACTGGTCTTTGTTGAAGACGTTGTGGGTATTATTCAGGGGACGTATACGGATCATACCAAATATCCGTATTCATTCCTGTAAACAAAAGACGTCCCTGCCCGACCGGACAGGGACGTCTTTTTTGACACGTTCAAAAAAGGGGGCAGGTATCTGATTTATTCCAGATCAATGCTCCCTTTTGTTTTCTCGCGGCGTTTGCTTTCCTTGGCGTCAAAGTCCGCCATGCACTTGTGATGCTTTCCTTTGACCAGGGAGCATTCCAGATAATCGGCTATTTCCATGATACAGGCACGGATGGCTTTGCCAGCCGGGGTTTTCTTGTACTGGCCCAGTTTGCCTGAAAAGAAGCCTTTGCTCAGGCCCAGATTCAGGCCGCCGGATTTGGATGTGGCTTCGATGGTTCTCACATCAGCGATTTCACCGGTATCCACATCGATTACTTTCAGGTCGACGGCAATGTACGCCCGGTCCCGTTTGCCGCCGACAGAGATGCCCTTGAAGGAGATGCCGCCCCCCCCGCCGCTGCTGCTCTGTTCATACGAAGAAACCGTTGCTGCCACCAGATACTTGGCACCGGTGAGGTTGCCGATTTTTGCCCGGGTGTTTTTGCTCACACGACCGGATGCACCTAAATTTTGCTCTTTCATCACCGCATCCAGCTCTTTTCTTTCCAGAACAGAAAAACATTTCTTGGTGGCAAGCTCTGCCACCAGCATATCCTGAAGATCTCGGCCGGTAGAACCACCCCACCATCCAGCACCGGTGTTGTTGGAAAAGCGGAGCACCCCCATGCGGGGCTTTTCTTTGGCAAAAGATTCTGTTGCGATGAACAGTGAAAAGCTGATGATTGCAACCGATATCCAGAACCGTCTCTGTGTCATGTGTGTACCTCCTCTATCTGTGGGGTTGTAATAAAAAATTAACATTTTTTATCATTTGAGGGAAGGGATGTCAATTGATTCAGCAACCTGAAAGCCGTGGGTAACGGTACAAAACACCGTTTGTCTGTCAGGTGAATCAAACAAGCCGGTTTCAGGAAAACCTTCTGAAACCGGCTGAAGGGCTGCCGTGGTTCGGGTTATTGGGCGTAGTGTCGATACAGCTGACCCAGATGATTAATCGGCGTGAGAAACCCCCCCGGACCGAGCTGAGTCATGTAGACCCGATCAGATCCCTGATGGCGTTCCGGGGAAAAGGAAAATGAAAACCCCCCGATATCCGCGTCCAGTTGGGTTTCCGCTGTTGCCATGAATGCTTCCCTGGTCAAAGGCGCAGGTGTTTCCATCAGTATCTTGCAGAGTGCCTTTGCAGCGATAAAACCCTCCGTGCCACTTGATGTGGGCGGTGAGTCCGGTGTCAGCTCCAGGGTCAGCAGATTGTATTCGACTAACACCGGGTGTCGATAAAAGGGAAACGGGGTGACTTGGGTGACCACAACGCCGAGTCCCTTATTGGAGAGCTGACTGGCAAGGGCATCACCGCCGACAAACGAGACCGTGAGAAAGAGCGCCTTGCTGCCAGCATCCCGCATACCGGAAATCAAGGCTGCACATGGCTCTGCGGAGCCGACAAGAATCACCGCCTCAGGGCTTGCTTTCATCAGCTGTGAAACCGCCGTATCCACAACCGGGGCGGTTCGCTCGTAACTCGCATCAGCAATGACGGAGATCCCATTTTCGGAAGCGGCCTTCTGCACTCCGTTGAGCCCGTCAATCCCAAATGCGTCATTCTGATAAAACACGGCGATTTTCGTTATGCCTTTATCGGAGATGAGCCGCTGGACCATAAAGGCTGTTTCCTGCGCATAACTGGCCCGAATATTGAACACATTCGGAATCATCGGCGTTCTGAGCAGCGTCGCCCCGGTTGCCGGGGCGAAAAACGGGATTTTTGATGTTTGTACCAGGGGCAGCACTGCTTTGGTGGTCGGCGTACCTACGTAACCGAACAGGAGGAATACGTTTTTGTTTTCGATCAGGGCTTTTGTATTTTTCTTGCAGACTTCCGGTTTATACCCATCATCTAAGGTGATCAGGCGGATTTTTTTGCCGTGAATGCCGCCCATGGAATTGATATGGGCAAAATAGGTCTGTGCACCGTCATGCATTCCTTTCCCCATTGCCATGGCAGGTCCGGTCAGCGCACACGACTGGCCAATGCGTATTTCCGAGTCAGTGATACCCGTCGTGTTTTCTGCAGCTGTCTGAGATGCATATAGGGACACGAAAACGATCAGCAGCATGAGAATCTGCTGCAGCTTAGGGCGTTTCGGGTGCGTGTAGCTTTGGATCAACGTCACTCTCCTCATTAAACAGGTTTATCAAATACCCAGAAGGGGCTACGGCAGATGGTTGCCGTAATCCCATCCCAATTATTTAAAACGGGGCAGCAGTCTGCGGGCTTCACGCTTGTTTTCAGGCGCACCCAGCTGCTGTTGTTTTTCTATATTGACAGGTGCGCCATCAGCGGTCACCACTGTCTGATCATTTAATATGATCAAACCCGTCTGTTTGACCACTTCATTTTTGAACTGAAATTCGTTTGCCATAGATGTCTTACGGAGCCGATAGTTGAGTATCAGCCACAGAACGAGCAGAATCGATCCGAGCATCAGCACGCAGCCGATACTGATCAGGAGATATTGGACCACACGCTCTCCGGCTTGGGAGGCAAAGTGAATAATGGCGTCGATCTTGTAAATAATGCCGGCAAACACACCCAGCAGCAGAAGGCCCAGCATCAGGGGAACCTGGCGGAACGCGCGCATGAGCAGGTTGAATTTATCGGTGACAGACGGGGAAGCGTCGGCCGGGGAAACTGGTGGTTGAGCCGGAAGGGTGTCCTGGCCAAACAGGAAACGGTTGAAGCTGATGATCACGACCCCGAGAAGGAAGGTCATGGCGGTGGGAATCACAATGGCCGCAAAAAAATAGGACCGCCAGGGATATACAGATGCGGAGGGACCCAGGGTGGTCAGGAGGCAGACAAAAAAAATCAAGATTTCGATGACGCCGATCAGAATCAGATAATTTTTAAAAAAGTCCTTCAGCTCGATATGTTCAAACAGGGTGGCAATGCCAACCGGATTTGTTTTTGAAGGGTCATGCATGCATGGGGTTCCTTTAGGGTTGCTTGTTGCTGTCTATGCCCACTTAGCCGGATGCTGAATTGGCGAAGATTTTATACTATGTAACTGCATTGACATTTTTTTTCAAGCTGAACCGTAACTTGCCGCAGGCTTGATGGATTTCATGTGGGAAACAATACCGGATGCCGGTGAGGAGCCTGTGCGTTGCGGTTCCCTTTGTTGACCTGCGGAAAGGATCTCTGGTATATCGGCCAGATCCGGCTGAGGGTAGGGAATGGGGGCAATTGCAAATCGGTGAGCGTCGGTGGCGGGCATGATCCATCTGAATGAGATGGCCGCTGATCCTTATCGTGAAACCTGACTTAAAAAATAGACGGTGGCTGTCGATGTCATGTCAGGGTGAAGACGTTGCCTGTATGAGGCAGGAAGGAAGCAGCGAAATGGAAGCGTTTGACCAAACAGATGGAACTCTTGTTCAGATATTCACAACCGGGGGTACGATTGATAAGGTCTATTTTGACGGTAAAAGCCGATATGAAGTCGGAGAAACCGTCACCGGGCGAATTCTGAACGAGGCCAATATCCATGTGGCCTATGACCTCCGGATGCTGATGAAAAAAGACAGTCTGGATATGGATGATGAGGATCGCGCATACATCGCCGATGCGGTTCGCGGCTGCGAGGCCTCCCGGATTCTGATCACCCATGGAACCGATACCATGGTTGAAACCGGAAAAGCCATTGGGCGTATACCGGATAAAGTGGTGGTCATGACAGGGTCCATGGCACCGGCCCGCTTTAAGGAAAGTGATGCGGTATTCAATGTGGGGTTTGCCATGGCTGCGGTACAGACCTTGCCGCCGGGGGTGTATGTCGCTATGAACGGACGGATATTTCACGCCACTGCGTGCCGGAAAAATGTCGCGGCAGGACGGTTTGAATCCACTTCAGACTGACAATGGGGTGCAAGGGGGAAAAATCAGCCAGCAGACCGCCAGAATAGTTCCCGTGTTTTTTCTGCGGTTCGGCGCCATGTAAATGCACGGATGCGTTCGTTTCCGTTTTGAACCATCTCCTTTTCCAGCCCGGGATCGTTCAAAAGTTGGGTGATTCGGGCGGCAAGTTCTGACGGTGTTGAGAGATCATGGATATAGAGAACCGCATTGCCGGCGACTTCAGGCAGGCTGCCATGATGGGAGGCGATGACAGGGCAGCCGCAGGCCATGGCTTCGAGCAGGGTCAGGCCGAAGCCTTCATACACACTCGGGTGCAGCAGGGCCCGGGCGCCTGAATACAGGTGTGCCAGGATGTCATCATCCACATACCCCACCGGAAGGATATTGGGTGCCGGCGCAGTATCCCATCCGTTCCAGCCAGCAATGACAAGGGGAATACCGGGGGCTGCTGTTTCAAGCGCACGCGCGGCTAATTGACAATTTTTTCTGGGATCCCCGCTGCCGACAAACAGAAAATAGGTGTCTGGAATGTTGAGCTGCTTGAGCGTCGCCTGGGTTCTTTCCGGCGGTCGCCGGTAAAAGAAGTCGGTATCACAGGCAAGGGGGGTGACACAGATCCTCGGTTTTGTCTCCGGCAGAAAGTGCTGGATCTCTGTTTCAGAAAAATCAGAAACCGTGATGAACTGGTCCACATATTTCAGAGACCGCCGGAACATCAGGTTGAAGAACCGCACGCGCTCGTCCGGGTGATGCTCGGGGAAGCGCGCCAGCGACATGTCATGAATGGTAAATACGGTTTTCACCTCTCGTGGCGTCGTAAACGGGAAAAAACCGGATTCATGATACAGGTCAAATCCTTTTGCATAATGGGAAAAAAGCATTTGATTTTTATAATGTTCCATGAGCCGGAAACTGAGGGCAGCCCTGGTCGGCAGCCGCCACAAGACATCGGTCACGCATGCCCATTTCAGTGAAAATGCGGGACCGGCGGGCAGATGGTCGAGGAGCCGGGATCCGTCGAAATAACAGATGTTCAGCTCATCAGGACAGACACGGGTCAATTCCGTGTACAGGCAGTGCAGATAGCGCCCGATCCCGGTTTGAATCCGGGTCATGGGCACTGCATTGACAATAATGTTCAGTTTTCGACGGGCCAACACTGCCCCCCCCACTTGGAAATGAAGAGAACTCCAAACAATTTGTTGCTGATCATGCCTGATAACAGACAATCTTTTATACATACGCCTTTCTGATGGACTTGTCCATGAAGAATCTGTGGTTTCGTCTATCCGTTCAGATGAATCAGGGGTAGACGATGATGGGGTTGCATGATATGGTAACTTACTTTCATCGGGGTCGTTTTTCAGGTTTAACATGGATACCCATCGCAGGTTACACCCGGAGCCGATTGCATCGCCGGATTGTTTTTTTTACTCAATTTTCGGGGAAGAACTACCAGCCTATCCCCGTTTTCAATATTCATTTTCGTGTATTTTTGTATCTATCCAGTTTTAGAATTTGACGTTAACACGTTCATATGCAGAAGGGAAAACTGATGTTTAAGGATCTGGGTTTGAGAACTAAAATGCTCGTATCGGTATGTCTGGTTGTGCTGGTGTCCTACGCTGTAACTATCACTTACATCACAATGAATGCCACTGCCATGGCACAACAAAATGCAGAAAAGACGGCGCAGGAAATAGCTATTCAATACGGTGGAGAGATTCAGTCAAAGCTGAATCAGGTCATGGATGTGGCCCGCACCGTAGCCAATGTGTTTGAAGGTATGAAAAACAGCAAAAATACGCCGTCCCGGGATGACATGAATGAAATCATGAAACAAACCCTTAAACGGAACTCGGAGATTATCGGCATCGTCACCCTCTGGGAGCCCAACGCCTTAGACGGTAAGGACGACCAGTACAAAAACACCTTTGGCCACGATGCCACGGGCCGATTTGTCCCATACTGGCACAGGCTAAACGGCCCTATTGAGGTGCAACCCGTGGTCAACTTCGATGACGAGTTCTGGTACCAGGTTCCCCGGGATACCGGCAGGGCAATCCTGACCAATCCCTATGTGTATCAGGTGGCTGGTAAGGATATACGGATGGCATCCCTCAATGTCCCCATCAAACACCAGGGAAAATTTCTGGGTCTGGCGGGCATGGACTTTACCCTGGAAGCGTTCGCTAAACTAAACGAAACGGTCACCCCCCTGGGTACCGGCTACGGATATATTATCGCCAATAACGGGAACATCGTTGCCCACCCCGTCAAAGAAATTGTGGGGAAAAATATCAAAGAGTTAGATGAACCAGAAGTTGCATCCGTCATAATGAAAGCCATCCAGGAAGGAAAAATCTTTAAAAGAGTCAGCAAGTCAAAAAGAGGGAATAAAATCTCCCTCCAGTTTATGGTGCCCATCAACGTGGAAGGCACGAATACCCCCTGGAGCATGGGGGTCAGCATCCCCATGGAAACGATTCTTAAAGATGCCGTATCCCTGAGAAACACCAGTATCATCATGGGCCTTGCCTCCATGCTCATTCTTTTTGGTGTTGTTTTTTATCTTTCACAGTCCCTGGTTACACGTCCCCTGAACCGGGTGATCCACAGCCTCACCGACATTGCCGAGGGAGAAGGGGACCTGACCATGCGTCTGCCTGTCCATTCCAAGGATGAACTCGGATCGCTTTCCAGTCGGTTCAACACCTTTATAGAAAAACTGCAGAAC
>PDTL01000023.1 GCA_002748835.1 Deltaproteobacteria bacterium
CTGGAAGCCTGCGATGAATCGTTTTCTTATTCAGTATGAAGACCGATTCGCTGATATTTAATGAAAAGGGCAGTTACACAAAATATTTGACAGAGTCCTGACAAATGCCTCGTCAAAATTGGTTATTTGTCAGATCAAGTCTTGACTAATACACTTCAGGTGGAGAGCGTGCGTATTCCGCTTGATAGTGACCAGCCATTCCGATGCAAACTGACCACCGATTCCGCTTCATTGTGACCAGCCATTCCGCTACAAACTGACCACCGATTCCGTTTTATACCTTATCATCGTGGCTGCCAGTACCATCTTGCTTTCAAAGGTAAGAACCTTCCTTTTTCGTTTGGCTGTAGCAGATTCTGCCTCAATATTTTTTTCATCATATAAAATCGAAAATCAAGGGGAAGGCAGGCCCATCTGGATTTTATTTTTTTTAATAATCCGACTGCCAGAATACACTGTGACCATGGATATGTACTCTGATTTAATCTTGCTGCATGATTGTGAAGACTTTAGGCCAAACAAAGTTTGCAGGGCACGTAGCAGGTTGGAGGTCATTAATGATGTAAATGGCACCACCACAGCGAGCAACGTGTATGCGAACCAGACTTTCCTTTTCTGTCCACACTATTGATTCAGATTTTTCTCTATAATGTTGCCAGATGCTGCTGGTGGCTGAGAAACAGACTGTCCGCCGGATTCAAGATGATGAACGGTTTTTGTCAGCCGGTTGACAAGGCCGGTCAGCCGCAGCATCTGAAGGTCAAGATCATCGGCGGTTTTATCGATATAGGTACGCAGTGCCTGGGTCTGTTTTTCGGCGATTCCCGAAACGTCTTTCCGTGATAGTTGAGTCTGTTCCAGCGCTGCCAGCCGGCTCTGGGTTTCCCGGACACCGCCTGCAGCAGCTGTGAGATCTGTCTGAAGTGTTTCAACAGTGGTTTTCAGCGCTTTCTGGTCCTTTGCCTGCATGGTTTTGACAGCTGCAATACGGGTATCCAGTGGGGGCAGTTTTTCTGAAACAGCCGTAACCTCCTTGCGAAGGGCCTCTACGCGTTTTTTGTCTGCTTTGGCAGACAGGGTCTCTTTGAGACGTTTTTCTGTTTTGGACAGGGCGGTGTTCAGGTCGGACAGCTGAGTGGCCAGGGTATCCAGCCGTTTGTTAAAAGCAATGACCTGCTCGCTGGCGGTCTTTTCCACAGCCGCGATCCGATTTTCCATGGAAGCTGAAATCGTCTGGCGTTCAGAACTGCCCAGGGATTTTACCTCGCCCATCCGCTCCTGGGTGTCCAGATAGGCGATAACGATCAGGGCGCCGATGAGGCAGGGGATGATAATCGTGATAAAGGTGATTCGGGTACTCAGTTTTTCCAGCTTGATATCCTGCCGGTCTTTTTTGAGCAGCGCATCTGGTTCAAACGCTGCAGGGGGTTGATCGGTCTGCTGTTCTTTGCCATCCCCGAGGGTGAAACGGGGCAGTTTTTCATTGGTTGTCATGGATGGCTCCTCAATCAGGTTTAGATGAAAGAACAAAAGCAACCGATTCGTTTCTTTCATCATTTGTTGTGGGCAAACCGCGGTGAAAACCCAGGTCAGCCCAGGGCCGTTATTCCCATTCAATGGTGCTAGGCGGCTTGGAGCTGATATCGTATACCACGCGGTTCACACCGTCGACTTCGTTGATGATCCGGTTGGAAATTTTTCCGAGCAGTTCATGGGGAAGCTTTGCCCAGTCTGCGGTCATGGCGTCGATGCTGTTCACGGCCCGGATGGCGATGACGTTTTCGTAGGTCCGCTCATCTCCCATCACGCCGACTGTCTTGATGGGCAGGAGCACGGCAAAGGACTGCCAGAGGTCTTTGTAGATACCGGCGGCCTTGATTTCTTCGAGGACAATCGCGTCGGCATGCTGAAGAAGGGTCAGACGCCGGCGGGTGATTTCGCCGATGATCCGGATGCCCAGGCCGGGACCGGGAAAGGGCTGACGCCAGACCAGGTCTTCATTCAGACCGATCTCTTCGCCTAGGAGGCGCACCTCGTCCTTGAACAGATATTTCAATGGCTCAAGGAGCCTGAATTTCATGTCTTCAGGAAGCCCGCCCACATTGTGATGGGACTTGATGACCGCCGAAGGACCGCCAAATGCGGACCGGGATTCAATGATGTCCGGGTACAGGGTGCCCTGGGCAAGAAATTCCGCATGTTCAACAGATCGGGCTTCGGCTTCAAAAACATCCATGAAAACCTTGCCGATGATTTTCCGTTTCTTTTCCGGATCCGTTACCCCGTCAAGCGCGGACAGGAATTGGTCACTGGCATCCACAAACCGGATGTTCATGTCAAGATGCCGGGTCAGGTTCGCTTCCAGTTTGGCGCCTTCATCCTTACGGAGGAGTCCGTTGTCCACAAAAATACAGGTCAGCTGCCTGCCGATAGCTTTATGAATGAGCAGGGCGGCAACGGATGAATCCACACCGCCGCTGAGCCCGAGGATGACGCGTCTGTCTCCCACGGTCTCCCGGATTTCCGCAATGGACGTCCGGGCAAAGTTTTCCATGTTCCAGGTTTTCCGGCACCCGCAGACATCAAAGAGAAAATTGGCGATCATGTGGGTGCCGTGTTCCGTGTGCGCGACTTCCGGGTGAAACTGAAATCCGTAAAACCGTTTTTCGGCATGCATGGTGGCAGCCACAGGGGTGTTGGCCGTGGACGCGAGAATGGTAAAATCAGGTGGCAGGGTTTCGATGGCGTCTCCATGACTCATCCAGCACGGGTTCTGATCCGGAACGCCGGCAAACAGACCCTCGGATACCGGAATGTTGAGGGCGGCAAATCCATATTCCCGTTTTTCCGCCCGATGGACCGTCCCCCCCAGGGTATGCACCATATATTGCAGCCCATAACAGATGCCGAGCACAGGGATGCCCAGGTCAAAAATCGCCGGGTCGATTTTCGGGCTATTTTCATCGTAAATGCTGGCCGGACCACCGGACAGGATGATGCCTTCGGGGCTCAGTTCACGGATGGTCTCTAGGGTGATATCCGGTGGATCAATCTGGCAGTAGACCTGATTTTCCCGAACCCTGCGGGCAATCAGCTGGTTGAATTGTGAACCAAAATCAATGATCAGAATCATAATAACGTAACCTTTGGGACTGAAGTCGTTTGATTGTGAAATCCGCAGGTGGATCCTGAATCCGTTCCCAAAACAGGACAGACAGGAACCCGGGGGCAGCGTCACCGGCAAGAGGGCCTTCCGGCCGTTGTAATGTTGCTGCGTATAAGGTATATTACACGGGTTTTTGTTGCAAGGCCATATTACACATCTAAAAAATATTAATGTAACGTTGAGACTTGGTGAAAGGATATCCTCTCATGTATGAAAGCGGTGACCTTCGGAAGGGTCTGAAGATCGAGATTGACGGGGAACCCCATGTGGTCACCCAGTTTGAGTTTGTCAAACCGGGAAAAGGGCAGGCCCTGTATAAATGCAAACTGAAAAACATGGTGACCGGTTCTCAGTTTGACAAAACCTGGCGGTCTGGAGAAAAAATCGATAAGGCCAGCCTGGAAGAGCGGGAGATGGAATATCTCTACCATGACGGCACCCACTACTGCTTCATGAATACCACCACCTATGACCAGGTGGAGCTGACCCGGGACCATGTGGAAGACGTGATTGATCTCTTGAAGGAGAACATGGTCTGTCAGGTCCTGTTCCACGGAGAACGGCCCCTGGGTATCACGCTGCCCATGTTTGTGGAAATGCAGGTGGTCAAAGCCGAACCCTGGGTCAAGGGAGATACGGCATCCGGAAGTTCCAAGCCGGCAGAGCTGGAAACCGGTCTGGTGATTCAGGTACCGCCGTTTATCGAAGAAGGGGAACAGATCAAAATCGATACCCGCACCAAGTCGTATGTGGAACGGGTAAAAAAATAGCCTGTCACAGCAGGGCGTAACCGAATATACGCGCAGCAGGCCGCATCTGACCCGGCCTGCTGCGTGGGCATTTGTGTCCGCCGGGAAATAACCGATTAATCGTCTATCATTTCCCTGTAACCGCAGCCATCGGTGAGGCACTTGAGAAAACGGCCGTCGCGTTTGGTGGTCTTTTCGACCAGAAACGGTGCCTCACAGTCTGGGCATTTCCGGTCCACGGGTTTGTCCCAGATCGCGTAGGTGCAGTCCGGATACCGGTTGCAGCCGTAAAAAACTTTCCCCCGTTTCGATTTTTTTTCCACCAGCTCCCCGTCACAGTCCGGCGCCGGACAGGTGACACCGGTGGATGGGGATGCGCCTCCTTCGGTGATGGACTGGGTGTGCTTGCACTCCGGGTAACCGGTGCAGGCAAGAAAACTGCCGTAGCGGCCCTGTTTCACCGTCATGGGGCGGTTGCATTTGGCGCAAACCTTTCCTTCCGCTGCATCGAGCTGCGGCTGGACAATGGTGAGATTTCCCTTCTCGTCCCGTTCATAATTCCGTGAGAACGCGCATTCCGGATACCCTTCACAGGCAATGAAGGGACCGTTTCTGCCCACTTTGATATGCAGCTCCCTGTTGCACTCAGGGCAGGACATGCCGGTGGGAATTCCGACACCTTTGACATTTTGCATATCGCTTTTCGCTGCTTCCAGCCGCTGCTGAAACCTGTCGTAAAACTGGGTGAGTACGGTCACGGATTGTGTGTCTCCGGCTTCGATCTGGTCAAGGTCGGTCTCCAGACGCGCCGTGAAATCCACATCCAGCACGGTTGGAAAATTATCAACCAGCAGATCATTGACAATAAAACCGAGTTCGCTGGGCCGAAACTGGCGGTTGACCAGGTCAACGTATCCCTTGCTCTGGATGGTGGTCAGGATGTTGGTGTAGGTACTCGGCCGTCCGATGCCGTTTTCTTCCAGCTCCTTGACCAGAGAGGCTTCCGTGAATCGGGGCGGCGGGACGGTGAAGTGCTGGGCGGGGTCGAGTTTCAGTAGTTTCAGCCACATCCCATCTGCCAGGTCCGGCAGGGGTTGCTTGTCCTTGTTCGATTCAATGGCATCATCAACAGACAGGTAGAGCCGCATAAAACCCGGGAACTTCACGGTGGATCCCGTGGCGGTGAGGGTATAATCTCCTGCGGTCACGGTAATGGTCTTCTGGTCGATCAGGGCCTGGGCCATCTGGGAGGCGACAAACCGTTTCCAGATCAGTCCGTACAGAGAAAACTGGTCTTCGGACAGATACCGCTTCACCTTTTCCGGTGTGAGGTAAACGGATGTGGGCCGGATCGCCTCATGGGCATCCTGGGCCTTGTTCTTGTTTTTAAAAAAACGGGGCGCGGAAAGGGCATAATCCGCGCCCCATGTCTCTTTGATGAAACCCATGGCCTCGTTGGCCGCATCCACGGAAATACGGGTCGAGTCGGTACGCATATAGGTAATCAGCCCGACCGTATCCTGCGGACCGAGATCGATCCCTTCATAGAGTTGCTGGGCGATCATCATGGTTTTTTTAGCTGAAAATCGGAGTTTACGGATGGCCTCCTGTTGCAGTTTACTGGTGATGAACGGGGGCAGTGGATTGCGTTTGGTGGTTTTCCGAATGACCTTTTCAACCTGGAACCGTGACTGGCCAAGGGCGTCGGTGATGGACCGTGCGGTTTTTTCATTGGGAATTTCCGCTTTTTTTCCCCGGATACGCGTCAGCTTGGCAGTGAAACCGGGCGGGGTGTCCCCTTCAAGGTCTGCGGTGAGGGTCCAGTATTCTTTGGGTTCAAAGGCCTGGATGGCCCGTTCGCGTTCGCAGATCATGCGCACCGTAACAGACTGTACCCGGCCGGCACTCAGGCCACCCTGCACTTTGCGCCAGAGAATGGGGGAAATCTGATACCCCACCAGCCGGTCCAGAATCCGGCGGGTCTGCTGCGCGTCGTATTTGTCCGGATTCAGTGTTAATGGGGTATTGAGGGCGGAAAGGATGCCGTTTTTCGTTAATTCGTTAAACAGCACCCGGTGAAACCGGCGTTCTTTTTTCTTCAGGATTTCCGCTGTGTGAAACGCAATGGCTTCTCCTTCACGGTCCGGGTCAGGCGCGAGATAAATATCTTCACTGGCATTGGCCGCCGCCGCCTTCAGGGACTGAATGATTTTCTGCTTTCCCTTGATGTTGACATAGGTGGGCGAAAAATTTTTTTCGATATCAATGCCGAATTCCTTGGTCGGCAGATCTTTGATATGGCCGGAGGTGGCTGTCACATTATAGGTATCTCCCACATATTTCTTGATGGTCTTCACTTTGGTGGGGGACTCGACGATGATCAGGGGTTTCGTCACGGTTACGCCTCGTTTCGATAATACTGTTTACCCGGAACCGCGATAACATGGCCGGCCAGTTCCATGGCAAGGAGGAGGCCGGTCAGCTTTCCGGGGTCAAATCCGGTGGCTCGGATCAAGTGGTCAATAGGGGCGGGATAGGGGCTCAGGGCATCCCATACCCGCTGTTCATCCGGTGAAAAGTCAGGGCGGGGTGTTTCCGGAACCGCAGACAACCCGGGTGGCATCCCGATGACATGGGTCAGTTCCTCCAGGATGTCATCCACATGTTCAACCAGTTTGGCTCCCTGTTTCAGGAGCCCGTGGGTACCGCTGCTGGTGGCGGAGCCGATGCTGCCGGGAACGGCAAACACTTCACGTCCCTGCTCTGCGGCCAGCCGTGCCGTAATCAGTGAACCGCTTCTCCGGGCAGCTTCCACGACAACAGTGCCATGGGTCATACCACAGATGATTCGATTTCTTAAAGGAAAATGATGCGCTTCCGGTTCAGTACCCAGGGGAAACTCGCTGATCAGGGCGCCTGAAGCCGTCTCAATACCGTTGCGAGGGCGGGTGATCCGGTCAAACAATCCCCGGTTTTCCGGCGGATAAATTCGGTCCACCCCGCAGCCCAGGACGCCGACCGTGTGGCCGCCTGCGTCCAGGGCGCCCATATGGGCCGCCGTGTCAATGCCCCGCGCCATACCGCTGACCACCGAAATGCCGTTTCTGGCAAGGTCTGTGCCGAGACGGTACGCCGCGCGTTTGCCGTAGGGTGTGGCATTACGGGATCCCACAATACTCACTGCCGGCAGCTGGTGATCCAGATCGCCTTTTACGTACAGTAGTGGCGGCGGATCCGGCAGGGTGAGGAGCAGTGCCGGGTAGGCTTCACTTTTCTGGTGCAGAATATGGATGTCCGCGCTTCTGCAGTGATCGACAATCCTGTGAAAATCATCGGGCAGCCGGGCGTGACGGATCAGACGGATGCGGCCGGGTCCCATGCCTTCCACTGTCGCAAGTTCAGTGTCTGTGGCAGCAAAAACAGCTTCCGGTGATGCGAACCGGTCTATCAGCCGCTTGAACAGATAATTGCCGATGCCCTGGACCTGCGTGAGCCGAAACCAGGGATCCAGTGTCTGCTTACTGAGGTGTGTCATGAATCCATCTGTACGGGCAGCTCATCAGTGCCCATTGAATGACTGCTGTTTACTGAATGAGTTTCAGCCGGGTTTCCGCCTTTTCCGCAGCCGAAGAAAAGGGGTATTCGGTGATGACCCGTTTTAAAAACAGCCTGGCAGATGCACTGTCTCCCATGTTCAGGTAGGCAAAACCGGTTTTGAGCATGGCATCGGGCATTTTACTTTCGTTCGGGTATTTTTCAAGAACCTGTTTGAAAATTTTTACGGATGCAGCAAATTTTTTCTGGGCATACAGGCATTCACCCTGCCAGTAGAGAGCGTTATCTGCAAGGTCATGTGCGGGAAACCGGCGGGCCATTTCGGCAAACCGGCGGGCTGCTTCCGGAAAGTTATCCGCATGATAGGCATCGCGGGCATGCTGATACATGGCCTCTGCCGTGAGCGGAAGCGGTTTGGCGGGTGGCTTCGGGCGTTCAGGTTGCGCGGTGGCAGTTACCGGTTCAGAAAGCAGGACCGGCTGCCTGAACGCCTCGGCGGATCCGGCCTGGCGGTTTCGTTCCAACTCCTGAATGGTGCGTTCATGGGTATCTGCCATGAACTGAATGACGGAGACTTGGTGATAGAGCGCGTCTACTTTCTGTTCCAGTGCATCCACTTTTTCAGCCATCGTGGCTTCTGTCATAGCCGCAGGTGCAGCAGCACGGTTACTGGCGCAGGCGCTGAGAAGTGCAACGGACACAAGCAGTGCACAGACACCGGTAAAACGGGAAAGAGAAACGGGCGGAATACGCGAAGTCAAGTGCATGAACAGCCTCTTGTTATCTTTATATGAGGGTGAAAATAACGGCCCGGCGGCGGCATGCGCCTGCCGGGCGATTGTCACAAGATAAAATCGGCAGTTTTAACCGGGCCGGGTGTTACGCAGGATCTGCAGCTGCAGGTGTCTGACGGCCCTGCCAGGCCAGAAGTATCGGACTGGCAACGAAAATGGATGAATAGGTGCCGATGAGAATACCGATAAACAGCGCCAGGGCAAAATCGAAAATGATGCTGCCGCCCAGTATCAGCAGCGTGACCACAACCAGCAACGTGGTGATGGATGTCAGAATGGTCCGGCTCAGGGTCTCGTTGATACTCCGGTTGATGATCGCGGAAAGGGATTTCTTCTGCATTTTTTTCATGTTTTCCCGGATGCGGTCGAACACGATGATGGTATCGTTCAGCGAGTAGCCGATAATGGTCAGGATCGCTGCAATGATGGGCAGGGAGAACTCGATGTTGAACAGGGAAAAAACCCCCACCGTGATAAAGACATCGTGCACCAGGGCCACAATCGCCCCCATGGCATACTGGAGTTTGAGGATCCAGAAGAGAATGAGGCTGGCAATCAGAGCAATGGGGATGAGAAATACCATGGTTTCATCCACGCCGAAAAGGGCGAAAAACTTTCGTGCGCCCATGAGGACTGCGATGAGGATCAGCGCAATCACTGCGCTGATCAGCCACTTGAGCTCGAACCTTCCGGAAATGTAAATGGTGATGAACAGCAGGGCGTAAAACATGGCCAGCAGCGCTTTTTCTCGCAGGTCTTTTCCGACCTGGGGACCGACCATCTCCACACGCCGGATTTCTGCGGTCTGACCCGTGGACTGGCTCAGCTGGGTTTTGAGTGATGCCGTGAAATTGGACGGATCGGCTGCATCATCTGATGAAAGATCATCTGCAACAAGGGACGCGGTCCGGATCAGGTATTCGTTATCTCCGTCTGCACCGAATGTCTGCACGGTGGGGTCGTCAACGCCCAGGTTGTTCAGGCCCGCTTTTACGGATGCAATGGTAACGGGCTGATCAAACTGCACCTGGATCAGGGAACCGCCGGCAAAATCGACACCATATTTCGGGCCTTTGTGCACGAGAAGGGTCAGGAAACTGACGGTGATGAGCGCCAGAGAAACCGCAAAGGCAATTTTCCGCTTGCCGATAAAGTCAAGATTGATATCCGATTTGATGAACTGCATGAATCATCCTTCCCTGTATTCCGCCGACCCGGATGATCGGGCGGCGGATGGTAAACGCGATCAAAAACGTGGATTAAATGCTCAGACTGTCACTGCGGTTCATACCTGCATAGGCATCAAACAGCATGCGGCTGAGTATCAGCGCGGTAAACAAGCTGGAAAGCACGCCCAGGCTCAGCGTTACGGCAAACCCTTTGACAGGGCCGGATCCGAACTGGAACAGGACCAGGGCGGCAATCAGCGTGGTGACGTTGGCATCCAGAATCGTCAAGGTGGCCCGTTCATATCCGGCGGTCAACGCAGCCCTGGGCGGTGTGCCGATCCGCAGTTCTTCCCGGATTCGCTCAAAGATCAGCACATTGGCATCCACAGCCATCCCGATGGTCAGGATGATCCCTGCAATACCCGGCAGGGTGAGGGTTGCCTGGAACGCGGCCAGACCCGCAGCGATCAGAAGAATATTGACCAGCAGGGCGATATTGGCCATCAGACCGGCCACCCGGTAATAGATCAGCATGAAGAGGACCACCAGGGCAAATCCGATGGCCATGGATTTGAGCCCCCTCACAATGGAATCGTGGCCGAGAGACGGTCCGACCGTCCGTTCTTCGATAATGGTGACCGTGGCCGGCAGTGCGCCGGCACGCAGCACAATGGCCAGATCCCGGGCTTCTTCCATGGTGAAGTTTCCGGTGATGCTGGCGCGTCCGCCGCTGATTTTTTCCTGGATGACAGGCGCGGAGTAGACGTTGCGGTCAAGGACAATGGCAAGCCGCTTGCGCACATTTTCACCGGTGATTTTTGAAAACAGCCGTTCGCCTTTTTTATCAAACTGGATGGAGACATAGGGCTCGTTGAACTGGGAATTGATATTGACCCGTGCATCGGTCAGCGTACTGCCGTCGAGGAGGGTCCGCTTCTGGATAAGCAGGGGGGTTCGAGTGACCGTTCCGGTGGTTCTGTTTTTATTGATTTCATACAGTACTTCCGTACCCGGCGGTACTTTTCCCTGCAGGGCCGCGTTCACATCATGGGCGTCATCCACCAGACGGAAGGTCAGCTGGGCCGTACGGCCAATCAGTTTTTTGGCGCGTTCCGGATCCTTGACACCGGCCAGCTGAATCAGAATTCTGCGATCACCCTGTACGCGGATATCCGGTTCATTCACGCCAAACTCGTCAATCCGGTTCCGGATGGTTTCAAGGGCCTGGTCGGTCGCCATTTTCTGGATCCGTTCGGCCTCTGCTTCGGGAAGTCCCACCACCCAGGTCAGCGTGTCATCTTCCATGCGGGTTGAAATCTGCGTCAGTTCTCTGAACTCTTTGTTGAACATATCCTGAAACCGGTTGATGTTCTTATCACCGGAAACAGCAATAGTGATACGACGCGCTGTTTTATCAAGGCTGATTTCCGTGTAGGGAATATGTTCTTTTCGAAACGACCCTTTGAGTTCATGGGTCAGACGGTCTAAGGTGTTGTCAACCGCTTCTTCGGTCTGGACTTCCAGCACCAGGTGCATACCGCCCTGAAGGTCCAGGCCCAGATTGATCACCTTGTGAGGCCAGCAGGGGGTTCCGGATGTGATATCGGTGAGTGTCGGCAGCAGGTACACGACCGCCACGATCAAAACGGCGACAACAGTCAGGAGTCTCCAGGTAATTCGTTTCAATTGATCCCTCTTTTCATCAGGCCGGTCCTGGCCGTGCAGGCCGCCGGCACACTTGGCACATATGGCAGCAGAAATAAGCCCGTCGAACGCCTTTCTCGCGTGTCAGCAGACGGATGGCTGCTGCCCGATTTGGTCACGAAACAGCGGATGGCCGCGTCTAGGAGAGCGGCTACTGAACGGTGGTGATATACCCTTTGGTCACCTTGACTTTTACCTTGTCGGCAATTTCAAGGGTAACGGTGGTTTCATCCACTGCCGTGATGGTGCCATGAATCCCACCGCTGGTAACAACCTTGTTTCCGCGTTTCAGGTTGTCAATCATTTCCCGGTGTTCCTTTGCCTTTTTTTGCTGGGGCCGGATCAGCAGGAAATAAAAAATAACGAACATGAGAATAATGGGAACAAAAGCGGCGAATCCGCCCGGCTGGCCCGAAGCCGATGCCCCTGTCTGACCCATGGCATAAGCGATGCTTGTAAACACACGACCTCCTTACAGTGGTTGAACAATAACAATAGCCGCATGTCTGCGGCAGTTTCATCTGAATTCAGCCATATGTACGGGACCGGCTGAAATATTTCAATTACTTTTTTCGTTGATCCGGTCTGATTTTATCCGGTCGCCAGAAAAGGCTCTCGCCGAAAAAATCAATTCCGTCACTCTGTGAATAATCAATCTGATTCAGGAGCGCAAATCGTTTTTTTTATGGGATGTCACCGTTGTTCTTTTCTCCGGCGGGGTCACTCCTCGGTATGGATGCAGCTGCTTCCCGGCAAAAGATCGGCATCGGTTTCTATCAGAATGGCCACGCCGTTTTTGGTTTCCATGGCCAGCAGTTCCGCGCGTTTCCGGTTGAGCAGATAGGCGGCCACGTCAGGGGGGAGTGAACACCGTATCTGCTTGACCTCGGCTTTTCGGGTCCGCATGAACAATTCCCTGAGAAACCGGTTCCCAAGAGTTTCGCTGGAGAGGATACGGCCTTTTCCTTTGCAGTGCGGGCACTCGGTGAAGCTGCCAAAATCGATGGACGGGCGGATGCGCTGACGGGACATTTCCAGAAGACCGAATTGGGAAATTCGGCCCACCTTGGTCCGTGCCTTGTCGACTTTCAGGTGTTTTTTGAGCGTCCGTTCCACCTGGATTTTATTTTTTGAATCCCGCATGTCAATAAAATCGATGACAATCAACCCCCCCAGATCGCGGAGGCGGAGCTGGCGGGCCACCTGTTCGGCCGCTTCCATATTGGTCTGAAGGGCGGTCTCTTCAAAGGAACCCCGCTGGGTTGCCTTGCCCGAGTTCACGTCAATGGAAACCAGGGCTTCGGTGGGGTTGATGACAATGGAACCGCCTGATTTCAAATCAACGTTTGTTTCGTAGATGGAGCTGATCTGCTGCTCTAACTGGTACCGGTTAAAGATGGGTTTGTCCGCCCGGTGGCGTTTGACAATGGCGGTCTGTTTCGGAGCAATTACGGAGACGAACTGCTTGACTTCCTTGAAGATGGCTTCGTCATCAATCAGGATTTCGTTCACATCGGTGGACAGGTAGTCCCGCACCGCGCGCACGGCCAGATTCTGTTCCTTATAGATCAGTTCCGGCACCGGTGCCTGGGCCGCAAGCTTGGTGATCTGCTTCCATAGGCGCATCAGATATTTATAATCCTTGGACAGGTCTGTTTTGGTGCAGCCGTCACCGGCGGTCCGGACGATGATACCGAATTCGCTGGGGATATTGAGAGAATCGATGATCTCCTTGAGCCGCGAGCGCTCCTTTTCATTCTCGATCTGTCGGGACACGCCCCGATTGTTGCTCCCGGGCATGAGGACCACGTACCGGCCGGGAAGGGAGATGAAGGTGGTGAGCATGGCGCCCTTGTGCATGAAGGGATCTTTGGTGACCTGAACCACCAGTTCCTGACCCCGCTTGATCAGCATTTGAAGGCTCCTGTCACCGGACTGGCTGTCCTGAAAAAAATCACTGTGGATTTCCTGCTTTTGCAGAAATCCGTTTTTTTCTGCGCCATAATCCACAAACACGGCCTGAAGACTGGGTTCCACGCGGGTGACTTTTGCTTTGTATATATTCCCCTGGGTGATGATGTTTGTCGCAGATTCAAGATGATAATCAACCAGTTTGCTGTCGGTTATCTTGGCAATACGGCATTCATCGGTTTCCAGGGCATTGATCAGTATTTTGCTGCGGGTAGAAGATACGGCTTTCATAAATAATTCAATCGAATCCTAAGTAAAAATATCAACAAAACCGTCAGGATAAGTGAGTGGTTCAGTGCAGGGACGCTCGTATCGCGTTAATATGAAATTGCTTAAGTGAAGTCAATCTATTTTCACATGCCGGGGTGACGGCGCTGTATAAAAAGTCAACGATCTTGCCATTTCAGGCATCTTGTGGCATGACAGTCAGTACCGATTCCAGATACACGGTAGCCGGTGCGGGATGGCCTGAACGCACGACGCATCGGCGGCGCACATTTTCTTGATAGATCATATAGCGCATGACATCCAACAACGCCCCATGCTCAGGAGGTATGGAAATGAACGACACATACAATGCGCATGCCATAGAACACCGCTGGCAGCAGATCTGGGAGTCCGAGGATTTGTTTGCGGTGACCGAGGACCCGGAAAAGAAAAAATTTTATCTGCTCGAAATGTTTCCCTATCCGTCCGGAAAAATTCACATGGGGCATGTGCGGAACTATACCATCGGTGACGTCATTGCCCGTTATAAACAGATGAACGGCTACAATGTGCTTCACCCCATGGGATGGGACGCCTTCGGCATGCCGGCTGAAAATGCGGCCATTGACCATAACACCCATCCGGCCAAATGGACTTATGCCAATATCGAGAACATGCGCGAGCAGCTGAAACGGCTGGGATTCAGCTATGACTGGAAACGGGAGATTGCCACCTGCACGCCCGATTATTACCAGTGGGAACAGTGGCTGTTCACCCGGATGGTTGAAAAGGGGATGGCATACCGTAAGGAAGCATCGGTCAACTGGTGTGATCACTGCCAGACGGTGCTTGCCAACGAGCAGGTGGAAGACGATGCCTGCTGGCGGTGCGGTAAGCTGGTGCGGCAGAAAGAACTGAAACAGTGGTTTTTTCGTATCACGGACTATGCGGATGATCTGCTGGTTCACTGTGACCAGCTTCCCGGCTGGCCGGACAAGGTGACCGCCATGCAGAAAAACTGGATCGGCAAGAGCTTTGGTGCAGAAATCCGGTTCGATGTGGAGGGGCATGACACGGAAATTCCGGTATTCACCACTCGTGCGGATACGGTTTTTGGGGCCACCTTCATGTGTCTGGCCCCTGAGCACCCGTTAACCTTTGCGCTTTCACGGGGAACGGAACAGGAAGCGGCGGTGGATGCCTTTGTGGAGCGGATTTCCCATCAGGACCGGACCGCCAAAGCCGTAGAGAATTATGAAAAAGAAGGGGTCTTCATCGGTGCCTGGTGCATCAACCCCCTCAGTGGCCGGCGAATGCCTGTCTATGCAGCTAACTTTGCCCTGATGGGATACGGCACCGGTGCGGTCATGTCGGTTCCCGCGCACGATCAGCGGGATTTTGATTTTGCTGAAAAGTACGGCCTGGAGCGGGTGGTGGTTGTGGTTCCTGAAGGAGGAAGGCCGGATGCGGACGCCCTTCAGGAAGCCGATGCGGAAGATGGCGTGCTGGTGCAGTCCGGAGATTATGACGGCATGACCAGTGCCGACGCCCGCAGCGCCATCGGTAACTGGCTGGAAACCCATGGCAAGGGCCGGCCGACCATCAATTTCCGTCTCCGGGATTGGGGGATTTCCCGTCAACGGTACTGGGGGACCCCGATTCCCATGATCCATTGTGAGGCATGCGGTCTTGTGCCGGTACCGGATGCAGACCTGCCGGTGACGCTTCCGGAGAGTGCCGATCTGCTTGAAGGCGGCGGATCCCCACTGCCGCATCTTGAATCTTTCGTGAATGTAGATTGCCCGGTGTGCGGGCAGCCGGCGCGGCGGGATACGGATACCATGGATACCTTTGTGGAATCTTCATGGTATTACTTGCGCTATTGCAGCCCCCACCATGATCAGGGGATGTTTGACACGGATGCCGTTCGGTACTGGATGCCGGTGGATCAGTATATCGGCGGTGTGGAGCATGCCATTCTTCATCTGCTTTACTCTCGTTATTTTATGCGTGTTTTGAAAGATCTGGACCTGGTCTCCTTCACGGAGCCGTTCACCCGTCTGCTGACCCAGGGTATGGTAAACAAGGAGACCCTGAGTTGCCCGGAACACGGCTATCTGTTACCGGAAGAAGCGACTGGCGACGGCACTGACCGCACCTGCAGCCGGTGCGGCAAACGGGTCGAGGTCGGGCCGGTGATCAAAATGTCCAAATCCAAAAAGAACGTGGTGGACCCCAATGTGCTGCTCGAGAATTACGGGGCAGATACCACCCGTTTGTTCTGTTTGTTTGCCGCGCCCCCGGAGCGCGGCCTGGAGTGGAGCGATGACGGGGTTGAAGGGGCCAGCCGGTTTTTGAACCGGTTGTGGCGGCTGGCCATGGACTGGATGCCCCTGATACAGGCGGTTGCACCCTATGCCGGGGCCATGGATCCGCTGACCGGCGATGATCGGGAGGTGTTTCGCAAAACCCATCAGACCATCGAACGGGTTACCAAAGATATTGAAGATCGGTTTCACTTCAATACAGCCATCAGTGCAGTCATGGAACTGATCAAGCTGATCAACCGCATGGACCCTGCCGCGGCAACCGACCGTACACCGGCCGTGATTCGGTTTGCCATGGAAACAGCCGTGGTACTGCTCTGTCCCATGGTGCCGCATATTGCCGAAGAACTCTGGGAGACCCTGGGTTGCGCGGGGCGGGTTTCCGCTGCCGCATGGCCCCGCCATGACCCGGATGCCCTGGGCGGCGATGAGCTGCTGATTGTGGTTCAGGTGAACGGCAAATTGCGAAGCCGGTTCAACATTGATCTGGATGCCACGGATGATGCCATCAGCGCACGTGCGCTGGCCGATGAAGGGGTGCAGAAATTTATTGCGGATAAGCCCATTCGTAAGGTGATCGTGGTCAAGAAGAAATTGGTGAATATTGTTGTCTGAGACACCGCGTCACAGCGTAAACCGCCGGCTGTTGCCGCTAGCCTTTGTGCTAATGATCGCCGGCTTCACAGGCTGCGGATACCGGCTACTGGGCAGCGGCGGTCGCCTGCCGGGCGGACTGGCGTCTGTCCGGGTGGGTGATGTGATTTGCGGGAGTTCGGACAGCACCATCGGGATCCGTTTTACAGATGCCCTGGTGGCCGGAATTATAAGGTATCCGGGACTTTCGATGCCGGATAGTGACACCGATGCGGCCGGTGAACTCCGTGGGCGTGTCCGCACGGGAACGGTGGAGACCGTGTCCCGGAATCGGGGTGGCGGGCGTGTGAAACAGCAGGTGCGAATTGTGACAGACGTGCGCCTGTACGGCACGGACGGCTGTGTACTCTGGTCGGGTGAGGGGCTGACAGAAACAGCGGTCTATGTGGCAGAGGGGGCGGGGGCCGCCACGGATGCCGATCGTGATGCGGCCATGACCGATGCGATGAATCGACTGGTCAGACGCATCCTGTCCGGCATGACCGCCGATTTCTGAAGGTTTGCCGGAAACCCGGCAAACCCGGCTGAAAACACTTGTGTGCTGTGATGCGGAATCAGGTGGCGCTGGCGTTCAGCAGCTTCTCCAGACGGGAGATCTTCCGGGCAGCGGTGCGTTCGTGAATCACGCCTTTTTTGGCAGCCTTGTCAATCAGCGATTTGGCAGTATTGAGAGCCGCATTTGCGGCGTCCGTATTTTCGAATTCACCGGTACGGACCCATTTGATCACACTTTTCAGGCGGGTTTTGACGCTGCGGTTGCGCATGCGGCGCTTTTCGTTTTGAATCGCACGTTTTTTTGCGGATTTATGATTAGCCAACGACCTTCTCCTTGTTCAAATTTCTTAACCATTATACGTGTTGAATCAGCACCCGGGTACTGGGGTTATATTAAACCCAAAAAATATACAGATCCGGATTCTCCATGTCAAGCAAAGCTTTTTTTTATTTCGTGTTTTTATGTGGATGCGATAAATAATTCATGCGTTTTATGCTGTGGGTGTGTATTGGGTCGATGTCTGTACCAGATAGGATAGAAGATGCCATGACACAGGATGCCAGAATGGAGGAAGACCGCAAAGCCGGGGCGGCGTACGGCCCTGAAACAGCGGAAGGACATGCAGCCCAGGCGCGTCGGGTGGCTGGCGCCACGACTGTCAGCAGAATTTTCGGATTTCTGCGGGATATAACCGTTGCTGCCTTACTCGGCACAGGCCCGGCAGCTGATGCATTTATTGCCGCGTTTCGGCTGCCCAATGGTATCCGCCGCCTGTTTGCAGAAGGGACGTTTGCCATGGCGGTTGTGCCGGTGGTGTGCGAAAACCGCCGTGTGGACGGACAGAGCGAAAACCTGCGGTTTGTGCGCAGCGGCCTCGTGTGGGCGGTGATTCTGGCCGGCGGCGCCGTCCTTGGGGGCTGGGCGCTGGCGCCGGTGTTCATGCGGCTTCTCGCACCAGGCTTTACGGCGCATCCGGAAACACTGATGCTCTCTGTGGTGCTACAGCGCTGGCTGATGCCCTATGTGGGCTGTGTGCTGGTGACGGCCTACGGGATGGGCGTTCTCAATGCCTGGGGCCACTTTTCCATCCCTGCATGGTCACCTGCGGTTCTGAATCTGTGCATCCTGTCTGCCGCGTGCCTGTTGATACCGCTGGGCATCCCTCCTGACTGGGCGTTGGTGAGCGGTGTCTGTGCCGGTGGCGGTGTGCAGCTGGTATTACACGGCCTGGCGCTGAAACGGTGCGGATTTGTCTTTACAGGCCCCGTAAGAATGGGACATCCGGGGCTTGGCCGCATGGGGCGGCGTATCCTGCCGACGGTCTGGGGAGCATCGGTCTTTCAGGTGAATGTGCTGGTGGGCACCTGTCTGGCCTCGCTACTCTCGCCGGGCGCTGTGGCGTCCCTTTATTACGCGGACCGGCTGGTACAGTTTCCCTTGGGGATTGTGGCCATGTCTGTGTCGATTGCAGCCCTGCCTGCCTGGTCCGCTGCGGAAGCGCCTTCCGCTTTTGCCCGGACGGTTGCGGCAGACCTGAATGGTTTGGGGGCGGTGCTTCTGCCTGCAACAGTAGGGCTGGTCCTTCTCTGCCATCCGATTGCGGAACTCTGTTTCAAACGCGGGGCGTTTGACGCGAAGTCCGTACAGGAGACGGCTGTGGCCGTTGCCGGATATGCTGTCGGACTCTGGGCCTATGGGGCTGCCCGACTGCTGGTTGCAGTGCTTGCCGCAACAGGCGGCGTGGCCCTGACGGTCCGGGCAGCGAGTGTGTCGATCCTTGCCAATGGCGTGGTCGGGCTATTGCTGCTGCCCTATTTGGGGCATTTCGGTATTGCCCTGTCAACGTCAATTGCCGCGTTTATCAATCTGTATCTGCTGGCCAGTGCCCTGGATTACCGCCAGATTCAGATTGCGTGGCGCTATCTTGCAGGACGGCAGATGGTCGCGTTGGGGTGCAGTTGCATGATGGGTCTTGTCGTATTTGCGATGAACCGGTATAGTATGCACATTTTTATGAGCGGCATGGCATGGCGGGCCGCTTCACTGATGCTGACAATTCTCACCGGTGTGCTAGTGTACGGGGCCCTTGCACGGTGTCTGCTCAGGGATGCGTATGATCGCGTGCTTCATCATAAATGACACGGTTTTCCCGCCCCGGGGATGGATACGGAGAAGATGGATGCGTGTACAGATGAACCGGTTTCTGACGGTAATGCTGACCCTGGCCTGTATTGTCATTGCTGTGGTGAGTTTTTTCAGCACGAATGGGTATCAGGATATGAAAGAATTTCAGTCGGATCTGGCCGTGATCGAGGCTGAGAACCGCCAGCTGCAGCTGGAAAATGGACGCCTTTCACGCCAGATTCGGCGCCTGAAGGAGGATAAGGCCTATCTGGATTACCTTGCCCGCAAAGAGCTGGGCATGGTCCGTCCCAATGATGTCATTCTCCAGTTCAACGGAGCCGGTGCCCGGTGATAACACTTTCCAGTGACAATCTAAATGAAAACAGCGTGAATCCTGTGGGGTCCTGTGCAGGCAGACGCTGTACACCGACGATGGCCCGGCTGTATCTGGATCAGGGGTATATTGAGGAGGCGATCCATATCTGGAAGGCTCTGATGGCGCGTGAGCCGGCCGAGGCCGCCCATTCGAAAGCCCTTGCAGATGCCTGCCGTAAACGGCTGACCGCAGAGACCCGGCGTCTGTCACCGCTGTTTCGTCAGTGGTTCTATCTGCTGTTGCAGAGCAGAAACACTTGAACCCGGTAAAGGCCGCTGGTGCCGGAAACGCTATTTCAGCGGCTGAATATCTTGATACCAGTGGGTGTGCATGGCTTCGTCAGTCTGCCGGATTTCGCGTATAACACACCGTGCTTCGTTTTGGTTCAGGGTACGGGTGACGTGGGGCGTCATCAGGATGGTTCCTGCGTGAATGCTTCGTTTGGCTTTTAATTCAGCAGATTGGGGCATTTCATCGAAACGGGTGGCAAGTAATTCCTTTTCTGTTTCAAGGTGCTGGACACGGGCTGTCAGTTTCGCTTTGTCTGATTTATGTTTGGATAGGGTGGTTTCCAGTTGGTCCTGCTGAAGAAACAGGGCGTCTAGCGCCTTGGATAATTTCGCAACTGCCTTTTCCATATTGCTCTGTTCTAGGGCAGACAGTGCCTGCTTGGCATTCCTGCCTGCGTTTAATTCCCGTTCAAGCCGGTCCTGCCGGGTTGCGTGCTCGGTAATGGTCATGTGAAGGCCGGTCTCTTCCTGCGCGGCGGTTTCCAAGGCAGTTTCCAGAGACTGAAGCTGGATCCGCAGGTCATGGATTTCCCGATCCATCGCTTTGAAAATTCGCTCCCGGTGTTCGGTGATGCCGGCTTTGAGGATGCAGGGGGAGGCCAAATCGGTCCCGATCTGTCCGGCATCAAAACCGTTCAGTGCGGAAATGGTGGATGAGATGATTTTCCCCTGTGTGTTGATGCATCGCCCGCTGATCAGCAGCTCAGAGTCGCGAATCCCTTTAACCACATGCACATCGTTATACGCCAGAATGACCGAGTTTGTAATGAATTTTGCCTGGATGGAGCCGCCGACGCTGACAGTGGAATCAATGATGCCGCTTGAAATATTGAGATCCCCGGTCAAGTCGATTTCAGCGCCTTCGATTTCGTAGGCGGTAAGACTCCCGCCTTTGACCTGGAATCCTGTTTTCACACTGCCCTTGACGATGATGTTTCCTTCATAGTGAATATGTCCGGTTTCATATCCCACATCCCCGTTAATGACAAAATCATCTGAGACCCAAATATCTCCGCAGGGCGTTAAACCGGGTTGGCCGTCGGTTGCCGCGTAGACTTTCAGCCCATCTTCGGAAAATTCTGTCCCTTTGCCGCTGCCCAGATACAGATCCTTTGGCATCTGTACACAGATTTCTTCACCGAACACAGTGCATCCGTTTTTTCCCGGCACCCCGGGTGTTTTTTCCGCCAGCAGGGCCCCTCTTGAAATGTGGGGGATATCACCGCGATCCTTGAAGTCGATGGTGCCGTCTTCAAGGATTTTTCCGGCTTTGAGGTATGCGGTGTCAAAATGATACGTGAGCGTCGCATCCCGGCCGTCCTGGGATGGTTTTCCCATGGCAATGCGAAACCGCTTGGTGCGGTGGGTTTCTGAATTGAGAAAGGTGTCGATGAGGGACCTGCCCACAATGCCAAAAACAACGCCCTGTGCGGCCAGGTAATCCAGGATGTCGTCGGATGTGATCCGGGGAGATGTTTCCGGTGTGAGCCGAATAAAGGCAGCCATGGCGTCATCGCTGATGGTGAGCTGGAGGTTCATGGGGTTGGGCGTATCCGGGCTGATGCGGGATGTGGGGGCGAAACTGTGAGGAGATTGCGCATCTGTCTGAGACGTGAAGGCGAGCAGTGCATCCGTCATGAGCCCAGCGTTTTCTGCCTGAGGAGGGCGATCAGGCAGCATTGCAGGCTGAACGGCGCCGATTGTACGGAACAGCAGATGGATGATATCGTGAGGAATATCCTGCGAGGGGTCCGATTCCCATAGCGCGGTAATGGAAAAGGGCGGCGGCGCGTCTGGTTCATAGGGCTGCATCAGGGCGAGAAAGACGGAATTGAGGTGACGGGCAATACTGCTGGCAGCGGTGAGAAGTCCTGTTTTAGAATCGAGTCTGACGGACTGGAGCACGTCTGTCAGGTCCGGCGTCTGCAGGCATTCGGATTCCAGCTGTTTTGTATAGGCGTTGAGTTCCGCATTCAGTTGCTGGAGTTGCTGGTTTTTGTCCGCCAGCTCTTTACATTTCAGTTCAAGCTGTTGTTTCAGGTTTTTTCCGAACCAAAACAGATCCCGGTTCTGCTGCCGGATTTTTTCGATTTCCGACATTTTTGCGGTTTCATCAATATACTGGTGGTAGGATGAACGGACCAGGCTGATGAGGACATCCTCATCCCATGGTTTTGTGAGGTAATGATGGATTTCACCATCGTTGATGGCGCTTGTCATACCGTCCATGTCCGAATCGTTGGTCATGAGGATACGCTTGCTCCGGGGCGAAATAAATTTGGCTTCTTTCAGAAACTGTAAGCCGTTCATGTCCGGCATCCGCAGATCAGCAAGAATGATGGCAAACTGTTCCCGACGCGAAAGCTGCGTGATGGCCTCTTTGGCGGTAGATGCAAAAATCGCCGGGAACCCTTCCCGGTGGAACAGACGACTGAGCGTTTGGGTGACGTGTGCTTCATCATCTGCAATGAGGATGAAGGGGACTTTTGCGGGGGGGGGCTGCGGATGGGTTCATGGTGTCCCTCTATTAAAAACAACTTCATTGAATTCAATAAGGATTCGATAAGTTGAGCATGATTTCAAGGGGATGTCAATTCGCAAATAGCCCGCCCATGAAAAAACGCGGAAGTGAATGTCAAGGGAGGGGCGCAGCACTGCGAAATACTCATGCAAAAGGGCGCTTATGCCGGGGATATTTCATAGCAACGTCGCTGCCGGGCAGGGTTTTTTCAGGGAGGACAGCTGTAACGTTCAGCCCAGAACAGTCTCATTCGGTATGGATATTAGTGGATGAAATGGACGCGAACGGTAAAATCAAATTCTTTTTCAAGCAGGGCAATGATCAGTTCAAAACTGAAATCATCCAGCAGGAAATGCGGCCATCCCAGCCGGGTCAGCTCAGCGTTGATCAGGGAAATGGTAAAATTGCCGCCATTTTTTAAAATGTTGTAGGTGTCTTTGACAATGCGGTTAACTTCCAGGGGGGAAAGCCCCTGATGGGTCAGGCGATAGAAAAGCGTCGTACAGATATCGGTGGTGTTTTCCTGGATCAGCTGATTCATGTGCGAGCCCTTTTTTGTAAGTGGTGAAGTTACCTAAAACGCCTTTTGTTGCCGGAAGGGCGGGGCAGGCACGTATCCGCCGTTCGCGGAGGAGGTGCGGCGGTACGGTCGCAGTGACCGGTCAGCGGGGTGTGCCGCAGCAGTACGCGTACCAGTCACAGTCTGTTTTAGGGCAGGTCGTATCGCAACGGCGAAAACAGTCGGGTTGTCCTTCACTGCGTTGAATGCTCCTTACCAGTTCGTTGATATCAAATACCGGGTCGGTAAAATGCCCTTTTGCCCGGGTGTTCTGTGGGTGCTGCACTATTTTTTGGGGTGACTTTTTTTTAGTGAACATACGTATTTTCTTTCAGCATGACCGTATCAGGGTTCAGGAAACGGGTGTGCCACCGTTCCATCGACTGGCTTTACTATTCATGAATTCTTCACGCTTGTATATAGGGGAACCCTATCATTTCACTGGGGTTTTCCCCGGGTTTGATCGGGATTCCCCACACCTTTTGGCGGCTCCGGCAGAAGTAAAAGGCCTGTGAAAAGATCATCGAATTCTTAGGCAGCACATGCCGGTGACCGTTTTGTTACCTGACAGAACAGGTGGGGGACGGAGTGAGAAGAAACGGATGAAACAGCGGGTGCCCCTCCGGAAAAGACGGGGGAGGAGCGGCCATCCTTTGTTTCGGGAAAGAATGCCGGGAAATCAGAGAGAGTTCAGTGAGTTGCCTTCCCGCATGATCATCAGGGCCAGCTTGTGCATGTATTCCCTTCGTTCCTTACCGGAGCGTCCCGGGTAATTCCGGAATGTCATGACAATGCCTGCGATGGAAGCAAAGAACGCCTGGGTATGCAGGCTCTTGGCATCCGGCCCGGATAGACGCTTGACCACATCATCGAACATCCGGAGGAAATAGAGCTGGACTGCATTGAATTTTTTCAGGGCGCTGGGGTTTTCTTCACCCCGCATCATGAAATGGCACATCATCTGGAATGTCGCTTCATGATCGATAAAATAGTCGACAACGGAACGGGCGAGGAATTCGATGGTGGCGTCGCCGGATTTTACCCGTTCCTCAAGCACCTGTTCGATACGGTTGATGTCCCGGATCAGGGCTTCAACAAAGAGGTCGTCCCGGCTGGGGAAATACCGGTAGATAGAGGCTGCAGAGACCCCTGCGTTGGCGGCGATGTCCCGCATACCGACCTCGTGAAAGGATTTTTGTTTGAAAAGATCCATGGCCGCTGAGATGATGAGGCTTTTGCGAACTTCGCGTTCATCCTCTCTTAATTTCATGAATGTTGACTTATCAGGCAATCTCGTATCTCCTTATGGGATCTAGGGGCGGCCGGCGATGTGGGACCGTGTCCCGGCATGGCCTGGTCAGGATGCCGTTTCTGATACGGAGGCATCGCCGCGCTTTTGGGTCGCGTCTGTCAGCGCCAGATAAAATGCGCCCGCAGCCAGCTCGGCACAATGATGCTCATCATCCGGCAGCGTTTCCAGGAAGGCGACGATCTGATCCGGCGTGAGGTCCCATCCGGCCTCAAGGGGTTTTCCCTGCATCCAGTGTGCAACGGTATTGGCACAGGCATGGGTATTGAGACAGCCATCCGCTGCATAGGCAACATACTTCATGACCTGATTTTCAATGTCAATATAGAATTCGATGGTATCACCGCAGTGTCCGGTGCGCTTTCCGTAACCATCCGGATGCTCGAAAATCTCTCGGTAATCGGTACAGAAGGCCATCTTGAGGTAGTTGTCTGAATGGCGCTGAAAAAAGTCAGGGTCCGTTGAGATGGATGACATGGGTACTCCTTATCGGGTGACAAAAAAATCGGTCTCAAATTGTATTGTTGGGTTAATTAGCCATTGATGACCCAGCATAATTTTTTTATATATGAAAAAATGTGAGCCGTAAATATGAGGGTGTGATAAAAATTGAGTGGATGGGCGGTGAATGTTTTTGGATGATGATGCGCATAAGGTTTCCTTACAGGGTTCAGACAGGTTGATTCGTCATGCATTTTTTTTATTTTTCAGTATTTCGTAAATTTTGGCATCTGGTACGCCGGGATAATTTGAACCGGGTGATGGGGTTTATCGCACTGGTCTTGATTCTGGGCAGCATCGGTATGGTGGTGTTTGAACCGGATCTGGATATGCAGGACGCGATCTGGTGGGCCGTGGTGACAATGACCACGGTCGGTTACGGGGATATCTCACCGGCAAGTCCTGGAGGGCGGGTGGTGGCCATCGGGGTGATGCTGCTCGGGATCGGCCTTCTGGGGATTTTCACGGCGACAGTGGCAAGTATTTTTGTGGAAAGGCGGATGATGGAAAATAGAGGTGGAAAACCGGTACGGGTACGGAATCATTTTCTCATATGCGGCTGGAACTATCGGGGGAAAGACTTGATTCGGGAGCTGCAGGCAGACCCGAAAATGAAACAGCGGTCCATTGTAATCATCGCTGATCTTCCTGAAAAACCGGTGGACGACATGGCGATTCAGTTTGTGCGCGGGCATGTGGATGCCGGCACACTGGAAAAAGCCAATGCCGGGACTGCGGAAGTGGCGATGGTTCTGTCCGAGGACGGGATGGATACCTATGGCCGGGATGCCAGAACCATTTTGTCTGTCATGTCGCTCAAGGAATTGTATCCGTCGCTCTATGTGTGCGCCGAGCTGATGGGAAGCGGCAACCTGGAGCAATGCCGGATGGCCCGGGCTGATGAAATTATTGTCATCGGAGAGCTGAGCACCAACCTCATGGTTCAGGCGGCTCTGGATCACGGGATCACCCGCATGGTCAGCGAGCTGGTGAGCAATCGATATGGCGAAGACCTTTACAAGATACCCATCCCGGATTATTTTGTAGGGAACAGTTTTTTTGAGGCCCTGACTCGCCTTAAACAGGAGTGGAATTATCTGCTCATCGGAATTGAACGCGGTCAGGGCACTGTCATGACCAACCCGGCAGGGGACCTGCCATTGGCGGCAGGGGACGCCCTTCTGATAGTCGCAACCGACCGTCCTGATACTTTAGCCTAGGAGGAACTGGATGATGGAAAACCGTTTTGAGCGGGTAAAAGCCTATCTGTTTGATATGGATGTGGCGGTGATTGATGAGATTCCTGAAGAGGAAATCGTGATTATCGCGGATGAAGAGAACGGCATTATGAACATGGTGGTCGACTGCGAAGCCCCTATTGTCATTCTCGAACAGATGATTCTGGATGTTCCGGCAGAGCCGGGAGATCTCTTTTCAGAGCTTCTCAAGATGAACCGGACCCTGGTGCATGGTGCATTTGTGCTGGATGAGAGTGGCAAACGGGTGATCTTCAGGGATACCCTGCAGCTGGAAAATCTGGATCGCAATGAGCTGGAAGCATCGATTCACGCCCTGAGCCTGGCCTTGTCCGAATACGGTGAGACACTGCTCGGCTATATGGGGAAATAGGATTGACCGCAGCTTGGAACCTGCGCATTTCATCACAAGGAGAGTACCATGTCGATATTCAGACGACTTTTCAAAGTAGGCCAGTCAAATGTTCATTCCGCCATTGACAAGATCGAGGATCCCATCAAAATGACGGAGCAGGGGATTCGGGATCTGAAAAAAGACCTTCAGCAGGCCATGACCAGTCTGGCAGAAGTCAAGGGCATTGCCATCCGGACCCGGAAGGATGCGGACAACAAGAAAAAACTGGCCGCCGATTATGAACGAAAAGCCATGCTGCTGCTGCAGAAGGCCCAGTCCGGTGACGTGGATCTGGCAGAAGCCGAACGCCTGGCCACGGAAGCGTTGAGTAAAAAAGAGTCGGTTGCATCCGAGGCGGCCCGTCTGACAGAAGAGGCCGGTCATCATGAAACCATGGCCAACAACCTTCAGGCCAATGTGAACAAGATTAAATCCGCTATCAGTACCTATGAAAATGACTTGATCACCCTGCGGGCCCGGGCACGTACCGCTTCTTCCACAAAGAAGATCAACGCCCAGCTGGCCAAGATCGACAGCAGCGGCACCGTGGCCATGCTGGAAAAAATGAAGGACAAGGTGGAAGCTGACGAGTCCCTTGCCATTGCTTACGGTGAGATGGCCAATGCGGACAAGAGTGTGGATGACGAAATCAATCACCTGCTCGGCGGCGGTTCTGCCGCAGACTCCGATGCCCAGGCGCGTCTTCTGGAGCTGAAGCAGAAAATGGGAATGAGCTGATCTGTTCAGGTGACCCCGTCACCCTGACAGGACAGAAATCTATCGGGTCCGGTCACTGCATCCGCAGTGGCCGGATATTCTTTTTTGCAGTGCACGCGGCGCTAAAAAAAGAGATGTCGATCAAAACGCAAATCGTATGCACCGGAGGAACCTATGGGCCTGTTTGATTTCTTTAGCAAAAAAAAAGCAGACGGTGACGAGCTGCTGACGGATGTGCCCCTTGAGAAGCTCAAGACCGGGTATTATCTGGATTATGACATGAAAACCTGGCAGGTGACGAACGCTGCCACCTATAATTGGGGGGATGCGGATATCTCCTACGAATGGCAGCTCACCGCTGCAGATGATGTGATCTATCTCGAACTGACGCGAGATGACGCGGATGAATGGTGTATCACCCGCAAGGTTCCCTTTGGGAAACTGGGGGAGGCGGTGGTGAGTCATATGAAAACAAACGAGGATCCGCCGGCGGAAATCACGTTTGACGGTGTCACCTATTACCAGGAGGAGATGGGCGGGGGGCAGTACATCAATCTGGATAAAAATCCCGAGAGCGGCAGTGAACTGCTCCGCTGGGATTATTGTGATGATTCCGGAGACCGGATCCTCTCCATTGAGCAATGGGGGGAGAACGACTTTGAGGCCGCCGTCGGCGAGATGGTCGAAGCGTACGCGTTTACCAATATTCTGCCGGGGACCCTCCCGTAATACAGGCGTCGCGTCGAATGAGGTTTTTCCTGCGGTAATCCCCAAAAAGAGATCGATCCTTAACATCTTACGGTACGTTAGCCGTTTGATGTGTTCTCGTTAACGCATTGCATTTTTAGACATCCTGTATCTAAACCACAGCTGTGCCAGTGAACCCTATGCCGCTTGTCACCGGATGCGTTTTGAAGTTCCGGCTTGCATGCATCAGGGGCTTTACCGGCCAGTTCAGATGTGATATAGCGGGTCTTTCATTTTTGCAGGAAGTGTTTTCAGATGTGAGGGAGAAACGGCAGCGGACGGATGTGGCGAATCGGAAAAGGATATGATGTGCACCGGCTGGTGGCAGGGCGGCCGCTGATCCTCGGCGGTGTCCATATCCCCCATGAAAAGGGACTGCTGGGGCATTCGGATGCGGATGTGCTCATCCATGCGGTGTGTGACGCCCTGCTGGGCGCGGCCGGCCTTGGGGATATCGGTGTGCATTTTCCGGATACCAACCCGGCCTACAAAGGGGCCGATAGTCTGGAGTTGCTGGCGGTTGTGGGACATCGGATCCGTGAACAGGGGTATGCACTCGGAAATCTGGATGCCACCGTGATAGCCCAGCAGCCGAAACTCTCCCCGCATCGGTTGAAAATGGCAGAAAATATTGCCCGGGTGTTAGCTGTGGACCCGACCTGTGTGAACATCAAGGCCACCACAACCGAAGGCCTCGGGTTTGTGGGCAGAGAAGAGGGGATCGCGGCAGACTGCGTTGCCCTGCTCCAACGGATAGACTTAATCAAGGGGTGACCTGTCAGGTGTGCAGGTGCCGGAGAAACGATCATGACATTGCGGATTTACAATACGCTGACCAGAACCAAAGAAGTCTTTCAACCCATGGAACCGGGGCATGTGAAGATGTATGTCTGCGGTCCTACGGTCTATGATGCCTGTCATATCGGCCATGCCCGCTCTGTCGTTGTGTTTGATGTGATGGCCCGGTATCTGCGGGCCATTGGAAACCGGGTGACCTATATCCGGAATTTTACGGACGTGGATGACAAGATCATTCAGCGGGCGGCATCGCTCGGGGAAAACTGGTCTGATTTGGCCAACCGCTACATTGACGCGTTTCATACGGATATGGACGCCTTGTATGTGGAACGGGCCACCGAAGAACCCAAAGCAACCGACCACATCCCTCATATCATCGAATTCATTGCCTCCTTGATCGAAAAAGGGCACGCCTATCCGGCAGATGGAGATGTCTATTTTGCCGTGGCATCCTTTGATGGCTACGGCAAGCTCTCCGGCCGCAAGCTGGCGGACATGGAAGCCGGTGCCCGCATTGACATCGACCCCCGTAAGCGGAATCCCTTTGATTTTGCCTTGTGGAAAGGCGCCAAACCCGGGGAACCGGCATGGAACAGCCCCTGGGGCAGCGGAAGGCCGGGATGGCATATTGAATGTTCGGCTATGAGCCGTGCCTATCTTGGTGACGGGTTCGATATTCATGGGGGCGGCAAGGACTTGATCTTTCCCCATCATGAAAACGAGATCGCCCAGTCCGAGTCAGCCTGCGGCTGTCAGTTTGTCCGGTACTGGATTCATAACGGGTTTGTCAATATCGATCAGGAAAAGATGTCCAAGTCCCTTGGCAACTTCAAGATGATCAAAGACGTGATGCAGTATTATCCGCCCGAGGTGATCCGGCTGTTTCTCCTGTCCAATCATTACCGGAGCCCCATTGATTTCACGGACCAGAATATGGACGAAGCCCGTTCCGGTCTGGAAAAACTCTACGGAACCCTGCGCCGGGTCAAGGAAACCTTTGGCTGGGGCCGGGTGGATCTGCTTGATCTTCCGCAAGGCCCTGTCTGGGAACAGTTTTGCGCGGCCATGGATGATGATTTCAACTCGGCAAGGGCCATTGGCGGACTCTTTGATACTTCCCGGGAACTGAACCGCCTCATGGATGCGGATAACGTGACCCCGGATACGGTCAAAGGCATTGCTGGTGACATGGTCCGGACGGGCACCGTGCTCGGTCTTCTGATGGAAGACGCGGCCGCGTTTTTCGAGTCCCGCAAAACGGCTGCCCTGGAAACCACTGAACTGGATGCCGCCGCCATTGAGGCTCGGATCGCCGAGCGAAACCAGGCCCGAAAAGAGAAAAATTTCGCGCGGGCGGACGCCATCCGGGATGAACTGCTGGAAAAGCATATTCTCCTGGAAGACAAGGTGGACGGCACCCACTGGAAAGTCAAAGAATAATCATTTTAGCATGGATTCAAAAGCCCTCAGACCTTCACGGTCTGCGGGCTTTTCTGCGTTGACCAACCTGTTTTTTACCGTCGCCGTCATGTTAAACGATCCAGTGAAGATGAATTTAAGGGGTTGATTTTAAAATTTGTTTGGCTACCTTTTCAAAAGGTAGGCCCCCGGCAGGGCCGCCGGAGGCAGGGGGGATGACATGTTCACGATTCACTCAGAATTCACGCCAAAGGGAGATCAGCCCGGTGCCATCGAGGGGTTATCTGCGGGTCTGAAGGCAGGGGCGGCCCATCAGGTCTTGCTGGGAGTGACGGGATCGGGCAAGACGTTCACCATGGCCCAGGTCATTGCCCGGTATGGGAAGCCGGCACTGGTGATTGCGCCAAACAAGACCCTGGCGGCCCAGCTGTATCATGAATTCAAAACCTTTCTTCCGGACAATGCGGTGGAATATTTTGTCAGTTACTATGACTATTATCAGCCCGAAGCGTATCTTCCCAACAGTGACACGTATATTCAGAAAGATTCGTCAATCAACGATATGATCGACAAAATGCGGCATTCGGCCACCCGGTCGGTACTGACCCGGGACGATGTGGTGGTGGTGGCCAGTGTGTCGTGCATCTACGGCCTGGGTGCGCCGGAGGATTATCTGGCCATGCGGGTCGAGCTGGTCACGGGCGAGGCGCTGGACCGGGACCGGCTGCTCAAGGATCTGGTATTGATGCAATACCAGCGTAATGACATGGATTTTCACCGGGGAACCTTTCGGGTCCGGGGGGATCTGGTCGAGATCTATCCGGCATATGAGGAGGAGACGGCCATCCGGGTGGCGTTTTTCGGAGACGAGGTGGACGGGCTCTATGAAATCGACCCGTTGAAGGGGACGGTGCTCAAGCGGCTGCAGAAGACCGCCGTGTTTCCGGCAAGCCATTATGTGATCCAGCAGCAGACCCGGAGCCGGGCCATTGATACCATCGGCGACGAGCTGAAAGATCGGGTGGCGGTGTTCCGGGACATGGAAAAATGGGTCGAAGCCCAGCGGATTGAAGAGCGGACCCGGTTTGATCTGGAGATGATTCAGGAGATCGGATATTGTAACGGCATCGAAAATTATTCCCGGCATCTGACCGGCCGTTCACCGGGGGAGCCGCCGCCCACCTTGTTCGACTACTTTCCCGATGATTTTCTGCTCTTTTTTGATGAAAGCCATATTTCGGTATCCCAGCTGAAAGCCATGTACAAGGGGGACCGGTCCCGCAAAGAGACCCTGGTGAATTACGGATTCCGACTGCCGTCTGCCCTGGATAACCGGCCCCTCATGTTTGATGAGTTTCGGGCGCGGACCCGGAAGGTGATTTACGTGTCTGCCACGCCAGCTGATTATGAGCTGGAACTGGCCGGGGACCGTGTGGTCGAGCAAATTGTCCGGCCCACTGGCCTGATCGATCCGGAGATTGATGTCAGGGCTGCCGGCACCCAGGTGGATGACCTGTATGCAGAGCTGCGCAAGCGGATCGACCGGGATGAACGGGTGCTGGTGACTACCCTGACCAAGCGGATGGCCGAAGACCTGACCGACTATTATTCAGACCTGGGCCTCCGGGTGCGGTATCTTCACTCGGATATAAAGCCCCTTGAACGGGTGGAATTGATCCACGACTTGAGAACCGGCGTGTTCGATGTGCTCATCGGGATCAACCTGCTGCGGGAGGGCCTGGATATTCCGGAAGTCTCGCTGGTGGCGGTGCTGGATGCGGACAAGGAAGGGTTTCTGCGGTCTGCCCGGTCGTTGATCCAGACCTGCGGAAGGGCGGCCCGAAATGTCAACGGCTGGGTGATTCTGTATGCGGACACGGTAACCCCGGCCATGCAGGAGGCCCTGGAGGAAACCCGGCGGCGGCGGGAAATCCAGCAGGCGTATAATGAGAAACACGGTATCACGCCAGCGTCGGTCCGTAAATCCGTTGACACGGTGTTTGCGGATTTTCGGGTGGATGGGACTGGCGAGCGCGTGGCTGAACCCGTGGCGGTCTATCAGGTGAACGGGAATGCAGAGAATCTTATCGACGAACTGACCCGGGAAATGCACGCAGCTTCCAGGGAGCTGGCCTTTGAACGGGCTGCGGAGCTGAGGGACCGGATCAAGGCACTGAAACAGCTGGACCGATTCTGACCGGGGGAGGGGCATGAGCGCTTTACTGGAAAAACTCGCTCGGGTGCCCGGTGATCCGGGTGTGTATCAGATGCGGGATGAGACGGGCGCTATTATTTATGTGGGCAAAGCCCGGAATCTGAAAAAACGCCTGTCCACCTATCTGGTCCGGCCGGATCAGCCGGACATGAAAACCCATGTGCTGGTATCCCGGATTGCGGATTTTTCCTATATTGTGACCGGGTCTGAACATGAGGCCCTGATTCTTGAATCCAACCTGATCAAAACCCACAAACCCCGGTACAACGTCATTCTCAAAGATGACAAACAGTATCCCTGCCTGCGGCTGGACGTGAAAAATCCGTATCCGACTCTGAAAAAAGTGCGCCGGATCAAAAACGACGGGGCTGTCTATTTCGGCCCGTATTCATCGGGTGCTGCGGTGAACCAGACCCTGAAGTGGATCCACCGGAATTTTCCCTTGCGAAAATGCGGGGACACGGCGTTCAGCCGCCGGAACCGGCCCTGTTTGCAATACCAGATCAAGGCCTGCCTGGGCCCGTGCTGTCTGCCGGTGGATCCGGCAGTGTATCAGCAGGTGGTTACGGAGGTGACGCTTTTTTTAAAAGGGAAAACCCGGGAGCTGCTGTCCCAGGTCCGGGACGCCATGCACAGGGCAGCGGAAGCCCAGGCGTTTGAGGAAGCGGCCCTGCTCAGGGACCGGCTGTTTGCCCTGGAACGGATGTTAGAGCGCCAGGTGGTGGTCTCGGCAGACCTGGGAGATCGGGATGTGATCGGTATGGCCCGTGAATCGGGACTCCTGGTGATCACCCTGATGACCATCCGGGAAGGCCGCCTGCAGGACACCCGGCATTTTCGGTTTGACACTGCCTGGCCGGATGCCGGTGATGTGATGGGCGGGTTTCTGCGCCAGTATTACGCGGATGACCGGATGGTGCCGGCGGAAGTGCTGGTGGCGGCAATGCCCGAGGACGCGGATTTCATCGCATCCTGGCTGACGGGCAAACGCGGCAGGCGGGTACATCTGCGCTGGCCCCGGCGCGGCGAAAAACGCCGGATACTGGAAATGGCGGAGACCAATGCCCTGACAGAACTAAAGGATATCACGGCCCGGCAGGAGCACCGGGTCGATCTGCTGAAACGGCTGGCAAAGCGCCTTGGGCTCGCGGATTTTCCCCATCGTATCGAGTGCATTGACAACTCCAACCTTCAGGGCCAGGAACCCGTGTCCGGTGTGGTGGTCTTTTCAGGGGGCCAGCCGGATACGGCCGAATACCGGAAATACAGGATCCGCAACGTACCGGAACAGAATGACTACGCCTATATGGCAGAGGTATTGAAACGCCGGTACCGGAAGGCGGCGGAAACCGGGGCGTATCCGGATCTCCTCATGGTGGACGGGGGCAAGGGACAGTTGAATATCGCATGCGCCATTTTACGGGAACTGGGCATCGAGGGGGCGTTTCCGGTCATCGGGATTGCCAAACCGGATGAAACCCGGGGGGAGTCGGCAGACAAGATTTTTCTTCCGGGACGGATGAATCCGGTGATCTGGGGAAAGGATGCGGATGCCCTGAACCTGCTGGCCCGGATACGGGACGAGGCGCATCGGTTTGCCATCCGTTTTCATCGTCAGCGGCGGAACAAACGGGGGCTGACCTCTGTTCTGGATGCCGTCCCGGGGATCGGTAAAAAACGGAAAACTGTCCTGCTCATGCATTTCGGAAGCCTGGAAAACGCTGTCCAGGCTTCCGTGGATGAGGTGGCGGCACTGCCGGGATGGAACCTGTCCGTGGCCGCCGCGCTAAAGTCCGCACTTGCGGGTGTTGAAAAAAAACACCGGATCGTTCAGCCTGAGGACTGATGACGATCTTCCGGCACCACCGGGGGGAATGGGCACCCTTCTGAAACCGCAACCGGTATCACCGATTTTTACAGGCCTCGGATGCAAATTCAAGGTTGACGAATTTTTCAAGGTCAATCAGTTTGCCAATGCCCATTTCGTGGAACATATATTGCTGTATTTTATCCAGGTCTTCAAGTCTGGGAAACAGATCATGCATGTTGATTCCCATGGGCTCGGAGAGCACTTTTTTGAGAAGGGTGGTATTCAGTCCCAGTTCACCAGTGGGATCCAGGAAGTTGACGGCAATTTCAGATGCCGCCTCTTTATGCGTTTCAATAAACTGGCCGGCATCGACGATCATCTGGGTCAGCTCGTGAACCGCGTCGGGATACTTCCCGATGACCTCATCTCTCAAGGCAACGACGCAGCAGGGATGGTTGGGCCAGACCGCAGCAGAGATAAACTCCGTTTGGCCGATACCTTTGGCGACCGCATTGGTGCAGATGGGTTCTGCAACGATAAATCCGCCGACATTTTCGTTTTCCTTCATGATGCCGGGCATCTTGATGGGCGGAACCACCTCAAATCGAACATTGATGGCATTTTTCCCCGGAACCCCCGGTTTCAGACCCAGCTGTTTGAGGAATTTATGGGCCAGCATGTTGTGAATGGACATTTTGTGGGGGATATTGATAACCTTATACTTATAGAAGCTCTGGAGTGAATCGGTCTGGGCATCGGTGAAGTTGGCGTTACGGATAAACCCGCTGCCGTTTTTGTGCGCCAGCAGGATCAACTGGATGGGCACTTCAAAGGCAAACAGATCCATTGCAATGGGCGCAAGGACGAAGGCGCCGTCGATCTCTCCCTTTTCCAAGGCGGTTTGAATGGGGTTCCAGCCGGCCATGCGATGGGTTTCCAGTTCGAAATACTGCGGCGTAATTTCTCCGGAGGCAATTTTGTGTTTGAGAACACCCAGTGCCAGATGGTCGGTGATCTGAATATGGCCGATATTCAGAACCACTTTTCCGTTTCGATGCACATGTTTTTTAGGTCCGGCTTTTTCCAGGGTATCCGGTGCCAGTATCCCGGTGATCGCCGATTTCAGCTCATCTGCGTCAAACGGCTTGGCAATATGACCGGACGCACCGTTGTCGTAAGCGACTTTTTGCTGGCTTTTGTCGCCCTGGGCGGTTGCCATGATAAAGGGCAATGATTTGCAGGTCGCTTCCTGACGCATCCACTGGAGCAGATCAAGCCCGTCTTTGTTGGGCATATTCCAGTCACTGATGACCAGATCAAACCGGTTGTCTTCCTGAAGCTTCTGAATGGCGTCTTCACCGTCCACAGCCATGACCAGATTTTTAAATCCCGCCTTGGCGAGATACTGTTTGAACATGATCCGCATGGTGCCGGAATCGTCAACAACAAGAATTCGAATGTGGGGGTCAACTGGCATCGGGTAAATCTCCTTTAAAACCTGCCGTGGTCAATGGGATTTTTTTGAAACGCATTTTTTTGAATTAGATGCGTTTTCGCATGGAAGCGGTGTTGTTTCACACTTCAGAGGTATGCCTCGATACGTATCGGAGACGTCCAAATTTTATCCAAAATAGCACAAGATCTTATGTGGATGCAAGGGGGTTGGCAGATTCTGATTAAAAGAAAAAATCCCGTCAAGACAGCGGCTGATTTCTTACCGGCGCAGAAACCGAATCCGGCACAGTATACCGCGAGCGACCCGGCCTTGATGAAGGGGCTCTCTGACATCGCGGCGTTTAGGCTTCATGGCAGATGTCCGTTTGGAAATCAGTTGAAAAAAAGGGATGTGCTCTGATCAATGGGACGTTTCAGGTGTTGTGCACTGACCGGCTATACGGATATCGTTGACAGGGTGCGTGCGATACCCCGCTTTCCCGATCAGCGAACCTGCAGCAAGTTTTTCTCAAACAGTTTCTATCAAGCTTGACAGCATTATTGTAAATTCGTTATTGATAGTCAACTTATTGATAACTGATGCAAGTATGCAGTCAATGTATTTGTTTCCCGTTACTCCGGGCCAGAAGAACGGCCTCGGTGAACCCGTATTCCGGGCTCATCGGAGGATCTGAATGCAACTCAAAGATCGACTGAAAACGTTGATGCAGGAAGCCGAACTTTACCGCCATCAGGGACTGCTGAGTGAGTCGATAGCGCTCTATTCAAAAGCGGTCAGTCTGTTGCAGAAATATGAACAGATACCGAATGCGAACCGTCTCGCCAGGGGGATCGGAGAAAAAATAAAGGGGGTCAAAAAAGAACTGGGGGAAGTAGCGAAAGCACCTGAAACCATGACGGTTTCAGATTCCAATCAGAACCTGATTCAGGATGTCTTTTCTACCGGTGACACACCTCAGGGACGGCTTGAGGGCGCGAAGGCCCTGGTGATATTAGGACAGGAACAGCGGGCCCTGGATGAATTCAAGACGTTGATGCATGCGCGGGAACTCCAGTATGAGGCTGCAGAACAGATACTGAGCGTCTGTGGCAGGATCGGCGATGCCAAGCAGGCCATCCAGTGTTACCGGAAGTGGGAGGCAGAACAGCGCTTCACGGTGGATGAACTGGCAGCACTTACCACCGCCTTTCCAGAAGCTTTTCCTAAAAAGCTCAAGCTGAAAGCAATGGCGTTTTCTGAGCAAGCGGATGAGGTCGATGATTTCCAACTGGCTGCTGTATCACCGACTGCATCGGACACGGCAGATGCCGGTTCCGCCGTGTATCAGGATGACGCTGAACTGATCGACATCAACTCGGTGGGGCTCCGTACAGATACCCACTCTGTTGATCCGAAACATTATAATTTGGATGTGACGTATCAGAGCGGTAATGTTCTGAGTCTGATTATCTCAGGAAAGGAAAAGGAGCTCATCGAAGGCTTGAAGGTCGGTGTGAAGCTGATGAATGTCGACTTTTTTTCTGAAATTGCCATTTTTAAGGGAAACGGTATTATCTCAGCCAAGACAAAAATCAGCTCCGGTCCCAAGAAAGGGGACTACAGTGTAGATATCAAGGTAGTGGATATCTGATGCCGTACACGATTCATATAGAGGGTTCTATGGGGTGATTCCCATAAAAATACGGTCGGCAGTCTGAAGGCAGACGAAATCGCCAGGGCCTCGGGATTGAAATTATGGCTATATTCAATTTGCAGAAGCGGGAAATCGAGTGCAAGATCGTTTACTATGGTCCGGGACGAAGTGGTAAAACAACGAATCTGGAGTATATCCACAAGGCGTTCTCAAAACAGGTGATGGGGGACATGGTTTCCATTAATACGGAAGGAGACCGGACGCTTTTTTTTGATTTCCTGCCCATCGGTCTGGGTAAAATAAAAGGTTGCGACGTGCGTGTGCAGATCTTTACCGTTCCGGGCCAGGTCCAGTACAGCTCCACCCGGAAGCTGGTTCTCAAAGGGGTAGACGGGGTGATTTTTGTTGCAGACTCACTCAAGGTCCGCCGGGAAAAAAACCTGTTGTCTTTGAAGGACCTGCACACCAATTTGAAGGAATACGGCATGGATATCCGAAAAGTGCCCCTGGTGTTCCAGTACAACAAACGGGACCTTGAAGGAGAAGGGATTCCGCTGCTGCCTGTCGAGCAAATGAATCGGGATCTGAACCGCCAGCTAAAAGTTCCTTCGTTTCCCGCCAGCGCCAATGTGGGGGCGGGTGTGGGTAAAACCCTTCAGGAAGGCCTCAAGCTGACACTGAAACAGTTGCAGGCAAATTTGAAATGGGCGCGATAGCCGCATGGGGAATATCGTTCTTTCTGGAAATATAGCGTTTCTGTCACTTGCTGAACTGCTGCAGCTGCTGGGCACGAATAATCGCTCCGGAGTGATCCGGATCAAAAGCATCTATTCGGAGGATGTCGGTCTGATGTACCTGGCCGGCGGCAACCCGGTGGATGCCCAGATCGGCTCCCTGTCCGGCGTGGATGCCGCCTATGCCCTTTTCGGCTGGACCAAAGGCGAGTACACGTTTGAAGAGGTCCATGTGGACCGGGAAAACGTGATCAATCAGAGCCGGATGGAGATTATTCTGAACGGTCTGCGCATGCTGGACGACGGTATGATTCAGGAACTGGGCCCGGTTTCCCTGGAAACCATCCAGACAGGAGAAGACGGCTCTTCAAACCGGAAACGCACGGTCCCGGTCATTCGGGGACCGTTTATCGACTACATCTATGTGGTGGACGAAGAGGTGTATCATGATCGGGAACGGATTGTCGAACAAGGCCGTCACGGGAACTGGATATGGGTAATACTCGAAGGGATGGTCGATATCATGGTCGACTCCCCCTCTGACGGAGAGATAAAACTGGTCCGTCTGGGGGTTGGCGGCTATCTTGGACGGATCTCGTCGTTTTTGCGCACGGGCATCAAACGATCTGCGACCGCCCTTGCCGTGGGAGAAGTGACCATCGGCGTGGTCGATTCCCAGATGTTTGCCACTCAGTTCGCCGGTCTTTCTCCGCACCTTCAGGATCTTGTCATGAGTATCGATCACCGGCTCGAGGAAGTGACGCAATGCGCGATCGACTCCATCACCCATAAGGTTAAATCCAGGGATTTTTTCAAGAATCTAAAACTGGTCATTCGACAGGGTGACTCAGAAAAGCGGGTGTTTCGCATCAATCAGGGGGATGCCTATATTGCCCGACGGGTAAAGGATGGGTCCGGATATGTGCTGTTGGCTAAACTGCACAAGGGGGACTGCTTCGGTGAAGTCCCCTTTCTCAGCATTGACAATGAGCCAAAATATGCCTCGGTGTATGGTTCGCCGGATTTGAAACTGAGTGTTCTGGATATTGACCAGATTCGGGATGAGTACGATGAATTGCCTAATGCGTTCAAAAATATGATTGAATATACAGCCATCTGTGTATCTGCAACCACCAATATCGCTTTTGAAACATAAGGGGCTGTGCAGTCATGCACCCGATGATGTGCGGAAAGGTATGGCATGGACGTTGATAATCGCAAATTTGACCGGTTCGATTCTTTAAACCTGCTCTCCTATGTCTGTCATGTTCGTGAGGAAGCGGCCTCCGTCAAACAGGGAATGGGTAGAACCCTGGATGTCAGCGAGGGCGGCATCCAGTTAGAGACGCATGTTCCCCTTGATCTGGACCATACGGTCTCTCTGAACATCGGACTCAAGGAGGATATGTGTGTCATCAACGGAACGGTCGTCTATTGCCGTAAGGCAGGAAACGGCATGTATGAATCCGGTATTCAGTTTTTTGATGTGGATCTGGCGGCCAAACGTACGTTGCAGGCGTTTATCGATGATTTTATCCGGGCAAAAGATCAGGAACCCGACTCCTTTGATCCGTCCTGATAAGCTGTTGTATTGATCGGATGCTGCGCCGCCGGGTCTGGTAACCTGTTGCATGAGGCGGCTCTGGTTTGCAAACCGGTGTGATATCCGGCACACAGGGGAGGAGATAATGGCAAAAGCGGTATTTCAAACAGATTTTCCTACCTTGAAGCTGCTTCAGCGGGGCAAGGTTCGGGATATGTATGACCTGGGGGATGCCTATCTGATGGTGGCGAGTGACCGTCTGTCCGCGTTTGATGTGGTGTTGCCCGACCCCATTCCCGAAAAAGGGCGTGTGCTGACGCAGGTATCGCTTTTCTGGTTTGATGCATTGTCAACCCTTGTTGGAAATCACCTGATGACAGCTGATGTGGATGCATATCCTGAGGCTTGCCGTCCATACGCGGATGTGCTCGACGGACGCAGTATGCTAGTGAAAAAGGCCCGGCCGCTGAGCATTGAATGTGTCGTGAGAGGGTATATTTCCGGTTCTGGTTGGGCGTCGTATCAGAAAAACAAAACGGTCTGCGGCATCACGTTTCCCGAGGGTCTGAGGGAATCGGATCAACTGCCGGAGCCGATTTTTACCCCCGCTACCAAAGCAGATATCGGTGATCATGATATCAATATTTCTTTTGAAGAAGCAGCGGAACGCGTGGGCCAGGAAACTGCCGAAACGGTTCGGGATCTCTCCATCGCTCTGTATAAGAAAGGTGCCGAAATTGCGCGGGAACGCGGTATTATTATTGCAGATACCAAATTTGAATTCGGGTATTTTGAAGATGAGCTGATCCTGATTGACGAGGTGCTGACCCCGGATTCATCCCGATTCTGGCCGGTGAATGCCTATCAGCCGGGAGGCTCTCAGCTGAGTTTTGACAAGCAGTTTGTGCGGGATCACCTGTCTGCGTGCAACTGGAACAAGCAAGCGCCGGGACCGGAACTGCCCGCGTCGGTGATCGCGAAAACCACGGAAAAATACCTGGACGCCTTGTCTCGATTTCAGCGGAGGTAGATGATGGCCTAATGATGTCTGACCCTATCTCGTCAAAAAGCCCCTTTTTTGTTTATCAAAGGGGCTTTTTTTGTTTGAATCGTCAGCGTGATCCGGATGCGGTATACCGTTCAATGGCGCTGACAAGCCGTTGCCAGGTATCTCTGCGTTTTTCGTCATCGGATTCAAGAAGCGTGATGCGGAATCCGTTATTATCTGAACAAAATCCGGTGATCGGGACCACACAGATACCTTCGGCGCCCAGCAGATAGTAGGTAAACCGTTTATCCGGTGCCACACCCTGAACTTTTTCTTCGACAAACCGGCGTATGGCATCGTCTTCAATGGCCAGGGATTGCGTGTCGTTCAGCAGGCCGTTTTCAAAGATCACCGCCATGTAAAACGCCCCTTGGGGCTTGGGAACAATGACGCCGGGGGCAGATGAGAGCATCTCCCAGGCTTCCTGCGCACGTGCGGCAAACAGGTTTCGACGCATATCAAGGTGAGCCGGGTACCGGGGGTCTCCCATGACCAGGGGAATCGAGTGCTGGGGGATGCTGGTCGCGCAGACTTCCAGCATTTTCACCATCCGGATGCTGTCGATAAACGCTTTGAAATTCGGATCGTTATCCTTGTTGAAGATCTCCATCCAGCCGCATCGGCTGCCCGGCCAGGGGTATTCCTTGGAAATCCCCTGAAGGGCAATCCCGGGCACATCTCCGATCACTTCACTCAGGAAGGTGCGTGCTTCGGGATTGTAGACGATATTGCAGTAGATTTCGTCTGCAATGACAAACAGATCATGCGTCCGGGCGATCTCGACAATCCGTTCGATGGCGGATCGGGGATACACGGTTCCGGTTGGGTTGTCCGGGTTGATGATAAGGATGCCGGCAATGGACGGGTCGGCTTTCACGGTGGCTTCGATTTCATCGAGATCCGGCATCCAGTTGTTGTTCGGGTCAAGCCGGTAGGTGACATTGTCGGCCTGGGCGTGTGCCGCTTCCATGGTGGCATGGGTGGGATAGGCTGGCGACGGACAGAGAATGCGGGCAGATTTGTTCAGGTATCCAAAAATGGTTGCCACCGCATCGCCGAGTCCGTTGAAAAAAAGGAGATCTTCCGGTGTGATCTGGCAGCCGCCCCGCTGGTTGATCTGGTCGACCAGAAATTCACGGGTTGAAAGTACGCCGTCCGTCGGTACATACCCATACACATTGTTGTGGGTGGTCAGTTCGGTGATGATAGACTTGATCCAGTCGGGAATCTGTTCCCCTTTGTGGATGGGGTCACCGATGTTTTCCCACGTAATCTCCCGGCCCAGTGACTGGAGGTGGTTGGCAACCTGAACAATTTCACGGATTTCATAGGTGAGCCGGTCTGCCCCTTCAAATACAAGCTTTTGTCGCATTCGATTTCCTGTCTTTGCATATGATTTCAATTAACTTTGTTTAAACTACATATAATATCAGGATGCATATGGATTGTAAAGGTATGTTTTACGAATCTTCAGTGTCAGCTGCAGATTCCCGTTTCTGATAAACGGATACACGAATTGTCGTCATACCCGAGTTATGTATCAAACCCGGCTTGCTTGGGGGCATAGATGGGTTTATAGTGGAGGAGGATTGGTTCAGTACTGGTAACCGTTAGAATTATAATATACTGAAAAAATGAATTAATATTTATTATTCGCATGCGTGAAAACAAGGAGTTTTTTATGAAAGGCGCGTCTCACGGGCGTTCAGTGCAGGGAAATTCCTGGATGCATTGGGCCGGTGTCCTGTTTCAACCGTTGACAGACTATGGCGTTGATACATGCCAGCGAAGTTTGTTGTTCGTTGATGTTCTTCGGCAGCAAGGGAACCAGTATTTTACCCATATTCATAACGGACTGAAACCGGTACTGACATTTACCTATGAGCGGATCATGGACGGCCGATCCCTGGACCGGCCTGTCAATTATTCACTGGTGAAAATTATCAATAGACGAAAAAAACGGCGGCTTGTGACGGAACCTTCAGATGAACGCAGGCGTCATCCGCTTGAAGACCGACCGGAAGATCTCTCCTCCCGGCCGATTGTGATTGTGGATCCCAGGGCAGGTCAGGGACCGGGGATCGGCGGATCCAAACAGGATTCTGAAATCGGTGTGGCACTGGATAAGGGGCATCCGGTCTATTATATCATTTTTGAAGCAGAACCCGTCGAAGGCCAAACCCTTTCCGATGTCAAGGATGCGGAAATTCAGTTTCTCGAGGCGGTGATTCGCAGACATCCGAAAGCAGACAAACCCGCCGTGATTGGCAACTGCCAGGCAGGATGGGCGGTCGCCATTCTTTGTGCGGAACGGCCGGATCTGGCTGGGGCTGTGGTGTTGAACGGTGCGCCACTTTCCTACTGGGCCGGTCGGAACGGTAAGAACCCCATGCGGTATAAGGGCGGTTTGATCGGGGGCATCTGGATGACGTCCCTGTGGAGTGATATCGGAAACGGCAAATTTGACGGCGCCAGCCTGGTGGCCGGTTTTGAAGATCTGAATCCGGGCCATACCTATTGTCGAAAACCGTATCACCTGTATGCGAACATTGATACAGAGCCCAGGCGGTATCTGGCATTTGAAAAGTGGTGGAATGGTTTCTTCTACATGACGGCAGCTGAAATCCATTTCATCGTGGAAAACCTGTTTCTGGGAAACAAGCTTGAAAACGGGGGGATTGAGTTTGTTCCGGGTCAGCCCGTGGATCTCCGGCATATCAACTGCCCGGTGATCGTTTTTGCTTCTGATGGTGATAATATTACCCCTCCCCCGCAGGCGCTGAACTGGATCACCCGGGTGTGGCGCTCTGTTGATGAAATCAAGAGAGAACAGCAGGTGATCGTCTATTTGCTTCACGAAAGTATTGGTCATCTGGGTATCTTCGTGTCGGGACGTATTGCGAGAACCCAGCATCGGGAAATCATCTCCACATTGGATATGGTCGATTATCTATCACCGGGTCTGTATGAGATGATCATTGACACGCCGCAGGATAATCCGGTTCCGGGCAGGAATAAAGTCCGGTTTGAAGCGCGGTCTTTTACCGATATCCTAAACCTTGATGACGGTGACGATGATGAACTTGATTTCCTGCCGGTAGCACAGCTATCTGATTTTAATGATACAGTTTATAAAATTTTTGTCAGCCCATGGGTGCGGCTGGGCACCAATCCGCTGACAGCAGAATGGATTCGGATGCTGCATCCCATGCGGATACCCCGGTACCTTTTTTCCGATATAAATCCCTTTATGCTTCCGGTTGCCATTGCCGCGCCGGCAGTGAGGGATGCCAGAGTGTCTGCCTGTCCGGATACAGATGACAACCTGTTTAAAATCATGGAGACTGCATGGGTTGAAGCCAGCGGCAGTCTGCTTGACGCGTTTCGCGATATGCGTGACCTGTGCCAGGAATACTGCTTCAAAGCCATGTACAGCAATCCTTTCATGCAGCTGTATTCACGGGAAATGTACAACGCTAACTACCGGCATGCGGACGCCCGTCAGCTGGAGCAGACAGAAGCCTTTTCAGCGGCAGAAGATCAATATTGGAAGGAAGCGGTTGATGAAGGCGGTTTTGCGGAAGGGGTTGTCCGGATCATGGTGGCCATGGCCATCTCGGACGGCAGTTTTGACAAGGAAGAATATCGGGTCAGCCGCCGATATGTGAGGCATCATGACCGGCTCTCGGCGATCCATCCCTCTGTGTTCAAACAACTGGTGCGCAGACAGTCCCGCATACTTGAGTATGATGCCGATCTAGCGATCAAGGCCTTGCCAAAGCTCATTAAAACCCGCACTGATCGTGAAACGGCACTAGCGATTGCAAGGTTGATTGCAGATGCAGATGCCGTGATGACGGATGCAGAAGCGGCGCTTCTGGATCGCATTTCCAGATACCTTGCCGTGGACGACGGCTGCGCAGGACGCACTGTTTCATGATCGTATAAATGGTGTGAGGCTTCAGCGATAGATTTTCGCATACTGCACGAGTGGCGGTGATACCCTTCCATGCCTGATCCTGAACATGCGAAAGGCCAGGCGGTCTGGGTTAATCGGATTGGGTCTTGAATGCGTGCAGAATGTCTGTCATTCGCTGGTTCAGGATCTGTATCTGTTCAATATGACGCGAGGCGTCTGATGCTTTTGGGGAGGCTAGCTCTGCTATAAATTCAGGGTGTTCTGATACCCTGTCAAGGATGCGGCCGATCTCATCTGACATGTGCTGCAGGGTTCTGAGTTTATTGGAATGCATGACGATGAAACGGTTGAACGCATCGGCAATATCCTGGGCCTCGTCCTTTTCCCTCAACACGACGTGTAGATTAAAGTCACCGTCGATAAGGGATTCCAGCGTGCGTCGAAATCGGTAGTTGGGACCTGCAATACGATGGGTGAGAAAAATGGAATAAACGATGATGATGAAGGCGCCAAGTACAATAAAAATCCATGTGGCCTCAAGAAACTTGTCAAAGCGAAGTCCGGGAGTGCTGCCAATGGGCAGGGGCTGGTTGTCATAGATCATGGACAGGGTATCGGCGGCAAACAGGCTGAACAGCAGCGAAAACGTCAGCACACCCACTGCCACGAGGATAAAGTAGCTGAGAATGTACTTTACCTGAAAACCTTTATTGATCAGATAGGTTCTGCGTCGAATCCGGGTTTTGGCATTCGTTTTCATGGCGCGATCATTCCTGTTTGCGGTTTTTCAAAGAGAGGTCGGTCGGGGTGTTGGTATCGTAAAGTGGATTTGCCACGTTTACGTGTGGACAAAATAGCATGTTATGATGGTAAAGAAAACGAAGAATCGATAATTTTCTGTTTTTTTTAAGGATCAGCTACACGATTTTGGGCAATGATATTTTTTTCAAAATTCCTTGACACTCGTTGAGTTTTGGTCCATTTTTTATAAAACTCAACAAGAAAAGGGGAGTGTCCATGACAAATAACACGCATGAAAACGATGCAGCAAAAGGGGCTCAGCTAAAGGTGGCGCCCATCAAACTGGTAAAAGACATCAAAGCGATCAAGGAGCTGCTGCACGACAATCCAAGAAATCTTGCGATTTTTACCATCGGTATCAATACGCATTTGCGTCCCAGCGAACTGGTGCATCTGACGGTGTCCCAGGTCAAAGATTTGCAGCCCAAGGATGTTTTGTTTCTCGAAGATGAAACCACCGGCCGCAAGCGGAAGATCGTGTTCAACAAGTCCTGTGTTGAGGCGATTCAGGATCTGCTGATCTCTGACAACTTTGAGCCAGATGACCTTCTTTTCAAATCCCAGCGGGGCCAGTTTGTGGTCCCTTCGATCAGCCGGCTGGTAAAAAAATGGTGTGAAGCCATTAACCTGCGGGGCAACTATGGATCCCACACACTGCGTAAAACCTGGGGCTACCACCAGTACCGCACCTTCAATACGGATATCGGTGTGCTCATGGAATGCTTCAACCATTCGTCGCCCCGGCAAACACTGGAGTATCTCTGCATTGAAGATACCGCATCTGACGCAGACTGGTTTGACAATGAACTCTGATGATTTCTGACCGATCACACGGGTCGGGAACTAGCAGGGCGGAGCCGTTCAACGGCGGATCCGCCTTTTTTTTGCGCCCGTGATAGCCTGCGGGTCTAGGCTGTCTCCGCGATGCGGCCCATGAGATAGGGGACCGCTGTTTCCACACGAAGAATACGGGATCCAATGTGTACGGGGGTGAAGCCGGCAGCGGAAATTTTTTCCACCTCATAAGGAATGAAGCCGCCTTCAGGACCGATGACGAGGGTGACAGGTGACGGGATCCTGAACGGGCAGGGGGCTGTGGCACCTGGATGGGCTAACAGCCCTGGGCGGTTGTTTCGGATGCCGGCCAGTTCATCCTCGACAAAGGGTTTGAACCGCTTACGGGGATGGAGGCGGGGAAGCCGGGTATCCACACTCTGGGACAATCCGTCCAGCATCACTGCATGCAGCTGATCCGCATGCAGAAACGGGGTGCTCCAGTAGGACTTTTCAACCCGGTAACTGTGGATCAGGTAGATGGCTTTGATCCCCATGGAAACCACGCCTGCCAGTACCCGCCGGAACATTTTCGGCCGCGGCATGGCCAGGACCAGGGTGATGGGAGATGGCGGCGGAGGCGGGGATGACAGGGTAACCGAAAGCACCGCGCTGTCTGCTGTCAGTCGGTCGATGCGCCCTGTCCCCATGTCTCCGTTCAGCAGACCGACCGTCACCGTATCACCCACCTTCACCCGGTGCACGGTACGCATGTGCTCAAGCCGCTTATCCGACAGGCGGATGCGGTTCGGATCATTTTCAAGACGGTCTGCGGGGGTATACAGGATGAGATTCATGAAAAGCGGTCCTGGCGTCGGGTGGACGGGCGGCAAATAAGGGAAATGATAACCGGTAGACGACGGCCATCGGTCAGGATCGATGGCCGCCTAGAGGTTTTAACGGGTGATCAGGCGGAACCCCAGGTTATTATACCGTTTTTCTGGGGTGTCAGCGGCGCGATTGGCGCTCCGGCACTGATACGAATACGTTTCCCAGCCCCCCCCGCGCCGGATTCGTTCCAATCCGGTGGGAACACCGTCCGGATCCGTGACAGGGCCCGTGTCATAGGTGCCATACCAGTCTGCACACCATTCCCACACATTGCCGTGCATGTCATATAATCCCAATGCGTTTGGAGGATAACTGGCAACCGCAACCGGCACTTTCAGATATGTGCCACTGGGGCAGTCTTTCCACTTGTAGCTACTCTCGTAATTGGCCCGGCTCGGCGGCAGACAGTCACCGGTGTTAAACGGTGTGACCGTACCGGCTCGGCAGGCATATTCCCATTCTGCTTCGGTCGGCAGGGCATAGGTGCGGCTGCCGGAGGTGTTCAGCCAGTTAATGAAATTCAACACGTCAGTGTAGGAGACACAGGTCACCGGATAGTCATCGGTCTGGGAATAGCCTGGGTTTTTCCAGTAATGGTCATAATCTTTTTCCCATCGATAGCCGATCCATATCCAGGCGCCTCCCTGGGTTTCCGCTTCGGTCTTATAGCCGGTGGCCGTTGTGAAGGCCTTCCACTGACCGACGGTCACTTCCGTGGTCTGCATGTAAAACGGGCGTGAGAGGGTGACTGGGTGGGGTTGCTCATCCACATCCCGGTTGGCTTCGTCATCCGGGCTGCCCATGGTGAACGTTCCGGCCGGTATCCGGACAAAGGTCATGCCGGCGGATGTCTCAAACCGGGGTACGGGTGAAAGTACATACGCTTTATGCGTGTGGCTGCCGGCTTGAACAGACACCTCAACGTGCTGCATTTCATAGCCCTTTTCGGATACGGTCAGCCGGTAGGTTCCCGGAGGAAGTGCCATTCCTTCCGTATACCGCAGATTGTCGTCTTCAAAGGCAATCGCTGCAGACGCAGGTGTGACTAGAAGGGTCAGGGTGCCTGTTTGGGGTTGCGCTTTTACCAGTTTGGCGTGGATGGGCAGGCTGTTTCCTTCCCGGATATCAAAGGTGCGTTCGAACAGGTCATATCCGTTTTTTTGGATCCGTACGGTGTGTATTCCCGGTTCGATGTCCAGGCTTTTGATGGGAACGGTTCCGATGTCCCTGGTGTCCATCACCACAGATGCGGCCGCCACATTGGCGGTGATGCTGACCCGGGTCATCACCGGAACGGCCGGCTTCGGCGCTGGCGCCGGCTTTGGCGTCGCGGGTTTGGGTTTGGAAACAACGGTGTGCGCTTTTTTAGAGACAAAAATCAGCTCTCCGTCGTTGGCACCGGCACGCCTGAGCCCCTGATAGACGATTTTTTTTGAAACACCGGACGCAGCAGCGAGCTTTTTGAACATGGCGGCCGCAGAGAGGTAGGATACGCTGCCGTTTAACTGCCGAATCAATGCCTGGGCCAGGGCTGTGATTTTGCCGGATCCGCCGGAAGGCACATCTTCACAGGAGGCGAGCACCTTTTTACTGGTGCCGTTGAACCGCCGGAGCATCTCCTCGTTTCCGCCGGAAGGGCGTGAAACATCGGTGCCGTCGAGGAACTTTCCGGTAAAGCTGGCATCCGATATCACAAGGACATGACGGGATTCCATGGCGCGGATGAGTGAGGAAAGTTGGTTGATATCCACAAACGAGAGCATGTTCTGGGGCGAGGCGTCCACGGGAAGCCACCATGCGTACTGGTAGACCGGATCTGTCTGTCCATACCCCGAGAAAAAAATCAGGGAGGATTCGTCGGGTGTTGCCGTGCTGGCAAACGTACGGAGCGTCTTGTACATGGCTTTTTGGGTCGCCTGGTCATCCAGCAGGTAGGTCACGGAAAATCCGTATGTGTCCTTGAGGACCTTCCCCAGGCGTTTGGCGCTGTTTACAGGTGCTGTCAGGGGTTTCAACTCGGGATCCGTGTAGGCATCCACCGCAATGATCAACGCCCGGTAGGTGCCGATTTTTCCGCTCTGATGGGTGAAGTCGCCCAGATTCGATACCGATTGTGCAGACACCGGTAACGTCAGTAGAACAAAGATGAACAGCCAGACAAGCGCCAGTACAAAACATTGCCGTTTCATAACAACCTTTCACAAACAAGAGCGGCGTTCCGGCGGAACCAGATGCTGCCCCCGAAACGTCTGTTTACAAAAAACTTATTGCTGGATGAAATGGGGGTTTTTAGCGGCCACTGTGCGGTTTCTGCCGCCGCTGACACTGGTATGAGGCCCCGTTGCTTTATTGTTTTTACCACCGAACACACCGGAATAATCGCCGCTGGCAGATTGATTTTCTCCGCCAACTGCAACCGCGTATTTCCCGGAAACCGCATTGTTCCGGCCGGTGACAATACCGCCGTAGGAGGTATAGGTGTTGTCAGGTCCGACCACGATGTTATGGGAACCGGAATGTTTGGCGTCCTTGCTTTCATTGTAGCCGATGATCAGGTTGCCGTTGCCATTGGTGGATTCGGTTTTCCCTTTGCCGTTGACGATTTGAAGATTCATGTTTGTCAGTATCAGCGTGTTGCCAGCCCTCACCATGCCTTTGAGCAGGGGCGTTACTTTTGCCAGCTCGGCTTCGAGTAGCGCGATCCGCTTTTCGAGGCTTTCCACATAACTCTGGTCGACGTTTTCGTTTGTGGATTCAGGGATCAGGCGCTGAACCGTATCCAGATCCACCTTTTTCGCAAGGGCTGCTTCAAGTTCGGAATCCCGGGTGATGTTGTCATCAATCCTGTTTTCGGGAATCGTTCCCGTAATTTCAGAGATGTCATGCGTATGGCCGATATCGGATTTGGCGGATACAGCCGCCTCAAGCCTGGAGCGGCGAAAGGCCGGTTTACAGTCCTTCGCACCGATTTCCTGATAATACTTGCAGAGCTGATCAGAGGTAACGTCCTGGTAATCGGAAAGATCCTTTTCTCCGATCCACAGGATATAAAGTCCATTGTAGAATTTGACGCGCTTGTTTGCCAGATTTTCCAGCAGTACGGCAATGATGGCTTTCTGGTTTTGGGGTTTGACGGTGAGTTCAAAGGAGACGGAGATATATTTCTCATTGAGAAAGAAAATATCTATTGGTTTGACAAACGAGATAACCCGTCGCCGCTGGGCTAACTGACGGGTTTTGATAAATTCCTGTGCGTGCTCAATTGCCTGGGTGTTGAACGTTCTGCTGCTCAGGCTGCCGGGGAGCTTTTCATACAGGGCATCATAGGTATCAACGGGTTCAGCTGCTGCCGGAACGCCGCTGATGAAGAAAACCAGACCGCAGCATACAGTGATCAGGTATTCTCTCACGGAAAACTTCAACATCGCCATACCTCTCATCGTTATCAGTATCAGGGTGTTAAATATACGGGCGGCAGTGATGCGTGCCTTATAATGTTCATTATACCTAACTTTATATGAAAGAATCAACTAAAAGGTGTACGTAATTTTTGCAATGCCCGCAACCCAGTCTTCTTCGAAAATCGGGTTGCCGTCATCATCCAGTTCCGCATCCGCACCCAGCAGAATACCCGTACCATTGATGGCATGCCCCTCGAGTTTGATAATCCAGTTGTCGCTGATGTCAAACCGGGTGGTCAGACAGAAATCTTTACTCCAGGCCCGGTGATCAGGCTGTTCGCCAGTCAGCATGATGGCATCCCCGTCCTTGTCATCTTTGTTTCTGTAATACTCGGAATAGTACATGGCCAGCTGGAACCAGTCTGCAAACCGGTAAGACGCGCTGCCATAATACCCCTGGGATTTGAACGGGTCAATGTGCGCGATACCGGTCAGGTTGAGATCATATTCGATCTCGGAAAATTCTGCAGCAACGGTCAGGTCGCCATAGATAAACTCGGCTGAAAGGGTATAACTGTCCGCGTCTGCCTCAAAGACATGGTCACCGGCAGTAAACGGCAGGCCAAGGGCATCTATCTGCGCCTGGGTCAAGCCGTCAAGGGCTGTTGTGGTGTCTGCGTCAAAGACGCTTCTCCGGTAGCTCGCACCCACACGGAGACCGGAGAGGAAGGTATCCCACAGGATCTGTGCACTCCACAGACTATCAATATCGATGGCGGTGAAATGGAGATCTAACGCGTTGGGCATACTGTCTGCCATGAGACGGCTTTCACCGCCGCCTGGCCGGAAGTCGTTCTGTCCGTAACTGGTGTTATAGGAAAGACTCCCCATGACGCCCAGGGGCAGCGAACCGTAAACGCCCAGTCCCTTGACAGAGGTCATCGCCTCCCGCCAGGTTTCGTTGTAGATGGAAAGGGGCATGAAAACATTGGGGGTCAAGAGGTCGACGTTTTTGATTTCATTGTACAGGCCGAAAGCCAGTTTGGTTTTCCCGAGGCGGATCCCCAGCCAGTCCCGCCATCGGTAATCGGCAAAGGCCCAGTCGATCTGGACTTCGTCATTACCAAGATCCCCCAGGTCATAGGCAATCAGCTGGATACCCATGCGGAGTTTTTCCGTCAGTTCCTTGGAAAAGGTCAGGGCGAATTCGTTGAACTGAAAGGAACCGTCATCTGCTGAATCGCAAAAGAAGTTGTTGTCCGTGGACTGAATGAATCCCTGGGACAGGAAACCGTGGATTTCCACACCGCCCATTTCATCAAATTCAATGGCAAAAGCCTGGGGTGTCAGGCACAGAATCATTAAGGCTGCTGCTACAGCAAACGTCCGCATTTTCATATTGTCCACCTCCCGGTCGTAAGTCTTTTTCATGATATTAAACGCGCTCAGCATCTATCTATAGGGTTTAACCGTACGGCGTTTTATTCAACAGAAAGAATCTTGACCCTGTCCGTATGGGTTCCTTTGGTGATGTAGCCGATGGCGCCTTTGACATTGGCTACATAGTCTACCAGCTCTCGTTCGGATTTAAAGGCTTTTGGCGATTCCCCCTTACCGGTAAAGACCTGCTTGCGCCAGTAGTTGGTAAACTGGGATGGAGATCGTTTGACATAGGTTTTCAGGAAACTTTTATGTGTGTCAGTATGCTTCAGGATGACAATGTTGATTTTATCCCCATTTTCCCATCGGGTGCATTTTCCGAGAAAGATTTCTTTTAGCTGAGCCGGAGAAAGGGTGCTGGTTTCTACGCTTTTATTGGCGATGATCACCACCTCCTGTGAAGCTGCCGGAGCCGGAGCGCTCAGTACCACGCCGGCAACTATGGCAAAAACACATGTTAGGTGAAGCGTTTTTTTCATGATATCATACTCCTTTTCTTCATGTGGGCGATGCCGTGCGCTGTGCAGCATTGCTGAAAAATTTTGTTAAACTGAGCGAATCAGAACGCATAGGTGACCTTGGCCATCAACAGCAACCAGTTTTCATCAAAGTCGATTTCATTCAGACCGGTATCTGCATTGAAACGGGTGTTATCGTCACTGCTTAGCAACAGCGCGGCACCGTTCATTGCATGGCCCTCCAGCTTAAGCAGCCAGCTGGCGGCAAGATCAAAACGCGCTGTCAGACACGCATCCTTGAGCCAGCTGCGATAGTCCGTTTGTCCGGCCGGGAGTTCAGGGTTTGAAAGACGCTGGCTGCCGTCTTTGTCATCCTTGTCAGAGTAGTATTCTGCATAATAGGTGCCCAGCTCGAACCAGTCGGTGAAGCGATAAGAGAGGCTTCCGTAATAACCGACGGATGTGTATTTCCGCCGAATATCCGGAATCCCCCTGCTGGACAGACCTTTTGTGAAATAATCATATGAGAATTCGGCATATTCTGCAGCAACGGTTAGATTCCCCCATACGTATTCTGCGGAAGCCAGATGTGCGTTGAACACCATTTCAAAATCAAACGGGGCGGTTAGCTTCAAAGCCGGAATGGAAAAGTCAGATTCAGAAATAAAACAAACATTAATCCATGATCCGCCGATCATGAGACCATCCAGGGGGGTGTCCCACATCAGACACGTGTTAACGGTATGATCCTGTTTGATATGTTCAACATCAATAGACGTACCGCCAGGTGACTGATCTTCGAGAAGTCTTATCACACCGCCGTTATCTTCAATGCGGAGAAGACCGACCTGGGCAGTGTAGTCAAGGGAACCGAGTTTGTCCAGCGGCAGGGTTCCGTATGCGGTAATCCCTTTGTTGGCTGAAAGGGATTCGCGCCAGGATTCATTGTACACGGCCATGGGCAGCATGATCGACGTTCTGCTAACGTCGATATCCTTGATTTCATTGTAAAGGCCAATCGTCATCTTGGATTTTCCCACCCGAAATCCCAGCCAGTCATTAAAATGGAAATCGGCAAAGGCCCAGTCAACCTTGACCTTATCGTTTCCCAGGTCACCCATGTCATAAGCGAGCAGCTGGATCCCCATGCGGAGCTGGTCGGTCAGTTCCGTGGAGAAGTTGATCCCGAATTCATTGAACTGAAAGGTTCCGTTGTCTTCGGTGTCCGCAAAAAAATTGTTTTCATCCGTCCACATGTACCCTTGCGACAAGAATCCGTGAATTACCACACCCCCCAGTTCATCCAGCTCAATGGCCGGCACGGGCGTTGTCAGCAGAACCATGCACACTGCCACAAACAACACCATCAGAAATTGTTTCATTTCAACCTCCTCGCCTAATCTGCGATTCAATCGGGCCACATGCCCGAGATGGGAAGCGCCTCATTTGTGTTTGAATTATGATGGAAACAGAGTTGAAGAATACTAATAAATTACTACTACTACTACTACTACTACTACTACTACTACTACTACTAAGATATACCGGGTGTGTCAAGCGAAATCTGTGAAATTAGATGAATCCGCTTGAACGGCTGCCAATGATGTGATTCAATAAAATTACGGCTGTCGGCGATTCCAATTGACCTGTATGACAAAAACGCGGTAATCAGATATCCATGCCTTTGAACGCCCTTGTGCACCGGTATATTATCCGGGAAATGATTCCCCCGTTTCTGATCAATCTTGCCTTTGTGACCTCGGTCTTTCTTATGGCGGAGATGCTGAAACTGGCAGACCTGATTGTCAATTACAAGGCGGCCTTGAGCACCGTGGGGCTGTTGTTGCTCTATTCCATGCCCCCCATGCTCCAGTACACGCTTCCCATGTCCGTGATGCTGACCATCCTGGTGACATTCATTCGCATGTCCGGAGACAATGAAATCATTGCCCTCAAGGCTGGGGGCGTCTCTGTGATCCATCTTCTGACGCCGACCCTGATGGTTGCCGTGACCGGAATGCTCATCAACCTGGGGGTCACCCTCTGGGCCATGCCGCACGCAAGGACCGCCTTTCGCTGCACAACGGAAAAACTGGCAGTGACCAGTGTGGATGCCCTGATCAAACCGGGTGTCTTTATTGATCAGTTTCCGGATATCATGCTGCTGGTTAACGCAGTGAACCCCAAAAAACGGGAACTCAGCGATGTCTTTATCGAAGACCGCCGCACGAGAGGGGAAGTGACCACCATTATCGCGCCCTCGGGAAAGCTTTACTCCGAACCGGATGGGGGGATCCGGCTGCGGCTTGAAAACGGTGCCATGAACCGGGTGGTGCTGGAAACCCGGACCGTTCAGACGCTCTCTTTTACAACCTATGATGTCCGGTTTTTCACCCCGGAACCGGTGATCGGCCGGACCGCCAAAACCCATCGGGATGAGATGATGCTGGTTGAGTTTATCCGTCATATGCGCACCATGGATCCAGCATCAAACCGCTATTTACGGAGCCTTCAGGACCTGCATGACCGGTTTGCTGTCCCCTTTGCCTGTGTGGCCCTTGGACTGCTGGCCCTTCCCCTGGGCCTGCAGTCTGCCAATTCCCGGGCATCATCGGGTATCGGCCAGGGATTGATCTTTTTCTTTGTCTATTATGCGGGCATGGCTGCGGCAAAATCCCTGGGAGAGTCAGGGGTGATACCGGTGTGGCTTTCCATCTGGGGGCCGGCCGTTGCCATCTGCGGCATGGGTGCCTGGCTGCTCTGGCGGATGTCACGGGATCGTCCCATAGATCTCGCCGGTGCCATGATATCAGCAGCATCCCCTGTTTTTTTCATGCTCCGCAACGCGAACCGAAAGGAGAGAAAATGATCCACCGGTTTCAGCGCCACCTGGTCAGTGAACTCCTGAAACAGATCCTGACGGTGATGGGGGCGGTCGTGATGATGTTTGTCCTTGTCGACTATCTGAGCCGTCTGGATGATTTTATCGGTGCGGGTATGTCCGCATGCCGGGCTGGGCAGTATGTCCTTTTTAAGGTGCCGGCCATGGTGGTGCTGCTGGCACCGGTCTGTACGCTGGTGGGAACCGTGCTGACCGTGGGGCTGATGAGCCGGCGAAACGAGCTGGTCATCATGGAAAGCGGGGGGGTGTCTGTGATGGAGATTCTCAAGGGGGCCATTGGACTCGGTGCCGTTATCAGCCTGTGCATGATGCTTGTCTCTGAAACGCTTTCGCCCTGGGCCACCTATCAGGCCAACCTGATTCGGCGCATTGAAATCAAGAAAAAAGGGCTGAAAACCACGCGGGGTGAAAATATCTGGCGCAAATCCGGAGACGGATCCATTCTGCATATTGCCCTGTATCATCCCAAGGACAGCAGTGTTTCCGGTGTCAGTCTGTTTACCCTGAACGATGCCTATCAGCTGGTGCGGCGGGTGGATGCGGCCCGGGGAACCCATCTGGGCAACGGAAAATGGGCGTTTGAACGGGTGCTTGAGCAGCAGCTGAGCCCTGACAGGCCAGTGAAAACCATCACTCACGATCAGCTGGTGGTGGATATCGACCTGGTTCCGGATGACTTGCACCATGCGGTCAAAACATCCCAAGACATGCGGCTGTCCGAATTGCGCCAGTATATCCGGCGGGTGGAAAAGGAAGGGTATGACGCATCGGGATATATCACGGACTGGTATGCCCGGCTTCTGTTTCCCCTGGCCAGCCTGCTCATGGCGATCATCGGTGCCGGGATCGCGGTGCGCAGGGACTGGGCTGGCAGGCTGCCGCTGACCCTGACCCTCGGGCTGGGCATGACCTTTACCTTCTGGATTCTGCACAGCCTTTTCGTGTCCATGGGTCATGGCGGTGTATTGCCTGCAATTCCGGCTGCAGCCGCCGGCCTGGTGCTCTATATCCCCATCAGTGTGTGGCTGTGGGTGACGCAGGGGAGGTGACGGCGGATGACAGGGCGGATTCAGTCTGCGATTGCATCGGTCATGCACTCGGATGATCCGGCCCATGCCCCTGTGCTTGCCGGTTTTTTGTCCGCCGCCTCCCGGCTGTACGCTAGGGCGGCTGACTGGCAGAACCACGGGTATGTATCCGGAAGACGCGGGGTGAGGCAGCTCCCGTTTCCGGTGATTTCCGTGGGCAACATCACAGTGGGCGGCACCGGGAAAACACCCATGACCCTTTATCTGGCCCGCTATCTGTTAAAACGGGGGCTGCGGGTGGCACTATTGAGCAGGGGCTACGGCGGGCGTTGCAGCCGGCGTGGCGGGTTGGTCAGTGACGGCTGTGATGTGCGGTTATCTGCAAGGGAAGCTGGCGACGAACCGTATTTAATGGCCCTGTCTGTACCCGGGGCAGCGGTGGCTGTCCACAGGGACCGGTACCGGGCCGGCCTGATTGCAGCAAGGGCCTTTTCACCCCATGTGGCTGTGCTTGATGACGGGTTTCAGCACCGGAAGCTGCACCGGGATCTGGATCTGGTGCTGCTGGATGCGGACCGTCCGTTCGGAAACGGGTTTCTCCTTCCCCGGGGCACCTTGCGTGAAACACCGTCGGGTTTGATTCGAAGCCAGGGACTGATCCTGACCCGTAGCAGCGGTCAGCCCCTGCCTGAGGGACTACCGCCCCATCTGCCGGTGTTCCGGTGCCGTCATGAGGCATCGGTGGTGATGCACGGGGCCGCGGCCATGCCGGACGCGTTCTCTGGACAAGCGGTCCTTGCCGTATCCGGGATTGCAAAAAACGCCGCGTTTCAGGAAACCCTGGACCGGCTGGGCATGAACCGGGTACACACGCTTGCCTTTGCCGACCATCACCGCTATACGGATCAGACGGTTGCAGAAATCCTGAACGCCTATGATGCCGCAGGTGCCGCCGCCATTGTGACCACAGAAAAAGATGCGGTGAAATGGGAGGGCCGGATGCCGGCAGATGTGCCGGTATGGACGGTGCGGGTCCATGTACAATTTACGGATTCAGATCCGTCGTTTTCTGGGTGGCTGGATGCCCAGCTGACAAAACTGGGATTATAAAAACAGACAGGACAGGGTGAAGGGGTGCGTATACTGATTGTCAAACTGGGCGCTCTGGGAGATGTGATCAATACCTTTCCCCTGGCAGTGGCCCTGAAAGATCACCTGGCCGCGGAGATTCACTGGCTGGTAGCGCCGCTCAGCGCACCTTTCGTGTCTGCCCATCCCTGTGTGGATCAGACCGTGGTGTTTGACAAAAAAGGCGGGATACGGGCTGCCTTCCGGGTTGCCGGTCTTCTGCGGAAAACCCGGTATGATGGGGTGCTGGATCTGCAGCGGATCCTGAAATCCGCCCTGTTCACACAGGCGGTCCGTGCAGACCGCCGCATCGGTTTTGATCCGGACCGGTGCAAGGAAATGACCGCGTTTTTTCCCTTTGAACGTATTCCGGCAGGAGATCCCGGAGATCATATGGCACGGCAGTACATGGAATTTTCCGCCTACCTAGGGCTGCCGTCCGCCCCCATTGCATGGCGGATGCCCCCGGCGGCATCCGCATGTCCCTTACGTCCGCAGACCCCTTATGCCATTCTCAATGTCGGGGCCACCAAGGTCGCCAATCGCTGGTTTCCGGATCGGTTTGCCGAACTTGCCGCCGGGATTCAGAAAACCTTCGGGTGGGAGGTGGTACTGACCGGCGGCCCGGAAGACCGGCCCATGGCAGCGGCCATCATGGCGGCATCAGATACCTGCGTACCGGTCAACACGGTGGGAGAGACGCGGCTGCCTGAGCTTCAGCATCTCATCGAAGGCGCACAGGCCGTGGTGAGCTGCGACACCGGCCCCATGCACCTGGCCGTGGCTCTGGGCAGACCGGTTTTTGCCCTGTTCGGGCCTGCTGACCCGCGCCGGACCGGTCCGCTGAACGGGGTGGTGATCCGGAAGGCCGTGCCCTGTTCGCCCTGCGGCAGAAAAACATGTAATCAAAAGCGCGTCTACTGCATGGAAGCGGTGCTGCCCGAAGATGTACTGGCGGCGATGACAGACTGTTACCAGCGAAAATAGCGGAGGGTTCTTCGTATTTTCAGACGTCGCAAGAGGTTTCTGGGCTTGGGTTTAAGGCTTGTCATCCCGGTTTCGATGAACGCGGTTGCCGCATCCAGCACCCGCTCACTTGATTTTCCGTCCCGGTACGGGTGAATCTGATCACTGCAGTCACGAATGGCCCGGATCAGCTTCGGTTCCGGGTCAAGGGCCCGGCAGATGGCTGCCGAAAGCGATTCGGGTTCGGTCACATTGATAAAATGGGCTGCCGGCATCCGGGTGCGGAAGGTGATCACTGGCCGGTGCTGGAGTAAAAATTCGTATGCGATGGATGAGGTGTCTGAGATCATCACGTCCGCTTCTCTGAGCAGGGGGATGACATCATCGGTCTCGATAAACGTGAGATAGTCGTTTTCAAGGGACCGGTACGCGTTCACAATGGCAGGGGCCATCTTGGGATGAAAGGTCACGGCCCAGTCATATTCCCCGCTGGCAGACAGCTCGGCCAGGGTTTTTTCCAGATGGTAGGCAGCGCTCAGCTCGGGCGTAAAGGTCGATGTATACAGGATCAGGGGACGCTTTTTCTTTTTTGGGGGGGCCGGAGACCCCTGAAACAGGGGATCCATTTTGGTCCATCCGGTTTCCGTGACCCTGAAGTGGCCCAGCCGCTCGGCCAGCTCCCTAAACGGGACAGTGGTATCCGGGCCCTGGGTGCAGTAAAGGTCAAAAAAGCCCCGGATACGAAAGTGGCCCCGGTCATCCGGCCGCTTGCGGGCATTGAACCCGTGGAACACCTGAACCTTGATGCCGGGGAAAAAATCCGGTACGACATTTCCGGCCACAAAAACAGCCGCCGGTGCAATGTCCATGACAGCGGAGGCGGTCTTGATCCGCTGCTCGTCCGGCAGCAGCCGGCTGGCAGCAGAACCGGTGGCAAACCAGAACGCTGCATCACCCCGGCTGCGGATAACGGACTGGAGCGGTCGGAGGACCGGCAGGGCATAGCGGTTGGATGCGTAGAGCAGGTATCGTTTCACTATAAAGGGACCGTATGTGTTTTAACCATGACGTTGTTCGGGCGTATCATACGGCAGCCCGGATGTGAATCTTTTTTAGCGGTCTGGTTTTTCAAGGGAACAGGAAATCTCTATGGACGTATCGCCTGAATTGACTGGTCAAGCATCGCAATCGCTGAGGTTCCGGCTGATTCCGGTTTTTCAGAAAATGGAAACCTGGGGTGTTTATCTGCTGTGTTTTGTGTTGCCATCCCTGAACGGCCCGAAACATATTGCCTCCGTTCTGCTGATGCTTGGTGCCCTCGGCTGGCGCTGGGCCGATCCCCGGGTTAGCCGGCGGCGGCCGGATCTCCTGGAATGGCTCCTGATTGCCATGTGGGGTATCACGCTCATCGGTATTCTGGTGAACCTGCCCTCGGACTGCGGACTGGATGCCATTCGGGAACCGTCCCGGCAGTATCTGATTTTCTGGGTGGTCTATCGGGGGGCCTGTCGAGGCCAAACAGGGACCGGGACATCGGATGACGGAAACCGGATTCATCTGGAAACAATGGCCGTTGCCCTGGGCGCGGGGCTGTTGCTGGGGCTTGGCTGGGGTATTGTTGACTGGATGACGGGTAAAGAACCGTATCTGGAGCTGCATTCGTCCGGCCTGGTTACCCATGCTTCTATCTATGTCGCCATGATGACTCTGGTGGGGGCCGGCATTTTGGCAGACCGGAACGGATTTGTTTCCGTGAATCTCCGGCGTCTGATGACCGGCGTCACTGTGCTTGCGTTTCCCTGCCTGTTTATTATGGGCAGCCGGGCCACGCTTCTGGCGTTTTTTCTGGCTGTCATGCCGCTTGTTTTCACCATCTGGCGGCCGTTTGCGGGAAAACTCCGCTACTGGATCTTGGGGGCAGCGGCGGTCTGCGTCAGCGTGTTCATGATTGGTGCCCTGGTCCCGTCGAGTGGTATTGAACGGATGACCCATCTGGTATCCTCGCGTGTTGACTGGGAAACCGGTACCTTTCATCTAGGGGAAAGCGACCGGATCCGCATGGAATTCTGGAATATCGGCCTGACCCAGGCCCTCCAGGCCGAGCATCCGCTGTGGGGAATTGGTTCGCGGAATTTTCAGGCCATTGATCTAAGCGCGCTTGATTTCAGAAAACCGCCAGAAAAGATCATCCGCAATAAGATTGAAACCTATCATGCCCATAACCTGTATCTGACCAAATGGGCCGAAGAAGGGCTGATCGGTCTGATTTCTCTGATCCTGTTTCAGATGTATCTGGCAGTGCGGATCTTCTCAGCCTGGCCGCGATCCGGGACGGCCAGCTGGGTCTGGGTGGCCGGATATGCCGGGTTTGTCATCCCGCTCATCGCCTGCCAGTTCCACTCGCGGTATTACAACGAGTTCGCCTGGCTTTCTATGATCCTGCTGGCCATGATGCTGGGTCATGATGATTCGAGATTCCTATATAAAAATTTTGACACGTAACCTGCTTTAAAATATTATCAGCATTTAATCCATAACAGATATGGACGCAGTCCGTGTGGAGAACGGTTATGCAGGCAAGGGTGATTTTCGATGTACAGGAGCTTTACTATCTGGCGCAATACCTGCCGGTATATCGGGAATTAAAACAGCGCGGTATCCATTCGAAATTCGCCATTTACAAGAACCGCGACTTCAATGACCTACTCAGGGACACCGTCGCAGCGGAAGACCTTCCCGTGTACTGGGTCCGGAACCAACGGGACGCCCTGGCCTTTTATTTGAAGGAAAAAGCAGACTGGGTGGTGTTCGGCAATCATTTTTTTGATATCGACGCCCTTCACACGGTGTCAAAAAGCGCCCAGTTCGGTCATGGTGTGGGGCCCAAAATGAGCTACTACACCAAGTCCCGAACCCTGATGACGGTGCGGTTTGTGGAAGGCCAGCGGCGGTATGACATCCTGAAACAAATGTACCCGGACGGAAATTTTGTACTGACCGGATTTGCCAAGCTGGATCCCCTGTTCAATCGGGAAATACCTCCCTTTGACATTGTGCGGGCCGGGCTGGATCCGTCAAAAACAACACTTCTGTATGCGCCGACCTTCTATCCCAGCTCCCTGGAATGCTTCCCCGACCAGTGGCCGAAACAGTTTGACGCCTACAATCTTGTCGTCAAACCCCATTTTTTTTCCCTTGCCAAGGCAAAATATGCGAATCAGCGGAAAAAATTAAGAAAATGGGCATCTGCACCCAATGTTTATGTAGCGCAGATGTCCGAACATTCCCTCTTGCCATTCATGGCCGCATCCGATGTGCTGATCAGTGAAGCCTCTTCAGCGTTGTTTGAGTTTGCCGCTTTTGACAAACCCATTGTCTGGTGTGATTTTTATAAACTCCGGTGGACCTACCGGGGACCGCTCAGGTACCGGTTCACCCGGCGGATGGATCAGGACATCAAAAACTACGCACATTTAGGCGCCCATGTTTCGCGATACAGGGAGTTAAAGGCGGTTGTGGACAGATCGGTGTCAGATCCGGACGCATACGCGGAAAATCGCAGTGAAATCACCCAGGCACTTGTCGGTGCAACCGACGGGAAGGCGTCCTGCCGGATCGCGGACTATCTCACCGGCGAGATGGCTGATAACCCTAACTTTCAACAGAAAGGATGGGAATGAATCTCATCATCCTGGCGGCAGGAACCGGAAGCCGGTTATATCCGTTGACCAAAAATACCCCGAAATCCCTGCTGGATCTTGGCGACGGGGTCAGTCTTTTAGAGCGTCAGATCGAGGATGCCATCAAAAGTGGCGTCATCGAGAAGATCTATATCGTGACAGGCTACAAATCCGCACAGATCGAGGCCAAGGTAAAAGACTACAACAAGGATATCGCCCTGGAGACCATATTCAATCCGTTTTACTCGGTCTCCAACAATATCGCCTCTGTCTGGTGTGCGCATCCGGTGCTGCTGGAAAAGGATTTTATCATTACCAACGGGGATAACTTATACCGGAAAAGCGTGCTGCCGGTTTTTTCCGAAAAAGAAAACGGCATTCATCTCACCATCAGTTACAAAGATGTGTATGACGATGATGACATGAAGGTGATTTTAGATGACACTGCCGCTGTGCAGCATGTGTCCAAACAAATCCCGCTGCCGGATGTGATGGCCGAATCTGTGGGGCTGGTCGGTGTTTTTGGAGAGCGGTACCGGACCGCTTTTGTCAAAAAAGTGATCCGCATGCTTCATTCTGAAGACAAACTTCAGTTTTTTTGGCTGCGCATCTTCAACGAGCTGATCGAAGACGGCCTCAAAGTGGAGACCATTGCCATTGATAAGGATGACTGGGCAGAGGTCGATTTCCACCCGGACATCGTGACCATCCGCAATGAAGTCTTTGCCAACCTGACATCCAGGCTGGATACGGATAACCCCCAGGCAGATTAGGTGGCTGGCAAAATGGCAGTAGCGGTAAACGATAATCAGATCACGGCTGTATCAGCAGGAATCGCAGCCGGTATCACGGGACTCGTTGTTTATCTGTTTTATGCGGAACCCTGGGTTTATGTGCGGCTGGTGACCGAAGACAGCTGGGGCGAATATGCAACCTTTGTCTTTTATACCGTGGCTTTTTTTCTGATGATGGGTGGCATGTCCGTTGACCGGACAAAACTTAAACCCGGTTTTCTGCTGATCACCTTCTGCTTTTTTTTCATGGCCATGGAGGAAATCAGCTGGGGCCAGCGGATTATTGGCATCCCCACGCCGGAACTGTTTCAGGCCCTGAACCGGCAGGGAGAAATTAATCTGCATAATTTCGCCCGTGTCAACCGGCCCATGCGGTTTCTGGCACTCATCATCCTGTTCTGGGCCATGGGCCTTCCGTTGGTGATGAACCGATATGAAAAGATCCGCCATCTGGTAACCCGTCTGGGCACGCCCATGGCCACAAAACCCATGTGGCCGTTTTTCATCATTGCCTGCGGGTTTATCCTGACCAAACCCCTGATCCGCGGCGTTGAAATCGGGGAAGTGCTGCTGGGGCTTGCCTTCTGCGGTTATGCAATCCATTTTTTCAGGACTGTTGCCGGGGAGAATAGATGTTTCAAGGTATCCATGATCTGGCACATCCTGGTGATTGGCATCATCGTCACCGGCTTCACCGGTTTTCTGGTAACCCGCTGGCCCAATCCGTATGCATTACGGCTACGGTACAGCGATTTTGTTGCAGAAGCGTATCCGAACCGGGGCATGACATCGCAGGCAAAAGTCATGCTGACCGACATGCTGATACACACCACCTATATGACCGTTGAATTTTTAGAAGCGCTCGACGGCTATCTTGCCGATTTACAGGCATCGGATACGGGTCGCGGGAATCGGCCCGGGCCGGATGCGTTGCGCCAGATACTGGTGAACCGTTTTCTTTCAGAACCGTCTGTTTCATTCAATGTGTACAGCCGGCGTAAGGTATATAATACGCGTCCGTCAGATCTTTATGAACAGCGGGCGCGACTGCTGATTTCCATTGGGAATCGTTATTTGCTTCTGGGTGACAGGCAGGCTGCAGGGGCCTGCTTTCTTCAGGCTTCGGCCTGTGGTGCAGATCCGGAGCTGATTTTGCGATCAGATTCCTAACGATAATGTTGCCGATTTCACCGTGTGTTTTCGGTTTTGTTCGGAGGCTTTTTTTAGATGAAAAAAACGGTTGCATTACGGTTCATCTGTTTGTGGGGTTATCTTCACCTGTGTCTTCTGATTGTCGCCGTTTTTACCCCGGTTACGGTTTTGGCCGGGGAAAAACCCAAAGTGGCGCTGGTCATGAAGTCGCTTCAGAATCCGTTTTTTTCGAAAATGGCATCCGGTGCCAGAACATATGCTGACAGGCATGACGTCTCCCTTGATATTTTTGGCATTGATCGGGAAACCGACATCGACAAGCAGATCTGCATCATGGAAAAGCTGATCACACAGAAGTATCAGGCCATTATTCTGGCGCCGGCGGATTCCAAAGCCCTCATACCGGTCTGCAAAAAAGCGATTCAAAATAAAATCATTGTCATCAATGTCGATAACCCCCTTCATTCGAAAACACTGGAACAGGAAGGCCTGTCCATACCCTTTGTCGGCTCAGACAACCGTGCCGGTGCGGAACTGATCGGGCGCTATATCCGCAAACGACTGAAGGGAAAAGGGCGGGTCATGATCATTGAAGGCATCCGCGGGGTTGAAAATTCAGAACGTCGCATCGAGGGGCTTTGCAACCAGTTCAACATGTCGCCGGACATCAAGGTGGTTGCCAGTGAACCGGCGAACTGGCATTCAGATGAAGCCTTTTCCCTTGTTACCCGCTTGCTTGAAGAACAGGGTGTGGTGGATGCTATTGTCTGCCTCAATGATTCCATGGCCCTGGGGGCGCTGAAGGCGATAGAACTAGCGGGTCTTGAAAAGAAGATACTGGTGAGTGGATATGACAATATTGAAACCGTTCAGGCGGCCATGTGCAATGGCCTGATTCATGCCACCGTGTATCAGCACCAGGAACTGATGGGGGAATATGGCGTACGGCTGTCCTTGATGGGGCTCAGGGGCAGATCAATGCCGTCTCAATTATCCACGCCGGTAGACCTGGTGACCCGGGAGGTCATCGACAAAACCATTGGCCTCAGTATTTCCAGTTTGAAAAATCCGTACTTCCGGTTGCTGGTGGACACTGCTAAATCCACAGCAGCGGTGTTTAATGTCCGGCTGGTGACAGCAGATGCGGAAAACAGGGATGATAAACAGTTGGCCGACATCCTTGCCCTGATCAAACTGGGTGCGGAAGTCATCATCATCAATCCAACCCATTCGGCAACCATTGAGCCGGGAATTGAACTGGCAAACCGTCGTGGCATTCCGGTGATTGCTGTGGACCGGACCGTGGCGTCCGGTAATGTGCTGTCCCTCATCGCATCGGATAATACTGCCGGCGGTGCCCTGGCAGCCGACGTGATCGCCAGACATCTTTCCGGAAAAGGCCGGGTGGTGGAAATCGAAGGCATCCCCGGCACGTCTGCAACCCATGATCGGGGGACGGGTTTCAACACACGATTGAAATCCTATCCGGACATCCAGGTCGTTGCCCGGGAGCCCGGCTATTTCATGCGGGATCGGGCTCAGGCCGTCATGGCGGGGCTGATCGCCAGGAATATTGCGTTTGATGCTGTGTTTGCCCATAACGACACCATGATCCTTGGTGCAGTGGATGCCTTGGGAAAATCTACAGCTGCCACGAAAATCCTGGTCGGTTTTGATGGTATTCCTGAAGCGCTCATGGCCGTGAACCAGAACCTGATTACGGCAACCATCGCCCAGATACCGGAAAAAATGGGCCGCCTGGCAGTGACGACCGCCATTCAGTTATTTCAGGGAGAAACGGTCCCAAAGACGGTTGTGAGTGAACTGGAACTGATAACCCACTAAAAATGAGATGTTTTATGCTGAAGCGCCTCAATTCAAAAATATACGGGATTGCCTTTTTTTTTCTTTTTATTGCTCTGATACAATACTTCAGTTTTCTGTTCTTTTTATACCGGCAGAATCAGGTTGCTAAAACGGAAACCGCAGCACTGGCGTGTTCCAGCGATTTTTTGGCGTTGCGGCAAACGTTTCTTCAGCTCAGGGCCTGGGACCGGTCCATTGTCCTCAAGGGCCACGATGCCGATGTCGAGGTCCGGTTTGCCGAATCCATGAAGCAGATTAAGGAAAAACTGTCCGAATACCGGGGACAGGCATCAGACCCGAGGCGGATCCGGCAGATGAAAACCATCGAGACCGCGCTGCTGGCGTACGAAAAACAATGCCATACACTGGCACAGCTGATGGGTAAAAAACATCTGATCAAGACCAACATGGCGTCTATCTACCAGTCCATTGAATCGGCCGGTCTGTACCAGGGACATATCTCTCTGGCAAAGAAACTATTCCTGCTCAGCCATTTTCAGATCAACTATCTTAACGCGCCGAGTCCATCCGGTTTTCAGTCCTTGAAGATCGTTCTGGACTCACTTGCTTCCGCGTTTGGGCAGGCCGGTGCATTTGATGCCCGGGTGCAGGGGTATCTGTCTTCCTACAGGGAAGTGCTGACCGCCTATGATGAGCTGATCCGGGAAATTCACCTGCTGAACCACGCGCAGAAAAAAAGCTATGATCAGACCGTGCGTCATTTTTCGGCCATTTGCCGGGATCTTGAAACTGAATCAAAAAGGATTGTGGCTGAATCGACGAACCGGCGTAACGTGTTCATGAACTGCATGCATAAGTGTGTTCCCATTGCCACGCTGATCGTGCTGGTGGTCATGCTGATGCTTGCACGGCGTATCGCAAAACCGATTAACCTGCTGCTGGAAACCATTCAGAACATTAATGCCGGTCGGTATACGGATCGATTTCATCCCTGCGGTGCACCCGAAGATGAACTGAACCAGTTGGGGCTTGCGTTCAACAGCATGCTTGATACCCTGGACAATCAGCAGAACAAGATGCTCGATTATCAGCAGGAACTGAAACAGAAGATGGTTGAGCTGGCCACAACAAACCGGAAACTGCAGGTTGAGGTGAAGGAACGAAAAGTGGCGGATGAAAAGAATGCCCACCTGAAGTCGCAGCTCCAGCAGTCTCAGAAAATGGAGGCGATCGGGGAGCTTGCCGGCGGAATCGCTCATGATTTTAATAATCTTTTATCCGCAATTCTCGGCTATACGGAGCTTGTCCACAACAAACTGCCTGCCAGGTCTCAGGAAAAGCGGCATCTGGGAGAAGTGCTTCTCGCGGGGGAAAGGGCCAAGGAACTGGTTCAGCAGATTCTGATTTTCAGCCATAAAAGCGAGAATCGTCAGACGGCGGTTTCCGTTGCGGAGGTCGTGAATGAAGCGCTTCGGCTGATTCGACACACCGTTCCCTCTTTTATTACGATCCATACCCAAATTGAAGACGCTGTCGGCCTGATTCGAGCCAATGCAACTCAGATCCATCAGGTTGTTGTCAATCTGTGCACCAATGCCTATCACGCGGTACGGGATGAACGGGGAAAGATTGGTGTAAGCCTTGAATCGGTTCAGGGAGAAGACTATCCGTCAGGTCCGTTTCCGGAGCTCGTCCGGGGGAAAGCCTATGCGTTGCTGACGGTTCGGGACAACGGTATCGGCATGACGGATGAGATCAAAAACCGTATTTTTGATCCGTTTTTTACAACAAAAGAGATCGGGACCGGGACCGGCCTGGGGCTGGCGGTGGTCTATGGCATCATTCAGAATCACGGGGGGAGTATCTGTGTTGAGAGTCAGCAGGGAAAGGGGAGCTGCATCCAGATTTTCCTGCCGCTTGTGAACTATCCCGAGCAACCGCCAGTGAAGAAAAATACACCGATCATACAGGGATCGGAACGGATTCTGGTGGTGGATGATGAAGACATGCTGTCAATGCTCGGCAAAAAAATGCTCGAGGGGCTTGGTTACCAGGTAGACGCCTTTGTTTCGCCGGTTGAAGCCCTTGAAACGTTCAAAAGCGCACCAGAGGAATTTGACCTGATCCTGTCAGATCAGACCATGCCCGAGATGACAGGTGATCAGCTGGCAACGGCAATCAGGGCCATTCGGCCGGACATACCCTTTGTGATCTGTACCGGTTTCAGCGAAATCCTGGATGAAAAACGGATCAAGGCCCTGGGGTTGAGCGGGTTTCTGCTGAAGCCCCTTGATCAGGCCACGCTTGCCGAGACCCTGCGGAACATTTTTGATCAAAAAGCGTGATGATCCGCCATCTGAATCCTCGCATCCCAAAAATAGGAACTGCTTGAAAATTATCATGATATGATCTATTGCCATAGGATAGGTGAACCTATGGCAACATCAAAAATGGCAGTTACAATTGATAAAAAAAACAGTGATATGTACCTCATTGCGTTCAAGGTGGATATGCCGCAGCAAAAAGCCCTTTCCCCAATCAAAGCCAGAGGCTGCGCAGAAAAATATCAGGCCAAAGGCAAAAAAATGATGCGGATCGGCATTGGCTTTTCCAGTGAAGAAAAAATATTACAGATGGTTAACAAAACTCAAAGACAGAAAAGTCGTTCTTGCAATATTCAAATCCTTCACACGGCTGATCATCTGTCTGCATGGAGGGATGTAGGGGCGGTACCCATGGGACAACCGGAAACAGGAGAAACGAAAGATGAAAAAATTTCTTAACGGTATTGGTTTCGTGCTGGTGTGTATGGGGTTCGCGGCAACAGTTCAGGCACAGGTGTCCCCGGATGGCAACTGGGAATACGAGGTTGATGCAGGTGACACGATCACTATAACGGAATATCTGGGTAACGGGGGAAATGTGACGGTTCCCGTTAAGCTTCCCAAGGATCCGACGGCGCCTATTTCTATCCTGTGTCCTGTCACGGCAATAGGCAATTTCGCGTTTTCTGATTGCAGCAGCTTGACCCGCGTGACGATACCCTTCAGTGTCACGCATATAGAAACGAATCCCTTTAGCAGATGCACTGCGCTAATCGCCATCAGTGTGGACGAAAGCAATGTATCCTATTCAAATCAAGATGGCGTGTTGTTTAACAAAGCGTTTACGGAATTGATTGCGTACCCGGCGGGAAAGGAGGGGACCGATTATTCTATTCCAGGCAATGTCGGGACTATAAAAGGGAGCGCGTTTTCTGGTTGCAGCCGTTTGACCCGCGTGACGATACCCACCAGTGTCACGTGCATAAAATCGTCCGCGTTTTCTTATTGCAGCCGTTTGACCAACGTGACGATACCCACCAGTGTCACGTGGTTAGGATCGTTCGCGTTTTTTTCTTGCAGCCGTTTGACCAGCGTGACGATACCAGACAGTGTTGCGTTGATAGACTCTCAGACGTTTATGAATTGCATCAGCTTGACCCGCGTGACGATACCGGACAGTGTCATGTCGATAGGATCTTACGCGTTCAGGGGGTGCAGCGGCTTGACCAGTGTGACGATACCAGAGGGTGTCACGTCCATCGGGAGCTGGAATCCCTTTGCCGGATGCAGCAGCTTAAGTGTCATCAGTGTGGAGGCTAGCAATACAGCCTATTCATCTGAAGACGGCGTGTTGTTTGACAAGGCGTTTACACGGTTGATTGCCTATCCGCCAGCAAGGGCTGGAACCGGTTATTCAATTCCAGGCAGTGTCACGTCGATAGAAGGTGCCGCGTTTGAGGATTGCATCAGCTTGACCCGCGTGACGATACCCGGCAGTGTCACGTCGATAGCGGTGTGGGCGTTTGATGGGTGCAGCAGCTTGACCCGCGCCCTCTTTTTGGGGGACGCGCCCGGCGAATTCGGTTCAAATGTGTTCGACGATTGCGCGGACAACTTTACCGTTTTTCATCGCCCCGGGAAAACGGGGTTTGAAACCATATGCAGCACGTATCCCTGCGCCTTAATGACGACGCAGGCAGGGATTGACGTGTTGTTATTGACCGAATGATGCGTGAAACGCGTGTTCAAGCCAGGGTGACACTGGCTTGAAACCGGGTGATGTAAACAGGGACGCGCCTGGCGGCGCCCTCCCTGTTTTTTTTGTCAGAAATCGCGACCCCACCGGCCCGGCGAAAAAACATGGATGCGGTGCCTAATCGATTGATTGACAACGAATTTCTTGTTTTGTAAACTTGCCGGTACAACACGAATATCATCTGTCTGCATGGAGGGATGTAGGGGCAGTACCCATGGGAGAACCGAAAACAGGAGAAATGAAAGATGAAAAAATTTCTTAGCGGTATTGGTTTCGTGCTGGTGTGTATGGGGGTCGCGGCAACAGTTCAGGCCCAGGTG
>PDTL01000014.1 GCA_002748835.1 Deltaproteobacteria bacterium
GCCGATGAAATGGCGTCCACCATCCGTGAAATTGCGAATAATTCAGAAAACGCAAGATCCATCACCGAAAACGCTGTGGGCCGTGCCAAAGAAACCGCAAGACAGATGAAGGCACTGGGAACGGCAGCTACGGACATCGGCAATGTCACTGAAACCATCAGCGATATTTCCGAACAGACCAACCTGTTAGCATTGAACGCCACGATTGAGGCGGCCCGTGCCGGAGAGGCCGGCAAAGGCTTTGCCGTCGTGGCCGGAGAGATCAAAGAGCTGGCTGACCAGACCGCCAAGGCCACTCAGGGCATTAAAAATCAGGTTACTTCCATACAGACCGTCACCAAGAATGCCGTCAACGGCATCGGAGAAATATCCGACATCATCGGCCAGGTGAATGACATCGTGGTAACCATTACCACCGCTGTTGAGGAGCAGTCCTCAGCCACCAATGAAATCGCAGGCAATATCGCCCAAGCATCCCGGGGCATCCAGGATGTCAACGATGTTATAAGCCGGAACTCTGCAGCCACAGTGAAAATGTCCCAGGACACCGCCGAAGTCAACGGTATCGCAGACAAAATGTCCGCATCCGCCAAACAGGTCCATGAAAATGCCGGTGAATTGTCCGATCTTGCCGCTCAACTCAGAAAAATTGTGGAGACCTTTAAAATTTAACCCTGAAAGAGGATCCGGGCAGATGAAAAACAATCCCAGGGCGGCCCGCTGTTTTTATCTCCCGGATCAAAACAGCGTCCATTTTATGTGCAGGGACATGATGACACATCGCAACCCATCCTATCCTCCGCCGAAACGATTATCGTTTGCGGAATCAGAAGCATCCATAGACTGGCTTCCCATGCTGCTCGATGCCTATCATATCGCTGACACGGCCATTGATGCGGGTATCCGGGGCGAACTGAAAAAAGGGCGGAAACTCGCGTGCGCGAAAGGCTGCTCGAGCTGCTGTACCACCCATGTGACCATTCCAGTGTATCCCCTCGAGATTATGGGCATCTACTGGTACACGATCCATGAGGTCAAAGGACGAGACCGGCTGGCCCTGCTGGCATCGTTGAAAACCAGGTCGCCGGGCGGTGCGTGTCCGTTTCTCGTGGACAATGCCTGCGGGATTCATCCCATGCGCCCCTTGGCCTGCCGCCATTTCAACGTATTTGATACGCCCTGCCTACCGGGTGAAGACCCGTTTTATACACGGCGTAAGGACGTGTTTACGCCGAATGAAAAAGAAAAGAACCGGGCACTTTCAAAAATGCTTCCCTTTCACGGCATTCGTACCCGGGTAGAACGAAAAGCGGCGATTCGCAGCCAGACCCTCAACGGCCTGGTAAAAAACATGCAGGAACTGGACTGGACAAAGCTTGCACACAGAATAGAGGACATGACCCTCATCATCAACCGGCCGATTGACCCCGAAGTATCGAATCAGGGAAACAGCTGATCGATTTTTTTCTGCTGGGCGGCCAGGACCTTTTTCCAGGAGCGGGTGGCGGGGAGGTAGCGCTGTGCCAGACGATGGTACTGACGGGCGGTATCTGCTTTTTTCTCCCGAATCCAGGCTTCCGCCAGATAAAAACAGGCAGCACCTGATTGTGGTGACAGGCCCAGCGCCTGTTCGAGGGTGACAATGGCGTCCTGCACATGCCCCTGTGCCAGCTGCTGTTTACCGGTTGCAATCAGGTGATCGGATACGGCAGACCGACCTGTGGCAGGCGGCCGAGGCATAGGCGGTCGGGATGAGGGATGCGTGGGGGGCGAAGGCTTCTGCTGAACTGCGCATCCGGATACGAGCAGCATCATTGAAAGGCAGAAGGTGACGATGATGCGCATGGGGGTTAATCTCCAATCCATTCCCGCCCCGTTCGAAAAACTTCCTGCATCCAGTCTTTTAGCCTGTCTGTGGTGCCGTAGGTGCCTGTGTCTCCTGTTTTCAGATACCATTCGTCATACCGGCACCGGCAGGGCCGCCAGCCAGCAGGCTCACCAGTATTACAGCAGGTCTTTCGCTGGATCACACCGGGCGGTGGTGAAAACGCGGCACCGGAAAGGTGATTGGGGATATGTCGCATCAGTTCCGCCCAGATGGGCAGCGCGGCTGATGCGCCGGAATGGTAGATGGGGGCATTTTCGTCATTACCGACCCAGACCAGTGCCAGCAGATCCGGTGTGTAGCCGATAAACCAGGCATCCCTGTAATCACTTGTGGTACCGGTTTTTCCGGCAACTGGCAGATGGACCCCCAGTTTCCGGATGGATTTCCCTGTACCGTCTGTCATGACCGATTCCAGCATGGACGTGACAAGGAAGGCCTTCTCAGGAGAGAGGACCTGCGCCATATCAATGAACCGCCGTTCCAGCACCGCATTTGATGCATTGCAAATATCCAGAATCGAAAGCGGTGCTGGACGTACGCCGTCTGCGGCAAAACTGCAGTAGGCGGTGGCCATTTCCAGAGGTGTCACCTCAAAAGCACCCAGGGCAAGGGACGGGTAGGGCTTCATGGAGGGGGGCAGACCCATGGCCTCGGCGGTTTCAATCACCCTCTCCAGTCCGATGCGCATACCCAGGTCCACTGCCGCAATATTGATCGAGTCAGCCAGCATCCGCCGCATGGAGAGCTGCTTGGCGTCAATGGGGTGACTGTTTTTCGGTTGCCACTGGCTGCCGTCTGCCAGCGTATAGGTCTGCGGGGTATTAGACAAAAGGGTGGATGGGCTGAAACGGTCCAGGGCCGCTGCGGCAAGGATGGGCTTGAAACAGCTGCCGGGCTGTCTTCTGGCATGGGTGATTCGGTTGAACTGGGTGTGTGCGTAGTCGCTGCCGCCGACCATGGCAAGAAGGGTACCGGTGCGCGGGTTCATGACGACCAGGGCTGCCTCGGGTACGGTCGTGACGTGTTTCTTTTTCAGCTGTGTCGTGATTCTTGAAAGACCGTGTGACACGGCAGCCTCTGCTGCGGCCTGAACCTCGGGATCCAGGGTCGTGTAAATGGAAAAGCCCATGCTGTTCAGAGTTTCCGGGGTGTAAAGGGCGGTGATTTGTTTCAGTACCGTATCGATAAAATAGGGCGCGATTCGTGGGTGCCGCATTCGCGGACGTACACCCAGGGGCGAATTTTCCGCCACGGCCCGGTCCGCTTCCGTCAGATATCCAAAGCGCTTCATGGCGTCAAGCACCTGGTTGCGTCTTTTCAGGCATCGGTCCGGATACCGGTGCGGTGCGTATTGACCTGGGCCTTTGATCAAACCGGCAAGCATGGCAGATTCCGCCACACTGAGGTTTGACACGGATTTCTGGAAATAGAACCGGGCAGCTTCGCCGATGCCGTGAATGGCGATCGCGCCCATCTGTCCAAAGTAGATCTCGTTTAAGTAGATTTCAAGGATGGTTTCCTTGGGATATGCCCATTCGATGGCAAGGGAAATAAAGACTTCCTTGAGTTTTCGGTTGAGGGTGCGCTCGGGTGTGAGAAAGTAATTTTTTGCCAGCTGCTGGGTAAGGGTCGATCCACCGTGCAGGTGTTTGCTTCCTTTCAGATTATGGAACAGTGCCCGGGCAATGCCTGTGGGATCAATGCCCGGATGGTCGAAGAACCGGTGGTCTTCGGCAGCGAGAAACGCATGAATGAGATGCGGGGGGAGATGCTGATAAGAGACCAGGGTGCGCAGCTCCCGGTTTTTTCCAAAGACCTGCGCCATGGCCACCGGCGGGAGGGCGACCATGGGAAGCGGTGCGCCCGTGTCCATCCGCTCAATGGTGGTAATCCGGTGCTGACGGATATGGAGACGGATGGGGACGGCTGCTATTTTTTTACCCCGGAAGGCATATTCCGGAATATAGATTTCAATTGTGTGTCCCAGATCCCGCCATTCACCTGGCCTGAAAAACTGCCGGTCCGCAGCTGGAGAAAAATGACCCTGGTGCATGCGGTTTTCGAAGGGTGCTTTTTTTAACAGCGATCCCGGATACAAAAGCGTCTGGTCCGAATAGATGGCGGAAGGAATCGCCCAGCGCCTGCCGTCAAACTGTTTGCGGATAACATCTGAGAGCATGAAGACGGTCATGCAGGCCGCTGCGGTGAGAATAAGGGCCATTATGCCTGAAAAAATCACCAGTCGTGACAGCCAGTTACGGTACAGGGGAAGCGGCTTTTTTCTCTGTTTTGTCATGTGCGTTTCGTTATCTTGCTTCTCGGAAAAAAACAGGGCAGAATCTTAGGGATTCTGCCCCGGATACAGGCGATGTACGTGCTGCGCTGCAAAGACGGTCAGTGCATTTACGTTGGGAAAATCCGTTCTGTCTCAGGTGCTATCGGCGACGGACGGGAACGTCATGCTTACTGTCCGGTGAACGTGGAAATGAAACAGCCGCCTCTGCCGCCACTGCCACTGTCCCCATCATCGCCATCACCCGGATCTACCGGTCCCGAATCATCCGGATCCACAGCCAACCCTGACGGGCTCTGGATGATGCCTTCCGCATCATTCAGATCATAAGCACCGTTATCCGTGAGGGTGAAGGCAACGGAGCGGCGGTCGGCACTGAACCTTATACCGGCGTCTCCTTCGGTTGAGGCAACCGCTACTTGGGTCCAGGTACCGTCTGCAGCGTATGTGTACCAGGTGTAGTTTTCCGGTGCAGCCTCGGTGAAGTGAAAGGTGAAGGTCACGGCTCCGGGCACTGCATCTGTCAGGGTCGCTGTGGCATCAATCAGTCCATAACGCAGATCGTCCGGTGCCAGGGACATGTCAATCTCAGACGGTTCCACAGTCCCGAGTGACGCGAGGGAACCGCCGGATACGCTGACCCCCATGGTGCCCTCATTGGCGGTGGTCATTGTGTAGAGCGTATCATCAAAGCCCGTGATGCCGTTATCAATGACTGTGATGATCACCGTATCCGATGCCTGAAGTCCGGAATCATCGGTGACCGTGATTTTAAAGGCAAGTTCCGCTGTCGAGCCGGCAGGTACAGGCGGTGTCATGAACGTCGGTTGCGGGGTGTCCGGGTTTGTCAGGGTCACAGCAGGACCGGATGTCTGACGCCAGGCATATGTGGTCAGTGTGCCATCTGCATCAGAACTGGCGGATGCATCCAGGGTGGCCACCATGGACTCGTTTACCGTCTGATCATTTCCTGCGGACGCTGACGGAGGCAGTTCGTTTTTGATGAGGGTGATGATAACCGCATCGGTTGACTGGATGCCGTTTGTGGTGGTTACGGTCAGCTCAAAGGTCAGGGTGGCAGAGGTTGTCAGATCCGCCGGTGTCTGGAAGGTGGTTACAGCGGATTCCGGATCTGAAAGCGTTACCTCAGGGCCTGCGGTCTGTTCCCACAGGTAGATCAGAGCGGTATGTCCGGTAGATGCAGATCCGTCAAGGGTCACCCTCTCATCTGTACCCACGGTCTGGTCAGGGCCGGCGGCTGCCTGAGGGGGATTGTTCCCGCAGGTGAGGGTTCCCCATTCCCAGTCATTCATTCCGCCAATCTCATAGATGTGTCGATATCCTTTTCCCGCAAGAAAATTTGATGCATAGCGGCTCCGGTTTCCGCTGCGGCAGATGACCAGGATACGTTTTTCCGGATCAATTTCTGTATACCGGTCGGTCAGCACACCGGATGTCCAGGGGAAGTTGAGGGATCCGGGGATATGGCCGCGGCCATTGCAATATTCGCCATCTTCCCGCACATCAATGATCACAAGATCATCTCCGCCTGCATCGATCATGGCTTTGGCTTCGGCGGGGGAAAGGGAGGTGTAGGTTGCCGCAATAAAGATCGCGGTGACATCCATCTCACAATTGACCCTGACATTGACCGGGTTGGCTGTTCCGGTAACATCCTGTGACCACCTGTCAAACCAGAATCCGTCTACGGGATCTGCTTTTAGCTGGACGTTTGTGATTTTTGAATAGGTGAAGGTTTCAGAGGAATATCCGAGCATGGTTCCATTGACGGTAACATTTCCGGCTGCACTGGGGCTGACATTCACGGTCAGCGTATAGGGACCGCCTCAGGCCCGGGCAGAGGGAACCGGATAAAACAGGTGGCAGCAGAGGGCCAGAAGCCCGGCGATAAAGAGGGTGGCATGGAATTGTGTGCGTTGCATGGGAAACTCTCCATTTCGTGAATCAATCATTCTCCGGTGAAATCCGCATATCGCAGATTCCATATACGTTATACAAAAAGTGACGTCGGTTCAAGATCAGAGCAGACGTTATTTTTGATGGGGATGATTTTTTCAGACAGGCGATCTAATGAAAAAGGGGGGACACGGCCGAAAACACAAAGGCTTCCGGCCGTGTTAATGAAACCGAAGACGGCGGTCACGAACCGATTCAGCTAACTGACGGTTTTTGCGTTGTGGATCTGTTCGATCAGTGCGGGGACGATTTTGGAGGCGTCACCCACGATGCCGTAATGGGCAAAATTAAAGATTTCCGCATGGGGGTCTTTGTTGATGGCTACGATGGTTTTGGCGTCCGCCATCCCCGTGGTATGCTGAACCGTGCCGGAAATACCGCAGGCCACATAGAGTTCCGGTCGGATGGTTTTTCCGGTCTGGCCGATCTGGCAGTCATGGGTGATAAGGCAGGCTTCGACCACCGGACGTGTGCCGCCGATTTCCGCATCCAGGGCTTTGGCCAGTGCTTCCAGCTGGGCAAAGGTCTGGGTATCGCCGGCGCCCATGCCCACGCCAACGACGCGTTCAGCTGCCTGAATGTTGATGCCCGAGTGGTCCTTGCGTTTTACGGATTTAACCTTCACCGGGTCTGCCGCTTCATCGATATCCGTATCGATGGTAATGATTTCACCGGTGCGTGCGGGGTTTTTTTCGGGCATGGCCATGACACCGGGACGCACTGTGGACATCTGGGGCCGATGGTTGGGGCAGAGGATGGTGGCCATGACATTGCCGCCGAATGCCGGACGGGTGGAGACCAGAATGTTCTTTTCCGGGTCAATGTCAAGAAGGGTGCAGTCCGCAGTACAGCCGGTGTGCAGCCGGAAGGAGATCCGCGGTGCGAGATCGCGTCCAATGGGAGATGCGCCGACCAGCAGAATTTCCGGTTTGCGTGCCAGGGCTTCTCGGCACAAGAGGTCGGTATAATGACCGGTACGGTATTCCGCCAGTTCAGGATGATCTCCCATGAGCACCGTGTCGGCACCGTACTGAATCAGTTCACTGGCAAGGTCACTGATGTTGTGACCCAGCACAAACGCGGTTAGTTTGGCGCCCAGTTTGTCGGCGAGCTTGCGCCCTTCACCGAGCATTTCCAGAGAGAGGGTGGCGCGGGTTAAGCTGCCTTCAAACTGCTCGACAAATACCCATACGCCGCTGTAATCACTAAAATCTTTGGTATCAGACATGATCGGCTCACCTTGATTAGATAAGATTGTGTTCTTTGAGTTTTTCTACCAGTTTCCGTGCAGACTCTGCTGGATCGCCTTCCAAAATTTCCACTTTTCCCTTGACGCGCTTGGGCGTGAAGACCTTGCGAAGGCGGGTGGGAGAACCTTTGAGGCCAAAGTTGCCGGCTTCCCCGTCCAGATCATCCATACCCCAGGTGATGATGTCTTTTTCATAGGCTTCCATGAGCATGTCCATGGGCGGGATGCGGGGGTCGTTGAGTTCTTTTTCGGCCGTGATCAGGCAGGGAAGGGGGGCTTCAAGTTCACGGACCACCTCACCCATGTTCTGCAGTACCGTTACCTTGCCGTCTTCGCATGAGATGTCAAGGGCATAGGAGCAAAGGGGCAGCCCGAGGAAGTCGGCAATTTCCGGGCCGACCTGGGCGGTATTGCCGTCCATGGCTTCCACGCCGGTAATGACCATGTCAACCGCACCGACTTTTTTGATGGCCAGACCCAGGGTGTAGGCGGTGGCCCAGCAGTCGGCGCCGCCGAATTTACGGTCGGTGAGCAGAATGGCCTGGTCGCAGCCCATGCCCAGGGCTTCACGCAGCGCCGATTCCACCTGGGGGGGGCCCATGGACAGCACGGTGACCGTCCCCCCATGGGTGTCTTTCAGCGTAAGTGCGGCTTCAATGGCGTGCTTGTCGTTGGGGTTGATGATACTGGGAAGTCCGGTACGGATGAGAGAACCGTTCTCATCCCATTTGACTTCCGCGACATCCGGTACCTGCTTGATACAAACAATGATATTCATGGTGCTTCCTTACTGACGGCGGTTCGTCATGCCGGCCGGCATGCGGCCTGCCGGCGATGCGGTTATATCGTGATTAGCGGCTGGCCAGGTAGGTCATACCGGCAATGGTCTTGTTGATTTCAAGGCTGGACGCCACAACGCCGCCATGCATGGCGTTCCGGAACAATTTCTCGATTTTGTATTCTTTGGAGTATCCGTAGGAACCATGGATCTGAAGCGCCATGCGGCAGACCTCCTGGGTCTGGGGAACGACAAACACCTTGAGCTGGGCAGAGGGGCCGTCAAAGGGCTTTCCTTCATCCTGAAGCAGGACGGTCTTGTAAACCATGAGCCGGCAGGCATCGACTTTCCCTTTCATTTCCGCCAGCATCCAGGTGAACCCCTGCATGAACCCTAGGGGAAATCCCCCGACAACACGCTCTTTGCTGTACTGTGCCGCCTCTTCGAGGGCCGCTTCAGCGCCGCCGACCATGGCGCCCATCTGCTGAATCCGTTCGCCGGCAATCCAGCGGAGGAGAATGGGAAACCCTTTTCCCTGCTTGCCCAGAATGTTCTCTTTGGGGACCCGGACATCTTTAAAAAAAACATCGCAGGTATCTGCACCATCCAGGCCCATGAGCGCGTAATGGCCGGAAAAGGTGATACCCGGGCTCTGACGGTCAACGATGAACGCCGTGGTGTCGGTTTTGGCGTCTTTCATGGAGAGGTCTTTGGCAAAAAATATCCCGCAGCCCGGCTTGTTCGCCATACTGATGAATCGTTTGGTGCCGTTTAAAATAAAATCATCCCCGTCCGGTTCGGCAACCATGGTCAGTGCTTTGGGATCTGACCCGGTGCCCGGCTCGGTAAACGCCATGGACGCCCAGGACGTTCCATCACACATGGCGGGAACAAATTTCTGCTTTACCGCGTCGCTGCCCCAGTGGCAGATGGTTTCTGCAACCGAATTGTTCATCATGAACGGCAGCATGCAGGTGGTACCAGTTTTGCCAAGTTCTTCTGCAAACAGGATCAGGTTGAAGTTCGAACTTGCCGTACCCCCCAGTTCCTTGGGCACATCCATCCCCAGCAACCTTGCCCTGGCAAATGTCTTTAGCAGATCCGGCGGATAATCATTATGCTCTGCCATGTATGCATCAATTTTCGCGATTTCTTTTTCGCAAAATTCCCTGGCCGTTTTTTTGATCATTTCCTGCAAGGGAGAAAGAGTGAAATCCATGAAACTTCCTTTCCTTAGAACGGGTCATAAAATCGTAAAAAAAAACTTTAGTGTACAAACTAAATGGTCATGAAGCCTGTTGTCAAGAAAAAAGACACGAACAGTCCACCCGCGGAACTTAACCCATTGAGGGACCCTGTTGTTACAAACGATCGGATGGTGCTGAATGCCGTGCTTGAGATGACCCCATGTTTAAATGTGGCGGTTCTTTTCAGTTACGACGGGTGCAGGTGCTGCCTTGAAGATAAACCGGATCGCGGTACCGGCATCTTCCAGGATCAGGTAGAGTGCTGGCACGAGGAGCAGGGTGATGACAGTCGCAAACAGGATGCCGAAGCCAAGGGACAGGGCCATGGGGATGAGAAACCGGGCCTGGAACGAGGTTTCAAAAATCATCGGTGCAAGACCCCCAAAGGTGGTGAGGGTGGTCAGGAGAATGGGCCGGAACCGGTTGAGGCCGGCGGCATGGATCGCCGCCGCAGGTAACAGGCCTTCGTTTCTTCGGCGATTGGCTGTTTCGATGAAGACCAGTGAATCGTTCACCACAACGCCGGAAAGGGCGACAATGCCGAACAGACTGATCACAGACAGCCCGTAGCCCATGATGAGGTGCCCGCCAACAGCGCCCACGATGCCGAAGGGGATGGCGATCATGATGATCAGGGGCTGAAAATAGCTTCGGAAAGGGATGGCCAGCACCGCATAAATCACAATCAGGGCCAGTATCAGCCCTTGAACCAGGCTGCTTACACTTTCGCGGATGGTTGCCTGTTTCCCCTCAAACGAGGCGGTGAGCCCGGGATATGTTTCCAGGAAATCAGGCAGAATAGCCGCTTTTATGTCCTGTATGATCAGGGGGGTTTGGGAGGGCGGGTTCACATGGGCGGTAACCTGCAGGATGCGGCGGCCGTCCCGCCGCTGAATACGGGTGTAGGCCCTGCCGAGGGTGGCGGTTGTCGCCTGATTCAGTTCCACCTCACCGCCGCCGGGTGTGCGGAGCATGAACCGGTCGAGCGTGGCCTCAGCACTGCGTTCTGATTCCGGGAGCCGGAGGCGCACCGTGACCTCGTTACCGCCCCGGATAAGGGTAAGGGCCTTGCGGCCGTAATAGGCGTCTCTGAGCTGGCGTGCCACACCTGCAGCCGTGAGCCCGAGCCGCTGACCGGCCGGTCGCATTTTAAAATCAATCTGGGGTTTTCCGTCAGCGGAACCGTCATCAATATCCGATAACCGGGGATAGATTTCAAGCCGGTGTGCAAGATCCTGGGCAGCGGCATTGAGCTTTTCGATATTGCGGTGGGATAGCTCGATGGTCAGGCTTTTCCCGGAGCCGGGCCCGCCGCGGTCAGCCATAAAGTCGAGCGATTCAACACCGGAAATCTCTCCCACATGGTTTCGCCAGGCGGCGACAAAATCCCGGGTGGACATGGGGCGTTGTTCTGGCGGGGTGAGAAAGACCTGGATGCGCGACGTGTTTTCGTCATAACTCGCATAGATCCCCCGAGACAAGGCCGTCCCTCCGTTTGCGTTCACCAGTTCCTGAGCAGACCGGATCAGCTTGCCGGTGACAGCTTGCAGCCGTGAATCCGGGGCACCATAGGGCAGGGTGATGGTTGCATCGGCGTAATCGGCCTCGACGGTGGGAGACAGGGTAAACCCCATGATTCCGCTTTTGATGTAGCCCACCGTCAGCATCAGGACAGCTGTGCAGGCAAAAAAGACGGTATAGCGCCAGGCGATCACCCAGTTGAGCACCGGGCCGTACACGGCATTCACCGTTTTCATGAACAGCCGGCTGAACAGGCGCTGGGGCCGGGTGACCCGGTCCATGAATGATCCCGGCGAAATCGGCCGCTGGTGCCCCAGATGCGCTGGAAGAATAAACAGACTTTCGATCAGCGAAATCAGGAATACGGTGATGACCACCACCGGGATTAACTGAAAGAATTTCCCAATGAAGCCGGAAACGAAAAACAGCGGCATGAAAGCGACCACATTGGTGAGAATGCTGAACGTGACTGGCATGGCGATGCTCCGGGCGCCTGCTGCGGCAGCGTCGATAAACCTCATTCCCTGTTCCCGGTAAAAATAAATGTTTTCCCCCACAACAATGGCGTCATCCACCACAATCCCCAGGGTGACGATAAAGGCGAACAGGGTGACCATGTTGATGGAAAAATCCGTGAACGGGAAAATGAGAAAGGCGCCGAGAAACGAGATGGGGATTCCCAGACTCACCCAGAACGCAAGGCGGATATCCAGAAACAGGGCAAGCAGCAGAAACACAAGGATGAGGCCGATGTAACCGTTTTTCACAAGCAGCTCGGCGCGTTGCCTGAAAACATCCGACAGATCCCGCACAATAGCGATATCCAGACCGTCTGGAAGGGACGCGCGGATATCCGGCAGCATGGCTTTGACCGCCTCCGCGATTTCGATCGGTTTCTGGTTTCCCACCCGGTAAAAGGCGAGCATCAGTGCCGGCTCACCATTGAATGTGGCGTACTGGCGGGCCTCTTCAAAGGTGTCCTCGATTCCGTCTGCCAGATCCCGGAGCAGAACCGGGGTGCCGGTGTCAGCAGTGATGATGGGGATATCCGCAAAGGCAGCTGCCACATCACGGCGTTCTTTCATGCGAATGAGGATTTCACCGCGCCTTGTGTCCATGCCGCCGCCGGGAAGTTCGATGGCCGCTGCAGAGACCTGGCTGGCGATATCTCCCATGGAAAGGCCGTAGCGGCGAAGGGTTTCCATTGAAATGGCAATGCGGATCTCATTGTCTCGGCGTCCGTCAATCTTCACCTGGGTAACGGGGGTCTCCTGCAGCATCCGGTCCCGGATGACCTCGGCGGTTTCCTGGAGTACAGACGGGTTGGCACGACCGTACAGGGCCAGGGAAATCACCCTTAGTTTGCTGGTGCTGATTTTTACCCGCGGGGCTTCGATTTCATCGGGAAAGGTGGAGATCCGGTCGATCTCTGCCTGAATGTCCTGGGAAAGCTGCTTCAGGTCGGTTCCGCGCAGTGCCGTGGCCGTGACAGATCCCCTGCCTTCGTTGCTCAAGGAAGCAATTTCATCGATCCCTTCCATGCCGGTGAGGGCCTCTTCAATGGGGAGCACCACACTGCGTTCGACTGCCTCAGGACCGGCGCCGGGATAGAAAACAGACACGGTGACCCTGTCTTGATCAAATGCGGGAATCACTTCCTGGCGGGCTTTTGTCGCCATAAACAGGCCGCCAACCAGGCAGATGAGCATCAGGAGGTTGGCGGCAACCGAATTGCCGGCCATCCATGAAATCGCGCCCGAATGTTTGGAAACACTCATGGCGTATCTCCTGAAACAGGGGGAACATCACCGGTTTGATCCGGCTTCACGCCTAAGCGCATGCCCGGCACCGGTGCTGTGAGGTCTGTTGCGATCAGGGACGCTTCAGGCGGAAAGGTGGTTCGGATCCAGACCTGGTCTTCATGCTGATGGATCACCGTGACCGGATAAACGGTGAGGCGGCCGCCCTGATACAACCAGACCGCATCGTTTCTGCGGAGCAGGCGCCGAGGCAGCAGGCGGGCGCCGGGAAGCGTTTTCCCGGTAAACGCAACGTGGACATAGGACTGGAAAGGCAGGGAGGGACTGGCGCTGTCAATCCCCAGCGGATCCGGGAGGCGGATAACGATTTCTGCCATACGGGTGGCCTTGGACAGGGTTGGGAGCCAGCGCAGGAGGGTACCGCGCCGCTGGACGCCGGAAGGCCCTGTGATTTGAACGGCTGTTTCTTTTTCCCAGTCAATGAGATGAAAGGTGTGAAGCGGCACCGATGCCGTAACCTGCGCCGCGTCTGATCCGGTCAGAACCGCAAGGGAGGTGCCCGGTGACACATGGCTGCCGGTATGCATCTGGATGGACTGCAGCACGCCGGTAAACGGGGCACGGACACAGGTATTGTCTAGATCCAGCCGGGCCTGGTCCACGGCGGCCCGGGCTGCAGCGACAGCCGCTTCTGCCTTTTGATACTGCGGTTCTCTCAAGATAAGGGCGGTGTCGGTCAGCGGGGCTGCAGAGGCAGCCTGGGCCAGCGCCAATTCCTGAGCCGCGATGCGCTGTTTTCCCTTTTCAATGCGCAGATCCGCCTGAACCGCAGCCAACTGTGCCTGCAGGCGGTCCACTGTTGCCGAATAGGGTTGCGGATCTATCCATACAAGCGGGGTGCCCTGGACGACAATGCCGCCTGGGGTGAACGCGTCGGCAACACGAATGATACGCCCGGAAACCGCTGCGTTTAACTGGATCTGCTGTACTGGTGAGACATGCCCCCAGCCGGCAATGGTGACAGGCGGGTTTTCCTGCGGAAGGGGAACCAGGGAAACAAGCGGCGGTTGCCGGTTTTTTTTTTCTTTTGCTGTCGGCGGTGTGGATTGGCTCAGGTAACGGAACCCGATTATTGCCAGGCACAGGAACACAACCGGTAACAGATATTTAAGGATCATGCGCAGCATGGGGTGCAACCTCTCAGCGGCATAAGGGTCATGTCAGCAGCAGGCATCACTGCCATAGAACGCATCGGAAGCGCTTCGTGAACACACCGATATCCATAAACCGATCCCTTATAAACTGATTCAACCTGATTTACAACCCGTGACAGCATGTGAGGCTAATTTTCCAACGCTGCGGCAGAAAGGAACGCGCGCAACCGCCTTGTTTGTCGAATCCATTTGCGTAACCGTCATTCTTTACAGGCAATCGGGTGGGCTGATGAGGCCTTTTCGAATGAATCGGCTGCGGCTTCCCTTTACCCGCAGATACAAAGAGACCCCCGTCATCGCGACCAGAAAAAAGAGATACGCGCAGGCGGTTGCCACGGCTATCCCCTCGATATGCATCTGAAATGCGATACTGATTCGGTTGAGAACCGCGCCAATGACAATCGTGGCGGCCTGAATCAGGAGGTACACGTAATGGGCACCGATGGTATTGAGATAAGTGGTAAGGGCGACGGCAAAGCACAGGGAGGAAATCCCGGCGAGACTGATATACATGGCCGGAATGCCCGGTACATACTGCACCAGAAGCAAGCGGACCAGGGGGGGCATGAAAAGGGCGCATCCCATGATCAGCAGGGGCATGCACACAAGCAGCAGACGGATGGACTGCAATGCCGGAAGAAAGGTTGTTTTGAAATTTTTCGATTCACCGAATACCTGACACATGCGGGGATAAAAGACCTGAATCACCGACATGGGGAGGATCATCAGGGCACCGCTGACAATGATGGACAGGGAATAGTGTCCAAGGGATTCAGCCCCATAGTACCGGACGATGAACAGCCGATCAATGGTGGACATGAGATTGAACATCAGACTGGACAGCATGATCGGTGCCCCTTTCCGGATCATCCGGATGGTGGCAGCCCAGTTAAACGCTGGAGAAAATCGTAGATCCGTCAGGTAAATCACGGCCCCTAGCGCGCAGGTAAAGCTGATCAGGTAACCGGCGATCAGTCCGATGAGATCAAGTTTCCAGGCAAAAAGCGGGAGAAACACGATCTGGCAGGCACCGAGAAGGATTTGACCGTAGCTGATCACCCGAAAGGACTGAAAGGCAGCCAGGGTGAAATGGTACTGCTGATACAGCTGCTGAAGGATGATAATCGCGGCGATCATGACATAGGCCGCTGTCAGACGCGGGTCCGGAAAACCGATACACGCCACTGCGAGAACCCCCGCGGCTGCTACACTGGATAGACTCAAGGCGCTTCCCATGCTGAACCGGGCATCGGTGCAGGCGGCAGTCGTGTTTCCGGCACCGATGTGAATGGGAATGCTTCGGTTACTGGCATCCAGTACCCCCAGATGCGCGCTCAGGGCATAGTTCAGGACCACCTGCAGGGTGATCCAGATGCCGAACGCGGCAGGGCCGAGAATTTTAGCAAGAAAAAGCTGGGCAATAAACCGGCTTCCCTGGAAAAAGAAATTGCTGAAGGTATAGACGGCTAACGAATTGGATCGGATGGTCTGCATAAAAGCCTTTCAGCGTTTTCGGGGCCTGGTTCGCCGGGTCGGGGATGCGGACAGCGGATTTTTCGGCCAGTGATGTTTCGGGTACCGTCCACGCAATTCTTTTCTCACCTCTGGATAGGTGTTTTTCCAGAAGCTTTCCAGATCCTGCGTCATCTGCATGGGCCGCATGGCGGGTGAAAGCAGATGAACGATGACCGGCACCCGGTTTCCAGCAATTCGGGGTGTTTGAACGACGCCGAACAGCTCTTGCAGGCGTACGGCCAATACCGGCGCCTTACAGGGCCGGGTGCCGTCACCGGCGTAATCAAGACGGATGCGGGAGCCGGTGGGCAGGGTCAGATGCGTCGGCGCATCCCTGTCCAGCTGTTTGAGGAGAGGACCGTTCAGACAGCTGGACAGCACCCTCTTCAGATCGATTGCTTCAAGCTGCCTTAAGGTGCGGATGCCGTGCAGCCATGGAGCAAGCCAGACATCCAGGGATGAGAGAAGTGCCGCATCAGAGAAATCCGGATAGTCGGCCATGCCTGCGGATTGTTTGAGAAAGCAAACGCGTGACTGAAAGGTTTTCAATTCCCGGGTCCAGGGAAGGAGGCAAAGGCCGCGTTTTTGAATGATTGACAGCAGCGCGTGGAGCACTGCATCCAGAGGCGGGTCTTCGAGTGGTTCACGCCGGATGGTCCAGTTACCAAGGGAGATAAGGGTTTCCGATGTGACGGCACGTGTTTTTTCATTCCAACGGACAGACGGGGCGGTGGTGATCACATGGGAAAAATCAGACGCGATGCAGCGGGGATCACACGGGGCGGCCAAGCGTATGGTCATCTCTTTGCCGCTGCCTGTCAATACCGGGACAACGAGACAGGGGACGGTTGCCAGGGGGTCTGCTGCCGGCAGTCGTGCCCCGGTTCCGCCAGACAGGGTGAAGGTGCCGCGGCTTGATCGCGGGGTTCCAATCCGGTCCGGATAGGCCCAGGATATCAGTCGGCCGGTGAGCGACAGATCCGGTTCGGTCTTTTCGGCGCCAAGGCGTTTCAGCCAGGTGGCCGCAGTTTCCAGAATCCGTTTTGCACGCACCTGATCCACCGGTTCACTGCCGGAGCCCTTGCCGGCGGAACGATCCATTTGATGAAGTGCCTCGATCCGCAGACGGATATCCACCAAGGGGTAGGCGGAACCGGTGAGAAAAATATCGCGCTCTTCAACTAACGCAGCAATCAGCGCGGCCTGCCAGGTTTGGTTGAAGGCTGTCGCTTTTACCAGCATATGGCCCAGCCGCGGGTGGGTTCCCAGCGCAATGATCTGTTTGCCGCAGGATGTGATCTGACCGTCTTCGGTGATAGCGGATAACAGCGCAAGCAGTCTGCGGGCTGATGCACAGGCGGCTTCCGGAGGCGGATCAATCCATTTCAACGCTTCCGGGCCTGGAACCCCCCAGTGGGCGATTTCGAGCATGAGGAGGGTGAGATCCGCTTCCCGTATTTCAGGCCGGCTCACCGCCGGGCGGGGAAGATTCTCGGGCCAGAGCCGCCAGCAGATGCCCGGTGAGGTTCTGCCGGCCCTGCCGGCACGTTGATCGGCGGCGGCCCGGGTGGCAGGAACGGTCAGAAGCCGGCTCAGTCCGGTCTGGGCAGAAAAAACGGGTTTCCGGCTCAGTCCCGTGTCAATGACAATCTTTATACCGTCAAGGGTCAGGGAGGTTTCCGCGATGGCTGTTGCCAGGACAATTTTGCGAAACCCCGGTTCAGACGGTCTGACCGCCCGGTGCTGCGCCTGTTTGTCCAGCATGCCGTGCAGGGGGATGATGTGTGTGTTTCGGGTGTCCATGACCGCCTGCAGACAGCCGGCAACGGCATGAATTTCCCGCACCCCGGGCAGAAAGACCAGGACATCACCCGGTGCATCCTGCATGGCGAAGGTGACTGCGCGGGCCACCGCAGACGGATTCAGATGGTTTGCCGGATGCGCTGCGGCAGGCCCCTGCTGATAGCGGATATCAACGGGAAAGGACCGGCCTTCGACTGCGCATACATGGGCCTGGGGCAGAAAGGCGGTTAGAGCGGCAATATCCGGTGTCGCAGACATGAGCATCAGCCGCATGTCTTCCCGCAGCCCTTCCTGGATATCTACGGCCAGGGTCAATCCAAGATCCGCGTGAATCGACCGCTCGTGAAATTCGTCAAAGATAACCATGTCGACATCCGCCAGTTCCGGGTCTGATTGAATCAGCCGGGTGAGGATGCCTTCTGTCACCACGCGGATCCGGGTGTCTGTTCCCATCTTTTGTTCCCCGCGCATCTGGTAGCCGATGGTTCTGCCGACCGGTTCCCCGATCAGGTCTGCCATGCGCTGTGCTGCCATACGAGCGGCAAGGCGTCTGGGCTCGAGCATCAGAATCTGCCGGCCGGAGTTGAGAAGTGGGAGACAGGCAAGGGGGACCGCCGTTGTTTTCCCGGCACCGGGAGGGGCCTGCAGAATAAGTGCCGGGTGCGTTTTAATGGCCTGGCAGATGTCCTTCAGGTGACGGGTTATGGGTAATGTCGAGGGCACCATCTTGCTAGATTTTAAACCTTTTTGACGTTAGCATCCCGTTGACAGCCTCTTTCTACCTACCTGTTAGGGGGGGCGAAAGTCAAGTCAGGCAGCGGGTACCGCTCTGTCGCAGTTGCAATCGAACTACCGGATTTTTGAAATAAACTAACATGACATTCACCTGGGCGGTGCGCTGTGTGGGGTGTCAGATCTCCGATCATTTCGGCCGGACCGGCATCAATATCATCACCCGGATCATGGGGCTGATCATGGCATCGGGATCACGTTTATCGCTGCGGGGTTGCGGGAGGTGATTTCCCATGCTGGCGCTGCCGGTGATGTCAGGGAAGAGGGCCTCTGTATTGAAAACCCCCGTAAGCATGCTTAGCGTTAACAATCTGAGGCCTTCATCCACCTCTGAACAAGGAGTCGTTGATCATGACCGATAAACAGACACACGTCTGCAGAAAATCGAAAACATACAAGGGATTTGAGCAGGGCCCCATCCGGCCGCCCAGCGAGGCGCAGAGCCTGCTCATCCGGGTTACCCGAAATTGTCCGTGGAATAAGTGTACCTTCTGCCCTGTATACAAGGGGGAACGGTTTTCTATCCGCCCGGTGGATCATGTGATTCGGGACATCGATGCGGTGCATGCGGTGATCCGGGAGATCCGAGCGATCGAGCAGCGTCAGTACGGGCAGGTGACGCTAACAGACATCCAGCATCTGAGAGCCACATTGAAACATCCGGATCCCATGGCATTTCAGGCTGCAGTGAACTGGTATCGTTCAGGCATGACGTCCATATTTATCCAGGACGCCAACAGTCCGCTGATCAAATCGGCAGATTTCATCGCGGTGATCCGTCATCTGTCAGACTGTTTTCCCTGGGTGGAACGGATGACATCCTATGGCCGCTCCCATACCCTGTCCCGCATTGCGGATGCCGATCTTGTCCGCATGCGCGAGGCCGGTCTGAACCGGATACATATCGGTCTTGAATCCGGTTCAGATGCGGTTCTGAAAAAGGTGCGCAAAGGCTGCAATCAGGAGATGCATATTCTGGCCGGGCAGAAGGTGAAAAAGGCGGGCATGGAATTGTCCGAATATGTCATGCCAGGGCTTGGCGGAACCGGGCTATCTGCCATTCATGCCATTGAAACCGCCGAGACGCTCAATGCCATCAATCCGGATTTTATCCGGTTGAGAACCCTTGCCATTCCCAACAAAACACCCTTGTATGCGGACTATGCTGCTGGTGATTTCAAAAAATGTACAGACCGTGAAATGGCAGAGGAAATCCTCCTGTTTCTTCAGCACTTAGACGGTATTACCAGCAGAATCAAATCCGACCATGTGCTGAATCTGTTTCAGGAGGTCGACGGCCGGCTGCCCGATGAAAAGGCGGCCATGATTGGCATCGTCAACCGGTTCCTCGATCTCTCCCCGTATGAGCAGGCGCTGTATCAGGTGGGCCGGCGTACGGGTATTTTCAACAGACTGACTGATATGCAGAACACAGAACGGCGCCTCTATGCGGAACGCACCCTGCAGCGGTTCAATATTACGCCGGATAACGTGGATGCCGTGATCGATGAAATCATGAAACAGTTTATCTGATGGTGGCCCTGTCTGAAACTGCCCCCGCATCCCCGGCCGGAGGACGGCCAGGGATTTATATCCATGTACCGTTCTGCCTGAAGAAATGTGCGTACTGTGATTTTTATTCCGTGTCCGACACCCGCCGGATGGATGCCTATGCCGATGCCTTGATTCAGGAAATTCATCAAAGCCCCCGGCCGTGTCTGGCGGCGGATACGGTTTATTTTGGGGGGGGGACACCCACGGTGCTGCCGGTGATCACACTCGAACGGATCCTGGAAGCGGTGTACGCGCATTTTCATGTGTGCCCGGATGCGGAGATAACCCTAGAGGCCAACCCCGGAACCGTGACCCGAAACGCCCTTGCCGATTTGCATCAGCTGGGCATAAGTCGCCTCAATCTGGGGGTTCAGTCTTTTCATGATGAGATGCTGGCACTGCTCGAACGGCTGCATGATCGGCAGACGGCCCTGGATGCGATATCGTTTGCCGTTGCTGCGGGGTATGAAAATATTGGCATTGACCTGATCTACGGGCTTCCCCATCAGCGACTGGATACCTGGGAACAAGACCTCGGGCTGGCGGTGTCGCTTCCGGTTCAGCATCTTTCCTGTTACAGTCTGACCTATGAACCGGGGACACCGCTGGACAGCCGACGGATCAACGGGACGATCACTCCCCTTGGCGAAGATCACGTGGCTGACATGGTGCTGGCCACCTATGATATTTTAGTTGCCGGCGGGTTTGATCCGTATGAGATTTCAAATTACGCACGGTGCGATAAAACCGCGTCAGTTTCTCTGTACCGTTCCCGGCATAATATGAAATACTGGGAAGGTGCTGCCTATGTGGGACTGGGACCGGGTGCCCATTCCTTTGACGGCCGCACACGCGGCTGGAATCATCCGGATCTTGACAGCTATATCTGCGCACTTTTATCCGGCACGCCGCCCCCCCGGACGTGGGAACACCTGACCCGGGAACAGCAGGCCATCGAAGCGATCTACCTGGGGCTCCGCACCTGTGAAGGACTGGACCTCTCCGCATTTGAACGTCTTACCGGTGTGTCGTTGACTGAAACGGCTGCCCCGTTTATTGCGTTGATGCTGGAAAAACACCATCTCGAAATTGCAGAGGCGCGCATCCGGATGACCCGGACCGGACGATTGTATCTGGATGCCATGGTCGCGCAGATGATTGATCTGCTGTCGAATTTTGACGACGTGACAGGGCCGTAAAAAAGCCGCTTCCAGTCGGCTCCGGAAGCGGCTTTTCACATTCGCGTCATGTAAAGCAATCAGGTGGAAAGGGCCTTGATCAGCTGGCCCAGGTAAAAACGGGCGTGGCTGATGTGGGCCGCAAGGTTGGCCCGGTGGTTGGCCAGAAACCCATCCGGATCCCCTTCAAGAATAATGAGCGGCTCCAGGTGACCGGCATGTTCCAAAGACAGGATGGCATGGTGCAGAAGCTCGGTGCCGCGTCGGGTCTGCAGGGTTTCATGGAAATCCACATATACGGCTTCGAGAATGGTCCGCATGGTATGGGCCGCGCCCATGGCATAGAAAAAATAGTCGTCTGCCTTGAAAAAGGAGACCTCCTCGCCGTCATCTTCGTGGGTCTTGACCAGGTTGTCGTCACAACTGCCCAGAATATCTTCAAATGCTGACAATAGCGGGATCAGGTTGTCCGGACGGGTGTAGATGGTGACTTCTTTGCGCTTCAGCTGCCCCTTGTACGCTTTGAGGGCCTTGATTGCGTCTTTGTATTTGGATTCTGCAGACGGCAGCCAGAGGTTGGTCGGGCTGTTTGAAAAATCATTCATGGCATCTTCAACATTTTCGTTGATGGCTGCCGTACTGCCGGTCCGGGCGATGCGCTCCATGAGCGCGACCACACCGCGGCGGGTCACCTCCAGTGTGCCGCGCTGGTAATACCGGATGTTGTCTGTTATTTTACCGATGAGGATATCATTGGGCCGCCAGCCCAGAGACCGTTCTTCCAGCTCATGGTGCATGGGACGAATCAGGGCGTCGACAAAGGTGACGCCTTTGATGTTGGATGTGGCGGTGATGGCATGCCCGGATGCCCCGTCATGACCGGAAGAGACCCCAACGTGTTTGACCGTGTCGGTGTGTGAGGCCATCCAGCCCAGGAGCAGGTAAACAACCCAGAGAAACACCAGTGCGACAATCACGAAGACGATGATGCGGGCGCCTGCAAATGCTTTGAACCCTTTCAATGGGTTGTGAGGTTTCGGTTCCGTGCGTTGATCTACCATGTTGTCTCCCTTGGCAGTGATCGAAATGATTTAAGTCCAGTTATCCACGGCGTTTTCGGACATCTCCCACCCGGATGGTCACCTTGGCGCCATCAAAATATTCCAGAAGCGGAATCAGGTATTTCCGGGAAATACCGCCGGTAATGTCCTTGAATTGTGGTGCTGTCAGATCTTCATGGATCGTAAAATAAGCCATCAGATCGTTTTTTAGTTTATCAATGGCATCCGAGGCAAAGTAAAGGTCATCCTTGACCTTGGTCAGTCTGCCCTCTTTGATTAAAATGTGAAGTACATCTTTAGCTTGTTCCGAAGGAATGTCAAGGGTTTTGAGGACTTCCCTGAAATAGGGCGGTGTCAGGCCAGCGGTGTTGTAAGCGGCGTCAATCTGCTCCCTTACTTTCTCCAGGTTGGTCTGCAGGGCCACCGTGTGGCCGACCAGCCGGATGGCGTTTTCCTGCTGAACGATCACGCCCTCTTTAACCGCCTGATTGAGCAGAATATTGAAGATCCGGACCGTGACGCGATCCGGAAGCCTTGCCTTGAGTCCTTCTTTTGGCATGGCTTGCTTCAGCGGGTTTTCCTGATGAAACCGGCCCAGCTGTTCAAGGGCAGTGGCCATCAGCTCATCGAACAGTCCGCCATCCATGTAGATCCGGCGCTCCTTGTCGATCTGCACAATTTCTTTCCTGGCCAGGAGGGGCTGCAAGGCGTCGTTAATCACTTTGTCAGACAGGTTGGTCATCAGCTTAAGATCGGAAAAGGCGCTGCCGGCATAGCTGTTCAACGCGATGCTGGCACGGATGATTTCCTTGGGGGTGTGGGATGTCAGTGCCGCGAGTCGGGCAAGGATGTCTTTTTTAAACCGTTTGTGTTTCACGGCCACCGGGTTGATCACTGCACCGCCGCCGATGGTACGCACCGGCGAATAACTGCGGATGACATACCGGTCATCCTTGATCAGGGAAACCGGGGCTTCCAGACGGAACTGGACAAACGTCGTGTCTCCGGGCGGCAGCTCTTCACGGTCCAGCAGCACCAGAACCCCCAAGAGTTCGCAGGTGCCGGAATGGAACCGTACCCGTGTTCTGTTTTTCAAGGGCTTTGCATTGGCCGCCAGGTAGTGGAAGCTAGCATCCACCATATAAGACAGCTTGAGTCCATCCGGGTCTGCGATGACATCCCCACGGGAGACCTGGTCAAGATCAAGTCCCTGAAAGTTAATGGCGGTCCGCATGCCGGCCGAGGCGGTTTCCTCACTGGCACCATGAACCTGGATTCCCCGGATCTTTGATGTGATTTCACCTTTCGGATAGATCATGACCGTATCTCCCACAGAAACGGTCCCGGAGGAAAGCGTGCCGGTAATCACGGTCCCAAAACCCTTCATGGTAAAGACCCGGTCAACGGGAAGCCGGAACACGGAGGTGAGCTGGCGTTCTGGAATCGTGGCACAGATGGCATCCATGGCCTCTCTGAGCTCAGGGATACCGGTTCCTGTGTGGGAGGATACGGGCAGGACAGGGGCATCTTCAAGAAAAGTGCCTTCGACAAATTCAGCGATATCCTCGAGCGCCAGCTCCCGCATCTCCTCATCCACGAGATCGGTCTTGGTCATGACCACCAGACCGTGTTTAATGTCGAGCAGGCTGCAGATTTCCATATGTTCCCGGGTCTGGGGCATGACCCCTTCATCAGCGGCAATGATCATGGCCACCACATCGATCCCGGTGGCGCCGGCTACCATGTTTTTCACAAACTTTTCATGGCCGGGGACATCCACAATGCCCACCCGCTGACCGCTGGGCAGGTCCAGGGAAGCAAACCCCAGTTCAATGGTGATGCCGCGACGTTTTTCTTCTTTGAGCCGGTCCGTGTCCGTTCCGGTCAGGGCTTTGACAAGGCTGGTTTTTCCGTGATCAATATGACCGGCCGTACCCACTATCAGACGTTTCACCTAATGTGCTCCTTGATCGTTGCTGTCAGCAATCGTCTGTTCAGCAGTTTGAGCTGGGGATGATTGCTTTTTCCGTCGGTTATGCAGGTATTCGGACAGGTAGCCGAGCTCCACCAGCAGGCCGATCAGTGCCAGGGAAAAGGCCGGGTGGGCATCTGGATAGTAAAACCGCATGAGCAGGACGCCGAAAAACATGGCGATGATGATGCGGAAGATGAGCAGCTGCCGGTTCATGTCCGTTGTTTCCTGTATGAAGGTATCCGGGCGATATTCAGTCGTCAGGGGGTATACGGAGGTAACCACTTGTTTTTACCTGGCCTGAATCGCATCCTTACACATAAATTCATTTTATAGCATTTTTTTGCCTGAATTGGAATAAGCGCCAAACCAAAATCAGGTGTGATCGATGGTGACCCCTGAGCGACACGCCTTGCCTCAGACGCATTGGATATCGCTGTTTGAACTTAAAACAGTGTCAAAATGAAAGGACGTTTCGATTGGAAGCGAGTAATACCCGCAGCCTGCCCCGTGGCTTTTGTATAAAAAAGGCTTGCATGAAACGGCCGGTTTTGGTAGGAACTACTTCTCGTGTGATTCTGGTGGGTGTAGCTCAGTTGGTAGAGCACCAGGTTGTGGCCCTGGTGGTCGAGGGTTCGAGTCCCTTCACTCACCCCATGACACACTCCGCGCCCGTAGCTCAGCTGGATAGAGCGCCGGACTTCGAATCCGTAGGTCGGGGGTTCGAATCCCTCCGGGCGCGCCACACAAAAAAATAAGTCTTTTCAGTGAAAGCTGAAGAGACTTTTTTTTTGCTGTAAAAGTGAAAACAGATGCGGGCTGTGTGATCGACTGGATAAAGGGGAGGCTCACATATCACCGGATACCGGCCGGGGACTTCCTGAGCATCACTTGGACAAGTTGAACCGCAGCCGGAGGTTGATGTCGTGCTACGGGTGTTTGATGGAAGTGTTTTAATCCCCTAGTGTGATTGGGAACATGCCCGGCACTCAGGCGATATCGCCACGAAGCTCGGCAACCCGGGATTTGAGTATGTCAGGGGTCGCTTGTTCAGGGGGAACCCATGCACCCACATGAAACCACACCCGGGAAAAGAAACGCCTGGGCAGACCCATCATGGCCGGTCCGTGCTTATGACTGAAAAAACTGCCCCAGAGGCCGCTGAGTGCTGTGGGAATTACCGGTACGGGATTACGTTCGAGAATGGCGGTGACGCCGTTCTTGAACACACCGATCTCTCCATCCGGCGTGAGACGGCCTTCAGGAAAGATGCAGACAATGTCGCCGTTGTCAAGGGCGTCTGCAATGGATTCAAATGCGCGGGTATAGATCTTGGGGTTTTTCTTTTTCCCGGCAATGGGGATGGCTTTTGCTGTTCGGAAGATAAAATTAAGCAGGGGTATTTTAAAAATTGTGTGATCCATGACGAACCGGACCGGTTTCCGGCACAGGGAAGAAAGGATCAGCGCATCCATGTAGCTGACATGATTGCAGACAATCAGTGCCGGACCGTCTGTGGGGATCCGGTCCAGGTTCGTGTGGCGGATTCGGTAAAATAGATGGGTGATGATCCAGACCAGGCACCGCATGGTGAATTCGGGCACCAGGGTGTAGATGTAAATCGCGATGGCGATGTTCATAATGGCGAGCACGAGAAAAAAAAGGGGAATGGCAAGGCCCGCCATACCGATGCTCACAGCCCCGAACACGGCGGCCACGCTCATGAAAAGCGCGTTTAAGATGTTGTTGGCCGCGATGATCCGTGAACGGACCGTTTCCTCGCTGCGCATCTGGACAAGGGCGTAAAGGGGGACGATATAGAGTCCGCCGAAAATACCGATGAGGATAAAATCAATGAGGACGTGGAGACTTCCCGGTGCGGTAAGAAAACCAGAAAGCGTTGAAAGCGCCCCGGTGTGCTCAAGCGGACAGGAAAGGGCGAGATCAATCCCGAATATGCTGAGTCCGATGGAACCGATGGGCACCAGCCCATACTCGACCTTTTTTCCGGACAGCCATTCGCAGAGCAGGGAGCCGGCACCGATGCCAATGGAAAAAAGGGCCAGAAGCAGGGTGACCACGGATTCAGAGCCGCAAAGAACGGTTTTGGTAAAGTTGGGAATCTGGGTCAGATAAGAGGCGCCCAGAAACCAGAACCAGGAGATGCCCAGGATTGACAGAAAGACCACACGATCTTTGCGGGCAAAAGACAGGGTCTTTGCCGTCTGGGAGAGGGGATCCCAGTTTATGGAAAGGTCCGGTGACGCCGCCCGGGCCAGGGGAATCCAGCCGCTGGCCATCCATCCGGCCAGCGCAAAACAGACGATGCTGACTGCGATCAGCAGGCGCCCGCCGTCAAGCTGTACAAGGATGCCGGCAACCAGCGTTCCCAGAAGAATGGCAAGAAAGGTCCCCATTTCCACCAGGGCATTACCGCCGATGATTTCCTGCTCGCTGAGGTGTTGGGGGATGATGCTGTATTTCACCGGCCCGAAAAACGCTGACTGGATGCCCATGAGAAAGAGCAGCAGCATGAGGAGCGGCGTGTTGTTAAAATAGAAGGCCCCGGCACCACATACCATGATGCCGATCTCAACTAGCTTGATTTGACGGATTAATCGCGATTTCTCCATCTTGTCGGCGATCTGGCCGGCGGTTGCGGAAAAAAGAAAAAATGGGAGAATGAAAAGACCGGCAGCCATGTTGATCAGGATGTCCGACGAAACTGCGGAGGCGGTCTGGTAGGCAATGAGAAGGATCAGGGCGTTCTTGTACAGGTTGTCATTGAAGGCACCGAAAAACTGGGTCCAGAAAAACGGGGCAAAACGTTTTTTTTTCATGAGCGTGAACTGGTTGGCGTGTCCGGGTTCATGCATGGCTTTTCTCCTATGTGAAACGGTCTGTCTGCGTTTTCATTTACAGCTCGGTGTTAACTGAAAAAAAGTCTGTCCAAAAGGGGCTGGTACAAAAATGCCATCAGCCGGACAGGATGACCCATAAACGGTGGCGGACCGTATTTTTATTTGACAATCCAGTTAGAAAAGCATAAATGAGAAATCATTTTAATATCATAATAAGCGTTGCTGTAAATAGCATTTTTCTTCGTCCTGACATCGTACTCCCCAGGCCGGGCACATACAGTACCCGGTTTTTATCATAGGATGTTCTGCATCAATAAATGCAGGTTTTTCAGGAGGCATCAATGTTTGACTGCAGAGATCGGATTGCTGGTTCAATCGCAGGCGCCATGATTGCTGTGATGCTTCTCGTGGTCGCTGGACCGGTGTCTGGAGAAAAAACGGTCCCGGCAGACACCAACGACTGGTTTGTGGTTCCGGACTATGACACGTATAAGCCCGAAGTGATTGCGGTTCTGCCCATGGATAACTTCTCTCTGGAACCCGAGCACGAAAAAGCGCTGTTTGATGCAGTGTATGACCGGCTCATGGCAAAAGGATACCGGAAAATCGATGTCCATCGCGTGGAACGTGTCATGAACGACCTGGGGATTCAGGTGGCTGGCCAGTTGTCCGGTATTTCCGCGAAACGGCTGGGAAAAGCCTTGAACTGCGATGCGGTGATCAAGGGGCAGATCGATCAGGCTGCCGGCATCCACAAAGGCGTGTATGATGCTGTGGTGGTTTCCTGCTCTCTGACCCTTCAGAACTGTCATACCGGGCGCACGCTGTGGCAGACCCAGCAGTGGCGGGCCGCGCACCGGCAGTGGCAGGTGGACCCGGTGAACCTGTTTCTTAATCTGGCCGCCCACAGTATGGGCTCCCGCAAGCAGCGGATCGCCTGGCTGGTGGAGGAAATGCTGAAAACATTGCCTGCGGGAACAGTGCAGACCGTATCCGACAATTTGCTGGATCAGGCCCTTGAGATTGAGGCGAATGAAGAATAAATATAAATAAATTAGGCTAGTTATGGTCTGCATTCCAAACCTGTAATGCCGAAGGAGTGAAATGATGAAACCGCAGCCGAAAGGTGTGAGTACCGGAAATTGGTTCGTTATGGTGTTTGTCGTCTGCTGTCTGATGGTACCGTCGCCTGTGATGGCTGCCAAATCACCTGACAAGGTCCGGACAAAAGTCAAACATAAGCCCATAAAATATTTCGTTTCCGGAAGCCGTATTGAGATAAAGGCCAAAGTCAGGGATCCTTCTGGTGTTTCTCTGGTTCGGTGTTATTTCAAGGGGACTGCGGAAGCCGATTATGTGTTTGTGGAGCTGACTTCGGATAACGGCAAGCAGTACCAGGGGCTGCTTCCGGCACCAGGCGAAAACACTGAAATGATCGATTACCTTTTTCTGGTGGTGAATGGCAACCGGCAGGTGGTCCGGACCCAGTCCTATCAGGTGGAAAAAAAGGACAAGAAATACACACCGGGATGGCAGCAGGCTAAAACCGATCAGGCGGTTCAGGTATACAGCGAACTGCCCAATCCCCCGTCAATGCCGCCAGGATTTTCCGATTCCGTGACCATGGACGTGGTCGAATCCGCGTTCCGGTTCGGTTTTGTGGTCGCAGGGATCTACACCCTTGACAAGATTGGGGAAACCGGCGGGTCTGGTGCACTTGCGGGCAGTGCAGCTTCTGGCGGTACTACTGCAGCGGCTGCTGGAACCATCACCGCTACAGCCGGTCTTTCCACCGCTGCAGTTGTCGGGCTTACTGCCGGAGCCATCGCCGCCGGAGCCGGTGCCGCCGGTGCCGCAGGCGGGGGAAGCGATGATGATCACGGCGGCCGTGTTGATGACTCTGATCTTCAGGGAGCCTCCGGTGAAGTCCGTGTGAATCTCCAATGGTCCAACTGTGACGATCTGGACCTGCATGTGAAGGATCCGTGTGGAGTGACGATTTATTACAGGAGCAGAATCCACGCGTGTGATGGAAAAACAGGGGCCCTGGATGTGGATGCGAATTCCCGTTCATGTAGCGATAGTCCGGCTGAAAATATTTACTGGGAAGATGCACCCAGGGGCACCTACACGGTTCATGTTAACCATTACAGGGGAACCCATAACACCGCGTACCAGGTGACGGTAATTACCGGAAGCGATAGAAAGGAGTTTTCCGGCACCATCTCGCCGGATCAATTTCTGGATATCACAACCTTCACATACTGAAAACACACCAGTGCGGGCGAATTGTACCGCCTGTCAATAACCGTATTCACGTTTTTCCGGCCCGGCACTCCGCTGCCGGGCCGTTTGAGTTTATGTTTATGAGGTTTCATGTGCCGTGTGCGCGGGTTATCCTTCTGCTGGTCTTGTCACAGATCGCCAGTGCTGCATCGTTGCGTCCGGAATCAGCCCTCCCCCTGGAATTATCTCTGCAAGACGCCTGTCACATCTCCCTGGTGAAAAACAAGACCCTGAAATCCGCGATGAACAGTGTGACGCGTGCACGCATGCAACGTGAGGACCGGCAGGCGGATTTTTACTGGCACATCCGGCCGGATGGCGAACTGGGGACAGCCGATGGCGACGCCTATGCCGGCATGGGAGTGCTTGCAGAGCGGAAACTGGGCTGGGGGCCGGAGGTCCATATCAAACCGTATGCGGACCGATCTCCCACCCATTATGAGAGCGGCATTTCCGCAGGTCTCCAGGTACCGCTGCTCAGGGGCCGGGGACGACCCATTGTGATGGACGGAGTCATCACTGCAGAATTCAGCGAAACCCTGACGGGTTTAAGCCTTCAGCGAGCGCGAAGCAGCGTCCTTCTGGGGGTGATCGAGACCTACTACAAGGCGCGGCTTCAGGAATCCCTTCTGGAATTGTATGACACCCATTACCGTTTTATTGAAGCCCAGGTTGAAAAAGTGATTTTAAAGGAATCCATGGGGCTTGCCACGTCCATGGATGTGTATCGGGCCCATCAGCGGCTCAACGATGATGCGGACCGTATCGCGGAAGTAAAAAATCGGCTGGCTGGGTATGTGGACCAACTCAAAGAGCTGCTGTCCATGGATCTGGACTGCCCTGTCTGTCTGACCCCGGTGCCTGAATGTTCGTTTATCCTTCCGGAAGCAGCTGCGGCAGTGAAAACCGCCCTGGCAAATCGAATAGACGTCATCATCGCCGAGCGCTCTGTGAAAGAAGCGGCGCGTCAGGCTCGCTTGGCCCGCCATACGCTGCTGCCCCAGCTGGATATGAACGTGAACTATCGCCAGTACGGCACAGGGGAGAGCATGAGCGAGGCGTCCCAACTGGACGAACACGCCTGGCGCATTTCACTGGGAAGCACCACGGATTTTTTCCGGCGGGCTGAACGATCTGCCTATCGGCAGGAGTTGATCAACCTTCGGAATGCGGAATTATCCAGGGAGACCGTCCGGCAGCAGGTAATCAAAGAGGTCAATGCCCGGCTGGAGTCGATAAAAAAAAACCAGGAACAGATGGTGCTGCGTCGGCAGGCGGAATCCGTTGCTGCGGGGAAAAAGGAATTGTCCCAGATCAAGTATATGCAGGGACTGTCGGATAACGCCGATACCATGGATGCGGAAGTGGAATCTCTTCAGGCACAGGAGAGCAGGATGACGGCCGAGGTCGATTATGCACTGGGTATCTATCAACTCCAGGCTGCCATGGGGATTCTGGAATCGTTTGTCATGGGTGAGGCGCCGTGAAAAAGTTGACCGGTTCACAGAAATGGCGGCTTGCTGGCCTCTGCGTGATTTCAGTCATTCTCCTGGCCATGGCAGTACGCATTCAGACGTGGATGAACGCCCGTCAAATGAACGACCTGCTGACGTGTCGGGCTGAACCGGCGTCGTTTTCCGTTCAGGTGGATACCATTGGTGTTCTGGATACCTCCCGTTCCCACATGGTGGCGTCATCGCTCCGGGGTGAGGAAGCGAAAATTATTTATCTGATCGAAGACGGCGCCCATGTGTCAAAAGGGGATCTGCTGATCCGGTTTGACAATACGCCGTATGCGGAAAAAACCCGTCGCCTTGAAGGGGATGTGCGGACCCTCACGGCAGCGGTCCGTGCCAAGGAACAGGTACTGGCCTGGGAGCGGAACCAGGTTGAGAAATCCCTGAACACGGCAGCGTACAACATGAAGGTCGCGGTGCTGGAGCTTCGGAAGCTCAAAGAAGGAGACGGCCCCCTTCAAATTGCGACTCTGACCGAAGCCGTTAACGGGGCGGCAGGAGATCTTGAAAAGTATCGTGTTTATTTGGCGAAATTGATACAGCTTCAGGAACGGGGGTATGAAAACCTGGCAGAAGTGGCCCAGGCACGAAAAAAAATCGCCGAGTTCACAGAGAAGCTTGCCACAGCTGAAAAAAAGAAACAAAGTTATGAAAACCATGTGTTCCCGACCCTTGTGGAAGCCGCCAATGCCAGGGTGGAACGGGCGGACATGGAACAGGTGGCGCTGAAGACCGGCGGGACGTTCAAGATTGCCAAAGCCATGTCGGATCTTGAAGAGAGTCGGCAGCGGCTGATCACCGCACAGACTGCCCTTGCAGAAGCCGAAGCGGAACTCTCCCAGACCGAGTTGTACGCACCGTTTGCAGGCATTGTTATCCTGTATGAAACCTACCGGGACGGGGAAAAACGCAAACCTCGGGTGGGGGATCGCGCCATCCGGAATCAGCCCATCTTGTATCTGCCGGATGTCACCGCCATGGTAGTGAAAACCCAGATCCGGGAAATCGACCTGAAGAAAGTGTCTCTGGGAATGCCGGCAACCGTACGGGTGGATGCCTACCCGGACCAGATGTTCAAGGGTACTGTCGGATTTGTGGGTGCACTTGCCACAGACCGCCCCATGAATGGTTTGGGCGGCAAGTATTTTCAGCTGTCCGTCATGCTTCCGGATGCGGGCGATGATCTCCGTCCGGGCATGACCGCCCGGGTGACCCTGCATGCCGGAGAAATCTCCGCAGCCCGTGCCCTGCCCGTGGAAGCGGTTTTTGTTTCCGGCGGAAGAACGGTGGTCTTCCGGCAGACAGACCAGGGCTGGGAATCTGTGGCGGTGCAGACCGGTGCGGATAACGGGGACTGGGTCGAAATCCTGTCCGGGATATCCCTCGGGGATGTGATCTCCCGGGTACGCCCGGAAAAGAGGCTGCACTGATGCGTATCTGCCTTGAATCCATCAGTAAATCCTATCGTGTGGGCGGCCGCGACCTGGCCGTGCTCCGGGAGGTCGATTTCCGGGTGAAAACCGGAGAATTTGTTTCCATCTGCGGTCCTTCAGGCTCCGGAAAATCAACCCTCCTGCATATTATCGGACTCTTGGAAAAACCCGGCAGCGGTGCCTATCTGTTTGACGGCAAACCTGTCCAGGAAATGGACGATAACAGCCGGTCGCGGCTTCGGGCAGAAGCCATCGGTTTTGTGTTTCAGGCGTTTAATCTGGTGCCGACCCTGACTGTGCTGGAAAATGTGATGCTGCCGTTTCTCTACAACGACATGGATGCGGCATCGGCAAAAACGCGGAGTTGTCATGCGATTTCCCGGGTGGGGCTGACCTCCCGGATCAACCACCGGCCGAACATGCTGTCCGGCGGGGAAATGCAGCGTGTCGCCATTGCCCGGGCCATTGCCACGCGGCCCCGCCTGATCCTGGCAGATGAACCCACAGGGAACCTTGATTCTGCCACGGGCAGCCGGATTCTGGATATTTTTCAAGCCCTTCATGCCGAAGGATCGACATTGCTGCTCATCACCCATGATGCGGCCGTGGCAGCTCGCGCGTCCAGACGGGTCTTCATGGAGGACGGGATCCTTGTCTGATGTTTTGCGCCGTTCCGGTCACGGCATTGTTTCAGCCACCCGCAGCCTGACCCAGCACCGGCTCCGGTCCGGCCTGAGCATTCTGGGGGTGATTTGCGGGGTCTCTGCCGTGGTGTCCATGCTGGCTGTGGGAGAAGGCGCAAAAGCCCGGGTCATGGAGCGGATCGATCGGCTGGGTGCGCGGAATATCTATATTTCAGATGCCGTATACACCGAAGCGCAGCGTGCGGAAGCCGGCATGCGGGCATCCAGGGGCCTGACCCTTGAGGATCTTGAGCAGATTCGGAACCACACCTCCCTGGTGAGCTCCGCCTCCGGGGTGATCCAGATCCAGAGCCGGGTTGCCGCAGAGAGCAGCGCTGAAGCGTCCGATGTTCTGGCCTGCAGCGCCAACTACAGGGCAGTGTACGGATGGAAACTTGCGGCCGGCCGGTTTCTCACGGATTTAGACAGCCGGGAGCAACGTCTGGTCTGCGTGCTGGGCCGCTCGGTGTCGGATGACCTGGGAGCGGAGGGACGCGTGGGCGCATTGCTGCGCATCGGCGGGCATCTGTTTACGGTCAAGGGCATCCTCGACAACGTGGCAGACGCAGGGGAGGATTCGGCTGCGCTGGCCATGCGGGATGTGAACCAGATGATCCTGATCCCCCTTGAAAGTGCCGGTGCGCTGAACAGCGGATCCACCCAGATCGACAACACCTCACGACTGTCTGAGATCCTTGTCAGGGTGGTTGCCGTGTCCCGGGTTCCGGAGGCTGCGGCACTGATTTCACGACTTCTGGAAAAACAGCATTTTGGTGCGGCAGACTACCGCATCCTGGTCCCCATGGAGCTGCTCAACGAGGCGCGCCAGACCCAGCGGACCTTTCATCTGATTCTGGCGGCCATTGCCGGAATTTCTCTGGTGGTCGGCGGCATCGGCATCATGAATATCATGTTGGCAACGGTTACGGAACGGACCCGGGAAATCGGGATCCGCCGGGCCGTGGGAGCGACGCGGAACGATATCGCTTATCAGTTTTTAAGCGAATCTCTGGTGCTGACCCTTACCGGCGGATGCGTCGGCCTTGCTGCCGGAAGCGCTGCTGCACGGATCATCACCCGGCTTGCCGGGTGGCCCACGGTGATTACGCTGTGGTCGGTGCTGCTCCCGTTTTTGCTGGCCATGGGCGTGGGCGTTGTGTTCGGTCTGTACCCGGCAATCAAGGCGGCACGCATGGATCCGATTTCAGCGCTTAGGTTTGGATGAAGGCTCTGTTAATCTGTATGGATAAAAGAGGGTTAGGGTAGTGGGATGAAAAAAAACAGCGCGGAGTCGGTTTAATAGTTGCAAATACGGATGAAAGTACGGTATTGATAACGCATAGCAACCAAAAGATTGGCATCAGCTACAGGAAGTTGATCTGAATGCGACGCACTCGTAACCTGATACGCAGTGGGCGGACATTTGTCAGCAGAGCTTGCATTTTTTTATTCCCGTTCACGCGACAAAAGGGCGCAGTCAGTCTGGAATATGCCTTTACACTGGCCCTTGCATCAATCTTTATGATCGGCGTATTCTATCTGTTTGTACAAATGTCCCGGGATATGCTCCGGGCATTTATCGAGATGGTCAAGTATTTATAAAAACACCAACAGCGGAGGAAATTATGAAAGTTGACATCAACGAACTGATGATTCGGGGTTATGTGGCTGCCGAAGACCGCCTGGACAGAGCGATTGAGCATGTGGCGACGAAGATTAAAGAGGAAAAAGGTGCCACGGCTGTGGAATATGCACTTCTCACTGGCGTGATCGTCATCGGTGTCATATCCGCGTTTGCGTTTCTGCTTCCCAAGGATGAGGGAGACGAGGGGAACATGTTCACACAGACGTTTAAGATGATTATCCAGAAAGTCCAGGATTTTGTGCAGTAAGTGTCGGAGGTGAATCGCATACATGCCCAGGTGCCTGTGTTGCAGCGTCACAAACCCGGAGTGATAGACGATCACGGAGGGGTCACGGTTGAACTGGCGTTTACCCTGTTTCCGATTTTTCTCCTGTTTCTGGCGTTTGTTCAGGTCTCCGGTTTTTTGATCCTGCATGAAAAGGTGACGCTGGCCGCCAGCCTGGCATCGCGCAGTTACGGTATTCATATGAATGCCGGACAGGCGTATGAGAAGGCCGTTAGTGTTGTTTCCGGTGTTACCATGAAACAGTCCGGCAGCAGCGGCAGGGTCGAGACCCTGATTGAAAAAAAACAGCCGTTGTTTGAAGGATTCCGCCGAATCGCGTTTCCGGGACGCGCGGGTAAGCAGATGTCCGTATTCAAGGCGGTCTCGGCCTTTCAGGAAGACCAGAACCCCGGAGGAGACAACTGATGGCCGTATGCCCGGATCACCGGCCCCTCCCCGGGATAATGGATGATGAAACGGGCGGTGCGGTACTGGTGGTGGTCTTTCTCATACCGGTTATGATTCTCATGATTCTGCTTATGTCGGATATGGGAAAAGTGGTTTTTTCCAAGATTCGGCTTCAGGCAGTGACGGATACGGCCATTCTGTCTGGTGCTGCGGTACAGGCAGCCGGCCTGAACGAAGTAGCGGATCTGAACAATGAATTACTAAAAGAAGCCCGGAAGTGCAAGGCGATACTTCAGAGTGGCATCTGGTACGGTTTCGGCCATGCGACCCGTGCGCGCACGTTTTTTACTGCCGGAAGCCCCAGAACCCCGCAGGGCGTACTCATGTACATCCGGAAGTATCAGCTGGATGCACTTGACGATTATGCGGCAGCTGCGATTCGCGCTGTCCGGGAAGTGGTTCGGACCAATTTACCCGATGCAGTGATCAATTGGGGCATGTCCCGGTTTTCACAACCGCTCGCGCGGCTTCGGGAAAGCCGGCATGAGCAGGTTCGGTATCGCTATTATACGTCTCCATGTGACGGCTGCCCGCCCATACCGACGCTGCTATGGTTCACGCCGGACGCACCCATGTTCTCAGGCAGACATGACGGGCGGGTTTATTTTATGGCACTACGTGTGGGCGAAGCGAGTGGCCAGATCCGTATCTGCAGTTCTATGGCCAAATCCGGTCCCCCGACAAAAATTCGACTGGCAGTCGAACAACCGGTCGAGGATCTGTTTCTGGCAAAATTGTTGCGTGTACCGGAGCCGATCATCCGGTCTGTGGCTGAAGCAAAACCTGCGGGCGGTCATATCCGCGACCGGAAACCCTATTACAAGGCCGTGTTGATTAATTAGGCATCTTCAGAATCTGTTTTGTCAGACCTGTGGGTTTTGCTGACGGTTTGATGCAGGATGGAACCTTTAGATGAATGCGTCGCGAAAAAAAATGTTTCAGGATGAAACAGGTGCTGTGATGGTGGAATTTTGCCTCATTGCTCCGGTCTTTTTTGTGCTTATCGGTCTGATGCTGGTCATGCACGATTTCCTTTCCAGTTGCAGCGATGCCCAGATCGACCTGAAGAATCGGATGCGAAAGTCCATGCACAGTGCCCGGAAAGGTCCGTTCCGAAAAATGCCTCAGGCCGTGGCAGAGGTCCGGATCGAGATACCCGGGAACCTCAGGAAATTTGCCGGGCATGATCGGATGACAGCCCGTTACACCCTGGATGGATACGGCGGCTGCTACCAGGGGCTGGGTATCAGCATATATGCAAAGAGACGACGGATACGCAAAATAGCGTTTTGATTCATTGATTCATTTTTACAACGATCTTATGGAGTTGTCGGCATGCAGAACCGGAAGGCGGTATTGATCTCGCTTGTATGTGCACTGGTGGCCATGGTGATGGTCGTCTCCTATGTTTCACAGAAAGAGCGGCGCATCCTGCGCATGGCATCTCCGGTAAAGGTGGTGCTGGCAGCCAGGGATATCCCGGAAGGGACAAGGCTTGACCGGTCCTGGCTCAAGGTGGCCAAGATCCCCAAAAAGTTCGTCCAGCCGGGTACGTCGGGAGATGTGGAAGACTGGCTGGGGAAAACCGTTGTCATTCCTGTCCTGAAAGATACCCAGGTGATGGAGCCCATGTTCTCGAGTTCCCGACAGGGGCGGTTTTCCGTCAAGGTGCCGCCAGATCAGCGGGCGTTCAGTGTGGCTGTGTCTGAGGTGTCGGCCGTGTCCGGGCTGATCGGACCGGGGGATTTTGTGGATGTCATGGTCACTGTGGAAGAAGGGGATATTGTGAACGGTCAGGCCGTGAGTCGGGACATCAAAACCCGGACCATTCTGCAGAACGCACTGGTTCTTGCCGTGAACCGGATTTATTCGGACATGCGGTTCCGCCAGGCCTCCGACCTGAAGCAACAGTCCCGGGGAAGCCTGCTGGCATCCCCCACAGACGATGAACCGGCCATGGAAAAGTTGGACAACATCCGAACGGTGACCTTGTCACTGAGCCCCCAGGATGCGCAGAAAATGAGTCTGGCCCAGGAAATCGGATCGATTTCCCTGATGTTGAGATCAAGCTGGGATGAGAGCGGCGGCGCGGCACCCATTCCATCGATCAATGCACGGGAGTTTCTGGGCATCAAAAAAATGGTAATTCCGCGTTCGAGACCGGCGTGGGTAGAGATCCGCGGTGCGGAGGAAGTGTACCGCTAAGTGCAAGGAGACAGACATGAAACTGCGACCCAATGACAGATGTCCGGCCCGGATGTCTCTGATACTTGTGATGTTCATGATGGTTACCGGCTCGACTTGGGCCGCAACCCCGGTGAATGTGACCCAGGGCCAGAGCAAAACCCTTTCTGTGGGATTTACCATTGCAAAGGTGGCCACCGGAGACCCGTCCGTGTGCGGTGTGCTGAAAACCGCAGATCGGGAGTTGCTGGTCAATGCCAAACAGGCGGGCCGGACCAATGTAATTGTCTGGGGTGCTGACGGCTCCACGCGAGAATATGCGATTACCGTCACCGGATCCGGACTGACGATTACCGCAGGCGAACTGAAATCCCTGCTCTCCACGGTAGAGGGAGTGAGCGTGCGGCTGGTGGGTAGCCGGGTCCTGGTGGAAGGAGAAGTCTTCACCAAAAAAGACCTTGAAAGGGTCCGCCGGGTGACCCAGGGGTTGTCCAATGTCATCAACATGGTGGAACTCAGCCCCCTCATGAAGACCATTGTAAAAGACGAGATCGAAGGGGTGCTCAAGGACGAAGGCTTTTCCAACCTGCGGCTGAAGTTTGGAAAGAACAATTTTATCCTCACCGGCCAGGTGGGGAGTCAGGCAGAGATGGAACGGGCGCTTAAGCTGGCCGGGGCCTATGCCGCGGATATCGTGAACGCCATTGAAGTGGATGACCGGATCGTGGAAACAAAGGCCGAGCTTATCGAGATGAGCCTGCAGGTTATGGAGATCGAAACCAGCGCGCTGAAGAATATGGGCATCCATTGGAACCCCGGCGGTTCCCTGGGAGGCTCCGGGAGTTATTCCGGCCAGTCGGGAAGCAAACCCTCCTTGAGCGGTTCCCTGACCGGGACCATATCTAGCCTGTTTCCGAAGATGAAACGGATTCAGGACACGGGCGCAGGAAGGTCTCTCATGGAACAGAGCCTCATCACCCAGAGTGGGGGAACTGCAGACTTTTTTGCCGGCAGCGAAGTCCCGATACCGGTGGCCCAGGATGGCGGGAACATGAGTGTGGAATACAAGAAGGTAGGGGTGACCCTGGAATTCTCTCCGGTGATCGATCCTTTCGGTCGGGTGACCAGTCCGATTAAAATTGAAGCCAGTTCCGTGTCCGGCGAAGGGCCGGGAGGGGCGCCCGTCATCAGTACATCCAAACTCAATACCATTGTCGGCCTTGAAAACGGGGAATCTGTAGCGCTGGCCGGCCTGGTGGGTCAAAAGGAAATGCGGCTGCTTTCCAAGTCCCCGCCCGGCGGTGGCAGCGCCCTGTTTCAGGCAAACAAGGAAACACTGAAAAGCGCGGACACACGTGAGGTGGTGATTTTCGTCACCCCGCGGATTCTGAGCCGTGCCGGAGACGGGGTGGACCGGATTCAACGGCGGGTGAAGGAAGGGTTCAAAGCCCAGGACCGTCAGGAGTAAACGGGGTGACACGTTAAGGTAAGACAGATTGCAGGCAGGTTTGTCAGATGGGCAGTGGTCAGGTCATTACGGTATATGGATCCAAGGGCGGCACAGGCAGAACCTTTGTGTCTGTCAACCTTGCGGTGGACCTGTTTATCACCACACGGCAGCCGGTTCTGCTGCTTGATTTTGTGCGACCGGTTTCTGTGGGTGTGAAGGCGATGCTGAACGCCTCTGGTATCCGTTTTGCGGATGCCATTCTGACCACAGCTCCGCAGCTGAAACCGGTGGTGCTTTCGTCGTATTTTACCCCCCATGACTCCGGCATTCAGCTCCTTGCCCTGACATCGGGAGAACGGCCGCTGGAAAACAGCGGGTATACCGGTGACACCGTACAGGGGCTGATCGGAAAACTCAAAGAACAGTTTGCGTTTCTGGTCATTGATGCAGGCAGCCGCTGGGATGAAGGGACCATTGCGCTGGTTGCCGCCTCGGATCGCGTGTTGATGGTGGTATCGCCAGAACTGGAGACGCTTGATCAGGCACGGGCGGATGTGGGTCGCCTGAGGCTCCAGAATTTTCCTGTGGGCGGCATCGGCGTGGTCCTGAACAAGGTGGGACTCAAGGGCGGGGCGGATGTGCCGGCAGCTGAGCGGGCACTGAAGCTGCCATCCATGGCGGCCATACCCTATCATGAAGATGTGCTCTCCCTGCAGTGGGCTGGACCGTTCCCCTCCCATCACAAGCGGCACGCGGTGAACCGGGGACTTCAAGGGGTGACCACCGCCCTGCTGCAGTCTTTTGGAAACACCCCTCCCGTAGCCCGGGCATCGGCTGCTGCGTCAGCGGAGACCCATCCTGCGGATCAGCTGAAGCTGACCATTCACCGGAAACTGCTCTCGACCATTGATTTTAAAAAGCTTGATACGGAAGTTGAAAACGATCCGGTGAAAAAAGAGGAGCTGGAGCGTGAGGTTCGCCGGGTGGCCGTGGCCCTGATTGACGAGCTTGCTCCCCACCTGGTCAGGGAGGAAAGGAACACCCTGCTGCGGCAGGTGATCCAGGAAACCCTGGGCCTGGGTCCGCTGGAGGATTTGCTCGCGGACACGGACATCACCGAGATCATGGTCAACCGGTGGGACCAGATCTACATTGAACGATCCGGACGCCTGATCGAAACCGGGCTCCAGTTTTTTTCAGACGCGCATCTGGTGAACATCATTGGCCGCATTGTCGGTCCCCTTGGACGTAAAATCGATATCAGCACGCCCATGGTCGATGCCCGGCTCCCAGACGGTTCCCGTGTAAATGCCGTGATCCCGCCCCTTGCCATCAACGGTGCCTCGCTGACCATCCGTAAATTTGCCCAGGAGCGGCTGAACATGGAGGCTCTCGAAGCCTTCGGATCCCTGAACCGCCAGGTGGCCGAATTTCTCATGGCGGCGGTGTGCGCCCGTCTGAACATTGTGGTGTCCGGCGGTACGGGCAGCGGTAAGACCACGCTGCTCAACATCCTGTCCGGCTATATCCCGGAAGGTGAACGGATTATTACGATTGAGGACTCTGCGGAACTCAAATTGCATCAGCCCCATGTGGTGCCCCTGGAATGCCGGCCCCCGAACATTGAGGGAAAGGGTGAGATCACGATCCGGGATCTGCTCCGCAACGCCCTTCGCATGCGGCCAGACCGGATTGTGGTGGGCGAGTGCCGGGGCGGGGAAGCCCTTGACATGCTACAGGCCATGAACACAGGGCATGACGGGTCCATGACCACCATCCATGCCAACACTACCCAGGAAGCCCTTGCGCGGATCGAGACCCTGGTCATGTATACGGGATTCGAACTTCCGTCACGGGGCATCAAGGAACAGATCGCCGGTGCCGTGGATCTGATTATCCAGGTCAAACGATTCAAGGACGGGAGCCGGAAGCTGATCCAGGTGAGTGAGCTCCGGGGCATCTCGGAAGACCGGATCCGCATTGATGACGTGTTCCTGTTCAACCAGATCGATGAGGTGGACGGCACCCCCAGGGGCATGCATGTGGCCACCGGTTTTGTGCCGGAATCAGTACAGCGGTTCCAGGAAAAAGGGATTCATCTGCCCAGGGAACTGTTCTGGGCCAACTGATATGCCGGTTTGAACAACCAGCCCGTCCTGCGGTACTGGTGTCGAGCGGAGGGCACTGTCTTTTTTTTTACGATCTTATTGCCCGTAAGATCAGGGAGCGTTGCAAGTGAACTGGATATATTTTGCCATTGTGTTTGTGCTGATCTGGGTGGTGGTTTATCTCCTTGTCAAAGAGCGGACCGGCCTGTTCTCTCAGAAGCTGGATCAGGAAACAGAAAAAATAACCGCCATGCTTGATGCCCTGTTCATGGTAGCGCGGCCATCCTTGATCCGGAAGGCGGTTGTCTGCTGTTGTCTCGTCGGCGTCTTCACGGGGATCGTGATGCCCGGTCTGATTGCCGATATTGACGTGAAAGCGACCGTCAGCAAAGCAATTTCGCTGAATCAGTCAGGGGACCACGAGGCGGTGCTCGCGTTACTGGATGGCAGCGAAAAACGTGTTTCTCCGCTGCTTCAGAACGAACTCGGCGTCGCCTACGCGGGCACCGGAAATTACGGGCTGGCAGAGCAGGCGTTCAAAAATGCACTGGATACAGTACCGGAATATGTGCCGGCGCGGGTGAACCTGGCCGGGGTCTACATGAAGCTGGGACGGCTGGAAACGGCGGGTTTTGAACTGGCACGGGCACGGGAATATGATGAAATCCCGCTGTCCGAAACCGCAGTGATTGGCAAACCCCGGCAAGAAGACCGGTGGATCATCTCCGCTGTACTGGCGCTAATACTCGGGGTGATCGGTTACCGGATACCCGGATGGGGATTGGCTTGGCTGAAGAATCGGCGCCTCAGCAGATTCGAGGACCAGCTGGCTGACGGGCTGGTCATGGTCTCTAACGGGCTCAAGGCCGGATTGAACCTGACCCAGGCATTTGAAAATGTCAGCCGGGAAGGTGACCCGCCACTGGCCCAGGAGTTCTCGCTGGTGCTCAAGGAAACCCGGCTGGGCTATGATCTGGATGATGCTCTGATAAGGCTCTCTGCGAGAATGCCCACGGATGATACTAAACTGCTGGTGAACTCCATCCTGATTCTGCGGGAAAGCGGGGGAAATCTGGCATCCATTTTTGATACCCTGGTTCACACGATCAATGAACGGAAACGGGTGCTGAAAAAAATCAAGACCATGACGGCCGAAGGAGAGACCCAGGCCTATATGCTGGCGGTCCTCCCCCTGGCACTCGGATTTCTGCTCTCGCGTCTCACGCCGGATGTATTTGCACTCATGTACACCACGTTTTTTGGATGGTGCCTGATCGCACTCATGGTCCTCATGGAGGGGATCGGTTTGATCTGGATGCTGAAAACGGTGAAAGTGAAGATCTGATGGCCGTTGGGCGGTTGTCCGTTCTGGGTCTGCTGATCGGACTGCTGGCGTCTGATACGGCGGCCGGGTTCACCTGGCTGGGATATGAAAAAAACGCTGATTTCACTGCACCGGAATGTGTCCGGATTGATTACCGGATGCGCATCCGGGTTGAGGATGATGCTGATGCCGCGGCCCTTCGCCGGATGCCGCTTCCGCAAACGACGGGATACCGGAAAATCCTGGGGGCATTCGCACGGATTGATACCCGGCACACAGCGGACAGCGCAACGGTTGCAGACGGCTGCATTTGTATGACAACCGTCCGGCCCGGAGATGGGGTGGTTTACGGCTATACCCTTGTTCATGACGGCATTGGAAACGCGGGTGGTGCCGCAGACCGGCTGGTGATTCCAGATCCCTCAGCCCCCTGCCGGGTGGTGTATACGGTGCAGTTCCCGTCCAGCGGTTTGTATCGATGGATCGAAGGCTCTGGCTGCAGCGCTGTGCATACGGCGTCCGGAGATTGTTTCAGGTATGTGCGTGATGGGGGCGTTTGCCATCTTCCCGATCAGATTCGGGTGAGCTCCTGGGCATCCTGGGCCTGTGTGCGTAGGCAGTACGACGCCGCCTGGCCGGCAGACCCTCAGGGACTGATGGATCCTGCGGACCTGACCGGTGGTTCCCCTCCGGATCCGGAACGGCTCGCCTCCCAGCTTGCTGAACAGGTCGTCTATGAAATGGAACCGCGTGCCGGTCATCTGCATCAGCCGTCGAAACCGGCATCGGTGATGTCCCGGGGCCGGGGTGACTGCAAGGATCTGGCCCTGCTGGTGGTGACGCTTTTAAGAAAATACGGCTTTAAGGCCGGATGTGTGCTGGCCGGAAACGACGGGTGCAGCACATTTCCAGACCCGCTGGTCTTCACCCATGCCTATGCGGCGGTGAAAACCGAAGGCGGTAAGTGCCTGTACCTGGATCCGGCCCGGAAATTGACATCGGTGGTGCCGGCAGAAGATTGGCTCCTGCCGCTTTCCCTGTGTGAGTATTGACCTTTGCTTACAGTTTATAGAGGAGTTACGCCATGAAAACGCCAAAATGGTTGCATCTGGTGATTCTTGCCTTTTTTCTGTTCCAGACCCTGATGCCTGTACCGGCAATGGCCGCAAAAAAGTCAACGGAAAAAATCGTTCCGATTCCAGGTGGTTATGCCGTTGATTCGGCCGATTTTATGGATGGGATTGCATCGCTTGACCGGGACTTGATCCGAAGTTACTTGGCTTATATGGGCAAATCTGCGACCATTCGAGCCGGGATGCGCAAGCGGAGTGAGGAATTCAGTGAACTGCTGAAAGCCGGCGCCCCGCTGGTGCGTGTTCAGATCGCCGATCCCACCTATGCCTCACTTGCCAACGAAGCAGAACGCAGTCTTGCCTATGTGACCGATGCGCTTTCCCGTACAGAGCAAGATCATAACAAAAAAACAGAATCCCTTGAAAAGACGGTTCGCGCAGGTTTTTCCGGCAGCCGGCTTCCGGACGGCCTTCTCGGTAAGACCCGGCTGCTTGAAGACCTGTACCGACAGCAGGACACCCTGGTTCAGATGAAACTGAACATGGCGGCTAAGCTAACCGGTATCTATGACAATATTCGGGTTAACGGGAAGGTGTTTCCCCAGCCAGAAGCCGTGAAAACATGGCTGGCAGCCGTGGATGGCCTGATGATCGCCCTGGAGGCTCAGACCCTGGTTTTGAAACAGGAGACCGAGGCGTTTGAAGCGGAAAAACGGACGTATAACGAGGCTGCGCTGGCAGCGCTTTCCCTGGAACGGGAACGGACCCTTGCGCTGAAAGCGGAAAATGATCGCCAGATTGATTATCTGACATCCGTGGGGACGCCTTATACACGGGATCAGGCTGCGCTGCTTTCCGGTGTTCAGGATGTCCTGGACTACCGGCTCAATGAAATAGAGGCACGGGAACGGGCGGTTGAGCAAGACGTATCCGGAACCGGTAACTTCCTGTATCTGCCCGAATCCCTCGATGCGGTCGCCGCCATCCGGCCGCTTGTGAACCGCTACCGGAACATCGCTTCGGGCTGGATTGAACTGACCGGCGCCCGGATAGGTGACGCAGACCACCTGATCCGGGCCTTGGATGATGCCATTGCCGCCATGACCGATGAGTCGTCTCAGTTGTCCGCATGGCTGTCTACGGCATCCGGTGTTTACAGCCCTGAAGGAACGGCTGCCCTGAAACAGGGGCTTGAGACACGGTATGACGGGTTTCTGAATATCCTTATTGCAAACAGGGATGCTCTTAAGAAAGCCCGGAACGACCTCTCCAGCATCTCCTTTTCAGATCCGGATGCGCTCACCCGTGATGCGGCAGCCACCGCCCGCATTGTCCGGTTTAATCAGCTTGTTGAAGCAGCGATTGGCGGACTGGACGGGATCTCCGTGACGAGTTTTGTCATGGATGTGCGAACCACAGCCGACCTGGAATCTCTTGCAACAGCCATCGGACCTGGATCCCTTGAATCGGTGTTTAACGCCAGCGAGCAGCGTGCCCGCGCGATTTCGCAAGTAGCTGATCTGCTTGAGGCGCTTGAAACGGGACTTACGGCTGATCGAGATCAGTCCGCACTGCTTCGAATGCTGGCATTGGATCTTGTATCTGAAGGAAAACGGATCTATCAGCAGAAATCCAGAGCCGTATCCCGGGCGTTGACGCACGCACCTTCGGGCAGCGGGAAGGTATATCGGTCATTTCTGGAAGGGACACAGCTTCATCTGTCCGGCCGATATGAAGAATTGAAGGCCTATGATGCGGCCATACCTGCAGGTTTTTCTTCCCGCCTGACCGAGGCTGCCTGCCCCCTTTGCCTGGATACCCGGGTCTGGAATGACACGGCGCAGATCGGGACCCTGTTTCAGGAGCGGTTTGAAGAACTGGCAAAACTCGAACAGCTGGATCCGCTGCTGTCAGCCGCCTATCTCACTGAAACCGATCCCTACCGGGTGGCGGAACATCTGTTTGCGCTGTCTCTTGCCGTTGACAGCCCGCCTCTCATGACCCTGAAAGAAGACAGTATCGATGTCACCTTCGTGATCGGTGATAAAGCAACTGCTATTTTAAACGTGGGAAAGACAAACAGCGTATCCGCCTCACGCCTGATCCCGGAAACAGATCCCTGGATTCAGGGGCCGTATATCGGATGGTCCTTTAACCCCAAAACCGCTTGGGGCTCGGAGAAAAAAAGGGTTGCTGACACGGGGGCAATGATCATTTCCGCCAGGAAAGGCTTTGCCAACACCGCCAGTGAGATCCTTGAAGGTGCAAAGGTGATCGGCGGAAAGATCACGACGCGGCTTTCCGAATACCGGAAAAAAGCCGGTGAAGTGATTGAAAAAACAGGTGCAGGTCTTGTTAAGGCAAAAAATGCACTCTGGGATACAACCCAAAAGGCGGCAGCTGTCAGCTGGGATGTGATTAAAAATATCGGTACTCAGGCGTTTCTGGATGAACATGTGGATGCCCATGGAAATAAAACCTACAGTGTGGGGTGGATGAAACTGGTCGGTTACGGCCTTGGCGGCGCAGCCTGTGTTGTCACGGGTGGTTTGGCCTGCATTCCGCTGGCCGTTTCCGCGGGTGCTGCCGGGCTCAAGGGCGTCTTTGACACCATGGCCATGAAAAAATATAATATTATTTCCGAAAACACCCAGTGGTATCTGAATACAGCAGTCGATATCGCGGATTTGATCGGCAGCGGTATTTTGAACATCAAAAGTGCCGGCAAGGCCTGGCAGGGTATGAGCAAAATGCATAAAGCCCTTGTGTTTTTAGGTCTGGACCCTGATAACGTCAAACATTTGGGGGAGCTGTTTTCCGTAAAAGCCTATAAAGGACTGAAAACGATCTGGAAATATGTGGCAGAGGGCCGGTTTTCAGCCATCCGTTCTGTTTTGGAAAAATTCCGAATCCCTGTAAAAATGGCAGAGCGGTTTCTTAACGGTCTGAATGCGGGGAAGACCCTGTATGATGCGTACATGATGGTGACGGGACTTCCTGCGAAGCTTGCTGATTACTACACGTATGTGATCTCCCCCGCCGGATCCTTGCTCATGAATGGCGTCAAAAAATTGGCCTCCCTGGACCCGATGACCCTGCTGAAATACGGGCTGTTTTTAGGTCCGGGCTGGTCACCGCTTACGAACGGGACACCCCTGAATTGGTCCATGACCCCGCAGGATGCCCTGGATGCCTTGGGCCGGGCGATCGGATGGGCATACACGTCGGGTGATGCTGCTGTCAAATGGATTGCCGACCTGGTGATGGTCCATGAAGCACTGGCCTTAAATCCCATGTCGCCTGCAGCTCAGTCCTATCTGGAAAGCCTGATCGCGGCGTTTATCTCCCGATCCACGCTGGATACACTGAGCGGACTTCCGGATACGGTGTTCAGCGGCCTTTCTGCCGCAGATGATTATATCGACCTGTTGAGCCGATATGGGGAATTTATGCTAGCGGCGCCCTGGGCGATTGCCGATGATTACGCTGGAGGGGATGTTGTCCATTCAGAGACGGGCACGCGCCTGACCGGTGGTTCGGCAACCGATACCGGGACCGCCGCGAAGACAGCGACGCCTCCGAAACATCGCGCACCCACGACCTACAGGAAACCTGTACCCGTTAAACCGGGTAAGATGCGAAAACTGCCGTGGTAAACACCACAGGAAAGGAGCCACAAATGACGGCAAAAAAAACGATGGTTCTGCTTTTGGGGATGCTGGTGTTGAACGCCTGCGTCCAGAATCGGCCCCGCCCGGCAGCAACGCAACCGCCAGCAAAAACAGGCGGAGAAACGGTTGCCATTAACCTGGATCATGCCTCGCTTCGTACGGAAATCATAGGGGCAAACGGGTATGCCCTCGCACTTTTTTACAACAATCAGTACCGGCCCTCTGCTGAGCTCGAGGCGATTTTTGACGCGCTTTCAGTCAAATACAAAGACGCTGCCGTGTACGGAAAATTTTTCTGGTATCTGGATTGGAACGGGGAACAGTACGGACTGGACATGCTACCCACGGTCATTCTCTTTAACAATGGAGAAGAGATCGATCGGATCCGGGGAATGGACACGGACAAGAACCGGATCCAAAAGGACATGGATCTCTGGCTGAGGAAAAATGTCGTGAATCCGCAAGGGGACGGGTTCTCGGGTGCGTTCACCTATCGGTTCAACAATACCTATACCCTGTCGATTTCAAACTGATACAAGGACCTGGTGCATGGCAACAGCCCGCGACATACTGAACGCTGACATCCGGCGAATTGCCGGAATGAACGGTATTGATCCCCTGCCGGAAGCCGGCAGCATCGAGGGGCTGTTGTCCGACCACCTGATCGAATCCGGGCGTGCAGCGGCAGATGCCGTGAATGTCATGCTGGAAGAGGCCACCGGCGTGCCGGCACTGGATCCGTCCCGCGTGTCGTTTTCCGATGCGTTCATCTCTCTGGCAACGGCCCTGATCCCGCGGGATTTGCTGGTGGCTCTTGGGGTTTTCCCGGTGCGGCTGAATAAACACCGGCTTCATCTGGTCATGGCGGTTCCCGGTGATTCAGAGGCGATACACCGGATTGAGGCGTGGACCGGTTCTCTCGTGGTCCCGTATGTCTGTCATTCACGGGGAATCATCAGTGCCATTGAGCGGATTCTGCCGGCAGCCGATGCAGTAGGAGAGATACCTGATGATCTGGACGCGCTGACCCTGGCGGCTGCCGGAACCGTTTCCGCAAAGGTGTCGGACCAGGTGGAGACGCTGCGGGTGCTCACGGATGTGCCGCTGATCCGATTGGTGCAGGGGCTGTTAGCGGCTGCCGTTGAACGGGGTGCCAGTGATATCCATATTGAACCGGGACGGGAAGGGTGCCGTATCCGGATCCGGAAAGACGGTGTCCTTAACCGGTTCCATACCACGCCTGCCGTTTTGCGGGAGCCCATCATGAACCGCCTGAAGCTGATGGCGGATATGGATGTGACAGACCGGCGAACGCCCCAGGACGGGAGTATTTCCTTTGGTGTGATTCCCGGCCGGGAGATCGACCTGAGGGTCTCTTCCCTGCCCACGGTGAACGGCGAAAAAGTGGTGCTCCGGATTCTGGACCGCGCGGATGTTGGGTTTGACCTGGAAGCTCTCGGCATGGAAGTTCCAGATCTGAAACGACTGAACCGCTCGATCTCTCAGCCCAGCGGCCTGGTCCTGGTGACAGGACCTACGGGCAGCGGGAAAACCACCACCTTGTATGCGATCCTGAATCATTTGAATCAAACGTCTGTGAATATCGTAACTGCGGAAGACCCTGTGGAATACCGCCTGGAGGGGGTTACCCAGGTGAACTGTTCCGAGGAAAGCGGGGTTTCCTTTGCCGATGCCCTGCGGTCGTTTCTCCGGCAGGATCCGGATATTATCATGGTGGGCGAAATCCGGGATCTGGAAACCGCCGAGTTTGCTGTCAAGGCCGCCATGACCGGCCATCTTGTTTTTTCGACCCTTCACACCATGGATGCGGTGGGAGCGGTTCAGCGCCTGGTCAATATGGGGGTACCGCCGTACCTGATCGTCTCTGCCAAAGTTACGGTGGTGGCCCAACGGCTCCTTCGCCGGATCTGCGAAAACTGCCGGGTTGTGGATGAAGGCAGGGCAGAGGCGCTGAGCGTTCTTTCCATTGACAATCCAGCGTCGCTTTCCCTGTTTCGGGGCAGTGGATGCGATGACTGCAACGGAACCGGATACAGCGGGCGGCTCGGCGTCTATGAACTGTTTGCGGTGTCTGAAGCGGTGTCTGAATTGATTTTAAAGGATGCATCATCCGAAGCCTTGCGGAAAGTGGCGAAATCCGAAGGGATGATTACCCTTCGGGAAGCCGCGCTTTTGAAACTCAAAGACGGCCGTACGACACTGGATGAAGTGCTACGGGTGACCATGGACATGTAGCGGGAAGGATAAACGAAACGTGGAAAATCTCATTGTCTTTGGCGGCGTGGCAGCGTTTGCACTGGCTGTGGCCGTATGCGTCTATCATCTGTTTCCGTCCGGAACCGATGAGGCCATTCGCGGCCACATGGAGGGACCGGGGACTTCTGCAGGCGAGACGGCGCAGTTTGTGGCAAAGTTCCGTCTGTTTATCGAGTTGCTGAATCCGGTGGTCTCCATTCTGCCGATACAGGGATACCGAAAACGGATTCAAAAATACGCCATTTCTGCGGGCGTGGAACGGGAATTGAGCGCAGAAGATTTTATCGGTCTGCAGCTCACCATTACCCTGCTCCTTCCCTTGCTTCTGTACACAGCCTTTAAGAATCCCCTGTATTCCAGCATCGGGGCTGCTGTGGGCCTGATTTTTCCTTATTACTGGCTTTGGGACAAGATGAATACCCGCCAGAAAGCCATTCGTTCGACGATCCCCGACATTCTCGATACCCTGTCCCTTGCCGTGGCAGCCGGGCTTGATTTCAATGCCGCTATCCGGAAAATCTGCGACATTTATGCGGATGACGGCAACCCCTTTACCGAAGAGCTGCACCTGATGCTGCAGAACATTACCCTAGGACGCTCCCGGGAAGAGGCGCTCCGGGAAATGGCTGCTCGAATTGATATGACACCGGTCTACTCGTTTGTCTCCATTCTGATTCAGGCGGAAAAAATGGGGAGCAGTATTGCCGATACCCTGAAGTCCCAGGCAGAGCGCTACCGTGAAGATCGGTTTCTGGAGGCGGAACGGGCCGGGGCGGTGGCAGCCCAGAAACTTTTGGTGCCCATGATTATTTTTATTTTTCCCTTGCTGTTTGTTGTTATTTTTGGGCCGTATGTACTTCAGTTTATTTATAAGTAAGCATACGGTTCACACAGGTCAGATGATAGCGGGTTATGCACTGGATACTTGAAATTACAGATGAAAATCAACCGGCCCAGGTGATGGAACTGGCCCCGGGTGAGTACCGCATCGGCCGGGCAACGGTGTCTGAGGTGCATCTGGATGACCGGTCCGTGTCCAAACTCCATGCAACTCTGCATGTTTCAACGGACGGCGTGCTCACGGTTCGGGATGAGAAAAGCGCCAACGGCACCCGGGTGGATGGCAAACCGGTGATTGAAAAGCGACTTGCCGGCAGGGCGGAAATTCAGATCGCCGGATTCCGGTTGATGCTGTCGCCGCCGGATATCGTTCTTGGAAAACCGAAAAAAGGCTTCCTGCCTGATGCACGGATGATCTTTATTGCGGTGATGGTGCTGTTTCTGTCTGTGGTCATACTGACGTCTCACCTGCAGATGAAAGGGACGCTCAAGGCGTTTCGCGAAAAAGGCTCGCTCTCCCACGGCGCCACGCTGGTGACCTGGCTGGGAGAAATGAACCGGTATTTTTTGTCCGGGAAGCATCATGACCAGCTGACCCTGGATCCGGTGGCATCGGAAACCGGTGTGTTGCAGGCCTTTATCGTGGGTAGTACCGGCCGAATCCTGAAACCCCTGGAGTATTTCGGCAATTATCTGGAGATGGCGGATCTCGACGCCATCCTGACATCGGGTACCCTGACCATTCGATCTCAGGGGCCAGATGAGACGCTGATGATCTATCCCATTATCGGTCCATCATATCCCTATGGCGCGGCGGTTATCCGTTTCCGGACCTCGGACTGGGGACGGGATCTGCCGGCTCCGGGCAGTGGACAGTTGATGCTGTTTCTGATTTCAGGAGGGCTGATCAGTCTGGTGACGGGTCTCTGGCTGTATCGCCAATTGTTGTCTCCTGTGCGGCTGCTGACTGCAGATCTGGACCGCGCACTTACGGAAAACGACACCCGGCTCCAGACACCACCGCCCACAGACGACCATCTACCCCTCTGGGAAGCGGTCAGCCGTCTTCTGGTCAGAGTGGCCTATCAGAAAAAAACGGAATCCGCGATCCCTGCAGGTTCACACCGTCCAGCCGCGCCCCCACTATCTGCGCCTGAATGCCGTTTATCGACCCATCCCTACCCGGCCTGCCGTGTGGCAACAGACAGTTACCTAATCAAGGCGTGGAATCCGGCCTTTAAAGAACGATTTTCATCTGAAAAAGAACTGACAGCCGACACCCACCTTATTGAGGTGATTCAACACCCGGAGCTGGTCAATATGGCATTTGATCTGCTCCAGTCAGAAAATCCAAAACCCGCAATCGCCGGCACCTGCAAGCTGAGCCTGTATCCGTCGGCAGATGATTCCGGCACGTCAGTGGTGCTCTCGTTTCAGGAGATAGAAGATGCAAACAGGTAATTCCGCCGCAGGCAAACATGCTTCAGTGGCGCTGGTGATGACCGCCGGTAGCGCCAAAGGGCGTTCCTTTGCGCTGAATGAAGGTGGGGTGTACCGGATTGGCCGGTCACCGGAATCTGAAATCGCCCTGGATCCCCAGGATAAAAGTGTGTCCCGGCTGCATGCGCGTGTGCAGGTGAAATCCGGGAGGATTTTGTTTGCAAACGCCAGCCAGACCAACCCGGCTGTGGTGAACGGCAAGCTTGCGCTGAAAACGCTGGAACTGAGAAACGGCGATACCCTTCGCATTGGCGCTTCCGTTTTTCAGCTTCACACCGCTCGCACGGCAGGAGGGCCAGATAAAAAAACAATAAAGACAGGTGAGGAAAAACGACCGGTGCTGCTCTACGCAGTGGCGGGCGTGGTTGTGCTGATTGCGGTGCTGGCCGGTGTCAAACGATTTATATCTGATCGTGGCGGCGGGAGTGGAGATGACACACTGACTATCAGCAGCAACGCGTCGGATCCGCTGCTTGAAGGTGACGGGCTTCCCATGGCTTCCCTTTCGAATGCGCCGGGAAAGGGCGGCAATACACAGGCGGATTCGCTGTTTCACCAGGGGCTTTTTTTCTATGACGCCGGAAAACTCAAAAATGCCATTGACCGTTTTGAGGCGGCGCTGAAGGCGCAGCCTGATCACACCCTTTCCGAGCAGTGGCTGATGAAGACAGAATCGGAGCTGGCTGCCAGTGTGGATGTGCATTATCAGAAAGCCCTGCAGCACATGAAGTATATGCGTTACGGTGAAGCTGTCACCGAGTTTACCATCGTGGTTCAGCTGTCCCAGGATCCGGCAGATGAAAAATTTATGAACGCAAAAGAACAGCTGCTCAAGTTGAAAGGAAAGTAGAGAGTTGATCACGCTTTCAATATCGTTTGCAGATGGCAGTCAGGAAACACGGGAAGCGCTGCCGGAAAACACGGTGATGATCGGTCGGGCCGATGACTGTGATGTTCAGCTGGCCGGAGGCCGGGTGTCTCGGAATCATGCCCGGATTTACAACGAAGACGGTCGATGGATGGTTGAGGATCTCAAATCGACGAACGGGCTTTCCGTCAATGATATTCAATCGACCCGATATGCACTCAATAACGGGGACGTGATCCGCATCGCGGAGAACCGGATCCGGGTGACCCTGCCTGTGGAAACCGGCGGCGCAGAAGATAGCGGTGTTGATCCGGATGCCACCTGTATTGAACCGGTCATGGGAGACCCGGAACCGGATGCCACCTTTGTGGTGAGCCGTGAGGCGATGATGGGGTCTGTTACCGGAAAGGGCGCTGCCACAGGCAACGTGGCCGCCTTTGTTCGGGAAAAACCGATTCTGGCACTGGTTGGCGCATTGCTTTTGGTGATCCTTATCAGCATAGTCGTGTTGCTCAGCGGAAATGAAAACCCTGCACCGGAGACACCCAAATTGGCAGTTGTGCCTGAGGATGCGGACACCGCCAAGGCTGCGTTGGAGCAGAAACGAAAAATCGGGGCCTATCTTCAGCGAGGGGAAATGCTGCTTGCTGCCGGTGAAGTGGAAAATGCCCTGATCCGGTTTGACGCCATCCTGGAGCTGGATCCGGGACATCGGGCGGCAGCGACACTTGCCGCCCGGTGCCGGCGTGAGATCGATGCAAGAGACGCAGCGCGCAGGCAGGCGGAAGAAAAGGCGTCCCTGGCAGCGGAAAAGCTGAATAAGGGTCTGGAACTGGCCCGGTATTATCACAGTCACCGGGAATGGGATCAGTGCATTGCCATGCTCGATTCCTTGGCTGGCCAGATTGCAGAAGGGTCTGCTGAGGCCAAAGAAGTGTCGGCCTTGCGCCAGACCGCATCTGATGCGCTGAAAAAGGCAGCCGCTGCCCGGAAAAAACAATCTGAAGTGACGGGCGCCATCCAGCGCCAGGTGAACAAAGGATCCGGTTACTATAAAAAACGGAACTATTACAAGGCGCTTCTTGCCTGGCGTAAAGGGGTGAAGATTTCTCCGAACCATCCCCTTGCGCTTGAAATAAAAGATCAGATGATTCCAAAAGCCGTTTCGGCCCTGAATCAACGGGTGGCTGGTGATTACCAGCGGGCGGTTCAGTATAAGAACCGCGGGGATGACGGAGAAGCTCTGATCTATTTTGACCGTGTGGTCAATCGGTGGCCTGAATACAAGGATGCGGCACGTCAGCGCAACGCAATCGAAAAATGGCTGGAAGATGAGGCGAAGCGTCTGTACCAGGAAGGGAAAGTTTACGAAGGCATCGGACAGATGGACAAAGCAATTCGCAAATGGGAGGCTGTGCTGGAAAAGATGCCGCTGAAATCGAATGCCTATTATAAAAAAGCCGCTGCCAAGCTGGGGCGCTAACGATGGGATGTCAGGGGGGCAGATGACAACCGATACCGTGTCCGTATTATCCAATCTTATCGGTGACAAATATCATGTGGGAGAGGTGATCGCCCGGGGCGGGATGGGCGAAGTTTACACCGGCACCCATGTGGCGTTGAACCGGAAGGTGGCCATCAAGATTATCCGTACCCATCTTTCCTCAGACGCCCAGATCCGGGAGCGGTTTCTCCGGGAAGCCCGGCTCACGGCCCAGCTGACCCATCCGAATATCATCGAAATCTTTGATTTTGGCGGCAATGAGGCCTTTGACTACATCATCATGCCCTATATTGACGGGATCACCCTGAAAGATCGTCTGACTGGAACCGGACCCGTGCCGGCGGACGAAACCCTGAAACTGGTCCGGCCCGTGGTCGATGCCCTGGCCCTGGCCCATGACAGGGGGGTGGTGCATCGGGACGTGAAACCGAGCAATATCCTGGTAACCTCAGGCGGGATTCCCATTCTGACGGATTTTGGCATCTCAAAGAATCTGAACGATTCTGACATGACCCTGTCGGACACCATGCTGGGCGCTCCCCGATATATGAGCCCCGAACAGATTCGCGGCGAGCGGGTGGACGGGCGCAGTGATCTTTATGCCATCGGGATCATTCTGTATGAAATGCTTTGCGGATCTCATCCGTTCAAGGGGGATCAGGTGGCTGCCATCTGCTATCAGCAGATGCATGAGGTGCCGTCGCCTCCGGATACGGTGAACCCCGCGATACCGGAGTGGTTATCCGGACTTGTCATGCAGCTGGTGGAAAAAAAACCGGAAGACCGGTTTCTGGATGCCCATGCACTGCTCAAGGCCATGGATGCAAAAGGCGATGTCGCAGCGATCCGTTCTCTCGGGTCAGCGCAAGACATCATGGCCGGTGACAGGACGATCGTGGGGGACGCAACCCGTGTCGGAGATGCGACGGTGGTCGGCCCTGAACCGGCAGCCGTTTCCCTGAGCGATGCCACACAGATTGGTGAAGCGACCGAAATCGGTGGTCCGGTTGTCCATGCGTCGGCAGGCATACCGGCGGCCGGACCCAACCGGAAACGCTGGTATGCCATTGCCGGTGCCGTGATGGGACTGCTAATCATCATCGGTATCGCCGGAAAGCTGCTCAGGTCTCCTGATGCAGAAAAATCTGTGGAAACGCCCATAAAAGCTGAAGCACCGGTATCATCCGAGGTCGACACAGGCGGTGTGGTATCGCCTGGCTCCGAAGATCGTGCGGAATTGGAACCGCTGACTGAACCGGTGACCCGGAAAGATCTGATTCAGGCCATTCAACAGCTGCCTGTGACAGGCGCACAGGCCAGCGGCATTCATATCGACTTGAGCCAGCCATCCTTCCGGGTGGGCGACCCCATTGCCTACCGCCTGAAATTTGACAGGCCCGGTTACGGGGCCGCAGTGCTCCTGACGACGTCCGGGGAGCTCATCTGTCTGTACCCGAGCGGCAGCCAGTCAGGCGCTTTGGTGGAACCCGACCGTGTGTACCCGGTTCCCCATACATCCCTGGGCATTGATCTTGAAGTGGTGGGGCCGGAAGGCAAAGAACGGGTTGTTGCGTTTCACAGCACTGTGCCGGTGATCGAACCGGCTGTGAGTGCGGACGCTCCCTTTACAGAGATCACGGATGCAACCCCGAAGCTGGTCAAGGCCTTGCATGATGCAGTGAAGAAATCCGGGACTGGCATGAGCATTGCGGTCACAGACTATTTTGTCTTTACCCCCTGATCGTCCGGATTTTAATGAATTTTCTGTGAAATGTGCTATACTGTTTTATCACTCATGAACAGGGAGAAACCAATCATGAAAATACATGTCAAACCATGGATGTATGCGGCCCTTGCTGCCATCTGTACGGTCATCGTGGGGGCGGGCGCGGCGGCAGCTGATGAAAACGTCCTGATTTTGGTCAACCCCCAGGCCGGATCCGGCAGCGGGGTGAGCGTCCAGGTGGTGAACGGGGCTGATGGCGGCGTGGATACCATGGCCATTGAAAACGAACTGGCCCGGGGTCTGATGGAGAACGGGTATACGGCGACACTGGGCAGCGAGCTCATGTCCGGCCGGGATCTGAGTGAGAAGGAAGTCGAAAAGGCACGCACCGGGAACATGCAGCTGCTTAAAAAAGCTGCGGCCCTTCACGATGCCGGCGTATTTTGCGTGGCGAAGGTTTCTTCCCGCATGTCCACGGAATCGGTTCTGGGTATGGAGATGACACGGGCAGACCTTACGCTCTCCTACCGGATCTACGACACCATCACTGGAAAAAATATTGCCCGGAATGTACTGAAATTTTCAAACGCCGACCGGTCTCCGGGTGCGACCTTGAATGCCCTATATGCGAAGATGGCAGACGGATTTGCCGCAGATGTGGCTGGAAAAGTGGCTAAGGATGTTTCTTCCAGCCGCCGGAAAGCCATGGCAAAAGCCAAAAAATCGTACAGGAAAAAAGTGGTGGTAGCGGCAAAACCCAAGTCAAGACCCAAACCCGCGGCTGCGCCGTCACCGGCCATAACGGAAAACCTGAAAATTGTCATTGTGAATCCCCCCCTGGGGCGCGGCTTTACGATTAAGGAAAAAAGGAAGACCATCTCCCTTGAAGGGATGGTCGTGGATCCCAGCGGTGCCGGCGTGTCCCATGTCATGGTCAACAACACTGCCGCCAATCTCGCTTCAGACGGGCGCTTTACCTACCCGCTGACCCTGAGTGCCGGCGCTAATACCATCGATATTCTGGCCGTGAACCGGCAGGGAAAAACCGCGCGCAAACAGATCACCCTGAACAGGGCGTTAGACACCCTGCCACCGGTGATCCGAATCACTCAGCCGGTGATTACCCGTGGGTTTAAAACCGTTGTTAAACCCAAGGCCTCTTATTTGAAAGTCAGCGGCACGGTGACCGACGACAGTGAAATTCTTTTTGTGAAAATCAATGGGTCACCTGTGGTTCTGGGTTCTGGAGGCGCATTTTCCACCAATCTGCCGCTGGATTCTGCAGCGCGCTCGGAAATCAGGGTGGCGTCGTCAGATGTGCACGGGAATGTGAGCCATAAAGAGATTCCCATCACTCGGGGTGTGGCAGCTACATCCTCACCCGCACCCGCTTACCCGTCCGCTGCCGGATTCCGGCCGGTGCTCTGGGGACTTTCGGTGGGGGTGTCTGATTATAAATCCGGAATGATTGATCTCGAATATGCGGATGATGACGCCAAGCTGATTGCGGATTTTTTCAGTCGCAAAGGAAAAGGGATTTTTCACAAGGTCCAGTTTAAGACTCTGCTGAATACCGATGTTACCCGGGACAGCATCATTGATGCCATGACCACCCACCTGGGAAAAGCCGGACCCGATGATGTGGTGATGATTTTTGTGGCCGGCCACGGGATCAAGCACCGGCAAACCGGTTCTTATTATTTTGTGCCGTCAGACGCGGACGGTGACTCCCTCATCTCCAGAGGGCTGCGCATGTCCGATTTTGAGGAGTCGATCAAAATTCTCTCCCAGAACGTGAACAAGGTGATCGTTGCCATGGATACCTGCCACTCGGGTGCCATGCAGATCGGCCTCCGGGGTGCGGAATCCGAAAGCCTTGCCGAGAAGCTGAAAGCCGCATCCGGCCTCTATATTCTCGCAGCATCAAAGAGCGGTGAAAGCTCCATGGAAGGAAAAGACTTTCGGATTGACGGAGACAAGGGGCACGGCGTATTCACGTATGCCCTGATCAACGGTATGCGCGGTGCTGCGAATTTTGACCAGGATACCTATGTCTCTTTGAACGAGGTTTTTCATTATGTGGCAAAAGAAGTACCGGTGCTGACCAACGGACGGCAGCACCCGTATCAGAAAGTGGATGGGAATGATCTCCCCCTGGTGCGTTTGAAATAGGCTTATCGACTGTTCATTGAAACATGGAAAGATGCGGAAAGGAGTGGCGCATGCGCCTTGAGAAAAAAGAAGAAAGACTAAAACAGCGTCTCAGCTGGATGCTGTTGTTCCTTATTTTCGTGCTGACCACAGGATGCGTTGCCAGCAGTCAGCCGTCAGCACCGCCGCTGCCGCCGGCCAATGATACGCAGGTGAATATGCGGGATCTTCCCTATCCGAACGGAAAACGGGCGCTTGTTGCCATTGCCGGTTTTGAGAACAAGAGTACCTATTCTGCTGACCGACTCTGGGATACATCGTCCCGGCTTCTCGCCTCCGCATTGATACAGGCCAACTATTTCCGGGTGGTGGAATGGGAAAAAATGAAGCAGCTCTTTGACTGGGACACACTCTCCAACGCCAGCCTTGTGAAATCGCCGGACGATCTGAAACGGGCTCAGCGGATTCTTTTGTGTGAATATTTTGTCACCGGCACCATCACGTTCTTCAATATCAAGCAGCATGCCCAGGTGAGCGCCATGTCCAAATCCAAAGTACTGGATACCACGGTCCGTGTCGATTTGCTGCTGCAGGACGCACGCACCGGAGAATATCTGAGCGCATCCAACGGTGAGCACACGGTGCGCCAGTCGTACACAGCAGGCATGTCCGGCGGTCAGACCGGCAGCTGGGACAGCCACTCCGGTGATGAAGCCCTGTCACAGGCCATTAACAAAGCCCTGTATAACCTGGTGTTGAATTTTCATTCCAGGCGACGTGGATAAAGGCTTCATCTCCGTATGCTGCCCCCTGGGAGTTCGTCTCGCTGCCGATTCGGCGGATGTCGGCGCAACGGGGGTATCGTCATATCGGTTCTTGCTGTCTGATTTCGATCCTGGTAAGGGTTTATTGCTGCGCAACATTTCCATCTACTAATGGCAGGAGGATTGGCAAGTGGAAACGGGGTGGAATGGTGCATGATTTTTAAATTTTTGATTTTTTTGTACCAAAAGAGTGACATCATCGGTTGGCATGTCTATAGTAACTCAGGTATGCAGTGAATACGCATATGCACAAAATAATTGTCTGGAACACATCCGTGGTTTGGATAGGCGTGGTGTCCGGCAGCGTCAATATCTGACTGAGACACCACGATGTGTGTTTCAAACGTGGACGTGAGAGGAGAGACTGATGTTTTCTAACGACCTGTATGCGTCAATGGACCATTCCCTGATGCCTGAGGGAAGTCTCGGCAGGGAAGCCTGCGATTATCTGCTGGACACGGTTCAGCGCTCCATTCTATTCTGGGATGTGATCCGCCAGCGCGGCACCAATTATATCGCGCACATCAACGATGATCAGCCGCCGGTGTTGGTGTTTGATTATGACACGATTCTCGATGCCAGGGAATTTGACCGGCCGACCAATTATTCGCTGGTGAAAATCAAGAACCGGCGACTATCGCAGGCGGCTGGGGATAAACAAGGGGATGCGGACGACTTGCAGGAAACGGAATCTCCCTACAAGCGTCCCCTTGTTATTATCGACCCGCGTGCCGGACACGGCCCGGGAATCGGCGGCTCTAAGGAACTGTCTGAAATCGGTATGGCCCTGAACCAAGGCCATCCGGTCTATTTTGTGATGTTTTTTACGTATCCCATGCCGGGTCAGACCCTGGCTGACGTTAAAAATGCTGAAATCCGTTTCCTGGAAGAGGTCCGCAGACGGCATCCCAAGGCAGCGAAACCGGTGGTCATCGGTAACTGTCAGGGCGGCTGGGCGTCTGCGATTTTGAGTGCGGACCGGCCGGATTTGGTTGGTCCCCTGGTGCTGAACGGAGCGCCGCTTTCCTACTGGTCTGGCGTGGACGGGAAAAATCCCATGCGGTATAAAGGCGGGCTCCTGGGGGGGGTCTGGCTCAACTCCCTGATGAGTGACATGTCAAACGGCATGTTTGACGGTGCTAACCTGGTATGGAACATGGAAATGCTCAACCCCGCAAACACCTACTGGAAAAAAGAATACAATCTGTATGCGAAAGTCGATACGGAAAAAGACCGGTACCTGAATTTCGAACGGTGGTGGGGTGGTTTTTTCTGGATGACCAAGGAGGAAATTCACCGGATCGTGGATGGCCTGTTTATCGGGAACCAGTTGGTGCGGGGCACCTTTGAGATGGCGGATGGTTCCCGCATTGATCTGAAAAATATTGAGGGGCCGGTGGTGGTTTTTGCCTCTGAAGGCGATAATATCACGCCCCCCCAGCAGGCGTTGAACTGGATTCCCCAGGTATATGATTCGGTAGATGAAATTCGGCGGCAGAAGCAGGTGGTGGTCTATATCGTGCATCCCAAGATCGGCCATCTGGGGATTTTTGTCGCGTCGTCTATTGCCCAGAAAGAAACCAAAGAGATTATTGGCAGTGTGGAAATGCTGGAATACCTGTCCCCGGGTCTGTATGAACTGATCATTGATGAAGAACCGAATAAAAACGGGAACAATGATTACAAGGTGCGTTTCGAGCCCCGTGAAATGGAAGATATTCTGGCCCTTGACGATGGGTTTGACGATGAAGAGCCCTTTGGCCATGTGCAGGCATTGAGCGAGCTCATGGACCGCTATTACAATGCCTATCTCAGCCCCTTTGTCCAGAGCTTGTCTTCTGAATATACACGGGAGATATTCCGGCTGCTGCACCCCCTGCGGGTCCAGCGCTACGGGTTTTCCGATCTGAACCCGGGAATGGTCGGCGTAAAGACGCTTGCCCCGTATGTTGTTGAAAACAGAAAAGAAGCACCTTCTACAAATATGTTTCGGAAAATGGAATCTGCGGTTGCTGAGAGTGTGGAAAACATGTGGAACCTGTACCGTGACCTGCGTGACATGGGGCAGGAGATCATGTTCCAGGGGATTTACCACAATCCCGTTGTACACCACCTGTTCCCGGATCCCGGTACCACACCGGAGCGAGAAGCGGAAAAAGCAAAAGCAAAGGCACAGCAGGCAATCTCACAGAAAGCAGACCGGGCTGCGTTGGTCGCTAAACTCGAATCCGGCGACTACGGAGAAGCGCTTATCCGAATGCTGCTTGCCGTCATTGGGGCAGATGGCTCCATTGATGAAAAAGAGATGAAGCATGCTGAAACGATTATCCGCGAGCGCCGGAGGCTTCAGAAAATGAAACCGTCGGAATTGAAGGCCATTGTAGTGGAACAGTCGCGCATTCTGCAGACTGATTTTGATGGGGCTATCAAGGCGCTGCCCAAAATGATGTCACGAAAGGTGGACCGCAAGCGGGCGTTTGCCTTAGCTGAAAGCGTCTCTACGGCAGATGGCGAGCTCCATGAAAATGAGGCCAGGGTGCTCGATCAGATCAAGGCTGCACTGGCGCTTTAAGCGTCTCTACTCCCTGAATAGACTTATAGGGGCCGCCGGAAACCTTAAAGCGCGTTCCGGCGGCCATTTTTATTTCAATAATGATACTGCTTTGATTTCGGGGTCAGGATTCTGATTGATGGACCCGTTTTTCGTTCAACTCCGAGCGGCTGAATCGCTATGGGAAATAAAGCGGAAGGGCGCAAGGGGTGTTATCTAAGAGACAGGGAACGTTGTATCCATCGCCGAAATCTGGCGGAGAATACCGCTCTTGCGAAGGGTTTGTATGTTTTTGAATCGCGCTTTTGTGTTTTTTGTCGTATCAATCTCGACAATCTCGATTACTGCCGTGATATGCTCTTTACGAAAGGGCAGTAGAATATCCACAAAACACCAGTCTCCCATGGGAAAATGCCCGTTTTTGAAAATGAGTCCATGGGGGGTGATTTTGATAACCGGAAACCATGTACCATTTATCTGTACCATGACCGGCTCTTTTGTGGATTTCATATGATTAACGTCCCTGTCATCTGTGAGCCCCGGTATTGATAACCCCTGATGCTGCGCCTTTGGGCGAAGGTGTCATCCCGCCTGCCATTGGATGTGAATTGTCCGGGCCGACAAAAAAGGAGGCCGCCGTAAAATCACAGCATCAGGAGATACGCTGAGTTATGCGTTCAAGGAACCGGTAAAGGCTGCTTTCCGTTTTTCAAGAAACGCGGAGGTGCCTTCTTTTGCGTCCGGACTGGCCATGCACAGTGCAAAGGCGTCTTTTTCGATTTTGCATCCAGTGGCGAGATCCACATCCATGCCGGCGTTGATGGCCTGTTTGGCTGCTCGTATGGCGACTTTGCCTTTGGCTGCGATACTGGCCGCGACTTTTTTCACCTCATCCATGAGAGCCTCCGGTGCACAGACACGGTTGACCATGCCGAGATTCCGGGCTTCTTCCGGGTCCAGCATGCGACCGGTGAAGATCAGTTCCTTGGCCATGCTTTTCCCGATCTGACGCGGGAGGCGCTGGGTGCCGCCGAATCCGGGAATCAGGCCCAAGGTTTCTTCAGGCAAGCCGAATTTCGCGGATTCGGAAGCATAGATAAAGTCGCAGGCAAGGGCCATTTCATTACCGCCGCCCAGGGCAAATCCGTTAACCGCAGCAATTACAGGAATCGGCAGGTCCTGAAGTTTATCCATGACCGCCTGACCGGCATCGGCAAAAATTTTACCCTGCAGCGGGTTGAAGGTAGCCAGCTCACTGATGTCAGCGCCAGCGATAAAGGCTTTGTCGCCGGCACCGGTGAGAATAAGGACCCGGATTTCTTCATCGGCTGCAATACCTTCCAACGCCTGGCCAAATTCTGCGAGCAGTTCGGCGTTCAGCGCATTGAGCGCCTTCGGTCGATTAAAGGTGATTGTGGCAATTCCGTCTTCTACTGCAACTAAAATATTCTGATAATCCATGGTGTCGTCTCCTGACAGCGTGATTCAATAGGTTAATGTTTGTCATTGTCCACTGTGAAGAATTCGTTCGGATCCGTATACTTGCGCGCAAGTTCCTGATACGCTTTGGTTGAGTAGGGGATAATATCCGGCGTTTCATCAAACGTACGCTTGACTTTCCCAGGAATCCCCACCACCAGTGAAAAGGGCGGTATCTTCGTGTTCTCAAGGACGATGGCCCCGGAAGCGACGATACTTCCCCTGCCGATGATCGCACCGTTCAAAACACTAGCACCTATGCCGATCAAGCATTCGTCTTCAATGGTGCACCCATGTATCATGCAGTGGTGGCCCACGGTAACGTTATTACCGACGGTCAGCGGAAACTGGCTATCCACATGCCCCATGGTGAAATCCTGGATATTGGTGTCGTCACCGATTTGAATCCTGTTCATATCTCCCCGGAGCACGGTGTTGAACCAGACCGAGGAATGCTTTCCGATCACGATATCTCCGATCAACGATGCGGTGGGGGCGATAAACGACGTTGCGTCGATGATGGGTTGCTTATCAGAGAGTTTGTATACGGGCATGGTCTGTCTCTCGTTGTGTCAGGCGTAATACGCGATCCGGATACCGTGGTGATCGTTCATGCGACCTGATGATTGATTTTTTTTCGGTATTTCTATCGGGATCGGGATCAATACGTGCGATCCCGATCCCGATTTTTTTAATATACCAGAGAATTAGGGCAGAAAAATGCCTTCCGGATCAATGACCTTGTAAAGGAGTTCAATCTCTTCGTGCGTGGGCAGCTCGGTCTCGCCGCTGACCCGGGAAATATTGAGATCAAAGCTGCAGTTTTCTTTTACCATTTCCGGCGTTGTGCCGGGGTGGTAGGTGTCAAGGTACATCTCTCCTTCCTCATCAAACCGGAACACACCCATGTTCGAGATAACCGCCGAGGGTCCACCTCGGAACGCGCGGTTGTACACCTCTTTTTTGTGAACCATTTCACCGGACGGCCACTTGGGAATCCGCCACCCCGGAGAGGTGATGAAATCGACCCGCTCCTTGAACCGGCGTTTTTCCTGGGGCATGATGAAAACGGTTTTGCGGGCTAACGCATTGATATCCGAGTTTCCACCGCTACCAGTGAGACGTTTTTGCGGCACTAAACCGTATTCGCCCATGCCGGTGGTGTTCACGTTGCCGTATTTATCGACTTCCGCACCGCCCAGAAACGCGAGATCCACAACCCCCCGCTGAAGCTGGTTGAACACGTCCGTCAGACCGGATGCAATGGAGGCCTGGTAACTGCACCTGGCATCGCCCACGGATGTGGGCAGGGAAATGGGGCGGCCGTCAACACTGCCAGCTTCGTAAATACAGACCGCATTGGGCGAGTTGTTATGCTGGGCCAGCATAATGGCCAGCATGGGCAGGCCGGTACCGGCAAAAACAATGTCGCCATCTTTTACTTCGCGTGCAGCTGCAACAGCGAGCAGATCAATGGGCTTGAATTCACCTTCTTTGACGTAATTTTTTGTTGTCATGATCGCGTCCCCCTTTTCACCTTAGTGGAATAACCGAATGCCGGATTTGCCCGGAGGATTTCGAGTTTTTCAACCCCTACCTTCTCCAGATACGCGTCAAAATCTTCCACACCGGTTATCCATTCTTCAATCCACGCATCCAGGCCTTCCTGGGTCCGGGTTGCGTTGAAAAAATTGCGGATAAAGTCACCGTCTGTTTCGTACAGGCCATAGCATCCGGTGGGATGTCCGGCCCAAGAGCGATCAACGATGTAGGTGATTTGGTGGCCGGGCACCAGGTTCCGGGTCGGTTCCCGGCGAATATACTCTTCGGTGACCACCTGTTCAGCGATGATGATGACCTTGTCAGCGGCCTTGATGGCTTCTGCGTCTGAATAATGCTGACCCTCAACCCGGACCGTGCCTTCTTCGCCCACCATCTGGACATGGGCGATACACCAGTCCGGATTACAGGCCGGCACGTGAAGCAGCTGACTGCCATAAAACGGTTCGTCGACGATTTCATATTTTTTTTTGGGAATCTTCGGATGCGAGCCATCCCGGAGACCCAGCTTACCCAGATGATCGTATTCAGGATTGAGCATATCTGTTCCCAGGCTGGCATAGGTGGGCATATAAGGAAGGCCCATGGCACCGGCCTGCATGCGGGCCAGAATCTGAACATGGGAATAGTCTTCGATCACCACCTCCCCGGCTTCAGCTCTCCGTGCCACGTTAGCACCAATCTTACCATAAAGCTCATGTCCGGCCCAGCAGGATTCCCAGTATTTCACGCATCCAGCACCGATGAGTAAATCGCTGTGGGTGCCGCCATTGACTTCCACCAGATGAAGATCCTTTTTTTTCTGGCGGATAAGCTCATAGATGGCTGCCATGGGACGACGCCAGATGGTGAACCCGCTGAATGTCAGCATGTCACCATCGTTTATCTGGCTGATGGCCTCTGATAGTCCGATCCTCTGTGGTTTACCCATTCTACTCTCCTTTCAAATGAACCCGTTGATGCCTGGGAACGGTCATGGTTCAACGGCTGAACCTGTCATGACGGCAGGCCTGCGGATATATTACAGCCGTCTCGGGACATCCCCGGGGGAAGCTATTTTCCCCCGGGCACGGTGAATAACGGACCTATTTTTTCTTCTTGTCTTTCAAAAGGTCGTTTGAGATCACGATGCGCTGTACCTGGTTGGTCCCTTCGTAGATGGTGGTGATGCGGGCATCTCGGTAAAAACGTTCCACCGGATACTCTTTGGTATACCCGTAACCGCCGTGAATCTGAATGGCCTGTCCGGTCACGCGCTGGGCCATCTCGGATGCATAACACTTGGCCATGGAAGCCTGTGCTGTGCAGGTTTCGCCCCGTTCCTTGGTGGCTGCGGCGTTCAGCACCAGCAGACGGGCTGCTTCCACATCCATGGCCATGTCCGCGAGCATCCAGCGGATTCCCTGGAATTCTGAGATGGGTTTACCGAATTGCTCACGCTGTTTCGCATATTTTTTTGCTTCGTCAAGGGCTGCCATACCAATGCCCAGGGACAGGGACGCAATACCAATTCGGCCGGCATCCAGACCAGACATGGCAACGATGAACCCTTCGCCTTCTTTTCCTAACATGCGGGAAGCGGGCACACGGCAGTTGGTGAAGTTGAGGTCTACGGTATCAGACGCGCATTGGCCCATCTTTTCTTCTATGCGCCCAACTTCAAAGCCCGGCATATCCGGCGTAATGAGGAAGGCTGTGATGCCTCTGCTGCCAGTGGGCTGGGTGCGTGCCAGCAGGAGAATCAATCCGCCGTTCTTACCGCTGGTGATGAATCGTTTGGTTCCATTGATGATGTAGTCGTCCCCGTCTTTTTCCGCTGTGCAAGACATGGACTGAGGGTCGGATCCGGCTTCGGGCTCACTAAGGGCAAAGGCACCGATGAATTTTCCGGCTGCCATGGGGCGGAGGAACTCTTCCTTCTGTTCTTCGGTGCCGAATCTTTCGAGACTGCCGCAGCAGATGGAGTTATGCACGGACATGATAACCGCCGTTGACGCACACGCATAGGCGATTTCGGTCAGGGCCAGGGCGTAAGCGACCGTTCCCATGTCTTCTCCGCCGTATTTTTCGGATACCAGCATGCCGAGCAGACCCAGTTCACCCATCTGCTTTAGGCTGTCTGCAGGATATTCATGCGTACGATCCCGTTCTGCTGCTTTTTCCGCGAGATCTTTTGTGGCAAATTCCCTTGCCATCTTTTGAATCATTAGTTGTTCTTTAGTCAGTTGAAAACCCATGTGATACTCCTCTCTGTAATGGGCTTTGGACACGGTTCCGCGTCCGGAGCGATTTACGACACCGCTTATTTGCTGTAATCGTAGATCCCTTTACCGGTTTTGCGGCCCAGCCAACCGGCGTTCACATACTGCTTGAGCAGGGGTGAGGGGCGGTACTTGGGATCGCCGTAGCCGTCGAGCATGACGTTGAGGATCGCCAGGATCGTATCCAGACCGATAAGGTCTGCGAGCGCCAGCGGGCCCATGGGGTGGTTCATGCCGAGTTTCATGATGTTGTCGATGCCTTCTGCTGTGGCGACACCTTCATAGAGTTCCCAAAGGGCCTCGTTGATCATGACCTGGAGTACACGGTTGGAGACAAAACCCGGAACGTCTTTGCACTCAACAGGGGTCTTGCCCATTTTCACGGAAGTTTCTTCAATGACTTTATAGACGTCGTCAGTGGTGGCAACACCGCGGATAACCTCGACCAGTTTCATGACCGGTACCGGGTTCATGAAATGCATACCGATGACCTGACCCGGACGGTTGGTGCAGGCCGCGATCTGGGTGATGGGCAGAGACGAGGTGTTGGTTGCCAGAATTGCGTGGGCCGGTGCAATTTTGTCCAGCTCTGAAAAGACCTTTGCCTTGATATCCATGTTCTCGACAATGGCTTCGACAATCAGGTCGCAGTCCTTTGCGTCTTCAAGACTGGTCGATTTCTGGATCCGGCCAAGGATGGCGGCTTTTTCGTCTTCGGTCATTTTGCCTTTAGAGACACTGCGGGACAGATTCTTGTCCATGACCGCCATACCTTTATCAACGAGTTCCATGTTGATATCGTACTGAACGGTTTCAAAACCAGCCTGGGCAGATACCTGTGCAATGCCGCCGCCCATCTGTCCCGCACCAATCACCATAATTTTTTTGATTTCCATTTGACGTCTCCTTAGTGTTGAGTTTTTAAGTGTAAGTAAATACGGGTGAGTTCATGTCGAGTGCCGGTGCTTTCGCACCGACACCTCATTTTAAGCTAAGGTTCCACGTGAATGAGCATGGCATCGCCCTGGGCATGGCCGGAGCAGATACCGCAGACACCGAAACCGCCGCCTTCACGGCGCAGTTCATAGGCCAGCGTCATCACGATTCGGGCGCCGGTGGCGCCAATGGGATGGCCATAGGCAATGGCGCTGCCGTTCACGTTTACTTTTTCAAACATTTCTTCTTTGCTCATGCCGAGAATGGTCCGTGAGCTGACCAGAGCAACGGCAGCAAATGCTTCGTTGATTTCAATTCGCTTCATGTCCTTATACGTGAGATTGTTTTGATCCAGTACCTTTTTGATGGAAAGACCTGGAACCGTTGCAATGTCTTTGGTGGGCTGGGACACTTCGGCATAGTCGACAATGGTAAACAGTGGCTTCACGCCCAGTGCTTCTGCTTTTTCACGGCTCATGAGCAGGCAGACATCGCCGCCGTCGTTGACGCCCGGTGCATTCCCGGCAGTGACACTGCCCGGTTTGCCGGTGACGGTGCTCTTGTGACCGAATACCGGCGGAAGCTTGGCAAGACCTTCCATGGTTGAAGAGGGACGCGGACCTTCGTCTTTGGTCATGACTTCAACCTTTTTGCCCTTGCGATATTCGACTGGAAAGATTTCATCGTCGAGTTTACCCGCTTCCATGGCTGCGACGGCAGCTAACTGGGAGTGGAGTGCCCATTCGTCGTTGTCTTCGCGTGTAAATCCGAATTCATCGCTGGTTTCAGAACCGTGGATGGCCATGTGACGGTTGTAAAAGGCATCCCACAAGCCGTCGTAGACCATGAGGTCTTTGATTTCACCACTGGGCAGTCCCATCCGCTGACCAAATCGCATATTGGGAATGGAATAGGGGCAGTTACTCATACTTTCCTGTCCGCCGGCAATGCAGATATCGGCACGGCCCAGTTGAATCATCTGAGCAGCCAGGTCGATGGTTTTAATACCAGACGAGCAGACCTTGTTAATGGTGATGGAGGGAACTGACTCGGGAAGCCCGGCAAGCAAGGTCGCCTGACGACCGGGAATCTGGCCGCAACCCGCCGGAACTACCTGGCCCATGAAGACGTAATCGACATCTTCTGGCTTGACCTTTCCTTCCACACGGCGAAGCACTTCCTTAATCGCAAGGGCACCCAGCTCCGGAGCGTCATACTGCTTGAGCAAACCGCCCATCACACCGTAAGGCGTGCGGCAGGCTTCGACGACAACCACATCACGATGACTTTTAAAACGGTTACCAAAATTTTTACCCATTCCCTGGAAGTCCGGCTTTCGTTCACCGAATCCGGCAATCTTGGCATCCTTGTAATAATCTGCGCGCTTGACATCAATTTTTTGAACAACGTCTGACATGAGCGTCTCCTTTTTGGTGTTCTATGTGTGGCATCGCAAAATCAATTAACCGGTTAGCGGAAACGGGGTTGCAGGGAGCACCCTTCAGTTTGCAGGAGAAGAGGCGTCCCTGCGGCAACCCCACAACACAGACGGTCCTTACGGGTTCGATCTTTTCAGGTTCAGATCACCATGGCTAAATGATCTGAATTTAAAGGGGCGGGATTCTCCCCCGAAAGCTTCGCCGTGTGTATCCTCCTCCACAAAATTAGCATGTACCGTGCCAATGCATCTTTTTTGTGTGTGAGTCAACGGGGCGGCACACGCTATAATTGATTTGAATTGTTTTGATTGTTGCTTACCGGGAGGGCCGAATGTGGCGTTTTTTATCCAGTTTGAATTGTGGTGATTTCGCCACGATGATTTGGAAGAGAATCATATAAAGTTTTGTAATCATATTATTAAGTATTGAGTGGGCGGGAGGGGAATTTCGGGGTAAGATATATCCGTTAATCGGGGGGATGGCAACAACGGAGAAGTCAATTTATTCTATCAACTTGTATTTTTTCATCTTGGCAAACAGGGTCTTGCGGTGAATATTCATCATGGCAGCCGCCCGCTCCCGGTGCCAGTGGCAGGTTTGAAGCACATTGATGATGGTTTGTTTTTCAAAGGCCTCCACCGTAAGTTTTAAATCTGTTATTGATTTCGGATCCGAGCCTGCAGGGCGTTCTATACCCGATCCGACAGCGGTTGTAAAATCGGTACTTAGATTCAGCTCGTTAATGGATATATAGCGTCTGAGGGTATTTTGGAGTTCCCGGACATTGCCGGGCCAGTCGTAATTGCTCAGGGTTTCCATGACCTTTCCGTTGATGGGCGGGAGTTTTCCGTCTTCTGAAAATTTTTTGAGAAAATGTTCGATCAGAAGGGGCAGGTCTTCTTTACGTTCCCTGAGGGGTTTTAAATATATGGGGATAATGTGGAGCCGGTAAAAGAAATCTTCCCGCATGAGGTTTCTTTTTACATGATCCATCAGGTTTCTGTTGGTGGCGGCGATGATACGCAGGTTCGGTTTTTTCACCGCATTGCTGCCTACCGGGGTGAAACCGCCGCCATCAATTGCCCGGAGGAGCTTGACCTGCATGTTAAGAGCAATTTCTCCGATTTCATCGAGAAACAGGGTGCCGCCATCCGCTTTATCTAAAAATCCTTGATGGTTGCGGTCAGCACCGGTAAAGGCGCCTTTCTTGTGCCCGAAAAATTCACTTTCAATGATATTTTCATTGATGGCGCCGCAGTTGACCGGGACAAAATTCTGGTTCGACCGCTTGCTTGCATCATGGATGGCTTTTGCCACCAGCTCTTTTCCTGTGCCAGACTCACCGTAAATGATAACATGGGCATCGCTGCTCGCTGACTTCATGATCAGCTCGTAGACCGACTGCATGGCCTGGCTTTTCCCGACGATATCACCAAACCGGTACCGATCTTTCATGGCGGATTTCAGGCGGATGTTTTCCTGGAGCAGGTCTTTTTCCCTTTCCATGAGCGCTTCTTCTGCAAGCTTTTCTTCGGTCACATCCCGAAGAATTCCCTGAACCCGTGATACCGATCCGTCGGAGCGGATCACCGGAGAAATGATTGCATCATACCAGCGGGCATCCTTGGCGCATTTCACTTTCTTTTTCACCGAATGGCCTGCAAGCAATGTCTCTTTGTTACACCAGGAACAGGGCGCATTCAGGTTGTAGATCACCTTGTGACAGCGTTGACCGTTGCAGACCCCGCCGATGAATTCAATGAACTTACTGTTCATGAATTCAATTTCGTAGTTCATATTCCGGATATAAATCATGCCGTCAAAGTTTTCGAAAATCGTTCGCAACTGGGATTCCCGCTGTTTGAGCCGGTCTTCTGCCAGTTTGGCGTTGGTGATATCCATGAACGAGGCAATGCTGATCTGGGTGCCTTTTACCATCCCCGCCTTCATCAGCATGGTTCGGATTTTCTTGCTTTTGGTCACCATCCGGCATTCATACACATCCGGTGCGCGCCCCGGTTCAGTCCGCCGCCAGTTGTGATATCGGGTCATTCGGGCCTGATCATCTTCGTGGATGACGTCCCACCATTTCATCCGGTCGATGAGTTCGTCATGGGTGTATCCGCTGTAGGTTTCAAAGGTGGAGTTCGCAAAGGAGATGAGTCCGTCGTTTTCAATCAGAATGGTCCCGGTTCCGGTATTTTCCAGAACCCCCCTGTACCGGGCTTCGGTTTCTTTGAGCATCTCCTTTATATTTGCACCCTCCTGATTGGATCGGATATTGATGACCCCGCAGGCAATATCCCCGGCCAGTTCGGTGAGCAGCTCGACCTTGTCTGCTTCAAATGCGTGTGCATCATGCGCGTAGATGGAAATGGCGCCAAACACGGTGCTCTCGTTTTTCAAAGGAAAAGCGACGACAGAACCGAACCCCCGCATAATGGCTTCATACTGCCAGGAAGAGAAATTTCCTTTTGCATCAATATCCGGAATATTGAACACGGTTCCGGTGGAAATGGCGCTGCCAACAGGGGTGGGGTTTTCTCCGCGTTCTGACCAGGACAGGTCGATGGCTTTCAGGTAGTTGTCTTCGTATCCGAATGTCGCAACAGGGGTAATACCGATTTTATGATCGTCGTCTGTAAATCCGATCCAAACAAAGGGAAAATTTCCTGCTTCAACGATGATACGGCAGATTTCAACAAGCAGTTTTTCTTCGCTTTTTTCATGAATAAAGGCTTTCTTGCACCGGCTGAGGATTTTGATGAAGCGCCGCATCTTCCCCAACTCTTTCATGAGATGGCTGTCGCTTGTTGTTTCGATTCCCATAATTCGTTTTCCCAGTCGTTGTACCGTTTGTCGTTACCGGATCGACACGGAATGTGCAAGGGGGGCACGTCGTCTCTGACAGTTTGGCACGTATATTCTGTTTAATAACATGCGTATCGAACCCTGTCCAATGGAATTGTTTCATATACATGTGTAGCAAGTGTGAATGCTGTTTATGACATGTGAACAAATCGACACATGAAGCTGTTGAGTATGTATAAAATGAAGTCCGTATTTAGGATCATTCTTCTCGAAAAGGTGTTACCTAATAACCCCATTCTGTTTCGATTTTATTCCATGGTTAAAATATTTTTTTATTTTAATTGGTTGAAAGAGCGCAACAGGGGAATCCGTGGCAGTTTGTTCACAGAGAAAGGTCGTTTATTCGTGAAGATGACGATTTTGTATTTGATAACGTTTTATATCCAGTTGGTTATATTTTATTTTTTCTCTTGGCCCGGGTATTGCTAATTACTCCTGTACCGATAGAAAGTGCGGTTTATTGTTTCGCAGACCAGATGCTGCCTGAGGGGAATGTGGCGGGGCTGGTTGATGATTACTTTTTTAAACGGACAAAGGGAGGTATTACATGTCAGGTCATGCAGAACATTCGTTTGCAACACCAGGTCCCGCAGGTTTGGGTGCGCTTGCTGTCGCATGTTTCGGATTCGGTGCCGTGTTTCTTGGACAGGTCAAATTAGAGGGATTGCCGTTGCTGGCCGCATGGCTTGTCGGCGGGGGAATTGTTCAGTATACGGTCGCAGTTATCGAACTCAAGGATCACAACCTTACCGGCGGAAATGTATTTCTTTTCTTTTCAGCCTTTTTCATGTTCGGTGCATCGCTGAGTGTGTTTGCGAAATTCATGCTCGTCAAGTTCGGTATGACGCCGCATGCGGTGGTCGAAGGATGGTGCTGGCTGGCGGGGGCGCTCTTTTTGACCGGTGCTACACCTGCATACCTGAAATCAACCAAGCTGTTGTTTACCATTGTCGTGCTTCTTGATATCGCACTCTGGCTCATCTGTCTGCTGGATCTCGGAAAAATCAACCCGGCAACCTATAAGCCGGTCGTTGCGTATCTGCTGATCGCTTCCGGTGCCATTGCCAGTTATATTGTGGCGGCGATTATGACGAACGAGGCCTTTGGCCGAAGTGTCTTGCCCTTACCGGGACCGTTTGCAAAATAGTCGGTCAATAAAAAGACGGAAATGTAAGCCTCCGGCAGCCTGCTGCCGGAGGCTTTTTTTTCTTCTATTCATGGGGTTGTATTTTTTTTGTCTTCAGGGCACATTCCCCCGAAACTAGCCACTGACGGTGGTGAAGTATCGTGCATGCCGAGGATGCCAGGCTGGCTGAAGGAAAGGACATCATCCCAGCGGCAAGAAAACTGATGAAGAACGCTTTAACTAAACGCGGCTGCACAGGTCATGGCGGCTAAAGAAGGGGCGCTGCCTGACTGCGCGCCTCTGGATTCAGACAGCGTCCCTCGGAACCGTTTTTCCCGGGAATCAGCTCAAATATCTGCCGGGGGAACAAGCCTTTTTCATTCCTGTGTGACACATAAATGATCGCTGTACGACTTTCTTTTCCGATCTTGTTGACCAATGCGGTCAGGATGGCGACATGGGCGTCATTCAGGCCATGGGTGGGTTCATCTAAAATCAGCAAGGGGGGATGCTTGATCATGGCGCGTGCAATGAGGACCATGCACTGCTGGTCTTCGGACAGATCCGAAAACCAGGTATGTCTGAAATCCGTCAGCCCGATCAGGTCGATCCACTGGCCGGCCAGATGCTTTTGCAGGCTCGAGGGTTTTTTGTACAACCCGATGGAATCATAGAGGCCTGCAGTGATCATGCTCTCCACCGTATGTCTGCCACCAAACAGCACGGTCATGGCAGGGGTCACATAGCCGATCTTCTTTTTGATATCCCAGACACTTTCGCCGCTCCCTTTTTTCCGGCCGAAGAGCATCAGGTTCTGACCATACGCCTTGGGATTGTCTCCGGTTATCAGGGTCAGAAGTGTGGTTTTTCCGGACCCGTTCGGCCCCACAAGTTGCCAAAAATCTCCCGGACGAATCTCCCAGGAAATGTGGTTTACGATCGCCTTTTCGCCGTAGAGAACAGAAACGTCCTGAAACGAAATGAGCGGATCTGTTACTGGTTCCGGGTCGCCTAATGCCGGCGGAATCATCCGGTTTGAAAAAACGGGCGGTGCCTCCGAATCGTGTTGCAGATAAGCTGCGATGGTGCCTGAAAAAGCGATGGTGCCATCTTTGATCTGCAACACGTGGTGGATGAAAGGGAGGATACTCTCTTTTCTCCGGAAGATTTGAATCAGGGTGATTTTTTCCGAAAGCAGGTGCAGCTGGTCACGCAGGCTTGATTGCGAGGCCGCGTCCAGCATGTCAAACGGGTTATCGAGGATCAGAAAATCCGGATGCCGGGAAAGGAGATGATTCAGCAGCGCTTTCTTCTGTTCACCACTGGAAAAGGTCTGGATACTGCGCTGTTCCTGATGTGAAAGCGTATAATCATCATGGATGGCCTCTTCTTTGATAAAATGGTTCAGTGTGGCGGTTGAAAAAAGTGCCCCGGTTTTTCCGGCAAGATCCTGAAAGGGTGGACCTGCTGTTCCCTTGAGCAGGCGTTTCATGAAATCAGCTTCCATGGAAAGCCCGGATCCGTCGATGGCCCAGTGTGTCATTTTTTTCATAGGTTCGTTCATGTGTCGCAGTATGCCATTTTTTTGATCCGAGAAACAGTGAATTTTATAGCTGTTGTTCACTTCAGCATCAGATCGGCTTGACTGACGTGTTTGGATGGTTAGTTTCCGTTTTCAGCAACTCGGGTCGCCTTTTACGCAGGAAAGGCCTTGGAGGAAACAAATGCGATTTGACAAATTGACGGTAAAATCCCAGGAATTGGTTCAGGATGCCCATTCTCTGGCATCTGAAAAACATCATCAGCAGATCGAACCGGAACACCTGTTTGACCGGATGCTCGCCGATCCCGACGGAATTGTCCGTTCCATTCTGGTGAAAATCGGTGTATCTCCAGATTTCCTGGCCGCAGAAGCAGCGGGCTTGGTTGGGCGTCTGCCATCGGTCACCGGATCTGGTCTGGCAGATATCCATATTTCAGCAAAAACCCGCAGTCTTCTGGATGCTGCATTCAAAGAAGCCGACACCATGCATGATGCCTATGTGAGTATTGAGCACCTGTTTTTGGCCATGACATCGGATACCGCGTATGCGGTGGGCAGGCTGCTCAAACAGCAGGGGATAAAGCGGCAGACCGTGCTCGCGGTTCTCATGGAGATCCGGGGAAACCAGCGGGTCACAGATCAGAATCCTGAAGACAAGTATCAGGCGCTTGAAAAATACGCCCGGGATCTTACGGAGCTGGCCCGAAAGGGAACGCTTGATCCGGTGATCGGCCGGGACGAGGAAATTCGCCGGGTGGTGCAGGTACTCTCCCGTCGTCAGAAAAACAACCCGGTGCTGATCGGTGAACCGGGGGTCGGTAAGACGGCCATCGTCGAAGGCCTGGCCCTTCGTATTGCCGAAGGGGATGTGGCGGAAACCCTGAAAGATCGTAAAATCGCCTCACTCGACATGGGGGCCCTCATTGCCGGTGCAAAATACCGGGGTGAGTTCGAAGATCGGTTGAAAGCCGTGCTGAAAGAGGTGGAACGGGCCGAAGGTGACGTCATCCTTTTTATCGATGAACTCCACACGCTCGTAGGCGCCGGTGCGGCAGAAGGAGCCATGGACGCCTCGAACATGCTGAAACCGGCCCTGGCGCGCGGAACACTTCGGTGCGTGGGTGCTACCACCTTAAAGGAATACCGGAAATACATTGAAAAGGATGCCGCCCTGGAACGGCGTTTCCAGCCGGTGTTCTGCGACCAACCGTCGGTGACCGATGCCATTGCCATTCTCCGGGGGCTCAAGGAAAAATACGAGGTACACCACGGGGTAAAAATAACCGATTCCGCCCTGGTGGCGGCAGCCACTCTTTCGGACCGCTACATCACGGACCGGTTTCTGCCGGACAAGGCCATTGACCTGATGGATGAATGTGCCTCCAAACTGCGTATTGAAATCGACTCCATGCCCACGGAAATCGACGAAGTTCAGCGAAAAATCCTCAGGCTGGAGGTTGAACGGGAGGCGCTGAAAAAAGAGTCGGACCACCGGTCTGTGGAACGGCTGGAAAAGATCAAGGCCGAACTATCTGCTCTCGGGGAAGACCTGCATGAGATGAAGGCCCATTGGCAGAATGAAAAGGGAATGATTGCCGAGATCCGTTCGGTGAAAGCGGAGCTGGAACAGCTGGGTGTTGAAGAACAGTTGGCAGAACGTGACGGAAATCTTGCCCGGGTGGCCGAACTCCGGTATGGAACGGCGAACGCCCTGAAGCAGAAACTGGACGCGGCCAATGCACGCCTTGCCGACCTTCAGGCCAGCCGGAAGATGTTAAAAGAACAAGTGGATGCGGAAGACATCGCCGAAGTGGTCAGCCGCTGGACGGGGATACCGGTTTCCCGAATGCTTGAAGGCGAAATGGAAAAACTGGTTCACATGGAAGACCGGCTCCAGCAGCGGGTGATTGGCCAGGAAAAAGCGGTAACAGCGGTATCGAATGCCGTTCGCCGGTCCCGGTCCGGGCTTCAGGATCCGAATCGCCCCATGGGGTCGTTTATTTTCATGGGGCCCACCGGTGTGGGAAAAACCGAACTGGCCAAATCATTAGCGGATTTTTTGTTTGACAGCGAGCAGGCCATGGTGCGCGTTGATATGTCCGAATTCATGGAAAAACATGCTGTTTCCCGGCTCATCGGTGCACCGCCGGGATATGTGGGATACGAGGAAGGGGGATACCTGACCGAGGCTGTGCGTCGGCGGCCGTATGCGGTGATCCTGTTTGACGAGATCGAAAAAGCGCATCCCGACGTGTTCAACGTGCTGCTCCAGATTCTGGATGACGGCCGGCTCACGGACGGTCAGGGAAAAACCGTGGATTTCAAGAACACGCTGATCATCATGACTTCCAATGTGGGCAGTCAGATCATACAGGACTTTGGTGCAGACAAACGATCGGAGATGGAAGCTGCCGTGAAACAGGTGCTGCGAGCTCAGTTTAAACCAGAATTCTTGAACCGCATTGACGAGACCCTCATCTTCAGGAACCTGAACGCGGATGAGATCGGCCGGATTGTCGATATCCAGCTGTCCCGGCTTGAAACGCGTCTGGAAGCGCGGGGCCTTTCTCTTGAGCTTGACGATGCAGTCCGCCGTCTGCTCGCTGAAAAAGGATATGATCCGGTCTATGGCGCCCGGCCCTTGAAACGGGCCATCCAGCAGTTCATTGAAAATCCGCTTGCCATGGAAATGCTCAAAGGCAGATTTCCCGAAGGAACGCAGATTCTCGGCGTGCTTGCAGAAGACGGGGAGATCGATTTTCGGGTAAGGTGAATGGCATCGGTTATCTGAGATCTGAGAAACACAAAAAAAGGAGTGGATCCGCATTTACAAAAAGAGATGTTTACAGTATCGTTTATTGGTGTTATCGGGCAGCGGGGCTGGAACCGCTCCGATGCTGTGACGGAAGCATTGAGTTGATTGGCGTATGATCTGTTGTTGTTTTGTACCCCCCCAGTGTATGACCCGTTATTGGCTCTGGCAGTCTGCAGGCAATCCCTGCATGACTGCTGGAGCTTTGTCGTTTCAGGATGTCGTGTTCACATGCCGCGCCCTGCGGCGGTTTCCCGGGCGTTGTCGTCCCGCATGATGCGATTCAGGAGGACCCATGCAGATTGTAACATCCCATCGCAGTACCGATTTTGATGCCCTGGCTTCCATGATTGCCGCGACCGTCCTTTACCCGGACACCATACCCGTGCTCCCCAACTCGGTGAATCCCAATGTGAAGGCATTCCTCTCCATTCACAAAGATATTTTTGATACCTATGCACCCAATGAAATCGCACTTGACGCTGTGGACCGGTTGATTGTGGTGGATACCAGTAACTGGGATCGACTTGACGGGATGAAACCGCTGAAAAATAAAACGGATTTGGATATCATTTTGTGGGATCATCATGTGGAAGGAGATATCAAGGCGGGTTGGGTCTGCCGGGAAGAGACCGGGTCCTGCATCACCCTGATGGTCCGGGAGATGAAAGCCCGGCGAAAGGTGATTTCTCCTGTTCAGGCGACTTTGTTTCTCATGGGATTGTATGAAGACACGGGGAACCTGTCGTTTCTGAATACAAAGGCAGCAGATGCCATGGCCGCAGCCTGGTTGCTCGAGCGGAAAGCGGATCTCAACGTGCTGTCTTCTTTTATCCGTCAGGCATACGGGGAAAAACAGAAGGGGATCCTGTTTGATGTGCTAAAAGATGCCCAGCGGCAGAAGGTGAGCGGGTTTTCCATCAGCATCACATGTGTGGAAATCGCCGGGCATGTGGGAAACCTGTCTGTAGTAGTGAATATGTTCCGGGAAATCATGAATGTGGACGCGGCATTCTGCATTTTTGTGGACATCAGCCGGGGGCGTTCCATCGTCATCGGACGCGGCAGCTCGGATGCGCTGAATATCGGGACCATCATGCGGGGCATGGGCGGCGGCGGTCACCCGGGTGCCGGGTCTGCCATGCTCAAAGGGGTGAAACCTGAGGCCATTGAAGAGATGATCGTGGATCTCATCAAGGGAAATCAGCAGTCGTCGGTACGGATCAGCGACCTCATGAGTTTTCCGGTCTTCACTGTGCGTTCGGATACGCCCATGAACGAAGTGGCCCTGGTCCTTCGGGAAAAAGGCTGCACCGGTCTACCAGTGGTGGATGACGATAAACTGGTGGGCGTGATTTCCCGAAGGGATTTCCGGAAGGCGCGGAAAAAAAGTCAGCACACAGCCCCGGTCCGGGCGTTCATGAGCCATGACCCGGTTTCCATCATGCCGGATCAGAGCCCCATGGAAGCGGCCCGGATCATGATCAAACACGATATCGGGAGATTGCCGGTCCTGGATGAAAACGGCCGTATTATCGGCATCGTGTCACGCTCCGATACCATGACTTATTTCTATGATTTGCTGCCGGATTAACAGCGTTAACTCTGGGTGGCTCTCACAAAAGGCCCGAAATCTGTTAAAACGCTTCATCCAGGGCCGCCAGATCCATGTTTCGGGCAAAGGCTTTCAGCACACTTCCGGATTCGATCCCGCTGCCTTCAATGTTCAGGGTCACTTTGTCCCCCACCTGAAGGGTCAGGTTACCGCTTTTTTCTGAAGCATCAAAGGAGAGTGTTCCTGTATATCCCTGAATCCGGGTCGATGTCATGTTGGGGCCGCCGGTATCCCCGCCGCCGAACGCTGCAAACAGGGCACCCATTTTGGCCATGCTGCCCACGGAGCCGCCAATACCGCCCGTGACAAGGGACAGCTTTACAATCGCATTATTCTTACCCGTATATTCCGCTTCTGCGCCCGCATTGCCGACGACCGAAGCGGCCTGGCCCATGCCCTGGGCGTTCTTGGCTGTCAGTTTGAATCCGGCCGGTGCGTCGGGGATAAAGTTGATCAGACTTCCCGCATTCAATTCATTTACTTTGGAAACCGCATAATTGAGTTCTTCGATGGCTTTGTTGAAGTCGCCTTTTTCAATGAGTCGTTTGGCCGTGTTCAGGCTGTCAAGCGCCTCTTCTTTAGCTTCATTTGCAAACCCCACCGTAGCCGCCAGCATGATCATTGCGCAGAATAGACATATCTTTTTCATAAAACTTCCTCCAGGATGCGTATCAATCAATAAATCTGGTTAACCTAAAAACAGGGACACTGTAATCCGCAATTCTTGAAAATTCAATTTTAAATCGCACCAGCCCCACTATTTTCGATCTATCGTCACGTCATCGGGTGACCGTTTGCTGGCAGAGCCCTTAATGGTGCTGCAGGCGTTCCAAGCAGTGTTTGAATTCGGGAAATAACCCCTTCAACAGATGGCTCGGTAAAGATAGGGGCGGTTTGCGGCCTTAGTTCCTGAAGCGCAGTTGAAAGGGCGGCAGATGGGGCAAGGAGAATAACAGATCGACCGGCTTTAAGGGCCATGACCACTTCTGAGACCGTGCCCGGCCCTCCGGCACAGGCCACAATCACATGACTGGATAAAACATTGATCACGTTTCGGGCTTGACCCATTCCGGTGAGAACAGGGATTCGAATGTGCGGACTGGTGAGGTCTGCGGTGGTATCCGGGAGGATACCGATGGTCAGTCCGCCCGCCTCGTAGGCACCTTTGGCGGATGCTGCCATGATGCCGGCGTTACGGCCGCCATTGAGCAGAATCCAGCCATGTTCCGCAATTTTTTTTCCGAGGATGCGGGCGGTTTCCAAGTGGGCGTCACTGACCCTTCCGCCACCCATGACGCCGATGATCGGCTGATGGTTCATGCGCGACTCCAGTGTGTTAAATTACAACTATATCGTAAACGTCAAGGTGCGTAAACCCGTATTGAAAAAAAAGCGTGCATGGGCTATAGAAAAGGTTCATATGTTCCGTGACCGTTGCGCTGTCTTGACTGAACGTCTGTAAAAGGAGTGCTTTTCGTGTCTCAGCAAGAAACCACAAAAATTCTCATCGTAGATGACCATCCGCTGTTCCGGGAAGGACTGAAGACCATTGTGGAACTGGACAAACGGTTCCAGGTCGTCGGGGAGGCCGGTACCGGTCGGCAGGGGATCCACATGGCAGCGGAGCTTAAACCGGATATCGCGGTTGTCGATATTTCCCTGCCCGATATCAACGGGATCAATGTGACCAGTGAAGTTCGAAAAAAAGCGCCGGGAACACGAATTATGATCGTCAGCATGCATTCGAAAATTGATTATATTGCCGAAGCGTTTCAGGCCGGTGCCACTGGATATGTTGTCAAAGATTCTGCTTCGGAACGGCTGATTCAGGGCCTGGAAGCGGTGCTCAAAGGGGAGTATTTTCTGGACAGCTCGGTTTCTCGTCAGGTGGTGGAAAAGCTGATGAAGTTTCCGATAAAGGAAGCAAAAATCGCGGACACGGAATACGGCGCACTCACTCCCCGCGAGCAGGAAATCATGCGTCTTCTCGCAGAGGGATCGACTCCCAAGGAGATTGCGGATAAGCTTTGCATCAGTCCGAAAACAGTGGAAAATCATCGTTCAAATATCATGAAAAAACTCGATATCCATTCGACCATGGAGCTGGTTCGGTATGCCGCCAAACTCGGTCTCATTGATGTTGATCTCTGGAAGGAATAAGGGGTTATATGACAATTGAATTCTCACGACTGGCCGTCTGGTTCGCAGCCGCAAAGTCGGCCTTTTTTGCCGGGGAGAAAATTCTTGAAGTCTATGGAAAAGCAGATTTCGGGGTTGCTGAAAAAACGGACCAGACCCCGGTCACGGATGCAGACCGGAAAGCACATGCTGTGATTGCTGACATGCTCGCAGAGACCGGCATCCCTCTGCTGAGTGAAGAAGGCCGGGATATCCCCTTTGAGGAACGCAGAAAATGGAAGCACATGTGGCTGGTGGATCCCCTGGACGGGACCAAGGAATTTATCAAACGGAATGGAGAGTTTACCGTCAACATCGCGCTGATAGAAAATGGTAACCCGGTGTTCGGAGTGGTCCATGTACCGGTAAAGAATCGGCTTTATCTGGGTGCAGCCGAATGGGGTGCATGTGTGAGTTCGCCAACAGAGAAGATGTTCCGCGACCCGTTGACCTGGTGGGAATCCATACAGATGTCGGAAAAATTGATCCCGCAGGTGTATAGCGAATCAGACCGGGCGAAAAAAAAACCGTATGTACTGGTGGCCAGCCGGTCCCACCTCACACCAGAGGTGGAGGCGTTTGCTGAAACCTGCAGGCAGCGGTATCCGGCGGTCTCGTTTGTGTCTGCTGGCAGCTCTCTGAAGTTCTGCCTCCTGGCAGAAGGATCGGCCCATATTTATCCGCGCTTGGGGCCGACCATGGAATGGGATACGGCAGCGGGTCAGGCCGTGGCACAGGCTGCCGGTGCAACGGTTGTGGAATGGGTGTCCCGGGAACCGCTTCTGTACAATAAACCCTCCCTCAAAAATCCCTGGTTTGTGGTGTCGCCTTCAGCCGATACCCGTGGAGGTCTCAGCTAATGATTACCGCAGCACACACCGATCCCCACGGCGGTGAATTCATCAATCTGGTTGTTTCTGAAGAACGGGCGGCTATTTTAAAGGATATTGCGTTTAACCTGCCGGATATTGCTCTGAATGAACGCCAACTCTGCGATTTTGAAATGCTGGCCACCGGGGCGTTCTCTCCTTTAACAGGATTTATGACTCAGGCAGATTATGAGCCGGTTGTTGACCGCATGCAGCTGGCTGACGGCACCTTATGGCCGGTTCCCATCTGTCTGGATGTGAATCGTACCACAGCAAAACAGCTGGAGGCCGGGCAGTCTGTGGCACTTCGGGATCCGGAGGGATTCCTTTTAGGTATACTTCACATTGCGGATATCTGGCCCGTAGACAGGGAAAAGGAAGCGCTGCGGGTGGCCGGAACCTCAGATACCGGTCATCCGGCTGTTCATTATCTCATGCATGCATCCGGTGATTTCTATGTCGGCGGCAGGCTGGAAGTGATCAGTCTGCCCATTCATCCGACATTTAAATCCATCCGTCAGACGCCACTCGAGGTGCGTGAAATTTTCAGAAAGCTGGGGTGGAAACGGGTGGTCGGGTTTCAGACCCGCCAACCCATTCACCGCCCCCAGTTTGAAATGACACTAAATGCCATGAAGGATGCCCGGGCCAACCTGCTGCTGTTGCCCAACGCGGGTCCCACATTCCCGGGAGATTTTGATTATTACACCCGGGTCCGTTGTTATCGGAGCATGGCTCATTATTATCCACCAGAAGCGTTTGTCATGAATCTTCTTCCCCAGGCATCCCGGATGCTGGGCCCCCGGGATGCCGTGTTGCACCTGATTATCGGTAAGAATTTCGGCTGCACCCACTTTATCATCGGTAAAGGCCACGCATCACCGGATGGCGGGGCGTATTATGCGGATGGAGACGCCGCACAGGTGGCCACAGCGTTTTCCGAAACCATTGGTGTTACGACCCTAGCGTTTGAAGAACTGGTCTATCTTCCCTTTGAGGACGCGTACAAACCGCGGAATGAAGTTTCAAAAACCACTGATATCATATCCTTTTCAGGAAACGACATCCGCAAACGCATCCGTGAAGGCCGAAGCATACCTGAATGGGCCACGTTTAAAGAAGTCGTGGATCAGCTGCAGGTCACGTATCCGCCACCCAGAAAACAGGGGTTCACCATATTCCTTACCGGTCTTTCCGGTGCGGGGAAATCTACAGTGGCGCGCATTCTGTATGCCAGATTTCTGGAGATGGGCGAACGCCCTGTGACGCTTTTAGATGGTGATATCGTACGCCGCAACTTATCGTCAGAACTCAACTTTTCAAAAGAACACAGGGATATCAACGTCCGAAGAATCGGGTTTGTTGCCAGTGAAATTACAAAAAACAGAGGGGTCGCCATCTGCGCTCCCATTGCGCCCTATGCAAAAACGCGTGCCGAAATCCGGAATAATATCGAAACGTATGGCGGCTTCATCGAAGTACATGTGGCAACACCGCTTGATATTTGTGAAAAGCGGGATCGTAAAGGGATGTACGCAAAAGCACGGGCCGGGTTGATCAAAGGATTTACCGGTGTGGATGATCCGTATGAAGTTCCGGAAAAATCTGAGCTGAGGATTGACACAACAAGTTTGACGCCGGATGAGGCGGTGCATGAGATTCTCTTGTATCTGGGACAGCGGAAGTTTATTTGAAGTCTTAAACTGAGGATCTTTTCAAAAATAATAGCCCCAAATTCTTGGTGTGATCAGGTAGACCCATTCTTCATGGGAATTCTGCTTGTTCTATTGATAGTGCACCCATCTCGGTATCTGTCACAGTTAGGCCATTCCATACACCCACTTTCATCACCACAGATGTCACCGCATGATGTTTCGATCCGATTTTTTTTATATTGTGCGGGGTTAAGGCTTGACAAAATGGAGTATCCTTCTCTATGAATGAGTAGCGTTTCTACTCGTAAAGTGTTCCGGACCTAAGGGCGAAGCTGTATCTGGAAAGTTCGTTTTTGAGCCCCTGCGAATCCATTTTGTGTGGGTACGAAGCCGGAGACGTGAGCCTTTGCCTATCTTCCTAAGGAGGCATTTTGCAACACCTCTTTTCCGGATTGATCTCATCCAAAACACGGATCAAGCTCCTTGTTCGTTTTTTTTTCAACCCTGCGGCTCAGTCCTATCTCCGGGGGCTTGCCAATGAGTTCGGCCTTTCCACCAACGCAGTCCGGGAAGAATTGAACCAGCTCAGCAAGGCCAAGCTGCTGATTTCGAAACGGAGCGGAAGGCAGATCCTGTATTCTGCCAATGAGAAACACCCCCTGTTTCCGGAACTCAAGGCTATGGTGACCAAGGTCATTGGCCTGGATCAGGTGATCGACGGCATCATCCGACGCCTGGGGCAAATCGAATCCGCTTATTTGATGGACGACTACGTTGAGGGCAAGGACACCGGTATCATCGACCTGCTTCTTGTGGGCGACATTGATGACTATCATTTGAATGATTTGTGTCGGAAGACGGAGCGGTACATCAATCGGAGGATCCGGTCCCTGGTCGTCACGCATGACGAATTTACAAAGCTCGAGCCGATTCTGGCTCAAAGACCGATGCTGCTGGTGTGGGAGGCGACATCTGAAGTAAAGGATTAATTGTTTTAACATGAGATCTAAAAAATCAACTGTCATCACAATCGAGGCTGGTAGAATGGAGCGCCGGTACTGGGTCGATTTGTGGAATTACAGAGAACTTTTTTATTTTTTTTCATGGCGGGACATCCGGGTTCGGTACAAACAAACTGTGATTGGTTTAGCGTGGGCTCTTATCAGACCCCTGATGACCATGATCGTTTTCACCATCGTATTCGGAAAACTGGCCAAGCTTCCATCGAACGGCACGCCCTATCCTATCTTGGTTTTTTCAGCACTGTTGCCCTGGAATTTCTTTTCATCCGCCTTTTCAGAGGCCGGAAACAGCTTGATTAACAATGCAAACATGATTTCCAAGGTTTATTTCCCACGCTTGATCATTCCAGCCAGCAGTGTCATTGTTAATTTTGTGGATTTCCTAGTCTCATTTTTTATTTTAACCTGTCTCATGGCATGGTATTCTTTCGTCCCGAGTCCCCGTATATGCTATCTTCCCCTGTTTATTTCTGTCGCTTTTGCCGCTTCTCTCGGAGCTGGATTATGGATATCGTCTCTGAACGTGCGCTATAGAGATTTTCGTTATATTATCCCATTGACGGTACAGTTGGGTCTTTATATCTCTCCCGTGGGTTTCAGCAGTTCCATCATACCGAAAAAGTGGTTGCTGCTGTACTACCTGAATCCCATGGTCGGCGTGATTGATGGATTCAGGTGGGCCATTCTCGGTGGCAGCTACACCCTTTACTGGCCTGGGTTCTTGATTTCGTTGCCTTTGGTTCTCTTTATCCTTGTTTCCAGTATTGCATTTTTCCGAAAAACAGAAAAAACATTTGCAGATGTGATTTAAATCGCCATGACTCCCATAATCAACGTAGAAAATCTATCTAAAAAATATATGATTAACCATGAAGAAACGAGTAGTTATCATTCTCTTAGAGAAGTGATCATGGAAAAAATGCACAAGTCTGGCAAGCGGCTTCTACATCCCTTTGCTGCCCGTTTTCACAGTCCAGTTAAAACCGAGGCTTTCTGGGCGTTGAAGGATGTTAATCTCAAAGTTTTCCAAGGGGATAAAATCGGAATCATTGGTCGAAATGGTGCCGGGAAATCAACATTGCTGAAAATCCTCAGCCGGATTACTGAGCCCACGCGCGGGCGCGTCACAATGAGGGGACGGGTGGCAAGCCTGCTGGAAGTTGGAACCGGATTCCACCCTGAGCTCACAGGCCGGGAGAACATCTTTCTTAACGGCGCCATTCTGGGCATGAGCCGTATCGAAATCAAGCGGAAGTTCGATGAAATTGTCACCTTTGCTGGGATGGAAAAGTTTCTCGATACGCCTGTTAAGCGATATTCATCGGGGATGTATGTTCGCCTTGCATTTGCCGTCGCCGCCCACTTGGAGCCGGAGATATTGATCGTCGATGAAGTTCTGGCCGTGGGTGATATCCAGTTTCAAGATAAATGCATCGGTAAAATGCAAGAGACTGCGGAAGCGGACCGAACAATCATATTCGTTAGTCATAATCTCGGGGCAATAGAAGCCCTGTGCTCAAGGGTATGCGTACTGGACAGCGGCGTATCTCTCTTTGATGGCGATGTCGAAAACGGCATACGGACTTACACCTCAGCCCTGATGGCCCAGCACGCCAGTTGGTCATTTGAAAATCGTACTGATCGCCAGGGATCCGGAATCATAAGGATTATCTCCTTTGAGATTTTGGACCCTGCGGGAAACGCTGTGGATGTGGTCATGACTGGCAAGGATTATACCTTCCGTTTCAGATATGTGTCGTTTGTCGAGCAAGTTCGTGATCTGGACTTCAGCTTTACCGTCAGGGACATGAAAAATGTAAATCTCTTTAGAAACAACACGGGCGAGCGAGGTTTCTCGGCTGCGAAGCGCATTCCCTGCATGGGGTTTATCGACTGCAAGATCCCCCGTCTACCGCTTACGGCGGGCCGGTATGGCTTCGGTTTCAGGCTTCTTGTCAACGGGTATGAGGCCGATTATATCACGGGGCCTTTTGCGGCATATTTCGATGTGGCAGGAGGTGACTATTACGGAACCGGTCTCGTTCCAGATCACGCTCCCTTTGTGATCGACCACGACTGGGTGTTGTCATCGGATTTGTAAACGGCAGAGAATCATTGATACCTAAACCATTCACACGGTATGAGGTGATCGTGAAAAGGTCTCAGAACGTCAAGCGGGTATTGAAAAGTTTTCACATGCGTAAATTGTTTTCGATCCTCATCAGGCCATTGATTTATCATGCCAGATCCTTTTCAAAGAGAGATCGCAGCGCGGGTATTCTCAGGCGAATCTTTGCCCTTCTACCCCAGACGATGCAAGAGACTGTTCGCGGGTACTTGCGGGAAACCATCCCGGACCCAGGCAATGGGATCGATGTGGGGCCTTGGCCTCGGATGTTGTTTCCATTGTCTCCCACATGGGAGGAAATTATTTTCGCCCCTTTTCACGATCCAGCCATTGCCACCTGCTTGCCTGTATCCTTTTCTGAAATCAAAGCACAAAGATGCACTTTACAGCATTTCTGGTGTTGGACCAATCTGTTATGGGAAACGTGTCCTTCGGGCGGAGAGGCTGCCTGTCTCCGCCTCGAAACCGATCTTTCACTTCCTCAATATGATAAGATGGTGTTTTGTCTGTCCATGATTCCAGAAACCGCAGTGCGGTTCGAGTTTGAAGTGGACGGAAAGATTGTGCCCCATGAAGGTGATTTCTGGGGGACGGGTACCCGTATGGAGATCTGCATACCTGTGCCCCAGGGGCACATTACCGCAGTCTTGATGAAAATCAAGACCGTCTATGAATTGGCGCAGATGATTTCGTTAAGTTGGTTCGGCTTGCAGGACAGCACCCTGGTCGAACAGTTGCGCAAATCGGTTCAACCCTATGATACGCATTGGCCGGGCTTGGTAAAACCTCTCGCGTCATGGGGGAATATTCGTTTTCAAAAGGGACTGCTATTTAGCGAAACAGATTTGGGGTGGTTAAGGGAAAAGCGCAAAAAAACGGGGTGGAACGATCATTATGGGTTCCTTGAGGACAAGGCAAGCGAGTTTCTATCCCGTTCCCCCGAAGCAGACTTGGGTGAGTTTCTGCCCACAGATGACCGGCGGTACATTCGCGAGCGCGAACATGCCAAAACTCCGTATCATTTCGAAGCGCTGGTCCTTGGTTTTGTTGGGATCGTAAACGAAGACAATCGAATGATGCGCCATGCCCTGAGGTATTTAATGTGTATGCTTCATACCCAGAACTGGGTCCAGTCTGCGGAGCATAAACTCACAGGATCAACATGGAGCATTCGGTGTTTCATGGAAGAGATGACCGTGACTAGCGTCGTCCTGCTGGCAGACTGGTACGCATTTGCGTTGACTGAAAGAGCCAAGGAGCTTGTCCGGCAATGCATCTGGGACAAGGGGCTTGCAACGATTGACCGTGATATGATGAAATATGACTATCTATACCGGATGAATCAGGGGGCATGGTTCTGCAGGGCCGGGATTCTGGGCGGGTTGTACCTCGAAGACGCCTGGCCGCATATGGGGAAATATGTCGATGTAAAGTATAAAACGATGGACAAAATCCTGAGATCCTACATTATGAGTGATGGTGGCGTGGATGAGGGAATCGGGTATTTTTGTATGACCGCGCAGACCGTGATCCCGGCTTTGATCGGGTATGCCAGGGGCAGAGGAAAAAACGTTAAAAAACTGCTTGGCCAATACTTCAGGAATGCCGATCTTTATTTATCGGCCCTTTCCGGTTTTGAACCGGGAAAGGGGGCCGTCGGCGGTGATTGCAGGACGGAAAAATTCTGTGGGGACATTATTCCCGTATTGGCTGGTTTTTTCCCCGAATCCCTGTGCAACGATATCCTGTTGACAAGCATTCAGGACCGCAGCATTTACAAGGTGACTGGAAGTCTTTCCAACAGTGGTGGCATCATCGGATTCGTGTATGGACCAGACCGGATTGATCCCTCCATCTCAATCGTTCCGAACTTCAGGATCTTGCCCCAGAGCGGGTTTGCCGTCAGCGCGAGGAGATCTGGGGCTTCTTCCCTCCGGATGTTGCTCTCCGGTTCGAAGGCAAATCCGAGCAGCCACGCCCATTTCGACAAAGGGGCATTCGTCATGGAGGCAGACGGGACAGAGATTTTCGTGGACAGGGGCATGTTACAGTACGACGACCCCAACGCCTTGATCATGAAATGTTCCCGGATGCATAATGTCCTCACGCCTTATCTTTCCGACGGCAGTTATCCGGACCAGAATCAGCCGGAAAGGAAGGTTTGTCCCAAGGGCACCGGGGACGAACGCCATATGGATCTTCACATTGATCTCGGTGAGGTCTGGAAAGCGTACATGACCTCATACCGAAGGGGCATCCTGTCGGAATCCTTAAATGAGGTTATTATTTCCGATGAGGGTAAATTGAAAGAACGGGGAAGGGTTGCCTTTCACCTTCATTCTGTCGTTGAATTCGAGTTGCAGTCGAAAAAGGTCACAGGCCTTGTTAACGGAATGAGGGTAGAAGTCACAGCGGAATGGGCAGATGAGATTTTGCAGTTTACTGATGCATTGAGTTTCAACAAGAAAAACATCCATCACCTTGTTTTTCATAGTAAAATAATGAATACGTTCTCCATCGAAACACGGATTACTGTGAACAGAAATCCGTGAAGTATGATAGCAGGATGACGGTCCGGCGCGTTCGAACCGCTCACTGATAATGACGGAAACCGTTTTTTTGCAGTTCGATGATCTCGCCTACGCAGCGAAAGCAAGGATTGAAACCATGTGCGGTATAATCGGATCACTGTCGAATGTTCCTCTTGGCTGTCAGGATCTGGAAAGAGCCCTGTCATACCTTCATCACCGTGGACCCGATGACCGGGGAATTTACAGAGATGACCTGATACAGATCGGACACACCCGTTTGTCCATACAAGACCTGAGCCGCAAAGGGCATCAGCCCATGGCTTCCCACTGTGGGCGGTATTGGATTTCCTTTAATGGAGAAATATATAATTTTATCGAGTTGAGAAAAGAACTGACGCTGTTGGGCTGTGTTTTTAAAAGCGAGGGTGATACAGAAGTCCTCCTCGAAGCATATGCTCAGTGGGGAAGTGGCTGCCTTGAAAAATTGGTCGGCATGTTTTCGTTTTCAATATGGGACAAAAGGAGAAAAGAACTGTTTCTGGCCCGAGATAGAACCGGTGAAAAACCCCTTTATTACTGGTCTGACAACAAGACGTTTTTTTTTTCGTCTGAGTTGAAAGCGCTGATAAAATTACTTCCGTCAGTTCCCGGTATATCTCCTGCTGCCTTGGACGCGTATCTCCATAATCAATACGTCCCCGAACCTGAAACGGCACTGAAGGGAATACACAAACTGCCTGCCGCCCATTTTCTCGTGATTCGATGCGACCAGTGGTCCATCAGACCTCAGCGCTATTGGTGCCTTACCGATGTTAAACCCGTTTTCGGCGATCCGGTAAGCCGGGTTCGACGGGAACTCGAAAGCGCCATGGAATTGGCAGTACGTTCAGACGTGCCTGTGGGGATTGCGCTTAGTGGCGGAATCGATTCCGGAATTATCACATCCCTTGCGGCATCGCTGCGCCACACACCCTTAACCGCCCTTAGTGTCGGTTATCCTGGCAGACCCGCTTATGATGAACGGAACGATGCCGCTAAGTTGGCAAAGGCGTACGGCATTCCATTTTTTGATGTGGAACTTGAAACGCGTCATTTTGTCGAGCGCTTCCCGGAACTTGTCACGATGCTGGATGATCCGATCGCGGATATCGCGGCTTATGGGCATTATGCAGTCATGGCACTGGCTTCGGAGCACGACATCAAGGTAATGCTATCCGGAATCGGCGGAGACGAACTGTTCTGGGGGTATGAGTGGATGATCAGGGCAGCGGAGATGAGCAGGGAAAAAAAGAACACCGAGAAATATGATTCGCGGCTTGTTAAAGCCATTTCCGCACTGCTTGAACCAATCGCTTTCACCCATTTTTACAGTCGATTAAGTCATTCTCGAAAGGCGCCCAAACCCATTCTGGATCTTATTTCCAAGGGGAAATGGCTTGCCGAAATGGCGATGCACCGGCCGGATCAATTGGTTCTGAGCAATTTAGTACCGGATTTTCAATATGCGTTAGGGACTCTCGCCCATTTCTATACCCCAGATTTTGCAGCGCAGCTCCCCCATCGAAACCCTTTTCGTCCGTTTTCAGATACATTGAAGGGGTTAAAAGCATCACCTGCAATCGATGTTGCGGTATGTAAGGCTATATTTGAGACGTGGCTTGTCTCGAACTGTCTTTCCCTTGGAGACCGGGTCAGCATGGCCACTTCGGTGGAAACGCGTTGCCCTTTTCTTAATCACCGCTTGATAGAGGCGGTGATCGGCATCATGATCAGCAAAGATGGGATGAAATATCAGCATAAAGCCCTTCTAAAAACAGCTGTGGAGGATATCCTTCCATCTGAAGTGCTTCACAGACCAAAACAGGGATTTCAACCACCTGTTAATGAGTGGATGACGCAAATTGTGCTGAGATTTTTTGATCATGTGAGAAACGGTTATCTTATTTCCAACCACGTGATCTTTCCGCATATCCTGGAGCACCTTTTCAGAAGAATCTGTAAATTCGGCCCCGATACGTTTTTGCTTTATAAGATGACAGTTCTGGAACTGTGGTATGCTGGTGTTGTCCAGGAAAAAACGTTCTGATAGTAAAAAAAATAATACTTAAATCCGAAAAAAGAGTGCAGGCTGTGAAATTCAGCATCGTTACCCCCTCATACAACAGTCAGCGATTTATCGGTGAGACCATTGAAAGTGTCATCGGGCAGAAAGGTAATTTCCACATCGAATATATTATTGTGGATGCCTGTTCGACGGATCGCACCCCAGAGATCGTCAAAGCGTATCAGCAGTCGCTCCTGACTGGCGAAAGACCGATTTTTTGCGGGCACGTGACAATCAAATTCTTATCCGGGAAAGACGCGGGTATGTATGAAGCCATCAACAAGGGGTTCGCCCAGGCAACAGGCGATATCTATGCTTGGATCAATTCAGATGACGTTTATCAGCCAGGAGCATTCGATGTAATTTGTAAAACCTTTTCCCAATTCCCTCAAATTCGCTGGTTGAAAGGCATAACTTCATATTTCGATGAGAGTTCCACTTTATTTGCGTCTGGCAAGTGCAATATTTATAATCGTCAGCTAATCGCCAAAGGCCTGTATGGTCCAGTTCTCCATTTCATTCAGCAAGACAGTGTGTTCTGGTCGGCGAGTCTCTGGCATGAATCCGGAGGAGCCGATGAAAGCCTTTCCCTTGCAGGGGATTATTTTTTGTGGATTGAGTTTTCCAAGTATACCCCCTTGTATTCACTAAATGCCCATACCAGTTGTTTTAGGAGCGTTGCCGGTCAGAAAAGTGAAAACATCCAGGCGTATTTTTGTGAAATCAGCGACAAGGGTTACCCGAGTCCTGGGGATTACCGTTTCCTTCGTTTCTATTTTAAACATAGAAAACGGATACCATCATTTTTACAGCCTTTGGCTCGCCGATTGTTTCAGTTTAATTATAACTATCGTGTCGTATTGATGAACCCTTACAATACGTTAACGCTTGTGGAAGGTCCTCACCACGAAGTGGAAACATACCTATGAAATGTCCTATATGCCAGTCCTCAGGTTCTGTTTCATCCTTCACGCTGTGGGATGATCGGTACGGTTATCCCGGTAAATTCAAATTACAGCGCTGTCGCGTTTGCGGACACGTTTTCTTGCCATGCGCCTTCTCCCCGGAGCGACTGTCGCGCCTGTACACCGACTACTATCCCCGATCAACGTTCGACGTCGATAATTATCGCCCGCATATTCAAAAAAAAGGATTGGGTTCCTGGCTTGATGGCGCGTATGCTTCGGCTTTCCGCTGGGTCCCTCGGGATGTTCGCATTCTAGATATTGGGTGCGGGTTTGGCGAATCTTTGGGGTACCACGCCGCACGGGGATGTGAGGTCTACGGGGTGGAAACGGATGAAAATATTCGTCGTGTGGCGGAGAAACATGGTTTTCGGATCCATGTCGGGGTGTTTGATCCAGCTGTTTATGAACCCAACTTTTTTGACACCATCACCATGGACCAGGTGATGGAGCATATGATTGATCCCATAAAGACGTTGAGGGGGGCTGCTGGGATTTTAAAACCTAAGGGACGCATATTGATTACAGTTCCCAACAGCCAGGGATGGGGAGCGAAAATATTCTTATGTCGCTGGATCAACTGGCATGCACCGTATCATCTTCATTTTTTCTCTAAAGAATCTATGAGGATAGCCGCATACAAGGCGGGTCTTGAAATTCGGGAAGAAAAAACAATAACCAATTCCCATTGGCTGAACTTTCAATTGCAGCACCTTCTATTTTATCCCAAATATACGGTTGCATCCATTTTTTGGTCTCCAGATGGTCGCCCCACGTCAGGGAAAAGATATTGGAGTGCCGTTTTCAGTCTCGCCCATAAAGTAAAAATCAATCATGTTATAACGCGTCTTTTCGATATCTTGGGTTATGGCGATAACCGCATCTTTATTTTGGAGAAACCTTAAAAAAATGGTTTATATAATCCTTCCGGTTCACAACCGCAGAAGAATCACGATGGGATTTATTGAAGCCCTGATTTCCCAAACCTTATGTGATTTTCATCTAATATTAGTGGATGATGGTTCCATAGATGGCACGAAGGAAATGGTCAGTGAACGGATCAAACCGTTGACTGTCATCACAGGACCTGGAGATTGGTGGTGGGCCGGATGCCTGCAAAAAGGATTCGAATGGCTTAAAAGAAATGAGATCCAAGGGGATGACACTATCCTGATCATCAACGACGATGTGCACATTGAACCGGACTTTCTTGAAAAGGGAGTTTCCCTGTTGGCCACCAATAAAAGAAGCATTCTATTGGCACAATTCAGATGGGCTCCCGGGGCATCTTGCTTTGAGACGGGTATCTATGCCAACATGGAGAAATTATCATTCGAGATCGCTTCTTCTCCTGAAAAAATAAATTGCCTGTCCACCCGGGGGCTTTTTCTTCGGTGGAAAGATTTCCAGGAGATCGGGGGGTTTCACCCTTTCATTCTCCCTCATTATTGGTCGGATTATGAATTCACCATGCGAGCTTATCGAAAAGGATACGCGCTTATCACTTCCCCCTCAGTCTCACTGATCTCCATGCTCGACGAAACCGGGCGAATGAGCCTTGACTATTCCGGTAACTTTGCCCGTTTCCTCAAGTCTCTCTTTTCGGTTAAAACCATCGACCATCCATTGTATTCAATCTCATTTGTTCTACTGGCCTCTCCTTTGAAATGGCTGCCCTTGAACCTGATGAAAGTTGCCGTCAAAACGGTTTTGCTCAACTTTCGGTTTCCTGTTTGTAAATTGAGGGGGATGCGCTTATCCATACAGGTCAAAAAAGCTTCAAAAAGGAGTTCTGGCGGGTACAAGGTCATTATCGGGGCGAACACAACCCGGTATCCCGGCTGGATTGCTACGGACTATCCAGAGCTGGATATTACAGACCCGAACCTTATAAAAAAATATTTCCCGAAAGGTTCCGTGGATATTTTCCTATCTGAGCATGTATTCGAACACTTAACCATAAAACAGATGACGGCGGCATTGAAAAACTGCAAGGAGTGCTTGTCAAAGGGCGGGTATATCAGAATTGCGGTACCCGATGGATTTCATCCAGACGAGGGGTATATAAACCAGGTCAGGCCGGGCGGATGGGGAGATGGCGCACTCGACCATAAAGCCCTTTACGATTATAAATCCCTGACGGCGATCATCGAAAATGCGGGCTTTCAGGTTCGGCTTCTCGAGTGGTTTGATGAAAAAGCCGAATTTCATTTTATTGATTGGCAGCGGGAATCCGGTTTTATACAAAGATCTTCCAGGTATGATGAAAGAAACCGGGATCGAGCCCTTGCATATACCTCCCTGATCGTTGATGCAATCAAACCGTGAGCATCAGGTTGAATAATACCGGTGTCAATGGTGGCATATGATGGCTGCCATTGGGATTTACTTTTTACAAAAAGCAAGGATAGTTATCAATTATGAAAGCAGCACCGGTTGTTCTTTTTACTTATAATAGGCCCGAACATACCCGCCGAACCGTGGAGGCCCTTCGCAAAAATGAACTGGCCGGAGCCACACCTCTGGTCATTTTTTCCGATGGTCCCAAAGATCATTCCATGGACAAAATGGTCCAGAAGGTACGGCGTTACCTTGCAACCATCAATGGCTTCAAAAGCGTTGTGATTCACCATAGGGAAAAAAACATGGGGTTGGCCGATTCCATCATTCAGGGGGTGACCGAAGTCGTGGAAGCCTACGGCCGGGTGATCGTTCTGGAGGACGATCTTTTGACCGCTCCGTCGTTTCTTTCTTACATGAATGAAGCGCTCTCTTTTTACCGTGACACCCCGGAAATATTTTCGATTTCGGGATATAATTTGCCTCCGCAGACCATGAAAACCCCCTCTGCCTATCCATATGATGTTTACTTCAACCCCCGTGCACACTCTTGGGGGTGGGGAACCTGGGCAGACAGATGGGCTAAAGCGGACTGGCAGGTGACTGATTTCAATACCTTTATTGCGGACAAGGAAAAAGTTCGCCAATTCAATGCAGGGGGTGAGGATTTGACCCGCATGCTGCAACTTCAGATGGAGGGCCGCATCGATTCCTGGGCAATCCGGTGGTGCTACACTCATTTTCGGGAACATGCTTTCTGTGTTTACCCCATCCTTTCCTTGGTAGAGAATATCGGTTTCGATGGAAGTGGCGTTCACTGCGGGGCGTGCGGAAGTGAGAAATACTACACGCCTCTTGCTGAGGGAAAACAACGGTTCAGATTTTCAAAGAAGATTCAACTAAATGAAGCCCTGATGGATCATTTTCGCGCAGCTTATCGACCGGCCCGGGGACCGGGCAGGACATTGCGCAGACTCAATCGATTGAAACAGATATTTTTCAAAGTTCAAGGAAATAAAATTAAAGCAGCAAAGTAAGGGAACGAAATGAATGGAATAAAAGCCGTTATACTGGCAGGCGGTTACGGAACCCGGCTGAGTGAGGAGACCGAGGTGAAACCCAAACCCATGGTGGAGATCGGTGGAAGGCCAATCCTCTGGCACATCATGAAAATCTATTCGGCCTACGGAATCAATGATTTTATCGTCTGCCTTGGGTACAAGGGCTACGTCATCAAGGAGTATTTTGCCAATTATTTTCTCCATATGTCCGATGTTAGATTCGACATGGCAAACAACCGAATGGAAGTGATCCAGAAGAATGTAGAGCCGTGGCGGGTGACGCTTGTGGATACCGGCGAGGGAACCCTGACCGGCGGGCGTCTGAAAAAAGTGGCCCAATACCTGGGGGGGAAGACGTTCTGTTTCACCTATGGAGACGGTGTGGGAAACGTCGATATCAAGAAAACGCTCGCCTTCCATCGACAGCATGGAAAGATGGCCACCATGACTGCTGTCATGCCTCCGGCCCGGTTTGGGGCGCTGGAGCTTGCCGGAAATCGGATTACGCATTTTTCGGAGAAACCCAAAGGAAAGGAAGCATGGATCAATGGCGGTTTTTTTATTCTGGAACCCGCGGTGATCGATTATATCAAGGGGGACAGCACGTCTTGGGAGAAGGAACCTCTGGAACAGCTAGCCCGGGACGGGCATCTGGAAGCGTACTTCCATAACGGATTCTGGCAGCCCATGGATACCCTGCGAGACAAGAAAAAACTGGTGGAACTTTGGAATTCGGGTCAGGCGCCCTGGAAAGTATGGTGACACCGATGTTGCAAGAGAAATTCTGGCAAGGAAAACGGGTGTTGATAACGGGTCACACCGGCTTCAAAGGTTCCTGGCTATGTATCTGGCTTCATTCGCTGGGAGCCAGTGTTACGGGATATGCCCTGCCTCCCCCCAGCCAGCCCAGCCTGTTTGAAAGTTGCGGTATTCACCGTCTCGTGGAGTCGATTACAGCCGATGTTCGTGATTTACGCCGACTGTCCGATGTCGTAGCGAAGGCAAAACCGGAAATCATCATCCATATGGCAGCACAAGCCCTCGTAAGGGCGTCCTATGCCGCACCCGTCGAAACCTATGATACCAATGTGATGGGCACGGTCAACCTACTGGAAGCCGTCAGAAAAAACCCGGGGGTCAAAGCGGTCATCAATGTCACCTCGGACAAGTGCTATGAAAACCTGGAGACACTGGAAGGCTACCATGAGGAAAATGCCCTGGGGGGGCACGATCCCTACGCCAGTAGCAAGGCCTGTTCCGAACTGGTGACAAGGGCTTTCCACGCATCTTTTTTTCATCCCGACCGCTATGATACCCACAGCGTCGCCCTGGCGACTGCAAGGGCGGGCAATGTGATCGGCGGGGGAGACTGGGCCACAGACCGCCTCATTCCAGACTGCATAAGGGCCTTGGCAAAAAAAGAGACCCTTTTATTGCGTTTTCCCCAGGCCATCCGTCCTTGGCAGCATGTGCTGGAACCTCTGCGGGGTTACCTGATGCTGGCAGAAAAATTGTATATGGCAGGTCCTGAGTTTTCAGGCGCCTGGAACTTTGGCCCTGCAGAGGAGGATACAAGAACAGTCCTGAGTGTGGTAAAAAAGCTTTGCGAGGCTTGGGAAGCGCCCCAGGGATATGCGCTGATGGATGGTGACCAGCCTCATGAAGCCGGGCTTCTGAAGCTAAATTGCGCTAAGGCCCGAAAACGGCTGGGTTTCAGGCCCCAATGGGATGTCGATATCGCACTTGAAAAGGTTGTCGCATGGGCAAAGGCCTATGAGCGTGGCGAGGATATGCTGGCGTTCAGTCAGAAACAAATTGCCGAATATCAGGAAAAGAGGGCATCCTATCATGAATGACGAAAAACTATTGCGACAGCGTGCCCTGGATGCGGTTACCGCATATTACCGCGGGTTTCTTCACACAAAAAAGGAATTCACGCCAGGGGACAGACTTTGCTATGGGGGAAGAATTTTCGATGAAGAAGAGATCCGGGCTCTCACCGAATCCTGTCTCGATTTTTGGCTCACTTCCGGTCGTTTTGTAAAACGGTTTGAAAAGGAATTTACCGAATTTATCGGCGTGCGCCATTGCGCATTGGTAAATTCGGGATCATCCGCCAACCTTCTGGCCTTTATGGCCCTGACTTCACCCTCCCTGGGGAAAAAACGCATTCGTCCGGGGGATGAGGTCATCACCCTGGCTGCGGGCTTCCCCACCACGGTTTCCCCCATCATCCAATACGGTGCAATCCCCGTCTTTGTGGACATCGAATTACCCCGGTACAACATTGATTGCGATTTGCTGGAAGGGGCGCTGTCGGAAAAGACAAAAGCCGTTATGATCGCCCATACGCTGGGAAATCCTTTTGATGCAAAACGTGTCAGACAATTTTGTGAGGACAACGGACTGTGGCTGATTGAAGACAATTGCGACGCGTTAGGCTCAAAAATTTTATCTGAAGGCAGCTGGAAATACACGGGAACATTCGGCCATCTCGCCACATCAAGTTTTTATCCCCCCCATCATATGACCATGGGCGAAGGCGGCGCCGTTTACACCGATGATACACGGCTGTTTAGGCTGGTCACGTCGTTCAGGGATTGGGGCCGGGATTGCTGGTGCGAATCCGGCCAGGACAATACCTGCAAGCACAGGTTTGATCGGCAATTCGGCCTGCTGCCTAGGGGATATGATCACAAATATGTCTATTCCCACTTCGGTTACAATCTCAAGGTCACGGAAATGCAGGCGGCTATCGGGTGCGCACAGTTGAAAAAACTTCCCGGATTTATCGAGGCAAGAAAAAAAAATTGGGAAAAATTACTCCAGGGACTTCGCAGCCAGGAAAAATTTTTCCTCTTGCCGGAAAAGGCCGCAGATACAGATCCAAGCTGGTTCGGATTTCTTTTGACCATAGGGGAGGGGGCACCCTTTACCAGGGATGATATCGTCAATCACTTGGAAGGAAACGGCGTACAGACACGAATGCTGTTTGCAGGCAACCTGCTTCGCCATCCCTGTTTCGATGAATTGCGTAGTAAAAAAGAAGGATTTAGGGTATCCGGCACCCTGGACAATTCCGATCTGATTACCGAGCGGACATTCTGGCTCGGGGTATATCCCGGACTGGATGATACACGGATCGGATTTATGATAAACTGTGTGGAAAAATTTTGCGGACGGTATTGATTTGAATGATTTTACCTTTGGAAGCAGGGAGACAAAAAAGGCATTTGTGACCGGGGGAACGGGTTTTGTCGGTTCCCATCTCGCACGGGAGCTTCTTTTCAGGGGATGGGAAGTGCACCTCCTGGTGAGGGAGACATCGGCGCATCCGGAATCCATCGGACTCGGGAAAAAGGTATCCACCCATCTCTATGACGGCACCACAGATTGCCTGATTCGAATCCTGGGTCGCGTAAAACCCCATGTGGCTTTCCACCTTGCCGCCTGCTCTATCGCAAGCCATACGCCTGATGACATCACTCCCTTGATACACTCGAATATTTTGCTGGGAACCCAGTTGATCGAAGCAATGGTTAACGAGCGGGTGGATTGCCTGGTGAATGCAGGAACCTATTGGCAGCATTATGGCAATGAGGATTATAATCCTGTCTGCCTCTATGCGGCAACTAAGCAGGCCTTTGAAATGATCATCCGGCATGCAGTGGAGACCGCTTCGCTCAAGGCTGTGACCCTTGTCCTGTACGACATCTATGGCCCCGACGATAAAAGGTCAAAGCTTTTTTCGCAGCTTGCTGCCGCAGCCCGGACCCAAAAGCCCTTGGCGTTGTCTCCAGGCGGACAAAAGATTGATTTTGTTTTTGTCAAAGACTGTGTCGAAGCCTTTATCATCGCATCGGAACGGTTGATGAACCGCTCCGCCGCCTGCAATGAGCGCTATCGTGTTTCATCGGGCAGAACGCTGACGCTTAAAGAAGTCGTTTCAATCTATGAAGAGATTTCCGGAACGCAGATTCCTGTAATATGGGGCGGAAGACCGTATCGGCCGAGAGAAATCATGTCACCATGGGACGGCGGGGCCTCCCTCCCCGGATGGGAACCGATGGTACTGCTGGAAGAGGGACTGCGTATTATGCTGCATGGGAAAAAACATTAGGCGACGATTTACTGAAATATGAAACGGAAACTGACAATCATTGGTGGATTGATGCCCGGGCCTACCGGCGTGGGAAGGGTCATGATGCAACTCGCATCTGAAGTCCAAGGGTTGAATGACCAGTCGGTGAAACTTCTTTATCGTGGCCAGGGCAGGCCCATCAGAGCTTTGTTTTTACAAAGGCAGACGATATCAGCCCTGAAAGCGTTTATGGTATCGGCATGGAGTGAATTTCGCTTTCGAATCGGCACGGCTCATCTGTCTGAAAAAGATCGTGTCTTGCTGATTCATCCACAGAGCCTGGGATATGTATGGACAATTCATTTCATCAGGAAGTCAACCAAACCGGTGTGGCTGTATCTGATGGATTCATCTTTTTTTTGTGTCCGTTCCTACAACCATATCTTTCCTATGGGAAGTGCCTGTACCCTGTGTGTCGGCGGGGATCTCACCCATTCCCAGGTGAATTGTTGCACCACGGATTTTGGGAACGTGACGGATGCTTTGGATTTTATCACCTCGCTGAGAGAATTCAGCACCGTTGGGAAGGTTAAATTCATTGCCCAGAACAGGTTGCAGGCGGATCTTGCCAAAAAGCATTTTGGAAAGGGTGCTATTGTTAAAGTTGCCGGTATATTGGCCGCCGATTGGCAGATCGAAGATGGGGCCTGTCACCCTCCCTCTTTCTCTGAATATGATATCGTATTTCACGCCCCCCCACTTGAGGCAAAGGGGTTTTCCTGGGCATTGATGCTCGCGAATAAGCTGCCGGGACGACGGTTTCTTTTTCCTTTCGAAAAACCGGATTGGGTGGTTGAGTCCGTCCCCAATTGTACGTTTAAAAATATTCGATGGGAATCTGGATTAAGAGAAGCGGTCAGGGGGTGTCCGTTGGTGCTGGTCCCTTCTCTCTGGTCTGCTCCCGTGGAGGGGGCGTTGATCAAATCCATCCGCCTGGCGCAAAAAACGGCTGTCATTAAAAACGAAACAGCATATTCCAGTGAGGTTCCGAGTGGAGTGTTGCTTCGGTTGCCCTTCGATGTGATGCGGGCAGCAGCGGTCATTGAAGGGTATTTTGCACGCAGCCAAGAGAACCCGCCTCTATCAGGAAAGAAGTTCTATGACGATTTCATGAAATCCAATACCCAGCTTGTGAAACGCCTGTTGCGCTTGACTTCTGATTAACTCTCATTAGAGATCACTTTTCACGTAACCATTATGCAGCAAAAAAAAATACTCATCATCACACGGAACTACCCGCCCAAAACCGGCGGTCTGGAAATTTTCAGCTACCACCTGATCAGGCAGTTCCGCCAAAAGACCGAAACTTACACCCTGACCCTGTCCAAAGGGCGCATTCACCTGTTGTGGTTTCTGCCCTATTGTCTGATCGCTTCCATGGTCCTGATCAAACAGCATCACATCCGGCGGGTCCATCTTTGCGATGGGGTTCTGGCACCCCTGGGGTGGATCCTGAGGCGCTTGTTTTCCGTGCAGGTGACCGTCACGGTGCATGGCCTTGACATCACCTATGCCCATCCCCTGTACCAGCGCATGATCCCTAAGCTGCTGGCAGGGTTCAACACAATCATCTGTGTGAGCCGCGCTACGCGAGCGGAATGCAAAAAACGGGGCATTCCGGGAAAAAAATGCGCGGTAGTGGGCAATGGTATTGATCCCCAGGAGTTTGAACCGGTAGACGCTTTGGGGGAACGTATCCGCTACCTCCAAAAGCTCTCGGGTCTTACCATTTTACCCGAAAACAAGATTCTGCTCACCGTGGGAAGGCTGATCAAGCGCAAAGGGGTGACCTGGTTTCTGGCAAACGTTTTCCCTCAGCTGGATGGCCGCTACATTTATCTGATCGTGGGGTCGGGAACAGAACGGGAAGCGATACACAAGTTAATCAACTGTCTGGGCGTTGAAAAACGCGTCGCAGTGCTTTCCCATCTCAGTGACCGGGATAGAAATCAGCTGTATCATTCAGCCGACCTCTTTTTAATGCCCAACATCGTTGTGCCTGGGGATGTGGAGGGGTTCGGCATTACTGCCATCGAAGCGGGGGCCTGCGGTCTGCCCGTGATCGCCTCTGATCTTCAGGGTCTTCGGGATGCTGTGGTCCACGGAATTACCGGACTTCGCGTACCGCCCCATGAACCGGCAGGCTTTCTTTCCGCCATCGAAACTGCTTCTTTCGACAGAAAGACGGTGGCAGAATATGTTCATACGCATTTCTCATGGGAGAGCGTGGGAAAAAGCTATTTTGAACGCCTCATGTCATGAAAGTAGGGTCTATGAAAGTGGTCATGGCCGCCATTGATTTTCCTCCCCACATTATCGGTGGGGAGGGTGTTTTTGGTGAAAAAATGGCTGACATCTTTTGGAAAAAAGGGATAATCCTCCAGGTGATTGCACCCGCAGGTCCGGATACACAAGCCTTTGATCAGCAAAAGCCGTATCGGATTCACCGGGTTCCAGTTCTGGGACGCATATTCCTGACTCGGATGCCCACCTTTGGATTTCAGGCAGGCAGGGTTCTAAAGCGGCAGACGTGGGACCTTGCGTATCTGCTCCGCCCCTGCGTTCCTCAGCCGGCGCCTTGTGTGGCTCATTTCCACACCACACGGTTTTCGGAAGCCAGGGGGTGTCTGCGCGGTAAGGACCTTGTGGCCATCCTGGCCAATGCACTGTATATTCCCCTGGATATCTTTTTTGCCCGACATGCGGACCGAATCATTGTCCTGTCAAAGCACATGAAGGGAGATGTGGAGACCGTGGCACCCGGGTGCGGGAAAAAAAGCACTGTGATCGGGAACGGCGTGGATCTGTGTCGTTTTCGTCCGGATCCTGAAAAAAGAGCGCCATGGGGGCAACGCATCCTGTATGTTGGCAGGCTTGATCAGAGAAAGGGAATAATGGATCTGTTGGGTGCAGTTTCAAGGATTCCTCAGGTTAGCCTGTCAATTGCCGGTAACGGTCCCCTTCAAAAACTGATTGCCGAGCGTATCGACAAACTGGGGCTTAAAAAGCGTGTTCGGCTTCTGGGCCGGATACACCGAGATAAAATCCCTGAACTGTACCACACGTATGACCTCCTGGTCTTGCCCTCCCATTACGAGGGGTTCGGGCTGGTGATTTTGGAGGCCATGGCTTCGGGTACACCGGTGCTCACCTCTGACGCCTGCGCCAACTTGGGACAGCCTGTATTTCGAAGCGGAGACGTGCCGGCCATGGCAAACATGATCCAACGCCTTCTATCAGATCCCCAAACCCTGGGGACTCTGTCCCGCATAGGCATTCAAACCGCTTCCAGATATGAATGGGATGCCATTGCGGACCAGATTATCAGTGTTTTTCATCAAACCCTGGAACCCCAACAATGGGAAACGCGATCATGAGCCCCAGCCGACCTCTGTTTACGGTGATCATCGCCACCTACAACGCGGAGAAAAAACTTGACCGGTGTCTCACCAGCATTGCAAGGCAAACTTTTTCTGACATCGAAGTCATCGTCATTGACGGGGGATCCACCGACGGAACCCTGAGGATCATTAACGCGTACCGGCAAGTAATAGCCTATCACGAGTCCACGAGAGACCGGGGGATTTACCATGCCTGGAACAAGGCGCTTGGACATGCCACGGGTGAATGGATTTGTTTTTTGGGAGCGGATGACTTTTTTTGGAACAGGAGCATATTGGCGTCGCTTGTGCCCTACCTGGAAACGGCTAGGAAAAGAAATGTCGCGCTGGTTTACGGGCTGGTGGCGATGATCGATGGAGACGCCAAATTGAAATGCATGCGGGGAAAGACCTGGCATCGGATATCGGGACAGTTCAGGCACGGGATGCCTTTGGATTTTCAGCACACGGGCATTCTGCACCACCGATCACTGTTTCAGAAGTACGGTGGATTTGACGAGTCATTTCTAATTTCAGGAGATTACGAGTTTCTTCTTCGGGTGTTGAAGACCTCAACCCATACGCCCCATTTTGCCAATAACCTGTGCGTGGTGGCAAAGGAGGATGGCGGCATCTCGGTGACAGACAAGCTCACCGCCATCAGGGAGTTCGCCAGGGCAAAACAACAGAACGGCATCTTTCCCTATTCCTGGTTCTGGATCGCTGTCTATGCCCGTGCTCTGCTGTTTCATGCCTTGGGTCAATTGAAAAAAAAGAATGCTGTCCCGGTATCAGAATAGAACACAACTTTCTGATTTCATTTTAAACTTTTTAAATCCAATTGGTTATTTTCTTGAATAGCTTCATTTTTTATATTTATGAATTGTATTTTTAGAGTTTTTTGATTCGTATCGATTTGTTATCATAATACAAGTATGCATTTCATGAATTCCGAAAGTTGAGATCCGTACGGTTGCGTTTGTTGTGGTGACCGCGCGATTCCCGAACTTTTTCTGGCAGATGCATGTTATCATCTGGCAAACTGTAATGTTGGCCAGTATCGGTGCGTAGGGACTTGGACAGATGCGTTCTATAGAAGAAAAAAAGCTTAGAAGATACGATAAAAATTTAAGGAAAAAGATAGAAGGAGTGGTGACGAAATGAATGAGAGACGCGGATACGGGTTCATATATAGCCTGGCAGCAGCATCAATAGTCCTGGTGATGGCGGGGGGGATCTGCGCTGCCGATAGAAATCCGTTTGATACAGGGTTTCTGCCCATTTATGGATTTGAGGTGATCAAAACCTATCCGCATAACCCGAAAGCCTTTACCCAGGGCTTGGTTTATCGCGATGGCGTTGTCTATGAGGGGACGGGGAGGCGCGGGCGCTCCACGCTCACGTCTTTTGATCTCTTCTCCGGAAAGGTGCTGCAAGAGATCAAAATGGATCGCCAGTACTTTGGCGAAGGCGTGACCCTGTTCGGGGACAAGGTGTATCAGCTGACCTGGACATCCAAGGTCGGTTTTGTCTATCAGGCTGAAGATCTCCGTCAGATCAAACGCTTTTCGATTCCGTTTTCAGGGTGGGGAATTACCCACGATGAGACGCAGTTGATTCTGAGTGACGGTTCCATGACGCTGCATTATCTAGACCCGATAACGCTGAAGGTCGTCAAAGACCTGCCGGTTCGCGGGCCGTTAGGCGGTGTGACCGGCCTCAATGAGCTGGAGTATATCAACGGCGAGATTCTTGCCAATGTATTCCCGACCAACCAGATCGCCCGGATTGATCCGGTGAGTGGGAATGTGACGTCCTGGGTCGATTTGACCCAGCTGCGGGAAACACATCCGGGGAACACGGGTACTCTTAACGGGATCGCCTATGACCCGGAAACAGATACGATTCTGATCACCGGAAAAAACTGGGCGGAGATTTACGGGATTCGACTGGTGCTTCGGTATGAGCGGTCCGTTCAGCCCGGGGGAACAGAAAGAGGACGCTTTTTTAAATAATATGAAAGAGTTACAGGATGAGAAGTGGTATCTGACCACGCAGACGTTTCCGGCGCTTTTAGCCCGAAACGCGGAACGCTTCGGGGACCGTACGGCCCAACGGTGGCATGGTATGGATGGCATGGCCGCGCTGACCTATGCGGAACTGTATGAAATCGTCAGGGAAGCGGCCTGTGGCCTCCTGGACATGGGGGTGGAGAAAGGGGACCGGATTGCGATCATGGCACCCACCTGTCCGCAGTGGATGTGGGCAGATTATGCGGTGCTTTGTGCCGGCGGGATCACGGTATCCATTTATCCCACGTCTTCTTTTCGTGAAGCGGTTTATATTCTGAATAATTCCGGTACCCGGATGCTGTTTGTCGGAGACGGGCACATCGCAGCTAGGGTGGACCGGATGCGGATCAAGGTTCCGAATTTGGAAACCGTGGTGGTGCTTACGGGCAGCGAGCGGAGTAAAGGGACATTGTCGTTTGCCGCCCTGCGCAGATCAGGGGTGGCATTTGCCCAAGAACATGTACGGGCGTTTGACGAACGCCGCCATGCCGTGGGTATGGACGATATCATGACGCTGGTTTATACCTCCGGCACCACCGGGCTTCCCAAAGGGGTGATTCATACCCACCGGACCATGAATGCGGGCTGCCGTCGGGATCTTGCCATGATTCCGTCGCTGACAAAAGAGGACTGTTTGCTGTCGTTGCTTCCCCTGGCGCATACCTTTGAACGGCAATGTGGGCATGGCGTGGCCATGCAGGCGGCTGTGTCCATCGCCTATGGAACCCCCCAGACGTTTTACGAAGACTTGAAGGCGTTTTCACCGACCTTCTTTATGTCGGTTCCCCGGATTTATGAGCGGATCTACAAGCGACTACAGTTGCAGCTGCATGCGTCTAGCGGATTTCGGAAACGGCTGTTTGAACGGGCCATTCGGGTCGGCTGTTCGGTCATCGGCCAGCGAATCGCCATCGACGGCTGGGTGGATATGACCGAAGGAAAAGACGTGGTGCGTCAGATGCCCCTGGGGCTCAAGTTGCAATATCGGTTGATGGACAAACTTCTGTTTTCCAAAGCCCGGGAACAGATGGGTGGACGGCTCCGGTTCGCTTTTTCCGCAGCCGGAAGCCTGCCTGCAGACCTCTGCAAACTGTTTCTCGCCATGGGCATTCCCATACTCGAAGGGTACGGGTCCACAGAAACCTGCAATACCTTGACGCTGAACCCGATTCATCGGATTCTGCCCGGTTCGGTGGGCGCCCCCTGTATTGGGGTAACTGGCCGTATGGGGAAAGACGGTGAGTGGGAAGTCAAAGGCGAGGCCCTGTTCATGCGCTACTGGAATCAGCCTGACGCCACAGCAGATGCGTTTACGGACGACGGTTTTTTCAAGACCGGTGATATCGTGGAACCCGTTTCCCCGGAGACGATTCGGATTATTGACCGAAAGAAAGGGCTGCTGGTGCTGGATACGGGGAAAACGGTGTCTTCCTCAAAGGTGGAGAGCCTTTTTTTAAAGAGCAATATGATCGACACCGTGGTGCCGGTGGCAACCGGTCAGAAGTATGTGACCGCCCTGATCATTCCGGATCTGGATGGGATGCTTGCGTATCTGGACAACCGGAAGGTACCCTATGATCGAGACGCCCTCACGTTTGAAAACGGTCACTGCATGGCTGCCGGGCAGGATGTGGTGACCCATTCGGATGTGGTTGCTCGGATCGCGGAAGAGGTTCAGTTTGCCAACCGGCTGCTTGAACCCCATGAGCGGATCAAGTATTACCACATCACAAACCGGAAGCTTCAGATCGAAAGGGGTGAGCTGACACCGACCTTGAAAGTCCGGCGCAATACGGTATTGGCGAATTTTGCCGACGCGATTGCGCTGCTGTATCAGTGATAGAAGCGATGATAACCCTAGAGGAAACCATAGTCGTTGAAGGCCGGGACGATGAAAGTGCCGTCAAACGGGCTGTGTCGGCACAGGTGATTATCACTAGCGGGTTCGGTATTAAAAAGGAAACCTTTCGCCGGATTGCCTTTGCAAAAGAACGAACCGGTGTGATCATCTTCACGGATCCGGATACGGCGGGCGAGCAGATCCGAAAGCGGATCGACAAACGAATCCCGGGATGCCGGCACGCCTACTTGAGCCGTGCCCAGTCAGACAAAAAGGGGAATATCGGCGTGGAAAACGCCAGCCCGGAAGCGATCCGGGCCGCATTGGCCAGGGCCCGGTGCCGGCAGACGGAATCCCGGGAGATTTACACGGTCAGGGAGATGATCCGCTGGGGATTGTCCGGCAGTCCGGATGCCGCCGTGCGGCGGGATGCTCTGGGCGAAATCCTGGGGGTGGGATATGGAAATGCCAAGCAGTTTTTAAAACGACTCAACCATTATGCGATTGCAGAAGATGAAATCCTGCAGGCGATTGAGACGCTTGATTCTGTATGAAAAACAAAAAGCCTGCCTCCGGCGGGCAGGGGGATGATCCGCCTCTGCACCCTCCAGTTTTTACTACTTTGACATTCGGTTGATCAGTCGTCTCTGTGCCAGCCAGTCATGCATCCGGATCTGAGTGCCGGAGAGATGATACCGCCCGTCCGCGAATACCCCATAATCCCCCCCGCCAGCCATGGCAGATGTAAAGCGGATGGTAGTTGCGTAAAACAGCCACCCGTCACACCACATGCGTTCAATGGCTTCGTCAAACGGATTGCCGCCTGCCTTGATACCGGTTGCCAGGTCCTCTTTCCAGGCGGCCTGAACCATTTCCGTCAGTACACGGATATCCTGTTGCGTCCGTTTTAACGTTGCGTCAAATCGGTTCCAGTGCCCCCTGACCCAGCTGGTGTCATGGCAGGCAAGGCAGGTGGCCTGCAGGGTTTGGGTTCGTTTTTTCTGGGTGGCTGTGGTGATGAGAAAACGGTCTGCGGGCCGGCCGTCAAAGTCGGTGGGCAAGGGCAGACCGGCCCGGTTGCGGATGATCGTGGTGTCCGGTGAAACCGGCTGCGGATGCGCGTAGATCAGGCCGAAGAGGCGCCACGAGAGCCGGTCTTTCATTTCATGACTCCGCTTCTGGATCTGATTCCCATCTGTATCCGCCAATTGGCTGATATGGCAGGCCGCACAGGTGGGAGTGGTGAAATCTTTTCCCAGGGTCCAAGGCGTTGCGTCAAAATTCCATCCGGCGTTCTGGGCACTGTAGATACTGCCGTGTTTGCTGGTCATGTAGACCTTGTAGGCCGGCACATCCGGCCCCATATGACATTCCCGGCAGGCCTCAGGCTTACGGGCCATTGCCATGGAAAAACGGTGACGCGGGTGACAGGCTGTGCAGGTGCCTTTGCTGCCGTCTAAGTTGATGCGGCCGCATCCCTGGTTGGGCCATCCGGAGATAACGGGAAAGATCAGCTCGCCCACCTCTGTATCCCGGGTTTCGGTTCCTTTGACGGAGAGTCGGGTGCCATGGCAGTAATAACAGGCCCCTTCCCGTGCAAGCGGTTCTTTTTCCGCTGGAGAAAACCTGCCGGTCGTCTGGTTGAACTGGCCTAAAATAGCAGTTTCTAGCTGGTGGTAGACCGGGTTGTCTCTCAGATTGCCCACCGCATGGGACATGATGTTTTTCCGATACTGATCTGCTTCGGTGGTATGACAGGTCCGGCAGTCGTCCGGCGAAACCACCACATGGATATCATAGCCGTTGTGTTCGAAGGTATCCCTGTGCTGGCTGGGCCGCAGGGTATGGCATTCGGCGCACCCCACACGGGATGTTTTGAGCGTGTCCGGCAGATTTTTTGCCGATATCTTTCGGGAAGGTGTGGGCACACCCATGGCCTGTGCCGGAGAAACAGCCGAATGACGGCTTTTAGACCAGTCTTCGACAATACCGGGATGCAGGCTGCTGTGGCAGCCGATACAGGTTTCAGTTGCCTCACTCATGGGTGCGGCAGACGCATCGGCAGGCGGCAGAAAAAAGATGGAAACCCCTATCAGGGCGATGAAAAAACAAAAACGCACGTACGCACCTCCTGTGTCATGATCCCAGACATCATTTGCGGCATTATGCACGACCTGCTTTACAGACGCAAGGGCTCATCCCCCTTTAGGGAAAAGGGTTTGAAAAGCCGTTAGGGTTGGTGGGTATCGTGCCATCGGGCAGACCGGATGCGGGGAAAGCTGCGGCGTGGTCTATGATGCGGGTGATGACACCTATCAGACCTATCTGGAAAAGGATGTCCCGGCGTTGATCGCGCATTTGAAACAGCTGGATCTGATATTTGAAAATAAAGCCGGGCAGTGGGTTCGGTTGCCGGTGGGGTTTTTGGCTGTTTTTGATCAGCCGCCAGCGGTTGACGGTAAGTCCCTGTCAAAAACGGCAGGCCAAAAGCGAAACACATGGATTTGAGGGTCAGGATAACCGCTGTGGCAGTTGATTTTAGGGCCGGTTTATGTCACAACACAGGGGGGTAAGGGTAGGGAGAATCCGACGCGATCAGGAGGAACACACATGATGCATATCCGGCGTTTTTTTCTGACCATTGCGGTGCTTTTTTTTGTATCCCTCATATCCGGGGAAACCACTGCTGCAGAATACCGACTGGGCCTGAAGGTCAATCATACCACTGTGGATGCATCCCTGGAAAGGATCGGTGCAGTCCGTCGGGGCAATGTGTGCATCGGCGTGGTAGGTACCTACAAGGACACGGACTACTGGACCGCAGGCGGAAAGGTGTCGATGACCAGCAACCAGCTTCACCCGGACTTCCAATACGGGGTTGGGTTCAAAGGATTGGGCGGGAATGTTGAACAGGATCACCGGGATGAAGATCTGGCCCTGATGGCATTTACCGTTGATCTCTCTTACGATATCCCGCCGGCCGTCAATCCGATTCCCCTTCCCATTGATCTGTATGCAGGTGTATCCATGGCCCCAAAGCCGCTCTGTTTTTCAGACGGGAAAACTTACGGCGATTTCCGCCTGGGCACGGGGTGGTATATTATGGAGAACGCCATTATTTTTGCCGAATATCGGTATACGGAGTTCCGGTTTGAAGACGTCCGGTCTGTGTATGACAATATCGCCCTGATCGGTTATTCGGTCCGGTTCTGATACAAGCGTTCCAGGGCTTCCTGGCTAAAATGATAGTGGGTATTGCAGTTGTGACAGGTCACGCTGACCGGGAACGGCCCGTTTGTGGCCATGTCTTTTAAGTCCTCCACCGGGAGGGTATGGAGCATGGCGCTGATTTTTTCCTGGTTGCAGGGACAATAAAAGGCAGCCCGTTTGGAGGCGAGTATTCGCGGGGCCATGGCAGCGAATGCCGGCTGGATTCGGGTCTCCATGGGCGTGTCTTCTCCTGCCCAGTCGCCGATGGAGGGCAGGGTGGTGACTGCTGTCTCGATTTCCGCGAGCACCCTGTCATTTGCCCCGGGAAGTGCCTGGAGAAACAGACCGGCTGCCCCGCGGACCTCACCTTGTTTGTCAAAGGTGATGGAGAGCGTGATCGCTGTGGGGATCTGCTCGGACTCCAGGAAATACTGGGCAATATCCTGGGCAATGTTGCCGTGCTGCAGGATGATTTTTCCTGAATATGGTTCCCGTGCGTTTTCAATGCGCCGGGTCAGGGTCAGAAATCCGGCCCCGAAATAGGGGGATAGATTGAAATCTTCCAGCGGCTCGGTCACCGGAATCGGGTTTTGTTTGAGATACCCCCGCACTTCGCCAAAACTGCTCGCCTCCACAGACAGCCCTTTGATTGGTCCGGAGCAGTCGATGGACAGTGCCATACGGGCATCTCCCTTGACGCAGGCAGTAGACAGCAGGGTACCCATGTACGCGTGGCCCAGAACCAGGGTTTCGAGAACCCCCAGCCCGTGGGCCTCACGCATATCCTTGACCACTCGGGTGGCGGTGAGAAAGGCCCCCCGAATTTGGTCGTCGGCCATCATGAAGGTGTGAAGCCGGTCTTTCCGGCCTTCTTTGAGTTTTGCTTTCAGGGCTTCTGCTGCCATCTGTTGAGTCATACGTCTCTTGATTCCGCTTTTGTTTCGTCTGGTGTCTGTGCGTCGGGGGTGGATTCGGTTGCTTTGCCTGGCACCTGACAGGCATCTCGTAGTCAGGTGTTGATGCCCATGCGGGGCAGGATGATGACTTGCAGCAGCCACCAGACAATAAAAAGCGCTAAAAATAAAAATACGGTATTCATGTTGCGAATGCCTCCTTATACGATTTGGATTGAAGACAGCCTGACGCAGCACTGAGGGGCCGGGCGTTTTAACCCGAAACCTCAGATAAAATTTTTCAGTTTCTTAAACCCCATACTTCCGAAAAGGTGCGCAGTACGCCCGGTTTCTCTCAAGCGTTTTGCTGGCCTTTATTTTTTCCGGCTTTAATTTGAGTGATGGTATCATCCAAGGATATGCCATTTAGCCAAGTATCGCGTTCTTTTGGATAGTCTCCTTCGCCTGCAGAGAATTGGTTGAGAAACCGAATCGTATCAATACCCCCCATTTCCTTGACTAAAATGTGAGTCGCCTGGTGGTTCATTTCAGAAGCGGGCCTTGCTTGTGTATTCATATTTCCAACTTCCTAGATAAAAAAGATGGCCACAGATTAATACTTTTATTTTTTTTCAGACGCTTGTGTCCGTTTTAAGCACGCCTCTGTTTTAATCCGGTCAACAGAGTCAAAAAGCGTATTCTGAAGGGCCTCCACTTCCATGATCATTCCAATGACATCATCAAAACCGCGGTCATAATTTTTGCCGAGTGCAAGCAACTTGTCTATTTTTTCCTGGAGCTGGTTGTTGGTCTCAACTGTTTTTTTCCACGCTTTAGTATCGGTAAAACTCCGCCCGGCACTTTTGGTAATCCACTGATTGAAAGGTGAGGGTTTTTCCTCACTAGCCGAGACGGTCTTGGCTGAAATGGCTTCTGTGAGTGCACAGGTATAGTTGATCATTTCAAGTTTAAGCGCCGCGATTTCAAAAACAAACTCCATATCACAGATTTGATCCATGGGGCGTTTCAGGGTTTTGGCCCGCTGTGCGGTTGCCACCAGGCTGTCAATTTCAAATTGTACCGCTTCGGAATATTGGCTCACGCTCTCACTGACGGAGGTGTTTATTTCATTGATTCTACCCACTTCCTCAGATGTCGTGGAAAGCACGGACATCATCTTTAGCTGTTCGTTTGATCCCTCTGCAACCTGATTGACTGTATGGACAACGGAATTGATCGTATTGTTTATTTCGGCCAAGGCCTGCTTGGTCTGAAAGGATAGGGCCTTAACCTCTTGGGATACAACGGCAAATCCTTTACCATGTTCTCCTGCACGGGCGGCTTCAATGGTGGCATTCAGCGCCAGCAGATCTGTTTGTTCGGCTATATCGGTTATAGTGCTGATAATATTTTTCATCAGCCGGGTTTGCTCAAGCAGGGAACCCACCTTTTCATTGTTTATTTCGATATGACTGGATATTTCCCGGATGGATGCGATGGATGTGTTAATTGATGCAGACTGCTTTGTGGCCGCATCCTGAAGTTCATCTGATACCTGATTCAGCATCTCTGCACTTTTTTCCAGTTTTTCACCGATATTGAAGATAAATGACATCAATTCGGAAATAGATATCCCCAAGGTGTTGATGGAGGAGATAACCCCGCCCATACTGCCTGATGCATGCCCGACTTCAAGCTGTATTGTGAAATTTGATTCTGAAAATGACAAAATTGCGTTGGATATATTCTCAAATTGCTCGCGGGTGCTTGATAGCAGACGGTTGAAGTTATCCACAAGCAGGGTAAAATCTTCCTGCTCCGTATTGGTTTCCAGCTGCAGGTGGTAAAAACCACTTTGAACCTGTTTAACAGCCGATTCCACTTCAGCGATGGTTTGAATATTCTGTTCGGCAATAGTGTTGTCACGAAGAAAAAGGGCTTTTGTTTTTACCATGTTTTCATTGATGACCGCGGCCATTTCACCGATTTCATCTCGTGAAGCGATAGGTATGGGTTCCGCATCCTTCTTTTCCCGGTTTAAAAATCCAAAAAAGTCGGTCAGGCCGTTTCGAAACCTTGTCAATGGTTTCAGCACCATCCAGTGAAGCGACACCATCATACACACCAGAACCACAGCCATGAGCGTGACAATCAAGGCCAGGTAGGAATAGGATATCCGCTTGGCGACAGCCAGACGGGAGTTAAGGATCTCTATATTTTCACCGATGACATGGATGCCTACCTGTTTATCCTGAAAATCCAGGACGGGCTTGAATGTGACAAAGTAATTTTCAGTTATCAGGTATCCCTGTTCGAGCAGGGTCTGATAATCCAGCTTCTGGGCAAATCTCACCGTTTCCTCAGTGAACCATTTCTTGTTGGACACATAATAACGGTCAATTTTTACGTTTTTACCAAGGGCGGGGGACAGGGCGGCCAGTTGCGCATTGGCAAGTAGTATATAGTGTTTTCCAGCCTTTTTGAAATCACGGTTAACGCTGCCAACGCCTTGAATAAACTCCAGGGTGCCTAAATATTCGCCCGCTGCTGAAACTGGGACAATACCGCGAATGGTAAGCCCCACAAATCCGGCCTCGAACCCGGACCAGCCCTTTTTGTTCGTCGCCACATATTCCAGACTGTGCCGAAACCCTTTTAAATCGTCTCCATATTTTTTACGATTCCAGCTTCTGACAAAGGACGTGAGATCAGGGGAGTGCAGGTGGAGTTTGATATTCTGAAAATTTGAGTTTTTCTTATAGAGGCTTCCGATGACACTGATGACTTCATGCGCCAGCTCCCTGTCTTTATGCTGAAGCGCATTTTGAATATTATGGTTGGCGGCAAAGCCGATGGCATTGGTCAAACCAATATCCTTTTTTTTGTTGACCTGTGCCGTTATCTCATTGTGCAGAGCCGTTATCCGTTCATCAATCTGCTGCTCAACGAGTCTGTTACTGGTGATCCAGGAGTAGACCATGCCGACACTCACGCCTGTAAGGCCCAGGATGATGATGACAAAAAGAATTTTTAAGTAGATACTGACTTTCATGTTGCCCTCATAGGGTATTGTCTGAGAAATATAAAACTGACCCCTAACGGCGTACCCACAATGACAGGCACACCCAGATAAAAACAAGCTAATAAATACAAAACTATATCACAACATTGTTGCGGAGGTCAAATAAGGTTCCAGGCCCCTTCTCTTTCTATGGGCTATTCAGACAACGGTATTCACAGGCAGGGTGTCGTTAGCATTCCTAGTCAGGGCATGTGTTCGGACCCCGCCATTGACTACGTCATTTCTGATGGGCGGTCATTGCTCGTTTCGTTCTCGCCGTTGCGTGATCCAGATGTAATGATGGATGGCTTCAGCATCTTCAGGGGCCAGGTCCACAAACGCACAGCTACAGTGATGGGGCGGATCAATTCGAATAATTTCAAGGGTCACCGGTAGATGGCGGTTCGGGAGAATGATGTCTCCTGAAATGCGTGTGCCGGTTTCAACGTCCGGAATATCGATGGACAGCCCAGCCGCACTGATATCGGTCACGGAAAGTGATTTTTCCTGAAACCGCAGGCTCACCGGATTCTTTTCGGGCGGTGTAAACCGAAACGCAGACCGTCTGTCATACGATTCATGTACAAACAGGGTCGATTCATTTTTTTTCTTTTTCCAGAACAAACTCAACTCTCCTGTTAATGGCCCGGTGAACCGGCGTATCGTTCGGGATAATCGGCAGCATATCCGCATATCCGGTGGCGGTCAACCGGTAGGGGGAGATGCCTTTTTGTATCATGAATTTCAGCACGCCAGTGGCCCGAACCGCTGACAACTCCCAGTTGGACGGAAATTGGGAGGTGGAAATGGGGACATTGTCCGTGTGCCCCTTGATGTTGACATGATACTGCGGGTATGACCGAATGATGCGGGCGATATCATTGAGTACAGGCCGTGCCCGATCAGATAGATCCGCGGTACCGGATCGGAAAAGAATTTTTCCCTGCACCCGGATGGTGATCTTGTTGTCCATCATCTGGAGGACAATGTAGTCACCTATTTTTCGGTCGGTAATAAATTTTTTTACATCACTGATAATGCGTTCATCTGTGGACCGCAGTCCGGCAATATCTTCAATGGAGATGGCGTTATCTACCGCTTTGGGTGTCTGGAGCAGCTGTGTCAGGCCAACGGAGGGGCTGGATTCGCTCAGGCTGACCCGGATGGACGCAATGGCGATCTTGAATTTTTCAAGGCTGAGGGACGACATGGAGTAGAGGAACACAAAAAACACGAGCAGCAGGGTGACCAGATCCGAGTAAGTGACGATCCAGGCGGTCTGCGCTTCAGCTTCGTCGAGCAGATCCCTATGGCGGTTCTGGTTCATTATCTCCGCTCCATTTCATTGAGGGGTCTGCGGTTTTGTTCGGGAATAAACGAAGAAATGGATTCATACATGACCAGCGGATTATTGCTTTTGAGGATGGATATCGACCCCTCAAGCATGATTTGAAGGTTGATGACCTCGCGCACGGTGCGGGCCTTGAGCTTGCCTGCAATGGGCAGGAAAAACAAGGTGGCGAGAAGGGATCCGTAAAACGTGGTGAGCAGGGCCACGGCCATGGCTGGACCGATGACGGAAGGATCCTGAAGCTTACTGAGCATCTGGACGAGCCCGATCAGGGTGCCGAGCATGCCGAAGGCCGGGGCATAGGTCCCCATTTTTCGAAAGACGTCCTGCACCCCAAAGTGCCGGAGCTTCAGGGTATCGATTTCCGTCTGAAGAGAAGAGCGGATCAGATCTTCTTCCGATCCGTCAGCAATGAGGCCCAGGGCTTTTTTCAGAAACCCGTGTTCTGTGTTGACCTTACTGAGTTCCAGAAGTCCCTGCCGGCGACTGATGTGACAGAGCCGGATCATGGTGGAGACCATGTGGTTGGGGTCATCCGTATCCTGCAGAAACACGAGAAATGCGGCTTTGAAGGCGGCCAGGACATCCTTGAGGGGAAAGGTGAGCAGCGTGGTGGCAAGAGTGCCGCCAAAGACGATCATCAGGCCAGGAATATTGATAAAATGATACGCATCACCGCCGAGCAAAATCGCACTGACGATCAGAGAAATACCTGAAAAAATACCAATAAGTGAAGCGATATCCATGTGACGTGGTCCTGTTTACGAAGGTACGGCATGTGCATTTTCGGTAACCGGGTAACTATACGCGGATTGAATTCGTTTTGTCAAAACGGTTGAAGGCGTATCGCAGGCTGACTTAGACATATCTGGTATTTCCGCATCTACGCAGTCTTTGACCAGGGCATGTTCTTCCCGGATGGCCTCCGGCTCCCAGCGTCCGGGACGGTAAAACTTGACGACCAGACGCGTACCGTCTTCGTCCATCCGCTCGTAGACCCGGTTGATATGGCTTTGCAGGGGGGTGGTCAGGCCAGTGAACTGGTGGTCTGTTGCCCACTCTACAGCCATGAGTATACGATCCGGGCTCAGACGTTCAAAGTCGCCCAGCGGCGGGGTTGCGGACGGCGCCGCAGGGTTGATCTGTGACATGGATACTGACTTTCTATTAATCAGAGGTGTCCCGGTGACAGATTAGGCGAAGGCCCAGGTTGGCGTAACGCAGGTCAGGGGCGAAGCGTCTCCGGTCAATGACCCGGCAGCGCTGGGGCGGGAGGTTCCACGCACCGCCTCTGCCCACCCGGCTTCGCTGTGCGGCAGGTATCGCAATCGCAGCATGCTCCCCTGCCATGGGCAGATGCGTGTCCGCATTGCTCTGGTATGGATCTTCGCACCACTCGGACACATTGCCGCACAGGTCGTAGATGCCAAGCGCATTGGGCTGTTTTTCTCCCACGGGATGGGTGGTATACATGCTGTTCCCCTTGTGCCAGGCCACGAGGTCCGGGTCGTCACTTCCTGAAAAGCGATACACGTCTTCAGGCTGGCGTGCTGCGTATTCCCACTGGTATTCAAAGGGGAATCCCAAGGTATAATTTCCCGGTCCAAGGGCATTGAGGCGGTCGATGAAGTCTTTTGCCTCATACCATGAGATTTGTTCTACCGGGTGCCGGCCCCCTTTTTTGAAATGGGAGGGGTTGGTTTTCATGATTTTATACCATTCTGCCTGAGTAACGGGATATTTGGCCATCCAGAAACCTTCCACGTCAACTTCATGGGTCGGCGTTTCATTGTCCCGTGTGGTGGGATCGGTATCTGTGCCGCCCATGATGAAACAACCATCCGGTACCCAGACAAAGGGCATACCCAGTACCGGCTCTTCCCAGCGTCTGGATCTGGTCGGGAACGCTTTTTTTATCGGTTGTCGGGATGGCTGGGATGCGGCGGGTCCGGGGGCTGCGTGCGTTACCTCAAGAAAGGGGGGATCTTCGTCAAAAATACGGATGATATGCTCAAAACTAGGGGGCCGCTGCATGGGGTCGAAGTTCAGGCTCTGCGAGATGCCGTTTCGGATATGCTGGGGAAGTTTCCGGTTATGCAGGGCAACACCGCCGTGCTTTTTCATGAGCCCGATCCGCTCAAGGAAGTCCTTGTCGTCATGGGGCAGCCGGCCTTCGCACAGAAAGTATGCAATCAGGCCAAAGGCAAATATCATGCTGGGCAGATCCGGGGATTTGCCTTCGAGGATCAGCTCCGGGGCAGACCACGCCGGAGAAAGCTGGGTGCCAGCTGCTGTCATGGAAAGTGAGTGCAGCCGCTTGAATCCGCCGAGGTCTCCGATGACCAGCTCATTCCTGCGGGTCACCAGGAGATTGGAGGGTTTCAGGTCAGTGAAGAGAAACCGGTCCGCTCCTGTTGCTGTGATGCGGCTCAGGGTGCGTGCAAGGGTGACGGAGAAGCGCCGGATGTCTGCCAGGGGCAGGGGAAAATGGTCCAGCACGTAATTCTGGAGATTGAACGGGCAGTATTCCATGAGAATGACGAGGTCTGCCTGGAACTGATGTTTTATGGTGTCATGCTCGAGAAAATGGAAATCATGAATATCAATGACCCCTTCCCCCTTGATGGCTTCGTAGTATTCGAGCACTGCATGAAAATCCCGGGAGAGCTTGGAGATCAGTTCTGTCTGGGAGGAAAACTCCAGGCTGCGTTCGGCCATGATGGGCACAACTTTGGCGGCACGGGTTTTCAAGTTGTCTTTCACAAGATAGACACTGCCGTAAAGACCTTCACCGATCTTTTCAACCGTCTGATACGTGGGCATGCAGCGCTTGAGGAGTTTTTCCATGTCAGGGGTAAATCTCCGCGAGAATAAAGCTTGTATTGTCCTTCAGCCCCTTTTCGGAGAGTGCCTCGAGCAGGGCTTTGCCCGGCGCCTCAACGACGCTGGTCAGAATTTGGTGGAGTTGGTGATCCGGATACAGGTCACTGACACCGTCCGAACAGATCAGCAGCCGGGTGGGACTGTCAATGGGATACTCTATGATAAACGGCTGGTGTTTACCCCAGATATCCTGGAAGGCCGGTCCGATACCGAAGGAGACCAGATTCCGGTAAGGGTGGGTGAATGCTTCTTCCGAGGAGATTGCACCTGTATCGATCATTTCCTGGACATAGGAATGATCGTGGGAGATGCAGCGGATGGTGTCGGTGTCGTAGGTATAGACCCTGCTGTCACCGGCATTGAAGACGGTGATGCTGGTGTCTCTTACAATCACGCCGGCAATGGTGGTTCCGGAATTGCCGGAGAGGTCTGCTTCCGCACTCTGCTGAATGGTATAGAGCAGGTGTTCTACGTCGTTCGATGTTTCGGGCATTTCAGCTTCTGCAGTGGTTAGCAGCTCGCTGCAGGCAAATGCGCTGGCTTTTTCTCCGTGGGAGTGACCGCCCATGCCGTCACAGACGGCAAGGAAACAGTCCGGGCCCAGGAGTTCAACTTCATGATACAGATGATTTTCCTGAAAGAAATTCTGGCCGACCAGCAGGCTGTCTTCCTGATTGGTCCGGGGGCCGAGTTCCATGATGTTGGTGCAATGGCAGCGGATAGTCTTGATCCTTTCGATAGCGGTGATGTTCAGGGCCGGTCTGCTTCGTGACGATACACGCGACGGAGGTCAGAGCTCAGCACTTTTTTTAAAACCCTGGTAGGCTATTATGGCACAGCATACGCCCGCTGTCTATAGGCTGCGGGACTCTGTTTTCTGTAAACGATCCTGTTGCGGCCGTAAAGGTGGCGTAGCATCCTTCCGTTCGTGATGTGAATCCGGTCAGTTGCCTTTTATTTCCCGCGGGATTCGGGCGGTAATGGCGGAGGTGATTTCATAATTGATGGTCCCGGCCCACCCGGCCACTGTTTCGGCCGACAGTGCACCCGTCTGATCCCGACCAAACAGGATTACCCGGTCTCCGGAGGAAACGTCTGGCGCTTCGGTTACATCGACCATGCACATGTCCATGCAGACGCGTCCGACAAGGGGACATGCGGTGCCATTTATCCGGACAACCGCTGTGTTGGACAGGCATCGAGGGTACCCGTCCGCATAGCCGATGGGCAGGGTGGCGATGCGCCGCTCTGATGCGGTAATATGGGTGCGGCCGTAGGAGATCGCTGTGTGTGCAGGAACGGTTTTGAGATGGAGAATCCGGGTTTCCAGTGTCATGGCAGGGTTCAGATGGATGCGGGAGGTAAACGCCGGATCCGGATAAAGCCCGTAAATACCGATGCCGCAGCGGACACGGTCCAGCCGGCTGTCCGGCAGGCTGAGGGTTGCCGCCGTGTTGGCGGCATTCAGGGTGCCGGGGTCGATACCCCGGTTGCGAATGGCTGATACGGCGTCCATAAACCGCTGCACCTGGCGTCTGGCATGGGAAAGATCCGGCGCGTCGGCTGTCGCCAGGTGGGTCATGCACCCGTCAAGGGTCAGCCCCGTGTGCTGTGAAATGAAGGCGGCGATTTCTGCGGCTGCTTCCGGGGGAAACCCGAGCCGGCTCATACCTGTATCGATTTTGATCTGAATGGGGATCGGCTGGCCGGATTTTTCCCCGGTTGCGGCAAGGGCGCGTATCAGTTCACGGTCAGTCACAGTGGGAACGATCCGGTAACGGGCTGCAAGGTCTGCGGCTTCAGGAACGATGCTGCCCAGGACCTGGATGGGACAGGTGAACCCCTGGTGGCGAAGGTGGATCGCCTCTTCGATCAGCGCAACGCCCAGACAGTCGGCCCCGGCACGCAAAGCGGCGGAGGCGGCGATGCTGGCGCCGTGTCCGTATCCGTCAGCTTTGACAACGGCCATGAAACCGGCGGATCCGGCAAGCGATTTCAAGGTGGAGACATTTTGGGAGATGGCAGACGGATCAATCACTGCCCGTGTGGGTCGCATCCGTTGTATGGGATGACACGGGGCAGTCGGGGGCGTAAAAACGTGCATGGGGCCGCCTTTTATTGCAGGAACAGTGGACGGATGTCCGGCATAAAACAGCTCTCATGGCCGCTATTCATGATCGGCCACATGGGGAGGGTCTCATAAAATAAAGGAGAAGGCAAGCCGGTCGTGTGTTTCAAGGTGTAAAAAAAACGTATAGATACACGCGATGGGGTATCCAGTGACCGACGCATCAGAGACGGTTGACAAAGGACGCCTTCTCGCATATATTCAATAAGTTACTAAAAAATGAAAGCGAAACGTATATCTGATGCTGGTGATTCCCGGATTCTATCGGTTGGTGAAATTGCATGAAACCGCGCAGGTGCTCATTTGCCGGGCCATTCGTCAGTCCGATCAGCGGGCTGTGATTGTTAAAATCCTCAAGGGGGATGCGCCGGCGCCGGAAAAGGTGATGCAGCTGAAACGCGAGCTGCATCTGCGGGCCCGTGTAAGGTGGAAAAACCGGCTGGAGCTGCTCACCATTGAAGCACAGAAACAGCGGGTCATGGGCGTGTTCGCCGACCCTGGTGGAGAGACCCTTCAGCAGGTGATGCGCAGGAAGCGGCTGTCTGTAACGGCTTCTCTGCGGCTTGCAGTGCAGATGACCCGGCTGCTGGATGCCATTCATTCCGCAGACTTGCATCACCTGGGGCTGACACCATCGATTCTGCTCATCGGCACCGACTATGACGTGATCGATCTGATCGATTTCAGTTCTGCCTCCCTGGATCACCAGGTGCCGGCACGCTTGATATTCCTGCATGAGCTCATCTTTTCCGCCAATTGTTACCTGGCTCCGGAGCAGAACGGTCAGACCCATCAGTCGCCGGATTACCGATCAGATCTCTATGCATTCGGCGTCATCCTCTATGAGCTGATCTGCGGCAGAAAACCCTTTGCGTCCAAAGCGATCCATGAACCGCGCCATGCTTCTGTTGCGGCGGATCCGGCCTTTCCCTCCGAGGTGGATCCGGACATTCCGGAGCAGGTCTCCCGTATGCTGTTAAAAATGATGGCGAAAAATCCGGAACAGCGCTACCAGAGTGCGGGGGGAATCCGTGCGGACAGTGAACTCTGCCTTCGAAAAATGCAATCAGAAGGCAGGGTGGGCCTGTTTCCGCTGGGGCGTCAGGATAGCCCTGACAAATTCTGCATTAAGGATAAACGGTACGGCAGAGACGCGGAACTGGACCGGCTGATGGAAGCCTATGACCGGATTTGTGAGGGCGGGAAAGCTGTGGTGGTCCTCAGCGGGCCGGCGGGCATGGGGCGAAGCTCACTGGCCATGGAAATGGTCAGGCCGGTGATCCAGCAGAAAGGCGTTTTTGTGACGGCGCGGTTTGACCCCTTTTCCCGCCGCACACCCTTCGGCGCATTGGTGGAGACTCTCAGAGCGTTCTGCCGGCAGGTGCTTGCCGGGGGGGGAGATGTGCTTGAAGGCTGGCGTGCGCGTCTGCAGGCGGCGGTGGGGGAAAATGGCCGGGTGATGACGGATGCGATTCCGGAAATGACGGCCATCATCGGTGACCAGCCGCCTGTCAGCACGCTGGATGTCAGTGACGACCAAAACCGGTTTGCCCAGGTCCTGGGAAAGGTGTTCCGGGTCTGTTGCCGTGCCGACCATCCCCTGGTGGTGTTTCTTGATGATTTTCAGTGGGTGGATATTGCCTCACTCCGGTTTGTGGAGACGCTGGCGCGGATGAATAGTCTGACGCATCTGATGATTCTGGTCTCTATCGTAGAAAAAGAGAACCTAGGGAGCGCTGCCATTCCCTTGATCATGGAGCGGATCCGGAAAGAGATGGACGATTTTCAGGTGGTCGAACTCGGACCGCTTTCTCTGGCCAGTATTATCGAGCTCCTGACAGACCTTTTTCATGTGGGCTCAGACCCTGTCGTACCCCTGGCTGAGACGGTACTGGAAAAGACCGGCGGGACGCCGTTTTTTATTAATGCATTTCTCCGGGCGCTTCACGGAGAAGGACTGATCGCATACGACGGTGACGCAGGGGGCTGGCAGTGGGATCTGATTCAGATCCAGGCCCGCCCGATCACGGCGCATGCCGTGGACCCTCTGTACGGGCGTCTCAGTCGGCTGACGCCTGAGACCAGAAACCTGCTGCAACATGCAGCCTGCCTGGGCCGTCGGTTTGATCTGTCCCTGCTTGCCATTATTCTCGAGTCGGCGATCCAGGAAACCGCCGACTTGATCCGGGAGGCGCTTACCGCCAAACTGATCCTGCCTCTGGATGATGCGGGAAAACTGTTTGAAGTGGCCGGCTCGAATGCAAGATTGTGTATGGGTGCAGAATACGCGTTCTTCCATGAACGAATCCAGCTCGGGGCATATGAGCTGATTCCCGAACCGGATCGGGACGCCTTTCACTGGAAGATTGGCCGTCTGCTGTGGGACGGGCTTTCGTCAGAGGCACGTGAAATACACCGGTATGATATTGTCAATCATCTGAATCGGGGGGCCGGATGTGTATCGGATCCGATGGCCCGCCACTGCCTGGGGCGCATCAATCTGGATACCGCCCGGGCTGCCCGGCACGCCGGTGCTTGTGAGTCCGACTACGCATACTGCAGGAAAGGCCTTTCCGTACTGCCCGAGTCTGTTCGGCTCTCTACTGATCCGCTGGCACTGGATCTCTGGGTCGAGGCGCTTGAAGCCGCGTTTTCAAGCGGCGAATATGCTGAAATGGACACTATCTTTTCCCATGTGATGACCCTGAAGGATCTGCCGTTCGAGATCCAGATGCGCCTTTACGAAACGCGGATCAAAGGGTGTGTGGTTCAAAACCGGAATCGCGAGGCCATGGATGCTGCGGTCCAGGCATGCGCACGTCTGCAGATGCCGATTCATAAACAGCCCGGCCGGCTGGGGCTTGTTCTCCGGATACTGGCAGTGAAGGCCCAGCTCATGGTGGTCTCGAAAGGGCGGAAGGCCGGCCTGGATCGGCTGTGCCGACTACCGGAAATGACAGATCCCCGGGCCCGGGCTGCCCTGCGGATTTTTTCGCTTTTGGGTCCTGGCGCGTACCTGACCGCACCCGAACAGATGGTGCAGATCGTTCTGCGGGCCGTATCCCTGAGTCTGAAATACGGCAACAGCCCAGTGTCGCCTTATTTTTATGCGGCATACGGGCTGATTCAGTCCGGAATCATGGGGAATATCCGCCAGGGGCGGGCCTTTTTGGATCTGGCAGATGCGCTGATAGAAGCAGGGTGCGCAGATGGGACAGGGGTCCGGACCCGGCTGATGCTGCTGGAACTCCTGGCGCACTGGACCGTTCCCCTGCGGGACACCCTGGAACCGCTGGAAAAGAACAGGGCAATGGCACTGAGGATCGGTGACGCGGAATATGCCGCCTTTTCCGCCAAAGCATGGGCCTGCCAGGCCCTGCTGGCAGGTGTCCCTTTGCCGAAAATCGCCTTTCAGATGGATGAGAGCGCGGCGCTCATGCGTCGCCACAACCAGTTGGGAACACTGGTGCTGCACCAGATATATCAGCAGACAATCGCCACACTGCGCACGCCTTCGGACAGCCCGTGTGCGATTGTCAGCGAGGCCTGCAACCCATTGCAAATGATCCCGGGGTACCGGATTTCCGGAGATAGGATCGCGTTGGGTGTCCATTACTTTTGCAGGCTATACCTGAGCGTCGTGTTTGGCGAGACAGATGAGGCGGTAAGATGCGCTGATCAGTTGACCCGGTACCTGGATCGGGTGATCGGCGCCAGCTTGGTTCCGGTTTCCTGCCAGCTGGATTCGCTCAGCCGGCTGCGGCAGATGGATCCGAAAAAGCGGACCTGGGCCGACCGGAAACGGCTTGCGCGTGTGCGGCAAAATCAGCGAAAACTTGGCAGATGGGCCCGCCAGTGTCCAGTGAACTACAAACACCGGTATGTTTTGGTACAAGCGGAACGCTGCCGGGTCACCGGCCGGGTTGAAGCAGCCATGAACCTGTATGATCAATCCATTCAGCTGGCACGGGAAAACCGGTATCTTTCCGATGAGGGACTGGCCAGTGAATTTGCCGGACATTTTTACGAGGGGCTGGGGAAACCCCATATTGCCCGGTACTATTACCAGGATGCGATCTATGCCTATATCAACTGGGGAGCTTTTGCCAAGGTGGCACAGCTGAATGCCCATCTCCATGATTCGGCCAGAGCAGGCGCGCCTCCGTTCTCCCCCTTCGTCGGGCTGAGTGCGACTGTCGAGGAGGCGGGAGAAGGCATTGATCTGCAGTCATTCATCAAGGCTGCCCGGGCGATTTCCGGAGAAATCGTGCGCGAGCGGATCCTGGAACGGCTGATGCAGAGGCTCATTGAAAACGCCGGTGCCCGAAAAGGATTTCTGATCCTCAACCGGGACGGCGAGCTGATTGTGGAAGCCCGGCAAACCACTGATGCGGGCGATCCCATGGTGATGGATCCGGTTCCCCTTGAAAACGCCACAGACCTGCCGATCACCATGGTTCGCTATGTAGAACGGACCGGCGACAGCCTCGTGATTTTCGATGCCGCCAACTGGAACCGTTTCAGCCGGGATGCCTATGTGATTCAGCACCCGCCCCGGCCCGTGATCTGCATGCCCATCATGCTGCAGAAAAAGGTCGAGGCGATCATCTATCTGGAGAACGCGCCACGCACCGGGGTGTTTACGGAAGACCGTGTCAAAACCCTGCAGCTGCTGGCCAGTCAGGCGGAAATTGCCATTGAGCACGCCCAGATGTATCAACGTCTGGAGGAATCGGAACGTAAATACCGCGGCTTGTTTGAAAATGCCGTCGAAGGGATTTTCCAGATCGATATGGACGGCCGGATTATCAGCGCCAATCCCGCCCTGGCCCAGGTCATGGGGTATGATTCCCCGGAAGCACTGATTGATTCGGTGAGGTATCTGGGCGAAGCCAGTTTCGTGGACCCGGCAGACCACAGGGCCTTTGAGCAGGAGATGGTCAAAGAAGGCCGCGTGAGCGGATTTGAAACCCGGCTTTACCGGAAAGACGGGAGGGTATTCTGGGGGTCGCTATCGTCCCGGGTGATGACAGCCGCAGACAATACCCCATTGTATTATGAAGGGGCCATTGTGGATATCACTAGCCGGAAGCATGCCCAGGCGCATATACGGAGCCTCACCCAGGAGCTGATCAAGGCCCAGGAGAATGAGCGCCAGCGGATCTCTTTTGACCTGCACGATAACGTGGCCCAGGATCTGGCGTCCCTGACACTGGCCTGTGAAACGTTTTTTGATGGCGAACCGGAGACGTCTGGTCGTCTCCGGGCACGGATGCAGCAAATTTCAAGCGTGCTCAAGGGCTCCATCAAGACGATTCGGGATCTAGCATATGGTCTGCAGCCGCCCAGTCTGGACCAGCTGGGGCTGGTGCAGGCCCTGTTCCAGTACTGCGAGGAGTTCAGCGAGACCACCGGTCTTCAGGTGGATTTCAATTCCGCCGGGATTGAGGAGCTGGATCTTGGATTTGATACGGAAATCAATCTGTACCGGCTGGCGCAGGAAGCCTTGAACAATGTACGGAAGCATGCCGGCGCCACGCGGGTGGTTATCCGGTTTGTGGCGTCTTCTCCCAACATCATCCTGCGCATCGAAGACAACGGGTCGGGGTTTGATGTGGCGGCGTCGAGCGTTGCCGGTGGGCATGAAAAGCGGATGGGGCTTCGCAGCATGCGGGAACGGGTGAATATGCTCGGCGGGGACATGCGGCTGGTCTCCCGTCTGGGTGAAGGCACCCGGATCCATGTAAAAGTGCCGATGCCGTAAAGCGCGTAGGGTGAATGCCGGATAATGGCATGGGTTTCGGGGTTATTTAGCCGGCTGGTTGGCTTTTAGGATACGGATGATTTCCGGAATGTTCTGATCAGCCAGATCCATGGGAAAGGTGCAGGCGCCGGCGCCGAAGTGGCCCCCGCCGTTGAAACCGGAGAGCATTTCTCCCACGTTGACACGGCAGGTGGTGTTGAAGATGCTGTGTCCCACGCTGAGGATGATGCGCCTGGTGTCTTTATGATCCAGCCGAACCTTGATACTGGCATAGGCGTCCGGGTAGAGGGAATAGACAAGAAAACGGTTCCCGTTAGGCGGTGTGCTGCCGAACGGCCTGAGATCGGTCAGTGTCACACCTTCGTCCTGAACGGTGTGGTCGCGGAGAATATCCACATAGGCTGTGTTCTCCCGTACCACCGCTTCACAGCGGCGGATGACTTCTGGATGGGACATGACCGACGTGATGGGTGATTTCCGGAGCAGGTTGACCAGGAGGTTCCAATAGGTTTCGTCCGATGCGTCCCGGTTCTTGATGGTCATGGACAGGTGGATGTAGGGGAAGCGTTCCGGGGTGAGTACCTGTTCCCGGGTCAGATCAGCGGCATCAATTCGGTCTGTCTCGACAATCAGCTCATCATACGACCGTTCAAGCCGGTCTCGATAATAGTCATAGACAATGCCGGCTGCAGAGGGCGCAATGCGGAACGCGCCTTCAAACGGGGTGTCGATCCGGTTGGTATAATGGTGGTCGAACCACATGGAACACCGGGGGTCGTAGGGCAGGTTGGCAAGGATATCCCCCTCGCGGATGTCGGCCCTGCGGTTCTGGATATCATTGGGTTCAATCCAGAGAATCGGGGCATCAATTGTTTCAGCTTCCAGCAGAATGACGGCACAGACCAGTCCGTCCATATCGGGTCGCGTGACGATTCGCATGGGAGCGGTTCCTTAATGATTTAGATGTATCTGGCAGCCGTTTGATTACGCAGGCGTCTTGCCAGATGTTTGCAGATGATCCGGGATATGGCCGGCTGTTTGTCCGGCGCTTCACCTGTCGAATAAAAACAAGAATATCTATAGGAAAAAAAAATATAGATCAAGCTTTTTTTTACTGGCCCGGAAAAATAGTTTGTATAGAAATTTATTCAGATTCCGGAGACACGTTGTTCTGCAGAGAAACGATCCTGAGCACTAGCGAAACCGTCCGTTCAGGGCCTGCAGATCGGTTGGGTGATGTTTAAAGAGCGGAGTGCGTTTTTATAACCCCACGCAGCGCGGTAGGTATTGACATTTATCGGGAGTTTAATTATCTAATTCTTATTCATGTGAACAATATTACTTTCCCGTGAAGTCCTTCGTAAACGATGTTTGTGATACAAGCGTGTGTAACTATAGATTCGTTTTTTTAAATGATTGCTCCGGCATCGGTGAAACGACAGCCGGTCAACCGCCGGAACAGGCCGGGATGCAGATGCCGGCTGCCGGAAGACAGGGGGGAAGACGGAAAATGGGTGAAAACAGTCCGGTCATTTTTAAAGATCCTGATAAACTCGTTGATTTCATTATTGAAAAAGTAGGCAAGAAGCTGGTACTGGGGATGCAGCTCGGGCTCGGCAAGCCGAATAACATTGCCAATGCCGTCTATCGGCGAGCCGTGGCAGATCCGACGATTTCCCTGAAGATTGTCACCGCCCTTTCCCTTGAACCGCCGGTCTGGGGAAATGACCTGGAGCGCCGGATGCTTGAGCCTATCGTGGATCGGATCTGGAAGGGGTACGTGCCCCTGGATTATGCCAGGGCCGTGCGCGAGCAGACCCTGCCGCCCAATGTGGAAGTCTCTGAGTTTTTCTACAAGGCCGGGGCGTTCATGAACAATGACCATATGCAGCAGAACTACATCTCGGTCAACTACACCCATGCTGCCCGGGATGTCACGGCGGTGGGTATGAACGTCGCCGGTGCATTGATCGGCCAGAAGGAGCTGGACGGCCAGCTGAAATACAGCGTGGGCTGCAACGGCGATACGGCCATGGATGCGCTGGATCTCATGCGCAAGGATTGTGAGGCAAAAGGCCGGGCAGGAATCGCGGTGGGTGAACTGAACACCCAGCTGCCGTTCATGTACGGTGATGCTGTGCTTGATCCAAGCGAGTTCGATGCCATACTGGATAACTCGGAAATCGAGACCACCCTGTTTGGGGTGCCCAAAGAAGCCATCAATACCACCGACTACATGATCGGTATGCATGCCAGTTCGATTATCAAGGATGATGGCACCCTGCAGATCGGTATCGGTTCTCTGGGGGATGCCATTGCCTACGGCCTGGATCTGCGTCACCACAACAATGATATTTATCAGGCGGTACTCAAGGAATCCGGGCATCTGGAAAACGCTGCCGACTTGATCCGTGAATGGGGCGGGCTGGAACCGTTTGAAAAAGGCTTGTACGGTGCGACGGAAATGTTTGTGGATGCATTCCTGCATCTGTACCAGCGGGACATCATGCGCCGCCGCTGCTATGACAATGAAGCAATTCAGGAAGTGGTCAGCAGCGGAATCGGGGAAGACGGTAAGGTCACACCTGAGTTTATGATCGCGCTGTTGAAAAATGGCCGCATCCATCCGCGGCTGACTCAGAAAGATTTCAACATGCTCGTCGATTACGGCGTCTTCGAGGAAGGATTGACCTATGAATCCGGCATGATCAAGCAGGGCGATGCGTCGTATTCCGCTGATTTCACCAATAGGGACAACCTTAATGCGGTGATTGAGAATTGTCTGGGCACAAAACTGAAAAAAGGATACTGGATCCACGCCGGATTCTATGTGGGCCCTCCCAGCTTTTACGAGACCATGAATGCCATGAACGATGCGGAACGGATGGAGATCAATATGACATCGGTTCTCAACGTCAACCAGCTTTACGGCAACAACGCCTATGCCTCCGAAGCCCTGAAGCTGATGCAGCGGAAAAACGGCCGGTTCATCAATGCGGGGCTGATGGCGACCCTGGGCGGCGCCATTGTTTCAGATGGCCTTGAAAACGGGAAAGTGATCAGCGGGGTCGGTGGGCAGTACAACTTTGTCAGCCTCGCCCATGCCATGGATGACGCCCGGGGCGGAATCATGATCCGCAGCACCCGTGGCAGCGGTAAAAAACTCGTATCGAATATTGTTTTCAGTTACGGGCATACAACGGTTCCCCGGCACCTGAGGGACTTGGTTATCACCGAGTACGGCATTGCCGATATCCGCAGCAAATCCGACAAAGAGATTATCAAGGCCATGCTCAATATAGCGGATTCCCGGTTCCAGGATCAGCTGCTCTCCAGGGCCAAGAAAGCCCGGAAGATCGAGCAGGACTATGTGATTCCCGATCGTTTCCGAAACAACACGCCCCAGCGGCTGGAAGCGATCCTGAAGCCTATGCGGGAAAAAGGCTTTTTCCAGGCGTTCCCGTTTGGTACGGATTTTACGGATCAGGAAATCCAGATCGGGAAAGCCCTGCGCGGCTTCAAATCAGCAATGGCGGAAAAGAAATTCAGTACGCTGAAACAGGTGGGCGGTCGTTTGTTCAAGCCGGTTCCGGAAGCGGCGGTGGCGTATCTGGAACGCCTGCAGCTGGACAACCCAGGCTCTCTTAAGGAAAAACTCCTGCAGAAGGTGGTTATTGAGGCATTGTCCGCAGCCAAGGTCATCTAAACATCGTTGCCGGAGCGAGAACCCCTGCAAACAAAGGTCCTTTTCGGCGCTGGCCGGAAAGGACCTTTGTGTTCGGGCGGGGTATCACGGCTCAGGAAGCGGTCCACGTATCCGGCGTAAAGTTCAGGGTGGCAAAATAATCCTGAGGGGTTTCCGCGCGGCGGATCAGGGATACGGATCCGTCTGTTTTGAGGAGCAGCTCCTTGGGGCGCATGCGGCCGTTGTAGTTGAATCCCATGGCATGACCGTGGGCACCCGCGTCATGGATGAAGAGCAGATCACCTTCGTCTATCAAGGGGAGCTCCCGCTGAACGGCAAACTTGTCGTTGTTCTCGCACAGGGAACCGACCACATCGACGGGCGGAGCAGAGGGGGCGGCCTCTTTTCCCGGGACCGTGATATGGTGATACGCATCATACATACCCGGCCGCATCAGGGATGACATGCAGGCATCGACGCCCACATAAGTCCGGTAGATTTCTTTCCGGTTGATGGCGGTGGTGACCAGGGTACCATGCGGACCGGTCATGAACCGTCCGCTTTCCATAAAGAGCCGTGGCATGTACCTGTTTCGGGTCTGAAATTCAGCAAAGCGGGCCGTGATTTCATGGCCCATGGCCGTGATATCAATGGGGGTGTCTTCCGGGTGATAGGGGATGCCGATGCCGCCGCCGATGTTGATAAACTCGAACCGGATGCCAAGGGCTTTAGATATATCGGTGATCAGCGCGAGCAGGGTCTGGGCGGTTTCGACGATATAGGTGGTATTCCGTTCATTGGATGCCAGCATGGTATGCAGGCCGAACCGGGTCGCACCTTTGGCCATAGCCTGCTGGTACGCATCAATGATCTGGTCATGACTGACACCGTATTTGGCTTCCGACGGGTTGCCGATGATGGTGTTCCCCGTGCGCCGGGGACCGGGGTTGTACCGGAAGCAGATCAGCTCGGGCATTTTCGGAACCTTGTCGATCAGGGAAATATCATCCAGGTTCAGCAGGCAGCCGCCCGTTTCCAGGGCACAAATGAATTCGTCCGCAGAGGTGTTGTTTGAGGTGAACATGAGATCCTCCGGCACAGCGCCTGCGTTCCGTGCCAGCATGAGCTCGGGGATGGAGCTGCAGTCGAACCCGAACCCCTCATCTTTCATGATGGCTAAAATGGCCGGGTTGGGCAGGGCTTTGACGGCAAAAAACTCCTTGAACCCCGGAATCCCTTTGAACGCCTCCTTGAGCGCCCGGCAGGTGTCACGGATGCCGGTTTCATCATAGATATGAAACGGCGTGTTGAAATGGGCCGCTAGCTCCCGTGCAATGGGGGTGAGTCGCTGGGTAAACTCAGGTGACATGGGCATGGGTGTCGCTCCTTGTAAGTGGGATACTGCCTGGATACCGGTCTATTCTATCTGCCAGGCGTCTGTAAATATAGATGAAAGAACTCAAATAACCCCTTTGTTTCTTTCATGATGTGTCATTGGCGAACCGCGGTGAAAGACCGGGCGGTCCATGGCCGTTATTCGCCAACCGCATCCAGCGGCAGGCGGGATGTTTCCTTGTCAGTGGCCATCACAATCATGGTCCGGGTGCGGATGCCGGGGGCCATGGGCAGGAGGGTTTCATGGACCAGGGCATCAAGGCCGACAAGCGATCTCGCTCTGACTTTCAGCAGGAGGCCGTCATGACCGGCAATGGTGTGGAGTTCCAGAACGCCTGGCAGGTCTGCCAGCCGGGTTCTGACCGAGACGTGTGCGTCGGCGTCCGGCAGTTCTACCTGGATAAAGGCAAGGACCGGATACCCGAATTTTTCCGGGTTGAGACGGACTTCATATCCGTCAATGAACCCCTGCTTTTCAAGTTTGCGAACCCGTTCGAGCACACCCGAGGGGGCCATGCCTACCTGACGGGCCATCTCCACGTTGGGAATACGGGCTTTTTCCTGAAGTATCTGCAAAATGTGACGACTGATCGTGTCCAGCATGATGAATCTCCGATGATTTTTGTATGAAATATGATTTTTGTGTCTTATTGTCAAATATTATTTTCAAAAAAAATAAAAAATAAGAACAATATTCTGATAAATAGAAAATATTAAGAATGGAAGGGCGGCGTGTATGAAGAGAACCGTCCCGGATGGCAGGGGGATATCCGTCGATGGGAGACAAATTGTTTTGCAAAGCACGGAAAAATGATTTAAAAAACAAAAGGTGATGAGATGATTTTCACCCGGCAGTTGCCGTCATCCAGTCAGTAGAATTTCCTCCCCGATCCCCAGTCCGATTGTTGATTGCCGTTTTTCGGGGGCAAAAGCATGCAAACCGGATTGATTCATGACGTTAGACGATAAAACCACCATACTGGTTGTGGATGATGAAGAGCCGATTCTTGAAATTGTCGGCGAGTTCTTTGAACAGCGGGGATACCGTGTACTGACGGCCCGGAATGGTCTTGAGGCGGTTGAGGTGCTGGGCCGTGAAAAGATCCACTGCTGCTTTACTGACATCAATATGCCCGAGATGAATGGCCTGGAGCTGGCGGAATACATCCGGGTGAATGACAACACGATTCCGGTGGTGAGCATGACCGGGTATCCGTCACTTGAAAGCACCATCCACACCTTGAAGAACGGAGTGGTCGACTACCTGATCAAACCGGTGAATCTCGAGCAGATGGAAGTCTGTGTCAGGCGCGTGCTCAGGGAACGGAACCTGTTTATTGAAAATATTCTGCTCAAAAAAGAGGTGGATGGAAAAAACCGCCTGGAAGCCCTGAACCGGGAGCTGATGAACAAGGTGGAGGAACTGAACAATTTCAACAAGATTATGAGCGATTTTACCGCTATCAGTTCAAGCGATGAACTGTTTCGGCGGGTGGTCGACTTGTGCATTGAGGTCGTCAATGCTGCTGAAGCCCGTTTTTTCATCATCAGCGATCTGTCTGTGGCACCTTTTGAAGTGATTTCGGCAAAAGCCGGGGGACAATATCGAGTTGATCCTGTCGAGCCGCCCCAGGGAGCTGATTTTGAACGCATTGTCCAGGGCGTTGCGGCAGATGAGCTTCCCCTGCTGGTAAAAGAAAACCGAGGTGTGGAGGGATTACCGGCGTCGATCACCTCCTTCATGGCGGTCCCTTTAAAGATTCGGGAGAAGGTCTTTGGCGTACTCACGGCAGCCGCTTGTGAGCCGAATGTCTTTTTCAGCCAGAAAGATCTCTACTACCTGTCGTTCATGTGTCAGAAGGCTGCCTATGGATTAGAAAACCTGGCATTGTATGAAAATATCTATGAAAATCTGTTTGCCACCCTGTCCGCGTTTGTGACGGCCGTTGAAGCACGGGATGCTTACACGAACCAGCATTCCAGCCGAGTCACCGATTATTCGGTGATTATCGGGCAGGCCATGGGCTGCTCCAAGGAAGAGCTGGATATTCTGACGTGTGCGGGCCATCTGCATGATATCGGGAAAATCGGTATCCGGGACGATATCCTGCTCAAACCCGCCCGGCTCACAGCCGAAGAATTTGAAGTGATCAAGGAACATCCGGAAATCGGGGCCAACATTGTCGGTCAGCTGGGTCTCTGGGAAAAAGAACGGCAGATCATCCGTCATCACCATGAACGGTATGACGGCACAGGGTATCCGGATGGGCTTTCCGGCGAAGAAATTCCGTTTCTGGCCCGAATTCTGAGTGTGGCAGACGCCTATGACGCCATGGCATCGGATCGGGCCTACCGCCGGCGCATGCCAGAGGAAGATGTCCTGTCGATCATCCGTGACGGTGCGGGTTCCCAGTTTGATCCGCAGGTGGTCGAGACTTTCATGGTGTTGCACGGTAAGGGGGCGCTGGTCGCTTCCCCTGGACAATGCGTATATTGGAAGCGAGAAGGTGGTGCGCTGAAACAACCGGCGCTGAGGCTCGGAAAGGGAAGGGGGGCTGGGGCTGAATAATCGGGCAGGGGTTTGCATCCTGCCGCAGGCGGTGATATAGACATCAGAACGGCAGGCCTTCGAGAACATAACACAGCGTCATCAGTTTCTGGTGGAAGCACGGGAGAACCATGGCGGACACATCAAAAGAAAACCGGCGAAGAGGCCTTCGGGTGTCGTTCGGGATTCGGATCCAGCTGAAAACAGCTGAAACGGAGATCGCCTGTGAAGGCTGCATCCGCGACTTGAGTCTCAGCGGTGTGATGATCAAGACGACGGAACAGTTGCCGATTGAAACCCCGTGCGACCTGATCATCGAGCTGACCGGGAGTGTCGAACCGATCCGGCTTGAGATATCAGGGCTGGTGGTGCGGCATGATACGGATGGTGTTGCCGTCGCCTTTAAATCCATGGGGCTTGACAGCTATACCCATTTGAAAAATGTTGTTCGGTACAACAGTGATACACCGGATGAGATTTTCTGAGCAACGTGCGATACGCACCGGTCTAGTGATGGGATATCAATGACGTGAGATGACCGGCGCAATCACTGTCGGCAGACGCGCGTTTCCGGATGATGTCCGGGCGTTTCAGGAAAGGAAGTGGATAACGGATGGATGCGAGTATCATCAATCCCTTCATTTCAGCGGCCCAGCATGTGCTTGAAACCATGGCTTCCGTAAAAGCACGGCCGGGAAAGATTTTTCTGAAAAAGGGTGACGTGGCGCAGGGAGATGTGACGGGTCTGATCGGGCTGACCGGATATGCGTTAGGGAGCATTGCGGTGACGTTTGAGGAAGCCTGTATTTTTAAGATTGTCACGGGCATGTTCGGAGAGCCGGTGTCGGCACTGACTGCCGAAGTGGCCGATGCGGTGGGAGAGCTGACCAATATTATTTCCGGTCAGGCCCGTCGGGAGCTGGAGATGCAGGGAAAACAATTCCAGGCTGCGGTTCCATCGGTGGTGACAGGGCGGGGGCATACCATTTTCCACTGCACGGACGGGCCGAAAATTGGTATCCCGTTTGAGACGGATGATGGTAATTTTGTGATTGAGGTTTGTTTGTCAAAATAACAGCAGGTGTTGACCTCGGGCAACCGGTCATTTCGATAATGAGATGATAGATGATGTCGGGGAGATGAGGGGCGATGGATACGTCGATTAAAGTTCTAATCATAGATGATTTTTCCACCATGCGCCGGATATTGAAAAATATACTTAAGCAGTTGGGCTTTACCAATATCACTGAAGCCGATGACGGAACCACGGCGCTGGAAGTGCTTCAGAAACAGGATGTGGATCTGATCATTTCAGACTGGAACATGCCGAAGATGACCGGGATCGATCTGCTCAAACGGGTGCGTGCCGATGCCCGGCTCAAGAATATTCCATTTCTGATGGTAACCGCAGAAGCGCAGAAACAGAACGTGATTGAGGCGGTTCAGGCCGGGGTTTCCAATTATGTAGTCAAACCGTTTACCGCAGAGTCCATTTCAAATAAGTTAGAGAAAATACTGGGGTAAACAGATCGATTACCCCGGATGCATGCTGGGAGGGTGGAACGCGCAGCAGTGAAATACCTGATTGTTGATAACGATGTAGACGCCATTGCGCCGATCACCCGAGAAATGAACCGCAGAGGCCAGACGCATGAGCGGGTTGTCTTAGCGTCTCTGGATGCCCCAGCGGCAACGTTGCCTTCTGCGGACTGCATTTTGTTTTGTCTGCCTGATCCATCACGCATCAGCACCGGTACCTTTTCCCGCTACCGTGATACTGCCCCCCATCTTCCATGGATTGTCCTTTCTGATTTCGCAGCGACCGATGTCTCTATGGCATTTCTGAACGCCGGGGCAGCTCTCTATCTGCCGCTTAGCGCCCCTCCATCTGACATGCTTGATCTGATAGAGCAGCGATATCCATCCGCGTCTGACCGGAACAGGGCCGGGCGTACGGTTGCCGCGTGTGCGGACATCATTGGGGAAAGCGAGGCGGTGCAGCGTGTGGTGGGGGTTGTGGGCAAGGTCGCCAAAACCGACAGCACGGTACTGATTTCCGGTGAGAGCGGCACGGGAAAAGAACTGATTGCCCGCGCCATTCATGAAAGCAGCCCGCGCGTCAACGGGCGGCTGGTGATCCTCAACTGCGGCGCCATCCCCGGAGAACTTCTGGAAAGCGAGCTTTTCGGACATGAAAAAGGGGCTTTTACCGGGGCGCATCGCACCCGGGTGGGGCGGTTTGAGCTGGCTGACGGCGGCACCTTGTTTCTTGATGAAATTGGTGATATGCGTCCGGATCTGCAGGTCAAACTACTGCGGACGCTTCAGGAAAAGACGATTGAGCGGGTCGGCGGAAACCGTTCGATTCCTGTGGATGTCCGGATTATCGGTGCCACCAACAAGGATCTGACGGCGGCGATCTCGGACGGTACCTTCAGGGAAGACCTCTACTACCGGCTGAATGTGATTCCCATCCATGTGCCGCCGCTTCGGGAGCGAAAAACCGACATCCCGCTTCTGGTTGATTTTTTTCAAAAACGCCTGGCCGAACGGATGAGAGAACCTGTCAAACCGCTGACACCAGATGCCATGGCAACGCTTCAGGCCTATGCCTGGCCCGGGAATATCAGAGAACTGGAAAATCTGATGGAACGTCTGGGGGTTCTGGTGGACGGTGACACGATCCGCACCGAGGATTTGCCGGACGTGATTTCAGGCATGCCGTCTGTCCGTGAAGGGGCCGACCAGATCTCAGAGTTCCTGGACAGCGGACTTGGGTTTAACGACGTCGTTGATCTGCTGCAGAAACGGTTGATTCTAACGGCCTTGAAACAGACCGGCTGGGTCAAGGCAAAAGCGGCTGAAAAACTGCAGATGAATCGAACCACGCTGGTTGAAAAGATCAAGAAATTAAAGATTGAGGCAGCATGCGCGGACCGGCCTGTTTTCTGAATTTCTGCCTTTTCTCCGTTGCGTGCGGAATCCTGAACACGCCCGTTTATCCCATGGGAGCCCCGGGCGATGAAATTAAGATCAAAAATCTAAACTACCGGTGAACCTGTTTACGTGAATGCCATTGACGCCGGACCCGCTTTCCCGCCAAAAGATTGGCGCCCCGGCTGCCGATACTGTAAGGTGGGCCCGATATACAGGCCTGAATCGTAACCGGCGCAGGTCTGTGTTATTGGCACGATTTTTGCTGTGGTCAATACCGGGCAGGCGACGGTGCCTGTCTTGTTTTTGCAGGTCGGCGGGATCTGCAGGCAGGATCAATCTGATGGTGTCCGGAGGGCGTCTTGTCCATGACGCAACGGTTGAAAACATATGTACTGGCGGTGCTCTTCGGTATCCTGATTCCCATGAGCGCGCTGGCTGCCGTGACCATGGAAGGGATGGTGCTCACATCGGATCCCGCATCGGCCATCCGTCTGACCTTTTCCCGTAAACCGATATTCAAGATTGTTCAGATCGATTCCCGAGAGGTAATGGTCGCCATTCGCAGTGCCGTGCCGGCAAACGACTTGAAGCGAAGCGGCACCGGTGGAGATCTGATTCGTGATATTGAAATGAACCGGCTGTCCGGCGGTGACATGGCCCTGATGATACGGACCTGGCCGCGGCTGGCATCGGTCGACGGGGTCTGGGGGGATGATGGCGCGCTGCGTGTGCGTATGAAACCGGTTTTCGCCCCCAAGATGAGCTTGAAACGAAAAACAAAGCGCGCGCTGACCGCTTCGCCGTCTGCACCTGTGACCACAGACCACCAGCCTCCGGAACAGGTTGGCGTCCCGGATCCGGACAGGGGTGATATACCGGAAACCCTGATGGCAGCGCCGGCTTCTGAACCCAGTAAACCGTCCACAGCGTCCGGATTTCTGCTTGCCGGGATCCCTAGAACGCTTCCGTCAGAGAAATCAGGCAGTGTCGATGCGCTAACCACCGAATTCAACGGCAGTTTTAATGATTTTATCCGAATCTTTGATACGGCGGCCTGCGGTGCCCATGAATCCCTGCGAAAAGGGCTTGCTTCCTGTGACAAGGGAAAATGGGCGGACGCCCAGACCCTGTTTGCCGAATATGCAGAAACACAGCTGACCGGTGACTGCATTGATGCAGCCTATTATCTGCGGGCATTTGCCGGGCTTCAGATGCTCAATCAACACGGCGAGGATTTGTCTGCCGGTATGGCTGCCACCGAACATATTTTGGATGCGCTCAGTCTGTATCCGGATTCGGCCTATGCACCTTACGGATACGCTTTTCTGGGGAAGGCGTATTTCAGCCTGAAAAATTATGACCGGGCTCAGGCCTACTACCGGATCGTAGCGGAAAAATATCCGGAACTTCCCATGAAGCCGGAGATGCTGTATGACGGCGCCCAGATTCTGGAACAGGCCGATGCGGTATCCAAGGCAGAAGCGACCTACCTGGAAATTTTGAAAGACTACCCAAACTTTCCTCTGAAAACCCAGGTGAAATACAAGCTGGGAAGCCTTTATTTCAACGAAGCTGAATACCGGAATGCCTTGACATACCTGACTGATGTGATGGCGGAAACTCCCCGTCGGGTGTTTGAGAATGGCGATCTGCTGTTCAAGATCGGTACGGCCTATTACCAGATCGGCCAGAGCGAAACCGCCCGGGAACTGCTGGCAAGGGCTTTTAACCTGTTTCCGGATCTACCTTCGAAAGATATTATCCTGTCCCGGATCGGGGATACCTATGTGGATGCTGGGGATATTGACCGGGCCATCCGGGTCTTCCAGCTGGTGACGGAAAAATATCCGGGAACCGACGGGTTTGTGATCAGCACCATGCGTTTGGCGCAGTATGTGGCGGATGTGGGTAAAAAAAAAGCGTATTACCGACTGATCATAAATGAATACCCGGATAACCCCCTGGCCCGGTTGGCCCGGTTCCGGCTGGCCGATGTACTGAACAAAAATGCCGAGTATGCAGAGAGCATCAAAACCATCAAGGCCCTGATCGCAACCGATGACCGGGCCCTTCTTGTGGAAGCCAATTTTATCCTGCAGCAGGCGTCCATGGCCCAGTTTGATCTGTGGCTTCAGGATCAGAAGTATCCGCTGGTGATCTCCCGGTTTGAGGAAGACAAGGAAATTTTAAACAAGGCCGAGTTTCCGGAGCTGTTTCTCACGGTGGGCCAATCTTATCTGGAGGGTCATTTTTACGCACAGGCCCTTGATAATTATCTCAAAGCCTACAAGCGCTATCCCAAAGGCAAGCGTCCGCCGCAGCTGATTCGCGGTATGGGCGTGGCGATGAAGGAAATGCAGAAGTACGACGATGCCCTCAAAATGCTCGCTTCGTACCGGCGCTATTTCCCCAAAGCAGATGATATTCCAATGATATATAGCCATGAGGGGGATATCCATCTGGCCCGGGAAGCACTGCCCAAAGCTCTTTGGGCTTACCAGAAGGCGGTGAGCATCGCTGCAGATCCAGCGGACAAGGCGGAGTTTCTGGAAAAGGAAGCCACGGCCCTTGAGGCTTCCGGATCGTGGCAGAAAGCGGCATTGCGTCTCAAGGAGGCAGCTGAACTGCTTTACGGCCTTCCGGACCGGGCTGCGGAGATTGCGGCGCTTCAGCTGCGTGCGGCCCGTATCTATCTGGGCAAGAACGCGTACACCGATGCTGCGGCTGCCCTCCAGTCTACACTGAAGCTGCTGGGGGAAACCCCGGCCGCTGCGGAGGCCCGGTATCTGCTCGGCGGTGCGTATGAACGCATCGGTGAGCTGGAGGCGGCGATGAAAGCCTACCAGATCCTTGTAGATACAGACGATTCCCTGTGGGCGGAGCTGGCCCGGACACGGCTCAAGGGGATTTCCCTTGATGCGCGGATGAATCCTTCCTAAAGGCAGGCCATATCTGTACTTGTCAAATCGCGGGTTTTATACTATGTATTGCCTTATAAATTTCAGTTTATAAAAAAAGATGAATATGTAAAAATTTTGGTTGTTCAATGTTATCTGAAATACGATCTATAAAATGACATTCTCAACTGTCGGGATTTGTGAAAGCATCGACCTGTTAAGGACCTTAAGAACCTTAAAGACCTTAAAGACCTCTCTTTTTTGGGGGTAGTGCCTCCCTGCGGAACCTTTATTGACAATGCAAATTCAGGAACAGATTCTTGTCGTGGATCCGGATCCCCTGGACCGCGCCGCCCTCTGCCGGATGCTGGAGGATATGGGATTCCCTGTGGTGACCGGGCGGGAACTGGCGGATGTCACTCGGCTTGTCACAAGCGATGCGTTCCGGATGGTGATCTATGCCTCTGGCCAGCCGTCAGAGGCGGATCTGGATACCATCGGTGCGGCACTGACTGAGCGACCTCAGACGGCATGGCTTCTCATATCCGGCACCCCGGATGTCCAGGTGGCCGTGGCGGCCATGAAGGCCGGTGCCATGGACGTGGTGATGAAACCCATTTCCGAGGATCAGCTGCGCCTGCTGGTGGCCCAGGCCTTTTCCCGGGCAAAGGCCTCTTTGGAACCGGCAAAAACTGCCGGTGCAGCGCCTTTTGTGCAGACAAAGATCATTACCGGACATGCGGGAATGCTGGAGGTGCTGGCGCGGATCCGAAAGGTGGCGGACGCCACTGCATCGGTGCTTATCCAGGGCGAAAGCGGCACAGGAAAGGAAATGGTGGCCCGGTATATTCACCAGGAGAGCCGTCGCCGTGAAAAACCGTTTATTGCCGTCAACTGTGCGGCCCTGCCCGAATCCCTCCTGGAAACTGAGCTGTTCGGTCACGAGAAAGGCGCGTTTACCGGTGCCTCGGAGCGAAAAGCGGGCAAGTTCGAGTTGGCGGACGGGGGGACCTTGCTGCTCGATGAAATCACTGAGATGCAGTTCCACCTGCAGGCCAAGCTGCTTCGTGTGATACAGGAACGGGAAGTGGACCGGGTGGGAGGAACGTATCCGGTGCCCGTGGATGTCAGGGTTTTGGCCACCACTAACCGGGACATCCGGCAGTGTGTTGCAGACGGCGACTTCCGGGAAGACCTCTACTACCGGCTCGACATCATCCCCCTGCGAATTCCACCCCTGCGTGAACGGCCGGGTGATATTCCGCTTCTGGCCGCGCATTTCATCGAAAAATACAACCGGATTGACGGTCGGGACGTCAAGGGATTGACGGCTGGAGCCGGAGACCGTCTCCAGGCATTCCCGTTCAAGGGCAATGTGCGGGAATTGGAAAACATAATTCATCGGGCGGTACTGCTCTGTTCGGGGGATGAGATCACGGAAGCCGATCTGCTCATAGACGTGTCCATGGAAACGGCGCCGTCGTTGCACCAGGGCGGTGAGAAGGCTGATGGAAATACCGTGTTCCCCTTGAATGACGCACCTCTTCGGGAAATTGAAAAACACGCTATTTTTCGCACACTGGACAAGACCGACGGCAACCGCACCCGCGCGGCCGAGCTTCTGGGGATCAGTGTGCGGACCCTTCGAAACAAGCTGAATGAATACAAAGCCGAGGCCGGGCTGACCGGCACGGGATGATTTTTCCGTCTGTTTTATCTTTAGGCATACTCCTTGCAAATTTTAGTGTGTAACCTGCAGCGGCAGTCGTTTGTTTGTTCGAACACCGCCGTAACGCCGGATAATACCATTGGATGCGAGGCACGGCATGACGTCAATGAATTATCCCTTAGACACGACGTTCAAACTTCTCGGAACGGCCATGGATGTGTCGGTGAAGCGCAATGCGCTGATCTCCAGCAATATTGCCAATATGGATACCGTGGGATACCGGGCCAGGGATCTGGATTTCCAGAAGACCCTGCAGACGGAAATGGCACGCGGGGTGCCGACCGAAGATCTGGTTCGAACCCATCCGGCCCATATCACTCCTGTGAACAACCCCATGGCCAGTATGATTTTTGACAGCAGTGACCCCCGTAATCTTGACCCGGTGAACATTGATACCGAGATGATGCACCTGGTTGAAAACAATATTCAGTACCGATCTGCTGCAGAGATGATGCTGCGGAAGATCTCCCTGCTTAAACATGTCATTATGGAAGGAGGCGGCAGCTGATGGATCTGATGCAGTCCATGCGGATCAGTGCCAGCGGACTGGCGGCGAACCGTTTTAAAATGAATATCATTGCCCGGAACCTGGCAAATTCTGAAACCACCCGTTCCATTGAAGGCGGGCCGTACAAGCGGAAGATGGTGGTGTTTGAAGAAACACCCATCAAACCGAAATCAAAGGGATTTCAGTCGATTCTGGAAGATGTGTCCCGATTCTGCACGGGCGTGGGTGTGGCCCGGGTTGTGACATCCCAGGAGGACTTCCGGATGATGTACGAACCGGAACATCCGGACGCAGACCCGGAAACCGGGTATGTGGCCAAACCCAATGTTAATCCCCTGACGGAAATCACAGACATGATTGTGGCCCGTCGATCCTATGATGCCAGTGCCCAGGCCATTGCCACGAGCAAGAGCATGGTGCAGAAGGCATTGGAAATCGGGCGCTAACAGAGAGGAGGCGGAACATGGTTGACGGGATCTATGGCATGAACGGACGGATCGGTGGCCTGGGCAGTTCCATCGGTGTGAGCGGACAGACCGCCGATACGCGGCCTGAAAAAAAAAGCCCCACCTTTACCGAGCGGCTGTCGTCTGCAGTGTCTTCGGTGAACCGGTCCCAGATGGCCGCAGACACGGCTGCAAGGCAGGTCGTCCGGGGTGAGCTGGGCGTGCACGAGGGGATGATGGCGCTGATGGAAGCGGATCTTTCCATGCGGCTGCTCATGCAGGTCCGGACCAAAGCCGTGCAGGCGTATCAGGAAATTTCCCGGATGGCCTTCTGATGGTGTTGACCCTCACGTGTAAGAAAAGGGCAGGTGGCAGATGAATCCCATGGTATCGCAGATGCTGGAAATGGCGCGGAGCATGCCCACGCCGCGGAAACTTATCATCGCGGCCGTGTCAGTACTGCTTCTGGGCAGCTTTGCCATGATGTTTTTCTGGGCGAACAAGATCGATTATCAGCCGCTCTATACCAACCTGGCGCCCGAAGATGCGGCCGCCATTGTCGAGAAACTCAAAGCACTCCGGGTGCCCTACCAGCTCGAAGGTGCAGGCAGTGCGGTCATCGTTCCGGCGGACAGGGTGCATGAAACCCGTCTGACCCTGGCGGCCGCGGGGCTTCCCAAGGGAAGCGGCGTGGGGTTCGAGGTGTTTGACGCCACGGATTTCGGGACAACCGAGTTTGTGCAGAAACTGAACTACCAACGGGCGGTCCAGGGCGAGCTCGCCCGAACCATTCGGGAATTTCAGGAGGTCGAGGATGCCCGGGTCATGATCGTCATGCCCAGGGACTCTGTGTTTGTGGAAGAGACCAAACCGCCATCCGCCTCTGTTCTGCTCAAACTGAAACCGGAAGCTGATCTGGGACGTGACAAGGTGGAGGCCGTGGTGCATCTGGTGGCCCGGTCCATCGAAGACCTGAAACCTGAATATATCTCCGTGGTCGATACCCAGGGGCGGGTTTTGTACAAGACCCTGAGCGAAGCCGAAAAAGCCGGCTTGGTCGCTGACAAGCAGCTCAAATACAAGGTGGCCTACGAACAGAATCTGGCCCGGCGCATCCAGTCCATGCTCGAGCGGATCGTGGGCGAGGGGAACGCCATTGTCCGGGTGACGGCGGATATGAATTTTGATAAATTAGATGAAAGTGAAGAAATCTTTGACCCGGAAGTGCAGGTGATCCGGAGCCGCAAGCATGTGAACGAGTCCGTAGAGCGGAATACCCGTCCCGTGGAAGCCGTTTCTACGGTGAATCCGCTGGTGGATGAAAACGGTGAGAAACTGCGCTATGAAAAGAGTCAGAAGAACGACGAGACGATTAACTATGAAATCAGCAAGACCGTCCGGCGGCGGGTGAAGCCCGCAGCGGAACTGATCCGGTTGTCGGTTGCTGCGGTGCTGGACGGCACCTATCCGCCCACGGAACAGGATGGAAAGACGGTTCGCGCCTTTGTGGCCCGCACCGCAGCAGAGATGACCCAGTTTGACCGCCTGGTCCGCCAGGCCATGGGATATAATGAGGATCGCGGAGATCAGGTGTCCGTGGAATGCGTGGCCTTCAAATCCCTGGAAGATCTGCTGCCGCCGGCAACAACGGAAGGGTTTGATCTCGTCGCCTTCAAGCGTGAGTATGGCACCCTGATTGCCAATGTGCTGCTGGTCCTCCTGGTCTTCATGTTCGTGATCCGCCCCCTGATCCGGACTGCACGCGAGTTCAAGGAAGGGGTGGAACAGGCCGCACTGCCGTCACCGGAAGAAGAACTGGCCCGTCTGGAAAGCCGGGCAGAAGCGGACGCGGAGGTTGTGGAACTGACCGGATTTGCCAAAGCCGAAAGCCTTGCAACCGCCGACATGGATAAGGCGGCGAACATCATCAAGGGCTGGCTGAGCGAGGAAAGCTGATATGGCGGAAGAGAAAGATAAAAAAGCCGGGATTCCCGGTGCAAAAAAAGCGGCTATTCTCATGCTCACCATGGGCGAATCCTATGCGGCGGACATGTTCAGCCGGCTGTCTGATCGGGAGATCAAGGTGGTGGCTGCGGCCATGGCCCAGATCGAAAAGGTCACGCCCGAGGAGCGTGATGAAGTCATGGGGGATTTCATCGAAAAGTTTGAAGGTGACACCAGTATGATGATCCAGGGCCAGCATTTCGCCAAAATCCTGATCGAACGCACGCTGGACCGTGATAAGGCCAGGTCCATCTATAAGGATATTGAAGACCGGAATCGTGCCAAACCCTTCATCTGGAGTCGGGATATCAACGTGTCGGCCATGGCGGGTTATTTAGAGAGCGAGCACCCCCAGACCATTGCCATGATTCTTGCGCACCTGCCCGGGGAGGTGGCCTCAGAAGTCATGGTGATGCTGCCTGACGAAAAAAAAGGGGATATTGCCAGCCGGATCGCCACCTTGGGCCAGGTGCCGGAGGATATTGTCCGGGATGTGGATGAGGCCCTGAAAGCGGAATTGAGTCTTGCCGGTACACGCGGCGGGAAGGTTGGTGGTCTGCAGGTGCTGGTCGATATTCTCAACGGTGTGGACAAGGCAACGGAAGATATCATCATGGAGTATGTGGAGGCCGATGATTCGGAAATGGCCAGTGACATCCGTGACATGATGTTTGTGTTCGAAGATCTCAGCCGGGTCGATGATCGGGCCATGCGCGAGATCCTGAAGAAGGTGGAAGGCCAGCAGTTGACTCTGGCTTTGAAGACCGCCAGCGAAGAGATGAAACAGAAGATTCTTGGCAACCTGTCTTCCCGTGCTGCGGAGATGCTGATGGAAGACCTGGAGGTTATGGGTCCGGTGAAACTGTCCGAAGTGGAAGAGGCCCACCAGGAGATCGTACGGGCTGCCAAGGAACTGGAGGCGGAAGGCGCCATTGTTCTGGGCGGTAAAGGAAAGGATGACGTGCTTGTCTGATACCCGTTCTTCAGAAACCGAAGGCTTCACACCGCTGAATGTCAAAGGGCTTCAGCAGATGGAGGCTTCATCGGCGTTCCAGTCGGTCCAGGAGACCAGAACGCCTGCACCGGATGCCTTCAGAGACCTGTACGAACACCCACACGGCGCCTCGGATACAGATCGATTTGTACCCCTGCACAATCTGGATCCCTCCGTGAACGAAACCGCGGCCAAACCGGCTGCTGAAGGGGCAGAATCAGCCGACGGGGCGGTTGCGGAGACGGAGGCTCTAACCGATTTAACGGTCGAGACACCGGCGGACGTGTCATCGGACACGCTGGCGGAAAATTCGATGCCGGATCTGGAAGCATTTCGCAAGCAAGCCTGGGATACGGGCTTTGCCGAAGGCCGGGAGGAGGGCTTTGAAAAGGGCCGGGAAGAAGGATACAGGGAAGCACGGTCGGTGGGCGAGCGTGCCGCCGATTATCTGCACGGGGTGATCGAAGCCGTGGCAGCGGACCGGGACCAGATGCTGCGGCGGTATGAGGCGGATATGGTGGAGCTGGCCATCCGGATTGCGAAAAAAGTGATCTACGGCCAGGTGGCCGCAACACCGGAGGTGGTGCGGCATGCGGTGGCAGAAACCCTGAACCTCCTGGTGGATCCCGAGCATGTGATCCTCTATGTAAGCCCGGATGATTATGAGTTTATCGAGCTGATCAAGGATGATTTTTTTGAGCAGATCCGTTCCCTGAAAACGGTCCGGATTACCGCAGATCCGGGAATTATGCGGGGCGGCTGCCGGGTGGAGCGTCAGGGGGGCGAGATTGTCGCAGACATTGATGCACGGCTGGAGGCGGTGGAGATGGCTGTGCGAAACGCCAGCCGGCAGGCCGGCTGAGAACCTGGGAGACCCGATCCATGGACACCCATGCTGCGCTGTCTGATTACACCATTGACTGGCATCGGTATCACGATGCTGTCGATGTAGCGGTGTGCCTTGAGGCAACAGGGCGGATCGTCCGGGTGGTGGGCCTGATTGCCGAAGCCACCGGGCTGAATATGAGTATTGGCAGCCTGGTGAAAATCGAGAACGACTACGGAGACCGGATCCTGGCCGAAGTGGTGGGGTTTCGGGATGACCATGTGCGGCTCATGCCCTATGGAGACACCCGCGGGATCCGCCCGGGGAGCCGGGTGACGCTGGTCAATCAGAGCCCACGGGCCGAGGTGGGGGATGCCTTTCTCAGTCGGGTGGTCGACGGCATGGGGCAGCCGATTGATGGCGGCGGACCGATTGCCGCAACCGCAGAATACCCTCTGTACGGAACCCCCATCAATCCCATGAACCGCCGGACGGTGGATGAACCCATGGACGTGGGGCTCGCGGCGATCAATGCGATGGTCCCCCTGGGCCGGGGTCAGCGGGTGGCCATCATGGCGGGTTCCGGTGTAGGAAAAAGCGTGCTCATGGGCATGATGGCCAGGCATACAGCAGCCGATGTCACCATCATCGGCCTGATCGGAGAACGCGGGCGCGAGGTGCGGGACTTTGTGGATCAGAACCTGGGCGTTGAAGGCCGGAAACGGACGGTGGTGGTGGCAGCCACTTCTGACGCGCCGGCCCTGGTGCGCATGCGCGGCGCGTATCTGGCCACCACTCTGGCGGAATATTTCCGGGATCAGGGCCTGAGCGTGCTCTTGATTGTCGATTCCATCACCCGGTTTGCCATGTCTTCGCGGGATGTGGGCCTGGCTGCAGGCGAACCCCCTACCACACGGGGATACACCCCCTCGTTTTTTGCCCAGATTCCCGTGCTTCTGGAACGCGCCGGGGCAGTGAAGGGTAAGGGGAGCATCACCGGTATTTATACGGTGCTGGTCGAGGGCGATGATATGAACGATCCGGTGGGGGATACGGTCCGCTCAATTGTCGACGGGCACATTGTACTGTCCCGGAAATTGGCGAATCGGGGCCATTATCCGGCCATTGAAGTGCTGGAGAGCGTGAGCCGGGTGATTCGGGATGTGAGCCTGCCCGAGCAGCTGGCCCTGCGGGAACAGGCCATCGAAGTGCTGGCCACCTATCGGGATGTGGAGGATATGATCGCTATCGGTGCCTATACCGACGGGACCAATCCCGCTGTGGACCGGGCGAAAAAGTACATCGAAAAGGTTAACCGGTTCCTCCGCCAGGGTGTCGACGAGAAGGTGGACCGGGATAGAGCACTGACCCGGTTGCGGGGCATTTTTTCGCGTCAATAATGCCCTGACGAGCGCATGAGGATGGCGCCATGAAACGATTCCATTTTTCCCTTGAAACCCTGCTGAAATATCGGCATCACCTGGAACAGCAGGCGCTGCAGGCGGTATCTGCAGCCCAGGCGGACGTGACCGCCTGTGAAAGACGGATACAGGAAATTGAATCAGAGATTCGCATTGCTCTGAACGAAGTGGCGATTGCATCGGAAACCGGGATTTCCGCACACCGTTACCAGCTGTTTTCCAGCTTTATCAGCGGTCTTGAGGAGACACTGGCCGGAGAAAACGCACGGCTGGACAATCTGAAGAGCCTTTTGGCCCGGAAGCAGGAGTCGCTGCGAAAGCGGTCGGTGGAAAAAAAGAGCATGGAGAAGCTGAAGGACACCCGGAAAGCTCACTATTATCAAACCCTGGCAAAACTGGAACAGAAAGAGACTGATGAGCGGGTGGTGCTGAAAAAAAGCCGGGAGGTGCGAGCGGGATGAAACAAAAAAAAACATACATGCTGTGGTTTGTTGGCGGATTTCTCATGGCCGGTATGCTCTGGCTGCGTATGCCTATCCTGCGGACAGCGGTTTTTCCTGCATCCGGTCTGTTGGGTCCGGGGACGGTGTTTGCCGGGGAGGAAGACGCATCAGCGGCGGATGCGGAGAAAAGGGACGAAAACGGTGAAACAGGTGCCGATGCCCCTCCGCCTGAACCCACTCAGGAAGAAAAAGAGGCTGCTGCCGCAGAGGAAGTAAAACTGGTACTGAGCGGTCTAGAGGAGAAAAAAATTTTTCTTCAGAAGGAAGCAGCCCGCATTCAGGCCGAGGCTGCACGACTGACAACCCTTCGCGAAGAACTGGAAACCCGGATTGAGACCCTCAAGGAACTCCAGCAGCAGATTGACCAGAGTCTGGCTGCTCTGGAGCAGAAGGAGACGGACAAGGAAAAAAAACGCCGGGTGGCGGAAGAACGCAAAATCGCCCAGCTGGTGAAGGTCTATGCATCCATGAAACCCAAAGCGGCCGGTGCCATTGTCGATAACATGGACCTGGATGTGGCCATGAAACTGTTTTCCAAACTCAAAGGGGAGAAAGCCGGATTGATTCTCTCGTATGTGAACAGTGAAAAAGCGGCACAGATCACGGAACGGCTTCTCTTGAGCGGTCAGGAACTGAATGTGCCGCCTGCTGCCACGGAATAGACGTTACAGATTCCGCTGACAGCGTATTTCTGGATTCTGGCAGCGACGCCGGATCCGCGACCAGATTCCGGTGATGACGCCGGCCATCAGGGCGAAGCAGAAAATCCCTGCATAACTCCATACGAGGTCTTTCCATGAAAATGTGCGGAGGGGAAACAATAACTGGGAACACTCTTCTAAGGTGGTGGCGGTGATTACCGTGCCGCAGCCTAATGCCAGATGCCGGAACAGCGTTTCAGGGCGATCCCAGGCAAGGGTGAGGCAGAGCAGAAAACTCATGCCGCCCATGATAAAAAAGTGCGCCAGTTTGTCTACATATCGGGAGGCGTTGGTCTGCCGGATTATCCAGTCCGGGAGGACACCCACGTCCGCTGCCACTACCAGCGCAAGGATGAAAGCGGCAAACAGAAAGGAACTCCATTTCAGCAGCGTGGGGGATGCGTTCATTAACACCGGAACCTGTTGGAGGTTGTTTACGTACGGCAAAAAACACAACGCGATGGGCGATCCTGTGAACCGTCAATCCAGATCTGATGCCGATGATGCGTCGAGTACTGACTTGACGGTCTCTCCCAGCAGCGTGAGGGTGTAGGGCTTTTTCAAAAAGGCACCGACTCCTGCTTTTCTGGCGTCGGCCACGGCCTGGTCTTTGGAATATCCGCTGGCAATGACCGCTTTCTGGCCCGGGTGTGTTTCCAGAATGGTTCGGTAGGTGGCAATTCCGTCCATGCCGGGATTCATGACCATGTCCAGAATCAGCAGGTCTACGGAACGGGATGCCAGCCATTCCACGGCAGCTTCTCCCGAATCGACGGTTTCCACCCGATATCCCATCTGGATCAACATGCGGCTGGCAATGTCCCGCTGCTGGGCTTCGTCATCCACCACCAGAATCTGCTGACCTTTTCCCTGAACGGCACAGACGTCTCGTGAAGCAGGCAGACCGGGCAGCGGATCCCGGGTCGCCGGCAGGTACAGCTCAAATCGTGTGCCGTCTGTGTCGGACGATACGGTCACGGCACCGCCATGATTCCGCATGGTGTTCCAGACCAGCGTCAGGCCAAGGCCGGTTCCGCTGCGGCCCATAACTTTTCGAGTATAAAAGGGTTCGAAGATGCGCTCAAGGTCTGCTTCCGAAATGCCTTTGCCTGTGTCCTGAATCACTACAGCCACGTATTCTCCCGACTCCATGAACTGGTTCCCGGCAAGGGGCGCGTCAATATAGATGTTTCGGGTTTCAATCTGGATATCTCCCGCTTCCATGCCGTCAAAGGCTTCCAGGCTGTTGGTCACCAGGTTCATCAGGCTTTTTCGGATATGGAGGGTCGAACACCGGACATTGAGCAGATCCGGGTGAAAGTAGGTCTGAATCTGGATGCCCGGGTAAAGACACCGTTTTTTAAAGCATTCCGGGCTGGCCAGGTAGTCTTCGATCAGGTGGTTCAGGTTGGCAACCTCTGTCGTCGTGGCCACACCCCTGGCAAGGGTGAGCAGATCCGCCACCACTTGCGCGGCCCGTTCTCCGGAGTTTTTTACAGCCTGGGTCATTTTTTCCAGTTCACTCCCGGGCGCGATCTGGGTGAGCATCAGATCCGGATATCCGATAATTCCGGAGAGAATATTGTTCAGATCATGGGCCACCCCGCCGGCCATGAGACCGATGGCTTCCATTTTCCGGGCACGGTGGAGCTTCTGGGCCATGATGGCGTTGTTTTCCTCGATTTCTTTTTGTCGGGTGACGTCCTGAAATACGGCAACCACCTCTCCGGAGGGAAGCTTGTAGACCGTGTTTTCCTTCCATCCGGAAATTCGGTTGTCTTGGTAAAAGGAGACTGGATGCATTTTGGATTTTCCGGTTTTCCATACGGAAACAAGCACATCAAACAGGCCGAATTCACGTATGCCGGGAAAGGCCTCTGTCACCCGTCTGCCGATCACCTCCTCCCGGGAGATTTCGGAGATGCGTTCGCCTGCGGTGTTGAAGTCCCGGATGATGAAATCGGCACCGTTGTCAATGGCTTCATAGACCGCAACACCACTGATCATGTGCTGAAACAGGCTTTGGTATCTGAGCTGGGTTTCCCGGATGAGGCTTAAGTCCACATCCAGGCAGAAAAGTGTCCGGTTTCCCTTAGCATTCTGCTGCATGACATGGCTGGAATAGACCGGCACCTTGTGAGTGTCTTTATGCTGAAGCTCCAGCTCACTGGAGGGGATAGTAATGTTATTATGAAACCAGTTATAGATATCCGTTCTGACTTGATCTCGCATGAATTCGGGAATAATCAGGTCTTCTATGTACCGACCCATGGCTTCTGTTGACGTGTAACCATAGAGATGTTCACTGGCTTTATTCCAGAAAACAACCCGGCGGGACATGTCATACCCCTGGACGGCAATATTGGGGATGTTCTGGATCAGTTCCTTGAACCGGCTTTCACTCTCGATCAGCGCCAGTTCCGCTGCCTGACATTCGCGAATCTCCTTGCGGAGCTTTCGGATGACAAGCCCGGCCAGCAGACTAAGGGCAATGGCGGTGATGAGGGCGAGGAGCGTACTACCCAGAGCGATTTTCAGATGGCGGATTGCTGTATCGGATGCCGGTTGATACAGAAAACTGTCCAGATCATAGTCCGGTGGCAGTTCACCGAGTTCGGCAAAGATATCGGCAATGCGCTGCCACCGGAAAGAATTCAAGTGACCGATTTGAATCAGATCCGGAAGTATGAATTTCCGGATGGCTGCTGCTTCGTACCTCAGGTGTTCCCGGGTTTTTTCTGCGGCGTATCTATGAAGGATCAGATCAATGATCGGCTCGGGATCTTTCATGGCCGTTTCCCACCCTCTGAGGGTGGCGGACAGCACGGCCGCCACCCGCCCGGGATGGTCCCTGATTTCGGATTCGGTGGTAAACAGGCAGTCGCTGTAGAAATCGACACCATAGCTTACCGGCCGGATAATGCCCGGCTGGATCCCTTGTTGCTCAAGATACCAGGGCTCGTTGGTGACATAGGCATTGAACGCATCAATTCGTCCGTCGATGAGATCCTGGAGGTTGTAGGCATTTTCAATACGGATAATTTTATCGATGGAGATGCCTTCACTGAGAAACATGGACAGGACATCAGCATTACCGGGCCGCAGCGTCACTTTTTTGCCGATCAGATCCTGGGGGTGATGGATGCCGGAATCGGCCCGTGTGAGAAGAATGGAAGGGGAATGCTGAAAAATGGGGGCCAGCACCACAAACGGGTCTCCGTTTTTTCGGTGAAGGAGCAGCTCTGTCCCGGCAATGCCGTACTGGGCCTCTCCGGTTTGAAGTGCTTTCCTGACAAACCGCCCCTTTCCGCCTTCCCGCAGGGTGACATCCACTCCGGCCTCCCGATAATAGCCGTATTCCACCGCCGCATAATAACCGGCAAACTGGAACTGATGATTCCAGGCCAGCTGAAGGGTGACCGGATCATAGCCGCAGGCGAGCGTTGCTGAAAACGCGATGGCAATATGGGCCAGAAGAACGATGATGAAACGTCTGGACCATCGAAGGGGACTGAAACGAAAAAAAGAGTTGTTAATCATGAACGGTTTCCCGCAGATGTCATGCTGAACATAACACGTGAAAACAGGTTAATCATCAAAACAGCATCAGTTTACACGAGATGGCGGAAAATGGAAACAGGCATTTCTAAAGATTGATTGATTCTATCCGCAAACGAGGTGCTTGCTGATTTTTATGTGATTGAACGAAAAAAGCGGGATGTCGTCCGGGTTTAACCAGCGGCGGATGATGACGCCTGCAAGGCCAGCCAGAGTGACCGGTACACCCCGTTTTCCCTGACCAGTTCCGGGTGGGTGCCTTCCTGCACAATGCCGCCGCGGTCCATGACAAAGATCCGGTCGCAGTCGACCAGGGTGGAGAGTCGGTGGGCGATGGAAATGATGATCCGGTCCTGCCGGAGCTCCAGAATATTGCGCTGAATAATGCTCTCCGTGACCGAGTCCACAGACGAGGTGGCTTCATCTAAAATCAGGACATCCGGGTTCCGCAGCAGGGCGCGGGCCAGGGAAAGCCGCTGTTTCTGACCGCCGGACAAGGTGTTTCCCTGGTCGCCGAGCAGGGTGTCCAGGCCGTCTGGAAGCGTATCGATCACCTCGGTCAGACCGGCCTTTTCGATGGCTGCGTTCAGGGCCGCGTCGTCGGCATCCGGGCTTCCCACCATCAGGTTTTCCCGAATCGTTCCGTGAAACAGGTATGGATGCTGGGACACATAGCCCACATGCTGCCGGAAACTGGATACGGCAATGGCTTCCAGCCCGTGGCCGTTGATGGAGACCCGGCCCGTATTCGGGGCATAGAATCGGAGCAGGAGCTTGATCAGGCTGCTTTTTCCAGCGCCCGTAGGACCGGCAATGCCGATAAAGTCGCCTTTCCGGATGGTCAGGGAAACGTCGGAAAACAGTGCCGGTGCTCCCGGATACTGGAAGGATACCTCTTCAAACCGGAGCACCCGGGGTTCGGTATTCAGTGCCACGGCATCGGGCAGGTCTTTCAAGCGGGGCTTCACGGACAGGAGTTCCTGGATCCGTGTGATGGCGGCCCGGGCTTGCTGAATCTGGTTGATGAGGAAGTTCAGGGTGAAAATCGGCACCACCAGGCGGATGCCCATGAGGATAAAGGTGGTGTAGTCGCCCATGGACGGTCCGCCCGGCTGCTGGGTAAGCCAGCCTCCGCCGCCGATGAGGAGGCCAAAGGAGAGGCCGGCAATGATGTAGATGACGGGGATAAAATTCCGGCGGGTCCGGGCTGCTGCCACGGCGGTGTCCCGGTACAGTCCTGACGCGGCTTCCAGTCGTTCAATTTCCTCGGGTTCTGCATTGTAGGCCTGGAGCACGGGGATCCCCTGTAAACTGTTTTCGAGGATCCCCGAGAACCGTCCTACCGCCTGTCGGGTTTTGAGATACTGGGGACGGATGGTGCGGGAAAAGAGCTTCATGGCAATGGCGGCCAGGGGCAGGGGAAACATGAGTATCAGGGCGAGCCGGTAATCCAGCCAGCACAGATAACCGTAGGTGCCGGCAAAGGAAATGACCACCCGCACCATGTTGGCCGTGGTTTCCGAGAAAAAGGTGTTCAGGGTATCCACGTCATTGGTGATGATGGACATCAAATCCCCTTTACGCCGGGATTCGAGGTATTCGGTGTCTGTGAAAAGCAGATGGGAAAACACGTTGATGCGGATATCGTGTCGTACGGCCTGGGCCATGACGGATAGCAGGTAGTCGCTGGTGCTCTGAAACAGGGCTAACCCGCCAAAGGAGGCACAGACCGCCCCACCGTACAGGACGAAGACCATGGCGCCGGGTGTGTCTCCCTGGATCTGATTGATCAGGATCCCCACCAGGGCCATGGGCAGCAGGTCACAGACCCGCGCCAGTGTGCTGAGGAGGATGCCGACACCCATTTTCAGCCGGTAAGGGCGGGAGAATCCGGCAAGCAGCTGCAGCCATGTGGGGCCGATGTCATTTTTTTTTTGCTTGCGTTTTTTAAATCTTTTATCAATACTCTGCGTCACTTGATGCACCCTTTTACCGGCTATCCATTGTGTTTATAAAAAAAATTGATTCTGGTGCGTTAAAGAATTCTTTTATGCAGTTATGCAACTCAGGGAGCCCGCATGCAGCCAAACGAAACCTCGCTGACATCCACCCAGGAGAACTATCTGGCAACCATTTTCCGTCTGGTAAAACAGCACGGCGAAGCGCGCTCCAATGCCATTGCAGATGAGTTGAACGTTTCCCGCTCATCCGTGACCACCGCCCTGAAATCCCTTTCCGCCCGAAATCTGATCGCCTACAAGCCCTACAACCCCATCCAGCTCACTCCGGACGGGCATGAGTTGGGAAAACGGATTGCCCACAGGAACCTGATCCTCAGCGATTTTTTCGGACGCGTGCTCCAGCTGCCGGAGGAAGCGGCAAAGGCGGCAGCCTGGCGGGTGGAGCATGCGATGAGTGATGATGTGGTTTTGGAGCTGGGCCGATTTATTCTGTTTCTGTCCGAATCTGGCTGCGATATCGAAAACTGGCGGCAGAAGTATTCCTACCGCGGGCATCGCGATAGATAGTTCCCCCTGCCGCAGTCTGGTCAGGCACCTTTTTGAAGTGTTTCGACGATGCCTGAAAACAGATCCCGGGCGTTTGTAAAGTCAGCTTCATTCGGATGTTTTTTCGCCTCTTCGATCCGGGCTTTTCGTTCTTCGGTCATGGGGTGACGATCTGCAGCCACCTTTGCCATCATTTCAAGGACTTTCGGATCGATCTTTCCCTGGCAGACGAACTGGCCCAGCACGTCGTTTCCTTCCATGAGCGCTTCAGCCGCCGCCCGACAGTCATTGGCATGTTCCGAGTCCGGATAGGCGCCAAGGGTGCCGAACAGACCGACCTTTTTCCCTTTTACGGTTTTCATGAACGCTTTGGCCTTTGCATCGGGCTGACCCTTGTCCACCCAGTAGCCGATGGCGAGAAAGTCCACATCGGAGATATCCGGCGCTTCTTCCACAGGCGCGAGGGTGCAGGGCTCGGGAAAGACCTCGCGGATGGCTTCGGCAACGGCTTTGGTGTTGCCGGTACGTGATGAGTAGATGATCATTGATTTCAATTAGGGTGCCTCCTTGTTTTTTCTATCTGTTTTTCGCACTGTCAATGAGCGGTATGATCCGCTGAAGATCTCACATCGTCGACAGCCGTTTCAGCGCGTAAAATCCTTCTTTGACCGACGGAATCAGCTCGCGTTTTTCCCGGCCCGCATACACAGCGAACATGTGCGCGCCGTTCGTATCGTAAAACTGCACGGACAGACTCTCAAGGCCGAAAAAGGGCTTTTCCAGAAAGCAGATGCTGCCCAGCTGATCCACCCGCAGGTGACCGCCCAGCGGGTTGTCCTTTCCCGTGAGATTAAAGTATCCGTGTCCGTGTTTTCCGGCCGGCAGCTTTCCCTTGACTTCGATCACCGCTGTGGGGGTCTGGCAGATGAAGGTAATGCGTTCCCAGTCGGTCATGGCCTCCCAGATGGCGTCGAAATGGTCCGGGGAAACAAAGGTGCGCATGGTGTCTTGCAGGGCGCGAACGGCCATTTCTTCCGGGATACCCAGCTGACCGGCGATCTGGCCGGGCATGGCGCTTGCGTTATCGTCAATAATCGCCTGTACCTGTTTGATCGTATCGGGTGACGGGGTCATGTCAGTCATTGGTGGTCTCCTTTTGAACAGAGGTGAATGGCAGGCGCAGGGCCGCATCGCAGACCCGTTCGAGCAATTCGAGGTCATGGGTGATCACGACGACGCTCATGCCGCCTTCTGCGGCTGAATGGATCATGTCGGCGATTCTGCGCATGTTGCGGCCGTCAAGACCGCTGGTGGGTTCGTCTAAAATAAAGATGTCGGGTTTCCGGACAAGGCCGCAGGCAATGACCAGCCGCTGCTTCTCTCCCCCGGACAGGGACTGGGGATGGCGAGCGGCCAGGTGCTTGAGCCCAAAACGGTCCAGAAAGGCGAGCAGCTCTGCTTTCGAGAGGCGGTTTTTTTTCGGGTGGATGCCCGATGCCATGGCCACTTCCTGGAGCACGGTGTTCATGTGCAGCTGGTGATCCGTATTCTGCAGGATAATGCCGGCCCGTTTCATGATTTTTTTCGGGTGGATGGCCGTTCCATCAATGGACAGCTCCCCCAGTTTCAGCCGGGTCAGACCCGTGAGAATACGGGCCAGTGTCGTTTTTCCCGTGCCGTTGTCCCCGATGATGCCGGTCACGCCCTGTGGCAGGGTAAAGGCGGCGTCCGTATACAGGGGCGGTGCGTTTTTATAGGCAAACGTCAGGTGTTTCATCTTCAGACGCCCCTCCTCCGGTACTGGGGGAAGGGTGTTTCGCACATCGGTCACCGCATGCCGGCGAAGGCCGTATGTCTCTCTGAGTGCCGGATTTTCGAGTATGGAAAAATCGCCTTCCACCGCAACTTCGCCGTCCTTCATGACGATGATCCGGTCCACCACATCCTTCAGCCAGTAGAGCCGGTGGTCTGCCACCAGCACCGCAATATCCTGTTTTTTCAGGTCCCGGATCAGTCCGGCCAGCTCCAGGGTGCTTTCCGGATCCAGGTTGGCGGAGGGTTCGTCTAACACCACAATGGACGGGCGCAGGGAGAGGACGGCACCCAGGGCCACTTTCTGCTTCTGGCCTTCGGAGAGATCGTGAATGGACGATCCCAGGATGTGGGTGATCCGCAGTCTGCCTGCGGTTTCCGCGACAATGTTCTGGATCTCTTCCCGGGTTTTTCCCTGCCACTCATGGGCAAAGGCAATCTCGTCATCCACATTCAGGGCAAAGAACTGGAGTTCGGGGTCCTGAAACACGGTGCCCACGTCGGCGGAAATTTCCTGCAGGGTTTTCCCGTTGCCGGGCGTACCGTTGCGGCGGATGTCGCCGGTCAGGGTGCCGTTGAAAAAATTGGGGCACAGGCCGTTAATGAGGCGGACCAGTGTTGATTTGCCGCATCCGGATGCACCGGTCACCAGCGTAACCTCGCCTTTGTTCACGGTCAGGGAAATCTCTTTGACTGCCGGCGTTTGCTGGAATGGATAGGTATAGGTGACCTGGCTGAGTTCAATCATGGCATGAGTCCTGTTGATACGGTGCTAAAGGAAAGCTGGATAAAACCGGTGGCGACGGTGACAGCAAAGACCGCCCATAAGGCAAAAACATCCGAGGCCTTGAAAAACTGGGGCTTGTAGCTTTCCATGGTGGCGCCGTATCCGACGCCCTTGAGTTCTGCGGCAATGCCCAGGTCGTCGGAGCTGCGGAGGGCCCGGAACAGTATCGGGGCTGCCAGCAGCCGAACGGCCAGCAGGGGATGGACAAGCATAAACAGCGGGTTCAGGCTGTATCCCCGGATCCGCATGGTTTCGTGAATCTGCTGGACGTCTTTGATGAAGGTCGGGATGAACCGGATCATGACCGCAGACGGCAGATACAGCCAGATGGGCAGCCGCAGGGTTTTCAGTGAGGTGAGCAGGGTCTGGACCCGGGAAGACAGGGCCAGCGCCAGCACGGTGTTGAGCATAACCGCCGTCCGAAGGAACGGAATCAGCATTTTGGATGGCTCGCTCACCGGAATCATGGGAGAGATCTGATGCATGAGATACATGAAGCCGATGGAGATCATCCACATGATGGAAATGGCGATGTAGCAGATGACAATCACTGTGAACCGCCTGAGTTCCAGGACGTACAGCGCACTTATGAGTGTGAGAAATCCCAGGGGTTCCGGGGATTTCAGCAAGAGGACCTCAACGGATGCGATCAGGCAGATCAGAATTTTGGTCCGGACATCCAACTGATGGACAGCGCTGTGCTGCGCAGCCGCATTAGCTGCGAATAATGCACGCATGGCGCAGCTCCTTTACAAACAGCGCACCGGTGAACAGGCCGGCCACAGCGCCGATATACCCAATGCCCACGATGATAGCCGACATGATCACCAACTCCTGCTGTTCACGGACGAAGAGCCAGGAAACCCCCACGGCACTGACCTTGAAGAGGAGATCGTAAAGCCCGACACCGATCATCAGGTTGATATTCTTCGTATACCCCCCCAGGGCGACGATGATGAGCTCTGCCAGGATGCCGGCTACGAACATGGGAGGAATGAGAAACATCCCGCTGCCCATGAGCAGCATGGCCACGATGGCATTGACCAGGAGGAACAGGGTGAGCACCCCGAATTTTCTGACCTTGTAGAGGAGCACAATGGTCAGGGTGGTAAACAGCAGGTTTTTCAGCATCAGGGAGATGGGGTTCATGCCGCCGCCCACCAGGGCCACCAGCAGGCTCGACACCTTGGTTACGGCAGCGAACACGCCGATGGTCACCAGATCCCGCATTTCCCAGTAAGGTTTCTTTTTCATGTCCTGTCTCGCAGCTCCCGGATGCCGCGTCAAGCGGCATCCGGGAGGAAGGTGTTGGCGTTCGACGAAAGATGACTGCCGGATCAGAACCGGACGCCGACATGGACCACAGCATGGAATCCGGCTTCTTCCAGCCTGTTCTGCGCTGTCGTATAGGACTCGTCAGACAGGTTGTTCAGGTTCAGGGAAAACTGGTACTGACGCTTTTCCCCGAATTCACCGCCGATGGCCATGTTGACGGTCTCCCAGGAATCCGTGGTGGTTACAGTACCATTCGGGGCTATGTCATTCGCATCCGCAGCGGCACGCATCCAGAGATCAGTCCAGACCGTTCCCGGAAACGCGCTGAGTTCCCGTTCGTATTTGATACCCACACGCCCCAGATATTCGGGGGTGTTGGTCTTCCAGGTAGAAAATGTTCCGGTATCGTATTTCCGCTTCATCCAGACACCGGATACATAAGGGGTCAGATTGACAACCGGAAAGGAGTAGGCCAGGTAGGCTTCGATGCCTTTGGTTTCCGCCTTGTCCACATTGGCAAACTGGCTGACACCCGGACCTACCGTTTGGGTAGTGATGTAATCTTCCGCGTCGTTGAAGAAGGCCGTGATATCAATGTTCCAGGCACCGTCATTGAAACGGGTACCGAATTCAATATTGTTGGAGGTTTCCGGATCCAGGTCCGGATTTCCCAGGGTAAAGCCTTCCCCCCCGTGAGGTGTTCCTATAAACAGTTTGTTCAGATCCGGGAACCGGTATCCCTGGGATACCAGACCGCGGAGGGTCAGGTTCTCTGCACCCGTCCAGGTCAGACCGGCGCTGAACACGGCCTGGCTGTCATCCACGGAGCCTTTGATAGCCTTGGGGTCGTCCGTATCTTCCAGCTCGGATTCTACCCAGGTCTGACGTCCCCCGATGGTGAGGGTTGTATCCATTGGCAGCATCCATTCGTCCTGGAGATACAGGGCATGGGTGGTGATGGCGGCTTCGTGAAAATAGCTGAACGGGCGACCCATCGGACTGCCTCCAACATACATCTCAAAGGTGGTGTCCGCATCCAGGGTGTCTTGGGTAAAGCTGTAACCGGCAATGAGGTAGTGAGATTCATGGGGGAGGATGTCGGCCTGGAAAGATGCGCCACTGGTTCCCTGTTCATTATAGGTTTGCATTCGCATCTCGCCAGTCATGAGGCCCATGGCTTGCCAAAAGTCTTTTTTGGTCTCCTGGAAATAGGTGTCGAAGCGGAGGCGGGGAAACAGCTCGGAGACACCTTTGAAATCCGCAAACAGGTTGACCTTCTGGCGGGACCACTCCGGGAGGTTCAGGTCAAAAGGCCTGCCCATGACCTCAGTTGGCGGTGACTCGACTTCGCTGTCGTAATCCTCGACGCCGATACCTAAGGACATTGTATCCGTATGATACCCCAGGAAACCATTGTAGGACGTCATTTCCGAGTCAGATTCTTCGAGGGTACCGTCCGGTGTTTCCCGGTCTCCCTGATCGGAACGGGTGCCGCTGACCCGGTACTGGAACGCGTCTATAGCGCCGTACACAGCCACGTTGCCGTTGAATCCCTCGGTGGACCCGTCATAGGTAAGGCTGGCCGATGCCTGGATCGGTTTGTCGCCGCCTTTTTTCGTGATGACATTGACCACCCCGCCGATGGCTTCGGAACCGTAAAGTACCGATGCCGGCCCTTTGACAACTTCAATGCGGTCAATCTGGTTTGGATCGATGAGCAGCGGTGCGCCGTCCATGGACTTTTGTTCGTTGATTTTTTGGCCGTCGATCAGGATCAGCACCCGTGAGCCGGATTCGCCGCGGATGTTGAGTCGCTTGGCACCGGCAAGGCTCTCGTCGAATACCTCGACCCCCGGAACATCCTGGAGCATATCGGCAATAGAGGTATAAGCCCTGCGTCGGATGTCTTTTTCGCTGACCACACTCACAGAAGCGGGAACATCCATGAGATCCCGTTCGGTTTTGGTGGCTGATACCACGATATTGGACATTTCCATTTCCGAATCGTCCATGGCCATCGCCGTGACGGCTGTGCCGCAGATCAGGGAAAGACACAGTGCGCTCGACAGAGCTGCAGGACGAATGACAGAAAATAATCGCATTATGAATCCTCCTTCAAAAGCGTATGGTGTAAGTAATTAATGGCAAACTGGGCCAGGTTGACCTGCCAGAACTGTCCGGCAGTGGTCAGACAGGACCAGTCACCCTTTTTTTCAATCAGTCCGGCGCGCGCCCATTGGTCGTACAGCGGGGTGAGCACCGAGGCGATGGGCAGGTTGAAGTCCGCTTCTAGTTGTTTGAGGTTAATCCGGCAGAGTTCCATCTCTGCAGTGATGGTTTTTTCCAGCACCGCATTCGGGTTGGGGGTCTGCATCATGAGGATGGGTTTTCTGCCGTCTTCCTGAACCGTTGTTCTCCATTTTTCATAATCGGTTTCGAGCATAAAGAAATGACCGTGGATGCTGCCCCCGGCACCGGGGCCAAACGCCATGCAGTCTGCAGGGCTTTTCATCATGTGGTTGTAGATGTTGCGCTCCCGGCTGGTCCGTCCCCAATGGTTGACGGTGAGCCGTTTGTACATGGCATCATCCATCAGCTGGATACCCCGGGCATACATACGGGCACGATTCGACTGATCAATGCCATCGGGCAGCTTGCCTTTTTCGATGGCCTTGTAAAGCGGTGTAGCGGGAAAAATATTCAACTGATACAGATCCACCCCTTCTAACTTCAGATCCAGCAGGGTCCGGATGTCATCTTCCCACATGGCCATGGTCTGGGTGGGGAATCCATAAATGAGATCCATGATCACGGCCGCTTCATCATAGTCACGAAGCCGGCTCAGTGCGCTGATGACCGTGTCCCTGTCCGCCAGGCGTTTCATGGTCTGGCGCAGTTTTGTGTCAAAGGTTTGCACGCCGATGGAAAACCGGTTGGCGCCGCCGGCAATGCAGGCCTCCATTTTCTCCGGACCAAAATTCCAGATGCGGCCCTCGACGGTGATTTCACAGTCATTGGACAGGGGCAGGTTCTCGTTGATGGCCAGCAGCAGTCTCTGGAGATCCGCCGCCTCAAGGGACGTGGGGGTGCCGCCGCCGATATAGACCGACTGCACAGGCCTGTTGTTCTGGTACGGTGTGTCGGCAGTGGCTCTCAGCTCTGAGATCAGGGCATCCGTAAAATGGCGGCTTTGGGCCTCGTCGTATCTTTTTCGGTAGAAACCGCAGTAAAGACAGTGGCTTTCGCAGAAAGGCACATGAATATAAGCGGCTGTTTTTCCCGTCCGGGGCTGCTGCATCAGTTCGGCGTATGTGGCATCAAGTCGGTCTTTTGCAACCGGGGCTGACTTTCCGCCAGGATGCACGGTAATTTTTTCTGGAAAGGCATCGAACAGGGGATCGCCCGTTTCACGGGCATAGTAGGCTTCGATGGCGGTTGACGGCGTGTCTGCTGAAAACGCTTCGTGTGGTTTTATCATGGCTTTTTTCCTGTAATGCGTGTATGGGTATTTTAAAAGTTAGAGTATTCAAACTTTTAAAACAAGAATACGCATTACTTTTTAGGATGTCAACACCAAAATAAGCGTGTATTGACAAAATTATCATTTCCTAATTTTTCTTTTTTTATCAATGGAGAGCCATTGATCGTATAGGAAAAAAATTAGTTGGATTCTCATACAAAGTGGATATATAAAAGGGATGTGAAAAAGAGCACAATTGCATGTGAAAAAAAGCCGGTTCGTTTCGCTGAAAAACGATTTGTCAGCCGAACGCAACGGTAAATTGTCATCAATAGAATGGAGGTTTTTATGGATCTGTCTGTTAACTATATGGGACTTGAACTGAAAAATCCTTTGATTGCAGGAAGTTCAGGACTGACCGGGTCAGTGAAAAAAATAAAGGAACTTGCGGATAAAGGGGCGGGGGCGATTGTCTTAAAGTCCATATTTGAAGAAGAAATTGCCTTTGAGTATACTGATTTTGTTGATAAAGAGGCCAAAAAAACAGGTGCTGCGCCAAAATTTTTCGAGTATGACGGCCGGTTGAATCCCATCGAGTTTTACGATTACAAACTGCGCGAAGACAATCTGTCCAAGTATACCCAGCTTATCAAAGACAGCAAAAATGAAGTGTCCGTCCCGGTCATTGCAAGCATCAACTGCAGCCATAAGTCCCTGGAATGGATATCGTATGCAAAGCGGCTGCAAACAGCCGGTGCAGACGCTATTGAGCTGAACATGTTTTTTCTGCCTTCCCATATGGAGCGGACGGCAGCAGAGACGGAAGCTCTCTATTTTCAGGTCATCGAAAAAGTGCTTGAGACGCTCACGATCCCGGTTTCTTTGAAAATCAGCTATTATTTTACAGACCTCGGCCCCATGATTCAGCGGCTGTCTCAAACCGGCATCAAGGGCCTGGTGCTGTTCAACCGGTTTTTCAGCCCGGATTTTGATATTAACACATTTGAGGTGAAACCCTCGTTTACCCTCAGTTCGCCTTCAGATCTGGCCATTTCACTGAGATGGATGGCCATCATGTCCGGACGGGTGGACTGCGATCTTGCCGCTTCCACCGGTGTTCATGACAGCGAGGCCCTCATCAAACACCTGCTTGCCGGCGCCACCGCTGTTCAGACAGCCTCGACCCTGTATCGCAATGGCACAGACACCATCGCGGAGATGCTCAAGGAACTGTCATCCTGGATGCGGACAAGGGGATTTAGTCAGATTTCTGATTTCAGGGGTAAAATGAGTCAGGAGAAAAGCGAAAACCCGGCCCTGTACGAACGGACCCAGTTCATGCGCTACTTTGGCGGGAAGAAATTTGACAAGACCACGAAATAGTATCAGATGATGTCTACGAAATAGGCGCCGGGTGACGGCTTTTGCAGGCACCCGGCGAAAGGCGGTGGGACGTTCGGGCCTTAGGGTTTTGCTGTCAGACTGAGGGTGGAACCATAGTAGATGGACTGGCATTTTTTTGCCAGGGCCTTGAGCTCGTTATCAGGGGTCACGTTTTTCTTGATCAGAATGCTGGCCACCCACTCGCCGGCTGTAGGGATACGCACCTGGGCTTTCCCGTTCATAATGTAGGACGACAGCATGAATTTGTCCGGACCGCCGTAGGTGTTGGAGGTCAGGTGCAGGATATGTATTCCATGCATGTCGCAGTTCAGGGGTTTGCCTTTGAACGTGACCGTGAATTTAACGATATCCCCGGCGTTGACGGTGCTCAGGTCTGTATCCGGCATGATTTCCAGGTCAAAACCGGCCGGTTTCGGGGCGGTCCATTTTTTGATGCCCACATACGATTTGGCAACCGCTTTATACCGGGTACTGAAATCAAAAGCAGTGGCACCCTTGATTTCGTCCATGGCCTTGGTGGCCATCTTATGATTTCCTTTTTTATCCACATATCCTGAGAAATAGGTGGCCTTGGATTCGGCGATCACGGCATAGGTGCCGGGCACTGTCTTGTCGGTCAGAGAAACTTTTCGGAGTCCGAGATCCCCCTGAACAATGGTCATGCCGGTGGTGGATGACGCAGGCGTTTCTTTTTTGATGACCGGCAGGGGAAAAGGGGTTCGGGAACCGTCCGGCCCCATGAGATCATAGGTCTCGATGGTGACCGCCCCGGCTTCAGACATGAGAAAGTCGTCCATGGGCACTTCATGACCCCATCCGAGGGAGGTGATAAAATGTCCCGGCGGATGGGTGAAGGATTCGTGTACATTGACCCACAGGGAGTGGGCCATGACAGATCCGGTGCTGGCGGTGAAGGTCAGCAGTGTGGCAAGGGTGATCAGCTGCTTTTTCATGATAATCTCCTTGGTTAAATAATAAACGATAGAAGCTGCGGACCGGGAGCGCGCCGGTCTGCATACCATGGTGTGCGGATATCAGTCTGCTGTCGTTTTTTCAGGGCCGTCTTCGCGCACCGTGTGTCCCGGGCCGCCGTCGAGAAACACCGTATACGGCTGGTCCGGAATGTCAAAGGTAACTTCGCCGCTTTCATCCAGTTTGAGTTTCCTGAGCACCTGCCCGTTCATGTCTTCCAGATACAATGGCAGTCCGGCACCAGAGGCACCGGTGGAGAACATGGCTTCAACGGTTACGGTGCCGTCTTCATTGTCTGAAAGGTTCATATACAGGGTGTGGGCACTTGCTGGAACGGCTGCCATCAAGAAAACCGCTGCGATCAACGACAGTACGATTTGTTTCACGTTCATTTAATCGTCTCCTGTGAAAGGGTTGACGTGGGCGGGGCTACGTTTTTTTAGGGCCGAATGCCCGGAACAGGCGGATCAGCGCCCGTGTGATCAGATAGTCGGTTAACAGGGCGGTCATGATCCCAGTACCGGTCAGGAATCCCAGTTAGTTTTTCCTAACACGCAGAAAGGAAGCCGTCTACCCGGATCGGGAGTTTTTTTGCCCTGAACTGGAGTTTCGCGAATCATGGCAGGATGTGAAACACGCGTGTTGTAAAAATACCCCGGATATAATTAAATTATGGCTCCTGTAGTGCTTAACAGGCTTTTTATGGAGGTAGCTATTTGCATTCATTGTACTATCTTGAAAGATATCGCAATCAGGGCACCCGGACCTACAGCAAACACGCGGCGTATACGGAGGCAGAAGTTCGCTATCGGCCGGATGCAGATACCCCGCCTTTTTTTCTGGATGTCTTCCGCATGCCGCTGAATACATTGTCAGTGTATACGGCCAATCCTTCAGCAGCACTGGCGTCTCTTTACCTGGCGGCGGATACAGGGCTGCTTTGCATTCATCCCCAGGTGTCCGGACAGGTCACGGATGATCCCTGTTTGCGGCGAATCCGCGAATCCGGGACGCCCGAAGCCGGTATTCTGGTAACGCCCAGTGCTTCCACACGGACCCTGTATGTGCAGCATCCTTTGCCCCATGCGTTGAAGGTGCATTTCCCGTTTCAGATATCCCGGTACGGCAGAAAAATGCGGGCGGAAGTGATTGAACAGGCGGTTGCCGTATCCCTTGATCTGGAACAGGGGCTGCACTGTTTTGACAAGGATTTTTCTTACCTGCGGGAGGTCATCGGCATCGCCTGCCTGGAACCGGATGTTCGCGCCGGCCGGGGCGAAAACTGGGGGTATATTGTCCGTGACATGACGCCGTTTCCATGCGTTGCTCCGGATCGGGATCTGGTGCCGGGATTTGCCTTGTATGGCAGGGATTTTTTTGATCCGAATCAGCCGCCACTTCTTTTCGAGCTGATGGGCGATGCGGATCCTCAGGTATTCATCCTCAATAAGATTATGCTTCCCATCGTCCGGCACTGGGTGGCGTGCTACAGAAATTTCGGGTACATGTTAGAACCGCATGGGCAGAATACCCTGCTGGAGGTCGGAAGGGATGGCAGTATCACTAGAATTGTGCACAGGGATTTGAGTCTGGGCATAAATATGGGGTTGAGAGCGGATCTGGGACTTTTATCGGAACATCTGAACAGGTACAACCGAATGGCAGACGGCGTGTTTGCCAGTATCACCTACGACATGTTCATGGGCAACCATTTTTTTGACCGGATTGTCAGCTGCTGCCTTGAGCAAGTCCACGATCTTTCAGTGGAAGATTTTCGTGCTCCCTGCCGGGCGCTGTTTGCCGAGCTTTTCCCAGAACACAGGGCATACATGCCGGATACGGTTCATTATTTCAGCGAACAACGGGACCGGTTCAACAAACCCTTTTATCAGGATACCGGGATGCGACCGGTCTGGCGGCCCTGACCGATGCGCGGACAGAAAAAAGGACACGGCCGATGATCTGGTTTTTGGCGAGAGCGCCAATCTCATCCTGGGTCACGCCACAGGGATTATCGCTTTCAAACCAATACCCGCAGGCATTTTTTTTGACCATGCGCTTGACGATCACGCCGTAAACAGGATGGCGGATAACCACAAGTTGACGTGCACGCGGTCGCCGCAACCACCGGGCGGCGACAACATAATCTCCCCTGTTCAGCCCGGGGGACATGCTGTCGCCGCAGATGCGAAAGCAGGTTAACATGCGAGGTGATGCTAAGCTTCCAGTTTCGGGTAAATGACCATTTCAGACGGCGGGTAGGGGCAGGGCGCCGCATACGTGGGCACCCCTTTGGTCAGCCAGAAGGCTTCTGCGAACTGGTTAACCAGGTTCAGTAGTTCAACCGCCATTTCACGATCCACATGCTGTCTGCACTTGGAGCCCTGCATCATGATGTTGTGAACCAGTTCATGGGCGTCAGGCACTTTCTCGAACTGCGGTGCCTTGAAAAAATCGCCCCAGATAATCCGGACTTCCTCCTTGACTTTCAGCGCATGTTCCTCTTTTTGGGATACTAAGCGGCTCAGTCGGGCCTGGTCGGCCACGGTGAGTTCCGGTTTCTCCGCGAGTTCGGCAATCAGGTCAGCCATTCGGATCACCGTCAGTGCGCTGATCTGGGCCGTAATGGGGTCGTAAATTCCGCAGGGAATGTCGCAGTGAGCGGAGGCTTCAGGAAAACGGAAGGTCTGGTCCATGTGTTTAAAAAATCTGTGCAACATTTTTTTTTCCTTTATGTTTGTGATGAACAGGCATGCGCTGCTATGTCCTGAATCGACATCAGGTCGCGTGCGGTGGATCAGGAAGCGTATCGGCTGGGTCGCCGAGCGTATGATTAACATATTAACGATAGATATTTCGATTTTTGTTGTCAAGGGTTAGTTTTTTAATCCGGGTCCACCCCCTTCCAGTGGTGGACCCGGATCGGTTCTACCGATCCGGTGAGAAATAAAATAGGCACTTCCCTGGAAAGCCCCGCAAGGGACGACAGGAGGAAGACCCTATGCACCATTGGGGAAAGTTTAGCGCACGCACGCTGGGATTGCAAATATCATTTGGTTATACTTCCAAAAAACTGTCAAAAGAAGCTGTACGGGAAGTTCAGGCATCTCCCGGCTACTATGAAAACATTCGTGGCCAGCTCAGTAACAGGCTTTATTAATAGTTTGAATTTTGCGGATGCCAATGATAAGAGCCAGCGTGGACGCATGGCGGTGCACCCCCGGTCGGGCTGCCGGGAACCACTGTGCAGCCTGTGATACAGGCAGGCATGAACCCTTACGGAGGAAAAAATGAAGCGGGTCGGATTTGTGGGCTGGAGAGGCATGGTTGGATCGGTGCTGATGGAACGGATGCTGGCAGAAGGAGATTTCGGCGGTATTGAACCGCTCTTCTTCACCACATCACAGGTGGGTCAGAACGGGCCGGATATCGGTGTGGAGATTCCGCCGCTGATGGATGCCATGGATCTGGATTTGCTTTCAACGCTGAATATCATCGTCACCTGCCAGGGGGGAAGTTATACGTCTGCGGTCTACGAAGACCTTCGAAAAAAAGGCTGGAACGGCTACTGGATTGATGCGGCGTCCACCTTGCGCATGGCGGAAAACAGCATCATCGTCCTGGATCCGGTGAACCGGAGCGTGATTGATGCCGGCCTTGAAAACGGTATCAGGGATTTTATCGGCGGCAACTGCACGGTCTCCCTCATGCTGATGGCCCTGGGCGGATTGTTTGACAACGGATGGGTGGAATGGATCACTTCCATGACCTATCAGGCCGCATCCGGTGCCGGTGCCAAGCACATGCGGGAGCTGATCGTCCAGATGAGGCACCTGGGCCAGGCGCCGGGGGCAGACCTGGCCAATCCGGCAACGGCAATTCTGGATATTGACCGGCAGGTGACCGAAGCCCTGCGCAGTGACAGGTATCCGGTTGACAATTTTGGGGCACCCCTGGCCGGCAGTCTGATCCCCTGGATCGACAAGGCCATGAAAAACGGTCAGACCAAAGAAGAGTGGAAGGGATATGCGGAAACCAACAAGATCCTGGGCCGCTCGAACAATCCCGTTCCCATTGACGGCCAGTGTGTCCGGATCGGGTCCATGCGCTGTCACAGCCAGGCGTTTACCATCAAGCTGACAACGTCTGTTCCCCTGGATGAAATCGAAGCGGCGATTGCCGCTAACAATGACTGGGTGCAGGTGGTGCCCAATGACAAGGCATCCACTCTCGCGGGACTCACACCGGCAAAGGCCGCCGGAACCCTGGATATTCCGGTGGGTCGTCTCCGCAAATTGATGATGGGGGACAGGTACCTGACGGCGTTTACCGTTGGTGACCAGCTGCTCTGGGGAGCAGCAGAACCCATTCGCCGGATTCTCGGGATTGTACGGGAGTTTGCGGTGTAAGCTGCATCACATCCTGAAATTCCCCACACTGCCGAAGATGGTGCTGGATTCTTTTCATTCCTGTGTCCATGGAAGCCAAAACACCTGCTGAAACCGCAAATCTGCCGGTAAGAAAGGCAATGGTATCAGGTGAATAGCCCTGATCCACCAGCAGCGGCCTGATCATAAAAAAGACCGCTGAGATGCTGGTGGCGTTACAGATCAGAAGAACCCGCTATCTGCCCCATGCCTATACGGAGAGAAAAACCTCGGATTCCTGCCCGCAGAGAACCTGAAGACTTCAGCTTTTCCTTTTTATTTGCCGGTTCTTCCAGAAAAATAAGAACAGAAAAAAAACAGGTAGCAAAACTGATACCGGTTGCCCGTATCCAGGAGTTATAATGGTTTTTCCTGTAACTGTTTTTGTCGAGAATTGGTGCCCAGAAAAATTTAAGCAGATATCGACCCTGCCATAAATGACTGCGCCAGTCTTCCCTGAAAGTGATCATTCTTCATAACGGTTTCTTTGCATTCCCTTGCAATGATGCTATTGTTGCTGGAAGCGCAAGACATTACGGGAATCAGGAGGCCTGCCATGAAAAAGCTGCCCATCGGGATTCAGACTTTTAGTGAGATTATAAAAAATGATTATGTAGGGTTTGCTGAACAACGCATTTAACCCCGCACCATCCGGGAAGCAGAATGGTTGCCAACTCAGTGTGATGCAAAAATCTCGTTTTACCATTCCTTGTCTTGCTCTGTAAAAAATGAAAAAAGAATTGCTGTCGACGGCAACGCCGCATCTTTTTACGGCTGACCCGCTTGTCCCTGGCCACCGACAGAAACTGTTTTCTGGCCCGTTGTCGATAGGTGCGC
>PDTL01000024.1 GCA_002748835.1 Deltaproteobacteria bacterium
GCTGCCGGAATTGGAAAACCCCCTTCAGACGATGATGTCTGGAGGGGGTTTTTGCGTGTGAAGCCCTTTCCCTCTCTACCGATCTATCGTCACATCCATGGAATCGGTGCATGGGTTTGAAATGAGCAATAACAAAATCAAACGGTTTCCAACTATCTGATTTTCTATAATGTTATGGGATTTAGTCATATCCCGGCCAGTTTCTCCTGAATCTGGCCGGGATACTTTTTTACGTCGATGCTGGCAAAGGCACCAGGGGGAAACGATCCCTGTCTGTTAATTGAGCAGATTGAAGAGAATGGCGGGCATCGGGTTGACATCTCGACCCACGGCCAGATTGAGATATCTACAACGAGGCCTCGGCACATGGTAACTGATGAAAGGGTGATCATTCTTGTCCAGGGCAATAGAGGAAAAACTTTTTACCCCCTCATTTTTATCCACCTTTTTTATCGTCCACTGCGTTCCATTATGAGCGGCGTATTTAAGATCCCCATTGTTGGTGATATCATCATAACAGATATGAGGATGGCCGTGGCTATCCAGGGCAAGGGCGGTCCATATGTTAATGCCGCTGTCCACGGTATCGAATTCCCATGCGCCAGAATTCTGCGATAGACAGGCATATTTGAGCGCGCCCATGGTGCTTATATAACTGATGCAGGGATAGTCATCCGCATTCAGGGCCAGAGCGGTATACCCCTCCACATTGCCGGTGTTGTCCACGGTTACTGCACTCCAGCCCTCATTCCAGAAGGCATATTTAAGGTTCCTGTTGCCACGGTCATAATAACTGATGTGCGGGTGCCCCTGGCTATCCAAAGCAAGGGAGGCGTACGCTCCTACATCGCCTGCAGTGTCCACATTCACGGGGGACTGCCAGGCGATTCCATCATGGAAAACATACTTAAGATTCCCATTCGAGAGCAACGCTTGATCATAATAACTGATGTGGGGGTGGTTGTTGCTATCGATGGCAATGGACGTGGGTCCGTGGACAATGGCAGTATCCCACACCGTGGTTATCTCCCAGCTACTGCCATTAAAGAAGGCATATTTGAGATCATGCGTGTCCCCATTAAGATAGCTGATGTGAGGGTGATCCGCTGCGTCCAGGGCAAGAGACGAGACTTGTCCTACATTCCCCTCAGCGTCCACGGTTTCTCTTGTCCACCGGTTTCCATCAAAAAAGGCATACAAAAGATCCTCATAGATGTTATCATAATAACTGATGTGGGGATAGCCCCGGCTATCCAGGGAAAGGGAGGTGGAGGATCTCCCCGGAAACACTGCCATATCAATGATATCAGTGTACCAAACGGTTTGTTTTTGGTTGATATGTTTAAAGAACTTTCCGTCTGTGTAGGTGATGTGAGGCTGATTCCCATCCAGGCTCAGCGAGGTAAAACAAAAAGTATATTCGCTGCCACTCACTAAGATGCCCAGTGTCCAAGCGCTGCCGCTGTAAGCGGCATATCTGAGATCCGCCATGTTATTGCCCGTATAACTGATGTGGGGGTTACCACTGGTATCCAAAACCAATGAGCTGTGCGCTCCTGTGTTCCCCGCAGCATCCACGATCTGGGGGGTTCCCCAGATCGCTCCGTTATGGGAAACATATTTAAGACAACCAGGAGAAGAGGCATAATAACTGATGTGGGGGTGGTTACTGCTATCAATGGCAATGGAGGTATGCGTTACACGACCGCTCGCATCATCCACACTCTCTGGCGTATCCCAGGAAATGCCGTTAAAACGGATATATTTAAGACGTTCATCAGAAAGGGTAGCGTCCGCATAACTGATGTGGGGGTTGCCGTTGCTATCCAGGGCAAGGGAGGAGTAGTTTCCCACCTCACCACTACTATCCAGGGTACGGGTATGCCACGCCGCACCATCGTAAGCAGTATATTTGAGCGCCTTGTTTGTATAGTCATAATAACTGATGCGGGGGCGGTCACTCGTGTTCAACGCAAGGGAGGTACATCCCCCCCTAAAGTTGTCATTGTCCACGCTGACTCTGATCCACCGGGTGCCATCAAAAAAGGCGTATTTAAGAGGCCAGATGTCACTACCAAAGACGCTACCGCCAATATAACTGATATGAGGATGACCGTTGCTGTCCAACGCGATGGATGTGTGTCTCCCCCCGTCACCCGTGTCAACAATGGTGGTCTCCCAGCGACCCGTTTTGTTGGTCGCGTAGTAGAGTTGCGACCCGCCATAGGCTGCATGCATGTAGCCATCGGCATCCATCACACTGCTGCGAGGTCCTATATCTTCAAACCACCTTTCAAAATCTGCGGTCTGGATATCAAAGGCCACTGGCAGGGAAAACACCGCCTGAAAGGGCACCAACACAAGTATGACCGCTAAAAAACTGCGTATAAACGTGCTCATGTTTCCTCCTTTCGTCAATCCGGCGGGATTGATCGTATCATGTCCGGCTGTGTATATAATTTTTACACAGCATATAACAACCATTAAAAAAAATAAACGACAAAAAAGAATTTGGATGGGAATTTTCTGTCTGTCAGGCGAGCACTGGCAGCAGATAGGGACGGAGCAGACCGCCGTGCAAGGACCCCGTCCCTGTTATGCACCGCTTGAGACGCCCGGAGAGGGGACCCGGGCGGCTGGTCGCGAATCTGCCACAGCGAAAAATACCCACTGACGATGGGCCAGCTTGCGCTGCCCTTACGATATGACGAGCGATAACCGGTTCTCCGCGCAGGGGCCAGAACGCCAGAATTTGTTTTTCAAACAACAGGTTCAGAAAACCCCGGCGTTGCGATACCCCATAACGGATTTCACCGGTGATCATGAGGATAACCGGCCATGGCTGACCGGTTCCAGGAGGTGGACACATCGCGGCCGAGACCAATCCCTGTCCGTTAATTGAGCAGGTTGAAGAGAATGGCGGGCATCGGGGTGACATCTCGACCCACCGCCAGTGTCGGATCGCTCCAATTAAAGTAGCAGATAAAGGGATGACCCTTTTTGTCCAGGGCAATGGTGGTTTCCCATTCAGTGATGTCACTGTCCACGACTTTTATCGTCCACTGGGTCCCATTCAAGACAGCATATTTAAGCGTCTGGTGGGTGCTGTCAATATAACTGATGTGAGGGGTACCCAGAGGATCCATGGCAAGGGAGGAATGTTTCCCAACAGAACCGTCACTGTCCAGGGTTTTGAGATACCATGATACTTCAGGAGACACCTTTGGATACGCGTATTTGAGATCCCTATTTTCTTTGTCATAATAACTGATGTGGGGGCGGTTGAGATCATCCAGGGCAAGAGCGGTGTACAATCCCACATCGAATTCTGTATCCACCGCATAAATCTCCCACGTTTTCCCATTCCAGAAGGTACATTTAAGATCATTGTTGGTTGTGTCAAAATAGCTGATCCAGGGCAGGTTCTTGGTATTCAACGCAAGAGAGCTGTACTGTCCCACATCATTCTTATGGTCCACTTTCTGGGGCGCTTGCCAGGTCGTACCATTATGGAAAACATATTTAAGATCGCCATGGGTCGCATCATAATAGCTGATACAGGGGTTGCCCTTGGTATCCAGAGCAAGGGAGGTGTACTGTCCCACATCATCTCTATCGTCAGCGGTCTGGGGCGCTTGCCAGGCCGTACCATTATGGAAAACATATTTAAGATCACCATGGGTCTCATCATAATAACTGATATGGGGGTGTCCCGCATGATCCAGGGCAATGGCGTTAAACATGCCCACGCGATCCTCACTGTCCACGGTCTCTTTGTTCCACTGATGTCCATCGAAGAAGGCGTATTTGAGATCTCCATTGGTGTCTTCATAATAGCTGATGTGGGGATGACCCTGGCTATCCAGGGCAAGGGAACTGTACTTCAACAGCTCGATATAGACATCGATGATGTCATCGGACCAATGGGTGCCCTCCTGGGTGATATGTTTGAAGGTTTTATTGTTCATATCAAAGTAGGTAATGTGAGGATGCCCTTCCCCATCCAGCGTCAACGAGGTTCTCCATCCCACATTGCCGGTCGTGTCTATCGCGTCTTTTTCCCAGCTGTTGTTGTGAAAGGAGGCATATTTGAGATCCTCATTGTCTATGTCATAATAACTGATACGAGGGTGCCCCGCGCTGTCCAGGGCAAGGGAAGTAAACCATCCCACATTACCTGTATCGTCCACGGTTTCTATATCCCAGCTGCCGCTGTGAAAGGTGGCATATTTGAGATCGTTACTGTCTATGTCATAATAACTGATGTGCGGGTGGTTACTGCTGTCAATAACAAGGGAGGAGAATGTCCCATTGCTGCTACCAACGGTCTGGGGTGCTTGCTAGGTCGTACCATTATGGGAAATATATTTAAGATTCTCATTGGTAAGATCAGCATAACTGATATGGGGATGTCCCGCCTGATCCAGGGCAAGGGAACTATTCTTTCCCACGTCTCCCTCACTGGCCACGGTTTCTATCGTCCACCCGCTTCCATCAAAGAAGGCATATTTGAGATCCTCGTTTTTCCCGTCATAATAAATGATGTGGGGATGATCGTCGCTATCCAGCGCGAGGGAGGAAACGTCCCCTCCAAGCTGGGCGTCATGATCAACGGTCTCAGGCGCTTGCCAGGCAGTACCCGTAAAGCGGACATACTTGAGATGCTGATTTTGCATGTCATAATAACTGATATGGGGGTGTCCGCTGCTGTCCAAAGCGATGGAGACCCCTGCTCCGACAAGATAATGCGTATCAACGATGGTCGTCACCCAGCTGCCACTTTTGTTGGTCGCATAGTAGAGTTGTTTCCCGCCATAGGCCGCATGCAAGTGGCTATTGGCATCCATCGCACTGCTGCGATTTCCCATAGCTGTAAACTGCCTGGGAATATCGACGGTTTGGATATCAAACATACCCGGCAGGGAAAACGCCGCCTGCATGGGGATCAACACAAGTATGACCACTAAAAAATTACGTAGGTATGCGTTCATTTCATCTCCTTTTGCCAATTTGACAGGATTGATCGTATCATGTTCGGTTGTGTATGAAATTTTTTACATAGTATATACTAAACATTAAAAAAAATAAACGACGAAAAAAAGGCTCAAGATGGAAAAAACGTCTGTCAACCGAGTGCAGGTAGCAGATAGGGACGGAACGGACCGCCGTTCAAGGATTCGTCATGTCAAAGCGCAACGTCTTCAATCTTTCTGCCCCGCATCCTGGATAAAATCGTAAAAAAAACAAATTTTGACTGATCATGGTTGTGTATCTCCAATAGTTGGTATAAGGTAACAATACTGTTCAAAAAAATACGCAATATTAGCAACTTAGATCAGTATTTTCAGGTAAGCGTGTTTTCAATGCACATTAATAAGCAGTTGGAGTAACACATGGATGCCGACGTCAAATCATTAACGCTGTTTTGTGATGAAAATAAAATCCCATATGCCATACCCGAAACGTTAAATAATCTGAACCTTTGTACCTATGCAGAACATTTAACCTCTGTTTTTGCCATTTTTCCCGCAACATTGAAAGAAATCCAGATAGTTATTAGCAAAATACACGAAATCAAATCTACAATAAATAAAGAACTTGCAGTCTACCCCATATCAAGAGGCTTGAATTGGGGATATGGATCGGCAACACCAACGTCTGCGCATGCGGTCTTATTATCTTTAGCGCAGTTTGAAAATCAGATCAGCTGGATTGGCAACGCGTTTGATCCTCCTGGGCAACCGTATGGCAAAAAACTTGGGCTGGTTAGGGTAACCGCAAGTGTCACCCAGCAACAGTTGTATGATTTTTTACAAGGTGAAGGCGGAAATTTTTGGATGGATGCAACGGGGGCACCTGCAGATAGCAGTATTGTTGGTAATTACCTTGAAAGGGGATTTGGTCATTCTGAAAAGGGGGATCATTTTCGCCATGTGGTGGGAATGGAGGTTGTTCTCCCGGATGGGAGTTTTATAAAGACGGGTCATGCAGGATGCAACAATGCCTCCAACGTGGGAATCCATAAGCATGGAATAGGGCCTATTGTCGAAGGCCTGTTTAGCCAATCAAGCTTGGGCATTGTTACGGCCATTTACCTGGAGCTGATGCCTGCAAAAAAATGCTTGAGCAAGTTTTTTATCCGACTTAAAAGCAACGAGGATTTTTATGAGGCAGTCGAAAGACTTCAGCCGCTTAAAATGAAAGGGACACTCTCCAGCCAAATGCACTGTATTAATTCTCACAAAGAGATACAGGCCGTTATGCGCTATCCTTTTAACGATACAGGCGGGAAAACACCCTTGCCCAAAGCAACGGCGCAACACATCTGCAAAACACTGAAGATTTCTCCCTGGACCATCTCAGGTGCCGTATATGGAGACTCGTGGGTTGAAGTATGGCTCAAAACATTCCGCCTAAGAAAAGCCTTGAGGGGGGTAAGGTGCAAAAAAATCATTCTGCCTGAATGGGTTGCTGATTTCGCTTACCAGCTTTTCAATGCGACGCTATTCCGGCAACTCTTCCCCAAGATTCAGAAAAAAATTGATGCCCGACTCACCGTATTAAAAGAAATGATAAACTTAAAAAAAGGAATTCCGACGAATTATTTTATGAATAGCGTATATTGGCGCAAACGTCATTTTACGATGTCTGAAACGCGTCTGAATCCCGACAAAGATAAAGTGGGTATGATTTGGATCGCTCCAATAGCGCCAATGACTAAAGAAGGCGTCAAAAAACTGGTCGATATTTCTACTTCCATTTCTGAACAATATGAATTTGAGCCGGCTATATCAATTACGCTACTGAATGACAAAGCCGCAGATTGTATCCTGTCCATTATATTTGATCGGGAAATAGCAGAAGAAGAGCATAACGCATTAATATGCTATGACAAACTCATGGAAGCGTTTAATGCCATCGGTTTCACTTCGTATCGAGCCTCATCAAGAGCTATGCGCAAAGGTCAGTTAAATTATTCGAAAGAACTGGCGCATTTACACAAGATGCTCAAAACGGGTTTGGATCCACACAACGTGTTTTCGCCGGGGCATTATTTATAATCACTAAAACGAACGCTAGAAGTATATTTTTATAAATTAATTATAGATTTTTTAACAAAGCTTCTATAATATCTTTCCCACAGATGAGACCTATGATCACGGCATAACGAATAAGGCTACAGGCGTGAGTGAAGCGAGCCGCGGTCTGTATCGTTTTTAAGACGTTTACTGCATTGCGATTATCCAGAACAGGAGTCTTTTCGATGATCAGAAACTCAATACAACACGGTAAATACACCTTTGGCGTCATCGTGGATGACAAACGCTTACTCGAAGAAAGTTTTAGACTGCGTTTTCAGGTCTATGCGGAAGAATTCGGCTTTGAAAAAAAAGAAGATCATCCAGGCGGACTGGAAACCGACGAATATGAAGACGCGGCTATCCATTGTGTCTGTTTAGACGATCAAGAAAAGGTGGTAGGAACGGTTCGATTGATTTTAGATTCGGATAAAGGATTTCCCATTGAGCATGCCGTGCCCAATTTATCAATTCCTTGGAAAATGCCGGATAGAAAAAAAATTGCCGAAATCTCTCGGCTCGCAATAAGTAAAAAGCAGAGAAGAAAAAAAAATGACGTATTACCGGATGACAGAACGGATTATAAAGAAACCCAAGATAGCAGTGACCCAATTATCGTTCTCGGACTGTATCAGATTATGTACCATGAAAGTAAACGTCAGGGAATAACCCACTGGTATATGATTGTTGAAAAAAAATTATACGATGCGGCGAACCGGTTCGGATTTGAATTTCATCAAATAGGTGAACCTGTCTGGTATCATGGCGAACGCATTCCCTTTTTAGGCACAGTTGAGGGTAACGAACAGAGTGTGCGGAAGTTTGATCCGAATCTGTTCGAAGTCATGATCAAAGGGCTTGAGAAAAAGTATCAACCGCATTGTCATTTAAACGACGCCTAATTAAACGTTGCTGCATATTCCCTGCGCGCTTTCCCTGCGCCAACCCTGCTGCGTGTTTCCGTGGGTTGCATCTGTTTTGATCATCGCCGCTTGCTAGGGCGATTACAATGGCGATGAAGGGGCATCCATGGATGGTTCGTTTTTGTGCCTTTATCCCGCGTCATCAATGCAGGAAAACGTAATCAGGTCTGAATGACCGGTTGCATCCATTACCAGCAACTGATAGTTTCCCGGACCGGGCAAGCGGAGATACCCGGTCTGGCCGGGCAACAGTTCTGCCACCGGAGTGCCATTTAAAAACCAGTACAATCGTGTCGTGCCGCCCAGGGCCGCGAGCCGGATTTCCGGATCAGCACCTTCCGCCCCGGCCCGGGTCACGGTCGCCGCATCGGCCATGCCGATGATCCGCACCCCTTCACCGGCAAGTGCCGGCGCATGGGCGCAGGACGGTGAGGGGGGCGGCAGCTGCGCGGATCGCCTCAGATGACGGGCGATAAACGGTTCCACACACGTGGGCCAGAACGCCAGGGTGCGTTTTTCAAAGGCCGCCGGCAGGCAGTGCCGGTCCACCCGCAATCCGGTATCCGCATCCACCCAGATTACATGCTCGCCAGATTGCGCCGGCGACAGCGGGTCTGGAAGTGTTGGCGGGATACAGCCATCCAGGATCCACGCTTTTTTTTTCATGTGACACCGTCCCGAATCCACACGGTCTGCATCCGCCTGTGTACCCGTTGGCCAGCAAATGTCGGTCTGGCTGACAGATGCGGGTCTGGACAGGCGCAGGGGCTGCTCGCCCACGGCAAACAGGGCGTGTCTTAAAAGCGGGATTGCGGCTTCTGCCCCGTAATACCCGGGAACCGGGGTGCCGTCGGGCCGGCCTACCCAGACACCGACCACATGGGCATGCCCCACGGCAATGGCCCAGGCGTCCCTGAACCCAAAGCTGGTGCCGGTTTTCCAGGCAAAATGCCGCAGGGGGTTGATGGCGCCGATGCCTTCGTCTCCCGGAAACGGCCGCTTGAGCATGTCATGAACGATCCAGGCCGCACCGCTGGAAAAAAGATACCGCTTCCGGCTGGTCGCCCCGCGAATAAAGACCGGAGAAACCGTGAGTCCCTGGTTGGCAACGGCAGTATAGCCAGTGACAAGACTTTGCAGGGAGGCGCCCACACCACCAAGAATCATGGACAGGTTCGGCGCTGCGTTTCCGGGAAACACCAGCGCGACCCCGCTGTGCCGCAGCCGGTCTGTAAAAGCGGCGGGCCCGAATGCTTCCAGTACCTGTACCGCCGGCAGGTTCAGGGAATCCCGGAGCGCCCGGGTAACGGTCACCGGCCCGTGAAAACCGCCGCTGAAGTTACCAGGCCGGTAATCGGTGTGAATACGCGGGGCATCGGATAAGAGGGATGCGGAATGAATCAGTCCTGCATCCATGGCCAAGGCGTATAAAAACGGCTTCAGGGTGGAACCCGGTGAACGGACGGCGGTCACCATATCCACATGACCAAATCGGCGGGCATCCAGAAACGCGGCTGAACCAGCGTATGCCCGGCAGGCCCCGGTTTGGTGACTGACAACGAGGATGCCTACGGAGCTTTTTTCCGGCAGGCGTCTGGCATACTGACTTGCCAATTGCGCCACGCGGTATTGAAGTTCAAAATCAAGGGTCGTTTGGATGTCCGGGCTGCGGGGATGGGCCTGATGCAGGCGTCTGGCCAGCAGCGGTGCATGAAAAGGCGCTGAGATGGACAGGGACGGCACCACTTCTTTTTTCGCATCTGACGCAATGGCCTGGGGCCAGCATCCGGTGTGGACGAGCCGATCCAGCACTTTGTCCCGGGCAGCCTGGGCGGCTGCTGGATGACGATCCGGCCGATACCGGCTCGGGGCCTGGGGAAGCACGGCCAGCAGGGCTGCTTCCGCATGGGTCAGGGTGCGGGCGGATTTTCCCAGGTAGGTGCGGGATGCGGCTTCAACCCCTTCGATGGTCCCTCCGAAGGGGGCATGATTGAGATACCAGGTGAGGATGTCTGCTTTTGAATATCGCCATTCCAGCTGCAGGGCCCGAAACGCCTGTTTGAGCTTTCCCCAAACGGTGCGTTGATGGGGATCCAGCAGCCGGGCTGCCTGCATGGTCAGCGTGGAACCACCGGACACAATGCGGTTGCCTGACAGATTCTGGGCAAGGGCACGGACAAGAGAAAAGGGATTCACCCCCGGGTGATGATAAAAATACCGGTCTTCGTAACCGATAAGGGCCTCAAGATACAGGGGCGAGACCTGATCGATCCGGACTGGGTAACGCCAGATACCCGCAGGATCCGGAAAGCATCTGAGCAGGGAACCGTCGTCTGCGGTGACCACGGTTGACGGCGCGGTTTCAAGGGCGGGCAGGGGAAAGATCCGGTCGGCGGCAGCCAGGCCCGCAACCAGAAAACAGCAGACAAGACATCCCGCCTGAACACCTTTAAACCAGCGCCGCACAGATTGCTGAGCGGCGCCGGCTGAGGCGGTTTGGGGGCCGGTCATGCTGTCTAGTTGCCGGCGGCGGTGATGCGCACGGGAGCCGCCGCTTCACCCACGCACCGGATATAGGGCCGGTACATGTCTTCACCGTATGCGTTTGGTATCTGGTACGTCCCTGGGGTGACCGCCCGCATCAGGTAAAAGAGGGTAGACGTATTTCCGGGATAGCCGGTGTCGATTGCCGCCGCATACCGGTCATCCCTGAATTCCTCATGGGCCAGTTCCGTTGCCTGTTTCCATTCCTGTACGGGTTTACCGCCGACAACAATACCGTCCATGGCATAACTGGTGGGCAGGTTCGGGTTTTCGATTTCAAATCCCGCCGGAATCAGGTCCACGATCAGCGCATCCGAAAGCCGCTCGTCGGCAGTGACCGTGAGCCGCACTAGTACAAGATCGCCGCCTTTTACCCGGCTTAGGGTCACCGGCTCTCCCCGGACATCAAAGGTGTGACGGTGGATGGAAAGGCGGTTGCCTGCCGCGGGGGGCGGTGTCTCGCTGTAGCCGGAAAGCAGCAGGTTCAGGTAAATCGGGCCTTCCTCGGCGGTAACGGTCAGGCCAGACGCCATGTCGTCGTGGGAAAAGAGGCGCCGCGTCAGCCGATCCACCGAAAGGGACACTGACGCCGGTCCTGTTGTCAGCACAGCGGTGCGCGGTGTACCGGTGTTTTCATACAGGCGGATGGCTGCGAGCACCAGGCTGTTTCGCTCCTGGGTGCTCAGCCATCGTCGTGTGCGCAGTTCGGTTTCCAGGGTCATGAGAAAGGTCTCTGCCTCGGGTGTATGGGGCTGCCAGGTTTTCAGCAGATAGTAGCCCAGGGCCGCATCCCGCAGCCGGCTGCCGTAATCTCCCAGGTACGCGTCTTTTTTTCGCGTGATACGGGCGGCTGCCGTCACAGCGGATCTGGAACGTTTCATATCCCCCTGGGCCGCTAAGGCCAGCCCCAGATGTACCATGGGCAATGGGGATTGGCAGTCGTCCGCCTGTGTATCCATCAGGGTTCTCAGGGTGCCTAACGGGGCTTTTCGAAGCCGGCTGAGCACATAGCCGGCATAGGCCTGGGTGGCAAAGCGGGCGTGATCCGCGTCCGTTGCATATGGAATCACGATCTGCTGTGGCTTGAGCAGGTAATCGGAAAGCCGTTTGATCGACAGGTTCAGCCGGGATTCAGGGACCGCATAGCCGTAATCCCGTGCAGTCAGGAGAAAATCCACCGCATAGGTGGTGAGCCAGCTGTTTTCATATCCCTGATTGTCCCAGAGCCCGAATCCGCCGTTTGCTTTCTGCAGGGTGAAGATTCGCTGGATGCCCTTGTCGATGTGCGCTTTTCGTACCGCTGCCGTGTCACCTTCAATGCCGAGCTGATTGAACAGCGCGTCAGAAAGAAAAATCTGGGGATAAATGCCGCTGGTGGTCTGCTCCAGGCAGCCGTAGGGATACGCGTGAAGGGCGTTGATGTGTGCGTTGATATCGATAATGGGCCGGTCAGACAGGCTCAGCTCTGCCCGCACGAGATCGGGAATCAGGGCGTTCAGCGCCGATGGATCGAAGATAAACGATTCACCTTTCTGGAGCACTTTGCGCCACTGCCGTGTGAGCGCAGGATAGGCCGGCCGGACACCGAGCATCCAGCTGCGGGTCAGGTCTTTTGGCGCAGCATCCTGCGAGACGCGGATGCCGCTCACCGTGAGGGTGATGTCTCCGGTCCCCGTCAATGGGGCGGCGGTGATTGAAAAGGGGAGGGTCAGGGCGTTTTTGTCTGCAAGCCGCACCTGCTGCGAGATGGCGGGAAACGCCACCGGCGGGGTGCCGGTTATGCGGATATCCAGTTCCTGGGAAAATCCGCTGAGGTTGCGGAGATCAAGGGCCAGTGTGGCGGTATCGCCCATGGCAAGAAACCGGGGCATGGCCATTTCAGCCACCACGGGTGCGGCCACGGTCAGTTCCCGGTCCGCGGAACCAAAGGCATCTTCACTGAACGCGACCGCCATCAGGCGGAGGGTGCCGTTGAATTCGGGAATGGCAAGCGGGATGACAGCCATGCCGTTTGCATCGGTTTCCACAGCTGCATGATACAGGGAGACGATGCGGACATCCGTGAGCGGTTTGTCCCCGCCGCGCATGAGTGCGCTCATTGCCATATCCCCGCCAAAGGCCAGGCGTGACAGATCTCCGTCTTGATTTTCGATGAGCCGGTTGTAGACATCAAAGGCATCCACACCAAACCGGCGTTTGCCGAAAAAGGCGTCAAACGGATCCGGTGTTTTGAACCGGGTGATAGTGAGCACCCCGACATCCACGGCCGCCAGCGTGACCCGGACCGGCGTATCATGGGTGTTGTTAACGGAAACCCGTACCTCCAGCATCTGGTCGGGCAGGATTTTCTCGGGTGCGTCAATGGCCACATCCAGCCGCCGGTTTTCCCGGTCAAGCGGGAGATGGATGAGGCCGATGGCCCGCTTGGGTGTTATTTTTCGTTTGTTATCACCCGGCCGGATCACCATGGCGTGGATATACATATCATGGCGAGACCATGCCGGATCAATGGGGATGGAGACGGTTGCCGTGTTGGACGTCAGGGTCAGCTGTTTGCGGAACACGGTGGTATCCGCTTCCACGGTGACGATGGCCTTCCCGGCTTCCGGGGCTTTTAGGGTGACCACAGCTGTATCTCCCGGCGCGTACCCGGGCTTGTCCAGGGTCAGGACCACCTGATCCGGACGGGCGGTCTGTTCATTGGCCCCGTCTCCCCAGCCGGACCAGCCGGCCCTGAACCGCAGGGCTGTGACCAGACCGGTTTCCGGGTCTCGGACCACCAGCCGGTAGGGCCCCCACTCCACAGGAAAATGAACGGTTGCTGTATCGCCTGCCGTGATATCAAGGGCCTGGCTTGCCACCGGGTAATTCTGATAATTGGTGATCCGTTCCCAGCCCCGGCTTTCGGTGTATTCCCAGTAGGAATCCGGATATTCCCTGATCAGTACGGCTTCTGCGCCGGACAGGGCGACCCGGGTTCCGTTTGCATCTGCGGCCACCACCTCAAAGGCGGCGGCGCTGTCTGACGGTGTGTGGTGATCGTCAAACAGGGGACGGATTCCAATGAGTCTGTGTGCCGGCCAGTAATGGTAGACCTTGTCCCGGCTCACCGGCCGGCCGCCGGCTTCGTACAGGTTGGTATGGAGCCGGATGGCGAGCGGAGTCGCTGCTGTGGACCAGTGGTCATGTGAAAGCGTCAGGATGCCTGTACCGTCAGTATCCAGCGTCAGGTCGTCTGTGGTGAAGGACTGGCGCTTCCAGCCGTCCGGATCGCCGAATTCAAATCCCCCAAGTGCGGAAAGGGGCTCCCGGAGCAGGGTGAGGGTCACATTGCTGTCTACCCGGTTTCCCCCTGCGGGGGCGCCGTATAAATAGGCGCCTTCCACGGACAGTTCAATGTCCTGGCCGGCGTGAATCCGGTCCGGTTCGGTATTCCCGCCCGCGAGGATCAGCTTCATGCGCTCGGGCATGAAATCTTCCACATGCAGGATGTAATCGGCAAGAGGCTGGCTGCCCAGCTGGCAGGTCACCTGCCAGCGGCCTGTGGGGCCTTCAGCCGGCAGGGTGAAGTCGGTATGATAGGCTCCCCCGTCGTCCGCATGCCAGGTGAACTCCCGGAATGCCTGGCCATCGGGCTGGAGAATGGAGACCTTCACCGGATAATTGCTCACCCGGTGGCCGTCCGCATCCCGAAGCAGGCCGTCGATGATCACGGTTTCTCCAGGTCGATACAGGTTGCGGGGCCCGTAAAGAAACAATTCAAGGGGCTGGTACGGGCGGGTGCCGGTATCGAATGCGGAAAGGTCAAGGGCGGATCCATCCACAGGCAACAGGGTCAGGTGATTTTCATGGATGCCCAGGATCAGGGAGATTTCAGGGTCTGTACGGGGAAAAACAGCATTCCCCTGACTGTCGGTGACAACCCGGGCCATCTCCTGACCCTTTCTGCTGAACGCGACCAGGGTGACATCCGGCAAAACCGCGCCGGTGGACAGGGCCTGGGCCGTACAGTCAAAATGGGTTGGAAACCGCCGCGCATGGATCCCGAGGTCGCTGATCGTAAACCAGGTAAAGGGCTTTGAATACGGATAGGCGCCGGCCGGCTTCAGTACCGCCATGTAGATGCCGGGTTCCGCGAGCGGGGCAATGGCTTCGACAGGAAGGGTCTCCCGGGTCATGACGTCTTTTTTCGGGGCAAGATCGTATCGGGCTGTATAGACAAGGTCCACTGTGCCGGAAATCTGGCGCATGGCATAGTCTTCGATGGTGGTCCGGTGTCTGCAGAAGTTGACAAACGAGACAATACGGTCGTTTTTTACCCGAAAAAAATCCACATCTGCCCTGGCCACGTTCAGGGTGGTCACCGGCAGGCCGTTTGACAGGTCGCCCGGCAGAATCGAGCCGTTGCCGGCAAAGGCGATCACCGGTTTGGCCGCACGGGTCTTGACCGGTGTTTCCCGGCTGGAATCCAGGGTGCTGCCATCGGAAAAAACAAGACCCCTGCGTACCTGGACCGCGTACTGCGTATCTGCTTCAATCCGGGTAAAATAGGCAAGGGTACCCGCGGTATCAAGGGTCCATGCACCGTCAATTTTTCCGCCGTCATGGGCATAGAGCTGAAAATACCGGTTGATATCTTGTGTACCGTCAAGGGGTTTCGTAAAGATGACCGCAATGGCATTGGCTGCATTCACGGTGCGCTGGCCAACATAGGCGATGGGGTCAATGGGCTCGGCCGCAGCCGGACAAAAGACAGCTATCAGCAGAACGGCGCACAGGGTGAACGCGAAAAGCCCCTGTCGGCGAATGGGGGTGTTCATGGGAAATCTCCTTGTGAAATGAAAGATACCGATGCTGTTTGTGCGGCTGTTGGCACGTGTTTCGTTCAGACGGTATCAGGGCGCATGGCGTCCATTTTTATGTCGTTGAACCCTGTTTGAACGGGTTGGATAATGACTGCCTACCCATACCATAGGCAGATGAAAAAAGGAATCTGCCGGTTCTGTCTGGCGGCCGTCAATCACGGGTCAGCTGCCGGTACCGGATCCGGTGGGGCTGGTCTGCCTGGGCGCCCAGCCGTTTTTTGCGGTCCGCTTCATAATCCGTGTAGTTACCGTTAAACCAGACCACCTGGCTGTCGCCTTCAAAGGCGAGGATATGGGTGGCCAGACGGTCCAGAAACCAGCGATCATGGCTGATGATGACCGCGCACCCGGCAAAGTGCTCGAGCGCTTCTTCCAGGGCCCGCATGGTATTGACATCCAGATCGTTGGTCGGTTCGTCAAGCAGCAGCACATTCGCGCCTTCCTTCAGGGTCCGGGCCAGATGGACCCGGTTGCGCATGCCGCCGGAAAGGGTGCCGATTTTTTTCTGCTGGTCTGATCCGGAAAAATTGAACCGGGCCACATAGGCGCGGGAATTGACCTCCCGGTTTCCCAGGGTAATCGTGTCCTGTCCGTCTGAGATGGTTTCCCAGATGGTTTTTTCCGGATCCAGTGTGTCCCGGCTCTGGTCCACATATCCCAGCCTTACGGTGGATCCGATGGTAAACTCACCGCTGTCCGGCTGTTCCTGACCGGTAATCATGCGAAACAGGGTGGTCTTTCCCGCGCCGTTGGGGCCGATCACTCCGACGATGCCCCCAGGCGGCAGGTTGAACGTCATCGCTTCCACCAGAAGCCGGTCCCCATAGCCTTTTTTCACCTTGTCCGCCGTGATGACGACATTCCCTAACCGCGGTCCGGGCGGAATGTAGATTTCAAGCTCGCGCTCACGGGTGGCCGTATCCTGGTTCAGGAGGTTTTCATAGGACTTGATGCGGGCTTTGGATTTGGCGTGCCGGCCCTTGGGGGACATGCGGATCCATTCGAGTTCCCGTTCCAGGGTTTTTCGGCGGGCCGTATCGGATTTTTCTTCCTGGGCCAGACGCTTTTCCTTTTGCGCCAGCCAGGATGAATAATTGCCTTTCCAGGGAATGCCGTGGCCCCGGTCCAGCTCGAGAATCCAGCCGGCCACGTTATCTAAAAAATACCGGTCATGGGTCACGGCAATGACGGTTCCCGCATAGCGCTGGAGGTGCTGTTCCAGCCACGCGACGGTTTCCGCATCCAGATGGTTGGTCGGTTCGTCAAGGAGGAGAATGTCCGGTTCCTGCAAGAGCAGGCGGCAGAGGGCCACCCGGCGTTTTTCACCGCCGGAAAGCACGGCAACCTCCCTGTCGCCGGGGGGGCACCGCAGACTGTCCATGGCCATATCCAGCCGGGAATCTAAATCCCAGGCATTCTGATTGTCGAGCAGCTCCTGGACTTCGCCCTGACGCTGAATCAGCCGGTCCATTTCATCATCGGACATGGGTTCGGCAAATTGTTCGTTGATGGCGTTGTATTCCTTCATCAGATCGACCTGGGCTTTCACCCCTTCTTCGACCACCTCGCGGACCGTTCGGGTTTCATCGATGAGCGGCTCCTGCTCAAGATAGCCGACAGTGTACCCTTCAGACAGGAGGACCTGGCCGTTGAACGCTGTATCCACCCCTGCCATGATGCGGAGCAGGGAACTCTTTCCCGACCCGTTGAGGCCGAGAACGCCGATTTTGGCACCATAAAAGTAGGACAGGGAGATGTCCTTGATGACCGGTTTCTTGTCATAGAATTTGTTGACGCCGATCATCGAATAGATGACCTTGTTGGGATCGATGCTCATGAGCGTGCTCCATTACCGGTGTGTCCAGTAGGTTAGCGGTTTATAAAAATTATTTGAATCCACTTCTTACGTTTTTTCGGGCGGCGGTTGCTTCAGGTGAATGGCCCGTGCATAGGCGGTTTTGCGCGATATGCCGCAGTCCCGTGAAATTTTTTTGGCAACCTGGGCCGGTGAATGGTTCCCGGTTGCCATGAGCCTGCGAATCGCCTCATCAATATCCACCTGCGTGGCAGCCGGCGTTTCGTTGGTAGATGCGCCGGCCACGATGAGGGTGCACTCTCCTTTGACCGAAGGCCGCTCGCTGAGCACGTCCGCCGCATGAGAAAGGGTGCCCCGGATGTAGGTTTCATAGGTTTTTGTCATTTCCCGGGCCACCATGCAGCGCCGGTTTCCGAAATGGCCTATCAGCTCGCGAATAAAATCCACAATCCGGTGGGGCGATTCATAAAAGATCAGGGTACCGGTTTCTACGGATAACCGCCTGAGCAGATCCGCGCGTTTCCCGGCTTTTTTGGCGGCAAAGCCGATAAAGCTGAAACGGTCTGTGGGAAGTCCGGACACGCTGATGGCGGCGATGGCGGCGGATGCGCCGGGAATGGGGATTACGGGGATGCCGGCGTCTGCGGCCGCCTGCACCAGGGGAAATCCCGGGTCAGATATGGCTGGCGTGCCTGCATCGGATATCAGCGCCAGATCCTTTCCGCTGGAAAGATGGCCCATGAGCATGGGAATCTGGCTTTTCTCATTATGCTCATGGCAGGAGACAAGGCGGGTGCGGATCTCGAAATGATCGAGCAGCCGCCTTGAATGGCGGGTATCTTCCGCTGCGATCAGGGGGACGGCTTTGAGGATACGAAGGGCCCGGAGGGTCATGTCCTCAAGATGACCGATGGGCGTGGCCACCACATACAGGGTGCCCGGGCTCGGAACAGGCACGGCGGGCTTATCCATAAGCGATCTCAAACGCGTTTTCAATGAGGTGAATATCTGGCCGGGTATCGCCGGATCCGTCAATGGCGACCACATCGAATCGTGCGCGGACATCCAGCAGATCATGGGTTTTGAGGTAGAACAGAGCCACTTTGCTGAGGGTGCGCTGTTTTTGGAAATCCACCGCAGCTTCCGGGGTTCCGTAGCTGGGCGTCAGCCGGGTTTTTACCTCGACAAACACCAGATGGGTGCGGGTGCGGGCAATAATGTCGATTTCACCCAGCGGGCAGCGGTAGTTTCGCTCCTGAATGGCATACCCGTTTTTTTTCAAATACCGCACGGCAAGGGTTTCGCCTGCAAGGCCTTTGTCTCTGCTGGAACCGAACCTGAACCCCACGTATCGTTATCCTTTCAAGGCAGATCAGCACGACCACAGCTCGCCCGGCCGGAGCGGCGGTTTCACCACGTCTTTGACACCCCTGAACGTCATACGGTGGACCGGAGACGGGCCTAACCGCCGAATTGCCGCCTTGTGCGCTGGCGTTGGATAGCCTTTGTGGCCCGCCAGACCGTAGCCCGGATAGTCCTTGTCCATTGCGTCAAGGATCCGGTCCCGGGTCACCTTGGCGATAATTGAGGCTGCACCGATGGACAGGCTAAGGCCATCCCCTTTGACCACGGCCTGCTGAGGGATCGGAACCGCTGGAATCGGCCGGTTGCCGTCAACAAGCAGAAAATCAGGTTCCCGGTCCAGATCCGCAACCGCCAGGCGCATGGACTGGAAGGTGGCCTGAAGAATGTTGATCCGGTCAATGGTTCGGGCATCGCAGATGCCCACGCCGACGGACAGGGCCCGATCCCTGATGATATCAAACAGCTGGTCTCGTTTCTGCGGGGACAGCTTCTTGGAGTCCGTGACCCCGTCAAGGGGGGCTTTGGGATCCAGAATCACGCACGCGGAAACAACAGGGCCGGCCAGGGGACCCCGGCCGGCCTCGTCAATGCCAGCAATGACGCGATACCCGTTTGACCGGGCATCGCGTTCGTATGTCCATAGATCCGTCTGCGGTTTCATGGGCTTTTGGATCTAATCGCGGCGTTCCTTGATACGGGCCGCTTTACCACGGAGTTTGCGCAGGTAGTAAATCTTGGCCCGGCGCACCTTACCGCGGGAGACCCGTTCAATTTTTTCAATGGTCGGGGTGTGCAGCGGAAACACCCGCTCGACGCCGATACCGCCAGACATTTTCCGTACGGTAAAGGTGGCGTTGCCGGCATTTTTGTTGCGACGGCTGATGACCACGCCTTCAAATACCTGAATACGCTCTTTGGAGCCTTCTTTTACTTTTGCGTGCACCTTGATGGTGTCACCGGCTGCAAACTCGGGAATGTCGTCTCTGCGCTGTTCGTTGTTGATTTTTTCGATAATGTTCATTTTTGTCTCCTGAATTAAACCGTTGGTTACAACATTGGATCAGTATCCGTTTGGTCATCGGGCCCAGACCTGTTATTCCGCATCCTTAGCGACCGCAGAGGCGGTCCAGGTAGATGGAAACAGCTGAGCGTACTGACAAGTGGTTGTAATCCCCCGAACCCTGGATGGGTGCCAGTATATGGTCCATCCGTTCCAATATTTCCGGCGGCAGCCCCCAGGCCGTACCGAACAGGATAAAGAGCGGGCTTTTATCCGTACGGTTGCGCAGCTGGGTTGCTGAAATGACATTGGGCAGATACCGGGCGCAGGTACCGACCAGCACAGGCGCTGTCCCGGTCTGGTCTGTGATGTGCGCGATGGCGTCATCCAGCGTATCCTGAAGCCGGATGCAGCGCAATGCCTTGCACCGTGCCGGGTTGCGTGTGCGTCCCGAGCGTTCCGTCCAGTGCCCGATAATCTGGCGGGCCATGGCTGTCTGGTCGGTTAACGGTGTGATTAAATAATAGGCGGACACACCAAATGTGACCGCAGCTCTTGCTATATCATGCAGATCCAGATTTGTCACTGCCGAAGCAATGATCTCCCCCTTTTTTCCCAGCACCGGGTGGTGAAGCAGGCCGATGTAGATCTCAGATGGCAAGCAGGTGTTCAAACCGGTCTGTCCATGTTTTTAACATCAGACGCTCGGCATCTGAAAAAGATCTGTTTTCCAGCAGATCCGGCCGTTTCAGTACCGTCCGGATCAATGCAGCTTCCGCCCGCCATTTATCGATTTTTCGATGATTTCCGGACAACAGCGTCGGGGGTACTGGCTGGTCTTCATACACCGGCGGCCGCGTATACTGGGGATACTCCAGAACACCGCCGGCAAAGGACTCGATATCCGCTGCCCTGTCTCCGCCGAGGACGCCGGGAACCAGCCTGGCCACTGCATCAATGATCACCATGGCGCCGAGTTCTCCGCCGGTCAGTACATAGTCTCCGAGGGAGACTTCCAGATCCGCGTGGTTGAGGGCAAACCGCTCATCAATGCCTTCATACCGGCCGCAAATAAAAATCAGACCGGGCTCCCGGGAAAATTCCCGTGCAAGGGTCTGATCAAAGGGCCGTCCCTGCGGGGTGAGCAGCACCGTGCAGGCCCCTGGGTGATGCACTTTTACATGATCAAGCGCAGCGGTGAGGGGTTCGGGTTTCATGATCATACCGGACCCGCCGCCGTAGGGCTTGTCATCGGTCACCTGATGACGGCCTTGCGCAAAATCACGGATATTGATTGCTTCGCAGATAATTTTTTCTGCGGCAATCGCGCGTTTGATAATGCTGCACCCAAAAAACGAATCGAACAATTCGGGAAACAGGGTCAGTGCCGTAAATTTCATGCCACCTGCTTACGCCAGCCCTTCGGGAAGACGGACGGTCATGACGCCGAGGTCCAGATCCACGTCAAACACCACAGCGACCAGCGCGGGAATGAGGTGTTCTTCTCCGGTTTCGGCCTTGACCACGTAGACATCGTTGCTGCCGGTCTCCATGATGGTCTCCAGGGTGCCGATGGTATGGCCGGTGTCTGCGTCCTTTACCGTCAGCCCGATCAGGTCCACCCAATAATAGGTATCTGCTTCTTCAGGTTCCGGCAGGGCGTCGCGATCAATCCACAGCTCGGAGCCGATCAGTGCTTCTGCCTCGGTCCGGTCGGTAATGGATTTAAACGTGACTCGCAGGCCGGCCTTGTTTGATTTTGTCTGATGCGGCTTGACCGTATTGATCTGCAGCCGGCCGGTACTGCCGTCCGGGTGTTTTGCCTCGAGCACTGCGCCCGGTGCAAAGATCGTGTCAGCGTCCGCATACGAAGCAACCCGCAGATTCCCGGCCAGTCCATGCACGCCGGTGATTCTGCCGATCAGAATAAGATCCTTTTTCACACCCGACACCACGCAGGTTATTCGATTATCTCGAGAACCGTTCGTTTTTTCAGTTTTGCCGACGCGGCACTCAAAAGGGTCCGCATTGCCCTTGCCGTTCGTCCCTGCTTTCCGATGACCTTGCCTAAGTCTTCTTTTGCAACTTTGAGCTCAAGAACAGACGTCTGGTTGCCTTCCACTTCGGACACCTCGACTTGTTCAGGATGATCTACCAGTGCCTGTGCAACGTACTGAATCAGCTCTTTCATGGCGCCTCTCCTTATCTTGACTGTTAGCGTAGAGAATCAGGGAACCCGGCTTCACGTACACGAGGCGTATCGTTTATCAGATACCTTTCTTCTTGATCAGGCTGTTGACCGTCGTGGTGGGGATTGCGCCTTCACCCAGCCAGTGCTTGATCCGATCTTCCTTGAGCGACACTTCCGCAGGTTCGATCAGTGGGTTGTAGGTGCCGACGATTTCAATAAAACGGCCATCCCTGCGTGCTTCGGAATCTGCGACGACAACGCGGTAAAAAGGTCTCTTCTTTGCTCCGTGTCTTGCCAGACGAATTTTAACTGCCATACCTTCTCATAAGCTCCTTCACATACGATTAAAAAGGCAGCATGCCGCGACCCATGCCGCGCTTGCCTCCTTTAGTCAGCTTTTTCATCATTTTCATCGCCATCGTGTAATTCTTCAGCAGCTTGTTGACATCCTGAACCTTTGTTCCGCTGCCCCTGGCGATGCGTTTGCGGCGGCTGCCGTTGATGAGGGTGTGATTGGCCCGTTCCCTGGGGGTCATCGAATTGATGATCGCCTCGATCCGGACAAACTCTCTTTCATCCACGTTCAGGTTTTTCAGCTGTTTGCTGTTTGCCACACCTGGAATCATTTTCAGAATGTCGGTGATGGACCCCATTTTACGGATGGAGACCATCTGATCCCGAAAATCATCCAGGGTAAACTGGTTTTTCCGGAACTTTTTTTCAAGTTCCGCTGCTTTTTTTTCATCAACCATCTCCTGGGCCCGCTCGATTAACGAGAGGGTGTCTCCCATGCCCAGGATCGAGGCGGCCATCCGGTCTGGATGAAACCGCTCGAGTGCGGTCGATTTTTCTCCCACCCCAACAAACTTGAGGGGCTTTCCGGTGACCGCCCGGATGGAAAGGGCTGCCCCGCCCCGGGCATCCCCGTCCATTTTGGTCAGGATAATGCCGGTGATATTCACGGCCTTGTCAAAGGCGACTGCGATATTCACCGCTTCCTGACCGGTCATGGCATCGGCAACAAACAGGGTCTCCGCAGGATCCAGCGCTGTTTTGATCCGCACCAGTTCCGCCATGAGCGCGTCGTCAATCTGGAGGCGTCCGGCTGTATCAATGATCAGCGTGTCGCAGCCAGCCTTGCGGGCCGCGTCCCGGGCCGCTTTGCAAATCTCCACCGGATCCGTATCTGCCGAAGCGGCAAACACCGGCACGTTCAGCTGCTCACCGACTTTGGTCAGCTGATCAATGGCCGCCGGACGATATACATCCGCCGGTACCAGATAGGGCGACCGTCCGTTTTTGCGCAGGTGAAGGGCGAGTTTTCCGGCCGTGGTCGTTTTACCCGAGCCCTGGAGGCCGGTGAGCAGTACCGGTACCGGCGCCGGACCTGAAAACGACAGACCCGTGTGCGCATCCCCCATCAGACGCGCCATTTCCTCGTTAACGATCTTGATCACCTGCTGGCCGGGGGTCAGGCTGTCCAGAACTTCCTGCCCCAGCGCTCGAGCCTTTATATCGGAAATAAAATTTTTTACAACCTTATAATGAACATCCGCCTCAAGCAGGGCCATGCGGACTTCCTTGAGCCCGCCTTCAATGGTTTTTTCGGTGAGCTTGCCGTGGCCTTTGAGCTTCCGGAAGACACCGTCGAGCTTTTCGCTTAAATTATCAAACATCGTGAGTGGCTCTTTAGTTGCCGTTTGCAATTAAAAATCTTGAAACTACTATTAAGGTGTTGATATGTCAAGCAAAATAAAAAGAGGTCTTCGGGCGCCTCCGCCTTGATCCTCAGTTGGCAGGGAATCCGCATCGGTAGCGGAACGCTTATTGGCCAGAATAACACAGAATCGTGGATGAATTCAAAATAAATGATGGGGTGCCTTGAAAAAAAGCGATATTAAAAATTATGACAGAAAGGGCCTGGCAGCCTGGTTCCGCTCTGCGGGCGAGCCGTCCTACCGGGCGGATCAGGTATTTAAGTGGGTCTATCTCCGGCAGACAGACCGGTTTGAAGCGATGACCGATATCAGCAAATCCCTGAGACAACGCCTTGCGGAAACGTTTACCGTGGAACGGCTTCACGTGGCAGCCATTGACACCTCTGCCGACGGGTCACAGAAATTTTTGTTCCGGCTCACGGACGGCCAGTTTGTGGAATCCGTGCTCATGCCCGGTGACGACCGGTATACCCTGTGCGTCTCATCCCAGGTCGGCTGTGCCATGGGGTGCCGTTTCTGTATGACGGCCCAGGGGGGGCTGACGCGCAGCCTGTCGCCGGGTGAGATCATTGCCCAGGTCAGGGATGTGCAGATGCGGATCCCTGAAGGCGGGCGCCTGACCAATGTGGTGTTCATGGGGATGGGAGAGCCGCTGGCAAATTTTGATGCGGTGATGCAGGCCCTCGAGGTGATCTGCGACGGTGATTTCGGGCTTAAAATATCCCGCCGCCGGGTGACGCTTTCCACCTGCGGTCTGGTGAGCCGGTTTGCCGACATGGCAGCGAGATCGCGGGTCAATCTGGCCATTTCCCTCAACGCGTCGGATAACAGAACCCGCTCAATGCTGATGCCGGTCAACCACCGGTTTCCCCTTGACACCCTCATTGACGCGTGCAGGGCCTACGCATTGACCCCCAGAGACAAGATCACCTTTGAATATATCCTGATGAAAGGAATCAATGACAGTGCTGAGGATGCGTATCGATTGTCCCGGCTGTTGCGGCCGGTTCAGGCGAAGATCAACCTCATCCCCTTCAATGAACACCCGAAAAGTGAATTCAAACGGCCGGATCCGTCAGTCATACAGGCATTTCAGCAGATTCTTCTGGACCAGAGCTATACGGTGATCGTGCGTAAAAGCATGGGCCAGGACATTGCTGCCGCCTGCGGACAACTTCGGGCAAACCAGTTGGAGTCAGAGGCGGTCGCTGACTTTTGATTGTCATGACCCGTGTTTCCTGATAGAAGAAACGGGTTAAGATGCCCTGGATGAGCAGTATGTGAATGGCAACCTGTTACGCAGTTGCAGGATCAAGGCAAAACAATATGAAACAGCTGGATATGGCCGTCGATATTGGCGGGCTTGTGCTGAAAAACCCGGTGATGACGGCATCCGGAACCTTCGGATACGCACGTGAATTTGACCACCTGATTGATTTGAACCGGTTGGGGGGGATTATCGTCAAAGGGCTTTCCCTAGCGCCGTCACCCGGCAATCCCCCGCCCCGGATCGTTGAAACCGCTGCTGGCATGCTCAACGCCATCGGCCTTGAAAACATCGGAATCGAGGCGTTCATTGAACGCAAACTCCCGTTTTTACGGACCCTGGATGCACCGGTGGTTGCCAATATTTATGGTAAAACCGCGGATGCATACGCAGCACTGGCCGCACGCGTTCAGCAGGCAGATGGTATTGATGCCGTGGAAGTGAACATCTCCTGCCCCAATGTCCGGGCCGGCGGTGTGGCATTTGGGGTGCGTCCGGAATCCGCCCGGGAAGTGGTGTCAAAAGTCCGGGCAGAGACGGACAAAACCGTCATCGTCAAACTGTCACCCAATGTAACGGATATTACAGAAATTGCTCAGGTCGTGGAAGCGGCTGGCGCAGATGCCGTATCCCTGATCAATACCCTGACCGGAATGGCCATTGACATTCATCGGCGCAGACCCGTACTGGCCAATGTCACGGGCGGACTTTCGGGCCCTGCCATCAAACCGGTGGCCCTGCGGATGGTCTGGCAGACCGCAAAAGCCGTCACCGTGCCGGTCATCGGGATCGGCGGCATCATGACTGCCACAGATGCCCTGGAGTTCCTCATTGCCGGTGCATCGGCCATTCAGGTGGGAACGGCCAATTTTGTCAATCCAGCGGCAACCATGGAAATTATTGACGGGATTGCAGATTATCTGCAGGATAAGGGGCTTTCATCGGTCACCGAGCTCATCGGCTCCCTGCAGGTATAGACGTTTTACCCACCCTGGGACCTTCATGCAGCATGTCTATCAGTTGGCCTGAATGTGAATGGGTCTGACTGTTATGTTATTTTTTATCCAGGAAAGGAATCCATCATGCGAAAGAAAGCACTGCTGACCCTGACCGTACTCTTTTTTTCCGTATCTCTTGCCGGTGCCGAGAACGTCGGAAAAGTCAATCTCCCGGATACCCTGACCGTGGGCGATGCGTCCCTGTTGCTCAATGGCGGCGGCGTCCGGAAGAAGATCGGCCTGAAGCTCTACTCCGGCGGTCTGTATCTGAAGGCAAAAAACACCGATGCCCGGGCGATTATTGCCGCGGACGCACCCATGGCCATCCGGCTGCATATCACCTCCGGCCTGATCACCAGTGAAAAAATGATCCGCGCCATCAACGACGGGTTTGAAAACGCGACCCAGGGACATGTGGCTGCTCTTCAAGATGAGATTGCCGCGTTTACGCATTTTTTTAGCGCAGAAATCAAGGACGGCGATGTCTTTGATCTGAAATATGTGCCGGGAAAGGGCGTTGAAGCCGTTAAAAACGGCCGCTCTCTGGGCGTCATCAAGGGCCTTGCGTTTAAAAAAGCACTGATGGGGATCTGGCTCTGCGACAAACCAGCAGACAAACGACTCAAGAAAGGGATGCTGGGCAAATAAACCTTGGTGTAGAAAAAAATGAAAACAACTAGTTAATCCGGGTCCACCACTTCCAGTGGCGGACCCGGATAGGTTCTACCGATTCGGTGAGAAATAATTCTCAGAGCTGTATAAAAAAACTTCAATATCCCAGCGTTTACCGTAAATTCGAACGCTGTCTTCATTCGACAATTCAAGTTCCGTAGATAAAAGTCAACAACCTGAATCCAATACTGATTTTCCCGTCACTATGATCCCATACATTTGAAAGCAACGCTACTTTTTTTGATCGGCTCCGGTCATAAGGGCTATCGTCAACAATCAGAACGGATTCACGCGTCTCATTGAATTCAACTGGTTATTTTTTATATTCGGTTCCTTCCAGCGAATTCCGAAAGTTGAGAAAAAAATCTGAAAAACTTGATCCAGATCAAGGACGAACAGTCACATTTATGGTTAGTTTTAAATACCGTATCGCGTTCCGGTTTTATTTTGTCTCTCAACGACCGCTAAACATAAAGGAGCAGCCATGCAAAAAGAAACCATAAAAAATGTTTCAATGGAAACCCCTGAGCAACTTGCCGGGCTTATCACGCCCAAGGTCAATCAGGTGGTCAGTATGGCCCTTTCCAACGTCGAACAGATACATATGAATCTGTTTAGTTTCGCAGACGGAGAGATGGTCAGTGAAGAAACCTACCTGGGTACCACTCTGTACTACCTGCTCGAAGGAGAAACGAAAATCACACGTGATCAAAAGGAATACCGGCTGAAAGCTGGCGATGTGCTGGCGGTTCCCGCCCATGTGCTGCATGCCGTGGGCGGATTGAACGCATTTAAAATGCTGCAGATAACCATTCATCCATAAGGAGAAGAAAATGACTGTATTAATTAAAAATATCAAGCATTCAGAAGTGTATGACCTGGCAGCTATCGTTGACTATGAAAAAGGCAAGGTCGCAAGCATGACCCTCAGCCAGAACCCGGGTGTTGGCGTGACACTCTTTGCCATCGATGCGGGTGAAGGGCTGAATACCCATTCGGCGCCGGGAGATGCCATGGCGACGATCCTCGATGGTCAGGTGGAAATTACCATTGATCATGAAAAATATGTACTCGAAGCCGGGCAAATGATTGTGATGCCGGCCGGTCTGCCCCATTCACTAAAGGCGTTAACACCGTTTAAAATGATGCTGGTCCTTGTGAAACAGCCAAAAGCATAATGTGGAGGTCACCATGACAGGGCTGGCGCTTGGTTGTGATCTTGGCAGTTCATCCGTGAAAATCGCTGTTGTGAATGAAAACAAACAGTGCCTGATCACCCGATATCGTATGCATGGCGGAGATGCTCTTGCCATATTTTCTGAAATGCTTGAAACCGTCAATCAGGAATATGGGGGTAACATCGCCTATGCCATGGTGTGCGGCGCCATGTCAGGGGGATTTGCACAACCGGTGCGTGCCAATGAAATGGCGGCCCTTGTTGCCGGCACAAAGGCCGTGTTTCCAGACTGTGCCAGTATTGTCGATATTGGCGGTGAGAGTGCCAGATTTATCACGGATGTGGATAAGGCCCAGGTCAATTTTTCGTTTAATGGCTCCTGCTCAGCCGGCACCGGCTCTTTTTTTGAAGATCAGATGACCCGGCTGGGGACGCACATCGATGAATTTAACGCCATCGTTGCCAAGGCAACCGCCACGCCGCGCATTGCAGGACGCTGTACGGTCTTTGCAAAAACAGACATTATCCACCGCCAGCAGGAAGGGGCGAGTACACCGGATATTTTACGGGGATTGGCATATGCCCTGGTGAAAAACTTTCGGGGAACCATTATCCGCCACCTAACGGTGAAAAGCCCCTTGGTTTTCTCTGGCGGGGTGTCGAAGAATGAGGCTGTCAAAGAAGCGCTCAGGGAAATACTCAAACTCGATACCCTTTACGATTCAGCGGAAAGCCCCTGCCTTGCCGCCATCGGCTGTGCGCTCCTGGCACAGGCCCAAAAACGGACGTATTCCCCTGAATCCTTCCGACCTGCCAAGCCGCTGAAAATGATCAGCATGCTGCCGCCCCTCAAAAAGGAAGTGGATACCAACGGCCTTCACACCTGCCATCCCATGCAGCCGGGCGAACCGGTCTATCTGGGCGTTGATATCGGTTCCACCAGCACCAACCTGGTGTTGATCAATCAGGCCGGTCAGGTAGTGGACTATCAATATCTGAGAACCAGCGGCGCCCCCCTGGAAGTTGCGGAAAAAGGGATTGCAGCCTTGTCTGACAGATTAGGGATGGCGGTCAATATTGCCGCAATCGGCACAACGGGGTCCGGCCGGCTCCGGGTGGGAAAAAAACTGGGTGCATTGACTGTTCGTGATGAGATTACCGCACAGACACGGGGGGCTGCCGCCAGTCTTGCCGATGTGGATACGATTTTTGAAATAGGGGGGCAGGATTCAAAATTTATCCGTCTGAATCATGGCCAGGTGGCTGATTTTCAGATGAACAAGGTCTGTGCCGCCGGCACAGGCTCCTTTGTGGAAGAGCAGGCCAAACGCCTTGACATTCATCTTGATGACTTTGGCAACCTTGCACTGGATGCAGAACGCCCAGCAGAACTTGGCGAGCGGTGTACGGTTTTTATCAAGTCCCAGATTGAAAAAAAACTCGGTGAAGGCACAGACAAGGCGTCCATTGCCGCGGGCATCTGTTACGCCATTGTTCACAATTATCTGCACAAGGTGGTGGGCAATAAACCCGTGGGAGAAAAGATCTGTTTTTCAGGGGGTCTGGCCCACAATGACGGCATCATTGCAGCATTCAGACACTATTATCCAACCCTTCAGGTCACCCCCTATTTTTCTGTAACCGGTGCGCTCGGTATCGCGCTGATGACGCGGGATGAAGCGCTGAAAAAAGAAGGGGAAAAACAGCCTGTTGCAGAAAAAGAACGGATTGAGGAAAACAGACGGCTTTTTTATGCACCCAAAAAGGCTTATCTGGGCAGCTATGCGGGGCTGCGCGAGCCAGACAAGAAAACCATTGGGATCCCGCGGGCATTGATGATGTATAAGCTGTTCCCCATGGCATACAATTTCTTCAAGACACTGGGGTTTAACGTCCTGCTTTCGCCTGAAACAGATGAGGATATTATCCGCAGAAGCCAGGAACGGGTGGAAGAAGAAACCTGCTATCCTGTCAAGCTGATTTTAGGTCATCTGTCATGGCTGATGGACCAAAACGTCGATGCCATCTTCATGCCCTCGGTTTACACGATGCGCCATTCCGGCTCACATCTTTGTAAAAACTACGGCTGTGTGTTTATGCAGAATGTGGCGGCACGCTTTGCAGAACGCCTTGGACTCAAAGAAAAACAGATTGAATTTCTCAATCCTGTGCTGGAAATGGATATGGGCGCCCCGGAACTTGCCAAGGCAATGATTGGCATCGGAAACCGGCTGGGCGCATCGAAAATACGATGCGTGGCAGCCATGACCAAGGGCGGCGGCGCATTGAAAAAATACAATGCGGCCTGTGAAGAAACCGGAAAACAGATGCTTGACCGGGTGCAGGCAGACGAAAAGGTCCTGGTACTGATCACCCGCAATTACGGACTGGATGATGCGGTATTGAGTATGGGCATTGCCGAACAATTGTTAAGCCGGGGGTATCCGGTTATCACCCTTTCCCATCTGGATGCCCATGGCAGGGATTTGAGCGATGAATACCCCAATCAATACTGGCCTTTTGGCGCCCATATTCTTACGGGCATGCAAATTGTCAGAAACGATCCACGGCTGTTTGCCGTTTATCTGACCAACCATGGCTGCGGCCCGGATTCCATGCTGGTCCATCAGTCTGCAGAAATCATGGGGGACAAACCCTGGCTGGTGCTGGAAGTGGACGAGCATTATTCCCCGGTGGGCCTTGTCACCAGAGTCGAGGCGTTTCTCTCGTCCCTTGAAACCCACCAATCCGGCAGGGAAGGAAAATGGGAAAAGGATCTTGATCTGCCCAACCGGTTTATCGTTGGCGGGTTTGATGCCCTGGACAAAAATATCCCGGTGCTTCTGCCGCATCTCTTTCCCTACAGCCGCCTGACCGCATCCCGGCTCCAAAAAAACGGGTTTGACTGCAGGGAACTGCCGCCCACGGATGCGGAATCACTCAGGCAGGGCAAGGCGATGACCCGCACCAAGGAATACATTACCTTTACAGCAGTGCTGGGTGATGTCCTCACCTATGCAGCAAAGGCAGAAAACCCGCATCAGATTGTACTGATGCAAAACAGCGGGTCCGAGGCGGATGGGCAGTTCAGCCGAACCATCCGCACCCAGCTGGATATGAAAGGATATACAAAGACCCGCATCGTCAGTCCGCTGATGGAAGCCATGCATGATGATCAGGCATTGTGGCTGGACATCCTGGCAGGGGATGTGATCATGGCCGCATTGCCGGATGACAGAGCGGCGTTCCTGGCGCACTATGATAAATCGCCTTCAGTGGATACCCTGGGTGATATCGCGTCGGCCATTGCAGCAAAAACAGATGACCGGCCTGTGCTGCTGATACACGGTGACCCTGCCTGTGTTTTCAATCCCCAGGTCAACGGGCATCTGCTGGTGCCGGTCGAAAACGCGTTTCGCATCGCATGGCTTCCGGTCAGTGAATACCTGCTCTTTCTCTGGCAGGATCAGGGCGTTGATATCACCGCCCACCAACGTGAGATGGAAGCCCTGCACCCGGCCTTGGGACGGTTCAGTCCCTTTGCGCCGGTGTTTTCAGCGTTGAAGCGATCAGCGGATGATCGGCTTGGGAAACTGGCAGGCGGTAACGGCCGCTATCGACTGGCAAAAAGTATTCATGCCACTGCGGCCGCCTGCGGGGTTATTGAAATCAGTCCGCTTTATGAAAATGTGGTGTCCCTGTTAAATCTTGTAACCGTTCAGCACGACACGCCCTTTTTAAGCATTCAGGTCAATGGAGAGGGCAAAGAGCGGGAAAAACTGGAGACCTTTTTGCATTTTCTCAATAAAAAGGAGGCTATTGCCATTCAGAACTACGCGTAAGAAATCCTGTAGACGATAGGGGGGCTAAACGATAATCTGAGGAGGAAAATAATGAAACCAAGAAAAATTAGGGATGATGTTTACTGGATGGGTTCTGTGGATTGGGACAGCCGACTTTTTGACGCACTGATTCCCCTTCCGGACGGTACCAGCTATAATGCATACTTTATTAAGGGCACTGAGCGCTCTGTGCTTATCGATACCGTTGATCCGCCCAAGGCCCAAGAACTGATGGAACAGCTCAAGGAAATCCAACGGCTTGATTATATTATCTCATTGCATGCCGAGCAGGATCACGCGGGAACCCTTCCCCACGTGTTGCAAAAATTTCCTGAAGCGCGCATTATTGCGACACCCAAAGGGAAAAATCTGCTTATGCAGCATCTGGACCTGCCAGAACATAAAATTCACTGTGTAGATGACGGTGAAGCGCTTTCTCTTGGTGACAAAACACTAACGTTTATTCACACGCCCTGGGTGCATTGGCCTGAAACCATGGTCGCTTATCTCAATACGGATAAAATCTTGTTCAGCTGTGATTTTATGGGATCACATTATGCCGCTTCTGACCTCTATGTGACGGATCAGGGCGTGATCTATGAAGCGGCAAAACGCTATTTTGCCGAAATCCTCATGCCGTTTCGACCCATGGTCAAACGTAATCTTGAAAAGCTGAAGGCCTATGATATTGAAATGATCGCACCCAGTCACGGTCAGATTTATCCAGATCCGTCCTTTATTCTTGATGCCTATAAGGTGTGGACAGAAGGCATTCCGCGTAACACCGTGGTGATTCCTTATGTGTCCATGCATGGCAGCACAGGCCAAATGGTGGATTATCTGGTATCTGCACTTGTTGAAAGAGATGTACGGGCGGAACAATTCAATCTTGCAGTCACCGATATAGGGAAACTGGCCTGTTCGTTAGTCGATGCCGCCACAATCGTTGTCGGAACCCCCACGGTTCTGGCAGGCCCTCATCCATACGCAGCGTATGCTGCCTTTTTAGCAAATGCACTCAAGCCAACCACCCAGTTTGTTTCAATTATAGGGTCATTTGGCTGGGGAGGCAAAACCGTGGAGGTGTTGGCCGGGATGCTGCCCAACCTGAAAGCAGAAATCATTGATCCGGTGCTGTGCAAAGGTAAACCCGGAGAAATTGCGTATCAGGAACTGGATCAACTGGCGGACACGATCGCAGCCAAACATCAGGAACGGGGCTATAGTTAACATGCATGTTACTCTCTATCAATTTTGTTGAGTGCGTTGGCCGGCGGCACGATCCGGATATGTCCCAACAACCGAGACGCAGCAGCTGCGGGTCTCCTGATCTGTTTTCCTATACATATAGCTTTCCGACCTGTTTGTTTAATTCCTGTTCTGTTGTCTTGCTCATGGAGAGCTTGACGGGCCAAGATTTTTTTGTGCTGTTGATAGTGATCATTTTATCTGGGCAGATGTCCACACAGCGAAGGCAGGTGATACAGAGGGAGGGATCGGCAACACCCTTGATATGATCCATGGCTCCGGTGGGGCATGCGTTTTCGCACAATCCGCACATGGAGCAGGGTTCTGATTTACGGCTGGGCATTTCTGATTTTAATCTGGACTATACGGTATTGAATTGAAACCCTTGAAAATCTTTGCTTAAGACGCCTATTTTTCTATGCAGTAAAACACATCTTCGATCAGGCTGTTTTGCTGTGGCGTGGCAGGTAATAGGAAGGCAGGTGGCCGTGGCACTTTTTGAACGCCGTACTGAAATGGCTGGGGTTGGAATAACCCACAAAAAGGGCTGTTTTCAGGATCGAATATCTCCCTGATTCTATCATTTCCAGGGCTTTTTTCATGCGCTGTTCACGAATATAGGCACCAATGGGCATATTCATCTGTTGACGAAACCATTCTTTGAGGTAGGACGCATTGACTCCCACTCGCCTTGCCAGAGTGGAAATGTTTGGCGGCGCATTCCACTCCCGGCCTAAAATATCCACAGCCTCATCCACAACCGCCCGGGTTCTTCTGGTTCGTTCGAAACATGAATCTGCCGAAGCATCTTCCAGGCTCAGAATTCTGGATACAAGATCTAAGGCCAGGGATTCAAAGCGCAGGTTGTCAGCAAGGGTTTGGCGGTTGGCATGAATCAGCTTCCGTGCAATATCCATGAATGCAGATGAAGGCTGTAATCCCTTAGCCAAAGGAATTACCTGTTGCCCCGAGTGATTACATGCCAGTTTCTCCAGGCCTTTGCTGGCGACGCAACTGGATGTCCCCAGCCAGGCTTCAATTAGTTCCTGGGAAAGGTAGATGGAAAGGCCACGTATCTTTTTACCGGGAAAATGCGTACGCACGATTTGTTCGAAAGGGCCATGAAAAAACCAGATATCTCCGGTGGCAAGAGGTCGTTTCGTCCGATTTGAAGTCTGGAATTCAGCATGCCCCGACAGCAGCATTGCCAGCTGAAAAGGGGTCTGCGCATTCCGTTGACAGGTGTCAAGCCGGTGGCGCAGACAATAATCGGTCAACACCACATAGGGGCCGTTATGCATGCGCAACATTTCTGAGTAGCCGTGTCCCAGGTTTTGATCCACTGCCATGCGCAGTTCTTGAAAAAAGGGAGACGCTGACGGTTTGTCCGGCACCAGAAAATTAGTTGATGCGAATGCTTTATAATATTCTGGTACAGTATTCATTGTAACCCGTTCCTTTTTTCTGAAAAGAGTAAAGTACTTTCAAACCGCATCGGTCTACCTTAGATTTTCCAATCTAAAATATCCGATCCGGGCATCTTTTTTTTCTGTTTTGGGCAGAAATGCAGATTTCTTCTTTGTATGATAGATATATTGTCTTTGCAAGATTTTATCATGTGCACCAAGGATTATTCATTCACCAAAGGAGAAAAAATGAAAATGAACAGGTTGATGGTGATAGTCTCGATTATTGCCTTAAGCCTTGGCAGTTTGCCAGCAATGGCTCAAAAAAATACTGAAACTGCGTCTGTGGTCATGGACACAATCACGGTGACGGCCAACAAGATGGAAGAAGACATCCACACGGTACCCCAGAGCATCTCCGTCATTGATGCCACGGAAATCGAAGAAATGGGCCTGGAAACAGCCATGGATGTTCTCAATCAAATTCCCGGCATGCTGGCCACACCAGACCACGGTGTTGGTGTTACCTTTCGAGGCCTGAAACGTTCCAAATTTACTATGAATAATCCGGTGGTTATCTATGTGGACGGCGTACCCATTGCCAATGCCTTTGGCTTTGACCTTTCCCTGAACAATGTCGAACGGATTGAAGTGTTGCGCGGTCCCCAGGGCACCCTGTACGGTAAGGACGCCATTGGTGCGGTTGTCAATATTATTACCAAAGATCCTGATAATACCTGGCAAGGGAAAATCGGGACGAAATACAGCAGTTGGAACACCTTTCATGCCAAAGCCACCGTCAATGGGCCAATGATGGCGGACACACTTTTTTTGGGGCTCAGCGGCCAGTATGACAAAACAGATGGCTGGATTACAAATGATTATCCCGGCATGGACGAAGATGCAGGTCGCAATGGCAAGTATGATTTGAATGGTTTCCTGCTGTTTACGCCTACGGATCGTTTGCGTGCACGACTGGCTGTCGATCAGTGGGAGCATACCACTCACTTTTCAAATGAAAAAGCGCTGCCCTATGATTCTATGGGAACAGGTTCCGGCTATGCGAGTTTAAAAGACTTTCATCGGAATATGACGGAACATTTGTATATGGATCTGAAATCAAAAGAGGAAATCTCGGTTAATTCGCAGAGTCTTTTGCTTGCCTATGATGTTGACCGATTTCAAGTAGAGTCCATTACCACACACCGGATACGTGACCTTGACGGTATTTCTGATGTCGACCGCTCAGCAGGAAATCTTGCGGATGGTTTGATTGCGTTCAGGGATACCAAGCTGACAGCCTGGACCGAGGAGCTGCGATTTCTCAGCACCAATGCCACGGGCCTGCGCTGGATCTGTGGCCTGTATCTAGACAAGGAAACGGAAGAGAGCTTCCTGGGGATGCAAATGCCGGGCGCCCTGAAGGGCATGCCGTTTGATATAGAGATGCAGGCCGTACCGGATTCAGATAAGAAAACCCAGGCTATCTTTGGTCAGATCATGATGCCCCTGGGTCAGCGTTTTGAACTGACCCTGGGCGGTCGCTATCAACGCATCAACAAGACAATGCACCAGGACATGTACTTTCTTCCGGTTCAGGGCCCCTTTCACGCCAACGTAACCGGTGTGTCGCCATTATTTTCATCTTCCCTTGACCTGGATAAAACCTGGAACACCTTTTTACCCAAGGCCGCCCTGACCTGGTTTTTAACTGATAACTACACGGTTTATGCGTCGTTCTCCCAAGGCTATATGCCCGGCGGCTTCAGTCTCTTTTCCATGGGGGGAGGGGCGGAAGAAAATACGTTCGAGCCGCAAACGTCGATCAATTATGAAATTGGCATCAAGGCGGATCATGATGTATGGCGGTTGAACCTGGCAGCCTTTTATATGGATATTACAGACATTCACATTTCTAAAGCAATTGGTGGGTTATGGTTGCCAGACAATGCGGACAAGGCCCATTCTCTGGGTGCAGAAATGGAAGGTGTCTGGCTGCCGGTCAACGGTCTGGAGCTCAGTGCCGCTGTCAGTGCCATGCAGGCCGAGTACGATGATTTCGACTTGGGGGCAGGTGTCAAACTTGATGGAAAGCATCTGCAGGAGACACCCAATCATAGCCTGCGCGTTTCTGCAAGTTATCATCATCCAAGCGGTCTGTATGGCCGGGCCGATGTCCGTCATGTGGGCAATGTGTACTACTATGATGATATTGCAAAAGCGATGCAAAAGGCAGATGCCTATACCCTGGCCAACCTGAGACTGGGCTGGTTATACGGCAACTGGGATATCTACGCCGTTGCCCAGAATCTGACGGATGATGAATACATCAGCTTCTTCAGGTCAGGTCCAATGACAGGAGGACTTGCCGGATTCGGTGATCCACGTTCCATTTGCGCCGGGGTGAGTTACCACTTTTAACGGCACTGTCGTTTTACAGCGCTGCATGCAAAATACGTCTGCGTGTCAAGGAGAAGAACAGGTAAATCCGATGGAACCATCACTTTTGAGATTTAAACCGATTTATAATCAACTGACTCTGGGATATCTGCCCGCCATCGTTAACGGTGCGCAACAGGCCGGTATCTTTGAATTCCTGGTAAAAGAAAGAGCAACGGTCAATACGCTGGCCAAACGGCTTCAGTTAGACCCCGGGATACTTGAAGCCACATTGGCAGTCCTTGCCGCAGTGAAGCTTTTGGTCTGCGATAAGGATCATCAATATTACTTAAGCCAATCAGCACAACATTTTCTTGTCAAAGCATCTCCGGCATCTCAAATCAGGGATATCCGCTTATTCTGCATGCGTCCCGGCCCTTTTGATGGTCTGGTTGATCAACTGAAAAATGGCGCGCATCATTTTGATTCCGCTGCGTTTGCCACTAAAGAAGGGCTTTTGGATCATGAGCAAAGGGCCCGGGGTGGTCAGATTCAGGAGGTGGTGGATTTTATCTGTAATACCCCGCAGTTTGCATCTTTCAAACGGATGTGCGACTTTGCCGGAAATTCCGGGTACTACTCCGAGGCATTGCTGAATAAAAATAAAAATCTCACATCAAAGGTGTATGAGACACCTGATGTCGTGACGCTTGCCAGGCAAACCGTAGGCGATAGGGGCACCTGCGGCCGTCTGGAATTCGTTGAGATCGGCAGGGATATCCACCTGGAAGATTTTGGCCGGGGATATGACCTGTTTTTTGTTTCCCATTTTCTCTACCACTTAGCTGCAGCAGAACATCTGCTGTGGTTCTTTAAAAAGGTCAATCAGGCCATGCACCTCGGCGGGATTTTTGTGTCCAACCATATCGGTAATGCCGTGGACGATCAAGATGATATCACCCAGTCAATCCTTGGGCTTTTAGCCAGAACCCAGGGATACCCAACCCTCACCCTGGATGAATCAACATTAAAACAAGCTCTTTCTCTGGCCGGTTTTTCAGAATTCAGGACCCGACCCGGCAAAGCAGGAACCCATTTAAATAATACGCTGGTGTCAGCAAAAAAAGTAAAGGAGATGTAGGCCTGTCGTATCCCCGGCTGGATACATTTGAAAATCCATTCTTTTGCCTGTGAATAGGAATTGTCGGATTTTAAAGCCAGGCCTAAACACATGAACCCAATTTTCTTTTCAATTTCTTGACAGTACCTGTGTCAGTGATGCCCTGAAAGAATCGTTTCCGATCCGGTTTCAAAATGCAAAGTTTTCTTCCAGGCTTGGCAGTACCGTTTTCTCAAAGACGATGCATCACGCCAGCAATTCCCGGTGAACACGATCCCGTAGTTAGCGAACCTTCTCAACATACTATAATTTAAATAAATACAAAATACTTATATAAAATAAACCTAGACTTTATCATTCATTTCTGCTATCCCTCAGGCAGGCTAAACTGAATAGGGATTGCGGAATTGATAGAGGACAAGGGGACCGTCAAATAATTTTGTCAAATAATACACTGGGTACCGGGTATGACCTGAGCCGGTCTAAAAGCGGATACAATCTTGAGCCCATCTATCTGCATACCTCGGAACGAATTGAGGCCTATCTGTTTCTTTTTCAAAATCGCTTTACAAGTCGTCGTATTGATCGAACGAATCTCCCGAAAAAATATCGAAAAACGGGATAAAGGCCTGGATGACTTCATGTCCAATCAAAAGGACTACCGCACACCCAAAGCCGAATAGCTTCTACAAAAGCTCGAGCACGTGGTCTGCGGCAGTGCCATCCTTCCCGATGGAAACGCGTACGGCTTCGTATCTGAACTGACACCCCTGCAAAGCGACATCCTGGACCTGCTTGAGGTGTCGAAATATTATTACTCGTACGAATACCTATTCGATAGTTAGTCGTTATTCGTAGGACGATTAAACGCAAACGTCCCGGATACTGTAAATTATCAACTTCTGTTTTTCAAAGCGTGAAATCAAAGTTTATAGGTACATTTGAAGCCAATTTCCCCAGGTGCACTGTAAACGGTATACATTCCGCCATAGCCAACCGTGTCGTACTGCTTGTCAAAAATATTTTTCCCGTACAGATACACATCGAACCGGTCAGTCTCGTACCCGATTTTGGCATTGAGCACCTGAAAGGCGTCTCTCGCGCAGTCATTGGTCTTGTTCAGATACATCTTGCCATATCCAATAAAGTCTGACCTGGCAAAAAAACCACAGGGATGACGATACTGAGCACCAACATTGAAGGTATAACGAGGGGCGTAGGGATTTTGGTTTCCTTTATAATCACCAAGAGCGTCCGCAAACGTGTCAAAGGTAAGATCCGTATAACCAAAAGATGCCAGCAAGCTCAATCCATGAGTCATGTGGGCTGTCATCTCCAATTCTGCTCCAAAACCACTGGCTTCAGCGGCATTGCTCAAATAAACCTCCAGAGGCGTCACCGCTTCATTGACCTGCATATCGGTTATATCGAGATAAAAAAGGGCACCGTTCAAAAACAACCGACTATCGAGAAACGAACCTTTTATACCTGCTTCATAAGACCAGAGGTTTTCTTCATCATAGCTGTAATAGTCCGGGTTTTGGGCAAACATATTGAAACCGCCTGAACGATACCCTTTGGCAACACTGACAAACCCCATGGCTGCTGGAGAAAAAACATATTCCAATGCAATTTTTGGGGTTATTGATTTCCAGGAATCATCAATTTTCTGACCCGTTGCATTATGGTTTTTCATTTCCTTGTCCTGAACTTCAAAGCGCAACCCGGCAACCAGACGGATCGTATCGAGCAACGGATAAGTAATATTGGAAAACGCGGCATAGGATACACCGTCAAAAGAACGATCTGTAGTAGATGCCATCATTGGAAACATGGAATCGATGACATAATACAACGCGTCACTGTCATTATCACAATACAGCCCGACCAGACATTTTAGTTTCTTTTTTTCATAACCGAAGCGGAGTTCCTGGGATATTTTCGTATATTCGCTGTCCGTATCAGAATGAAACAGGGTCATGGGGCTAAAATCATAGTCAAACAGCGTCTTGTGCTCAAAAAACCGCCTGGCGGAAATCGAGGTGAGTGTGAGGTGATCGTTTATCTTGTAGGAGATCTTGAGAGACTGTCCCTGTGATGCTGAAGTATTCTCATCTGCAATATTCGATTCAACCCTGCGATGCACAGGCGCGGAAAGCCCATAGGAAACAGCCGCCTCTTCGGTTAACTGCATGACTGGCCCAGCATCGTCATACTGAAGATGTGAAAAAATCAAAGAGACATCAAAACGGTCTGTTGGCTTCCAGCGCACATGCCCGCGTCCAAACCAGTTTTTCCTGTCACCATGGGAGGCTCCGGTACGGCTGTTTTCCATAAATCCATCCCGCTGGAAGTACCTGCCTGCAAGCCCAAGAAAAAGTTTATCGTCAACAATCGGTCCGCTCAGACTTAAAGACAATGTTCCTTTCAGCCCGTCCCCGGTTTCAACATCCAGCAGCCTGCCTCCATCAGCAGAAAAATTCCCTCTCCAGTGATTATCTGGCTTCCGGGTAACGATGTTGATGGCACCAATTTCTGTATTTTTACCGTATAATGTGCCCTGAGGGCCACGCAACACTTCTATTCGTTCAATATCGAGGAGGATATCTTCAAAGCCGGGGGCAGAGGTAAATGGCACGCCATCCACATACATTCCAGCGGAAACAGACATGGAGGTGCCTGATGCCTGTACGCCCCGGATACAGGGTGAATGAAAACCTGGCACCCCTTCATCAATGAACATCATATTCGGTACAAAATCGGCAAGTTGAATTGTCGATTGGGCACCGGTATCTTCAACGTCCTGATCGCTGAACACGGAAACAGAGAGGGGTACTTCCTGAAGCGTTTCTTCTTGTTTCTGAGCTGTTACGACAATGGCATACTCCGCATCCCACCCCAGGCTATCTTGAGAAGAAGGCTGTCCCTGGGCTGCCAGAGACATGCTTTCCCAAAATATTACAAGTGAAAAAAATGCAGTTATTAGTATTATTTTTCTATCTATCATGTTTCATCGTCCTCCTGCCAATGATATTGGTAATCAAAAACTTTGGCCTTGCAAACATTTTATATTTCAGCTAGTACTGTATTGATGTGCCGACATCAATAGTTTTCAAATATCCGTTTTTAATAATCCCTTTCAGGGTATAGGATTTCTTTTCAGAGTATTTTTATGACTATCTATGTGGGGGAAAAGACATATGAACACAAAAGATACATATTCATATCGTTTTGTAAAAACCGACACCACAGATTACGGAGAATGTAGTTTTTCTTTTAGCAGTCGAGCCGGCTTGGAGCATTCCATATCGCATTCTCTCATAAAGCCGGGAATGTATTTTTCCCTTTATAACATGCCAGCAGGGAGCACATGGGATATTGATTTTCAGATTGACAGCGCCCCTGTAACCTTTTCATTCTCTGTCCAGGGAAAAAGCCTTACAACATACAAGCGCAGAGGACATCTTGCAGATGAAAGTATATGCACAAGTCCTGGAAAGGCCCTTGTGGCCAATCTTGCCCATACAAAAGGCACATTTCAGATTGATAAAAACCTGCCGTACAGGAATATCGGTATCGCCATTGATCCTGATCTTCTCCTCTCATACATTTCCCCTTATGCCAAAACGATTCCAAGTGAATTGACAAAATACCTGCGCGGTGACATCTGTGGGGCTTTCTTCCTGCCCATGCATCCCAAAATGGAAAAAACGATTTTTGAAATCAGTTGCCGCAATGCCTTCACTCATCCGGAAACATTGTTTCTTGAAAGCAAAATTCTCGAGCTTTTGTCATATCAGATTGAGGCGTTGATATATTTGGGTAAACGGGAAAGAAAAAGTACTCTTTCAGATGAAGATATCCAGCGGATTTATGGGGCGCGGGATATTCTACTTGCCAATATCAAAGAATACCAAGGGATTGTAAAGCTGGCAAGACGGTTAGGCATCAACGACTTTAAATTGAAGAAAGGATTTAGGGAACTTTTTGGAACAACTGTTTTCGCTTATGTAACAAAAGAGCGAATGAAAACAGCCCAAAAAGCGATACATGATGGAGGAAAAAGTGTTTCGAAAATTGCCTATCATGTTGGCTATACAAATACAAGCCATTTCATCGCTGCCTATAGAAAAGAATTTGGAATCACTCCCGGCAAATATATAAAAAGATTGTACGGGTAAACAGCACCATTTAAAGAACAGATAAATAAATCATTAAACTTCAGTGAATTATATTTTCGAATCCTTATTCACACCGATTATCGAGGTCGAAGATGCCATCAACAATGTGGCCAAAGGTGATCTCACCCAAACATACAAAAGTGATGCATCAATCCGGAAATGTGCAGCATCCGTTGTTTTTTGCAAGGAAACAGGCAGGACATAAACGCACACACCCGCTGGCCATAACAGCCAGCGGGTGTGACGGAAAGGAAACCAGGGCTGTCCGCTGTGAAAAGAGAGACAGCCCGGTCAGGTCATGTTAGCGGTTACTGCAGCAGGCTCAGGACGCCCTGAGCACTGGCATTGGCCTGGCTCATGGCAAAGGTGCCGGCCTGAGACAGGATCTGCAGCTTGGTGAAGTTCGATGACTCTTCTGCAAAGTCAACGTCACGGATGGTGGATTCCGCAGACGCAACATTCACCCGGGTGGTTGAAATGTTGTTGATGGTTGATGTCAGTTGGTTCTGAACAGAACCCAGATCCGCCCGAACCTTGTCCAGATCCTTTAAGGCCGCATCCGCCACTGCGATGGCGATCTGGGCACCTTCCTGGGTCAGGACGTTGACATCAGACAGACGATTGATCTGGGACTCACCCATTTCCGCGGTCGCTGCATTGCCGGCTTCATCATTGGCCGTCAGCTGGGACCCTGCTTTGAGCACAGAGCCGTTTTGCAGGGTCATTTCGTTTTCCAGCGTGGTGTCATTGGCAACGGTGATCGCTTCGGTGAGTACCGTTCCTGCCGTGTACAGCTGGCCGTTTTCTGCCAGGATGTCATTGGTCAGATAGGTGTTTTCAGCGATCTCACTGCCGGCTTTCAGCAGGGAGCCGCCCTTGACGGACAGGTCATTGGTGCTGGACACGATTTCATCATTGGCCAGCGTGATGGTGCCGCCGATGGTGGAGTCGTTGGTCAGTACGGACCCGTCGGCCACGATGGAGCCTTTGGCCAGGCCCAGATCACCGGTGACACTGATGTCTTTGGCAAGGTCGACAGCACCACCCACCGTTGAACCGGCAGCAATGTTGAGTACGTTGGTCACAACAAGCTTGGATCCGGAATTGATGGTGGCATCATCGTTCAGGGTCATGTTGTTCTTGGTGGTGATTTCAGCACCGATGTTGGATCCGGCTTTGAGGATCGAGTTATCAATCAGCTTGGAGCCTTCCTGAAGTGTCATTTCCCGTTTTGTGGTCATATCCGTGTTCAGCGCAAAGTCAGACCCCAGCTGAGAACCGGTTTTGAACGTCGAGTCGTCGTTGAAACGGGTGCCGACCGCTGCCGTCATATCTCGGTTCAGTGTCATGCCGGTTGTGTCAAGTGTAATGTCGGCGCCGAGGGTCGTTCTTTCTGCCAGAACAGAGCCGGTCCCGACCTTGGAGCCTTCCAGCAGCGTCATGTCATCCTCAATGGTGGAGGGGCCGGTGGTCGTGAGGTTCGCAAAAACCGCAGAGCCGTTTGTCAGAGTGGAGTTTGTATTAATTTTGGATCCCGCCTCGAGAGACATGTCGCTGTTGATGGTGGCGGCACTGTTCAGAGTCACTTCGGCCATGACATAGGAGCCTTCGGTGAGCGAGGATGCCGTGTTCACTCTCGAGCCCGCATTGAGTGTCATGTCATTGTTAATCGTCGAAGCCTGGTTGATCTGCAGGCTCTGATTGAAACTGGAACCCTCTACCAGGATGCTGTTTTCCGCAAGCTGAGATCCTGCCAGCATTGTCATGTCGTTGTTGATTACCGTGGCGCTTTCTGAGGTCAGGTCAGCCATGACATAGGAGTCTTCAGCTAACGTACTATTGGCATTCAGCGTAGACCCGGCAGCCAGGCTTGTGATGCCACCATTGTTCAGGGTTGCGTTGGCATCAAGGGTCAAGTCCACATTTAACGTTCCAGAGTACGTAGTGCCGCTAACTGTAACGGTCTGCCCTGCAGCCAGAATAGTGCCTGCCTTCAGAACCGATCCTGTGGTCAGTTCTGATCCGTCGGCAATAAAGCTGCTATCGGTTGTTGACGCTGAAGCGGCGTGGAGTTCGAACTGGCCGCCCAACACCGTGCCGGCACCGAGGACTGACTCTGCTTCTAAAGTCGACCCTGCAACGAGGAGGCTTTCGCCTGTTGTCGTATTTGTGAGGTTGACCCTTGCATTTCCGCCGAGAACCGTGTCTGCAGCAATGGTGGAATCCGTACCCAGAGAGGAACCGGCTTTGATCAGGCTGGCACCGGTGGTGGTACTGGTATTACTTTGGACATCAAAGTTACCCCCCATCACCGTACCTGCAGCAATGATGGACCCGCCGGCAAGGCTGGAGCCTTCCTTGATGATACTGACATCCGTGGTCGAACTGGAAATTCCATCAACCGTGATATCCCCGCCCAGAGTTGAACCTGCGGCAATAATGGTTCCGGTGGCCAGTGTCGAGCCGGATGCTATCAGAGAATTTCCGACAGTGGCGCTGGTGGTGCCGTCGATGGTGGCCTTACCGCCAAGTATGGTGCCTGCCGCAAGGGTGGAGCCTTCTCCGATAATCGAGCCTTCTTTGATCAGGCTTTCTGTTGTGGTGGCGCTCATGTCATCTTTGACTTGTGCATCCCCGCCCAGGATCGTACCGGCGGCAATTGTGGTATTTGCTTTCAGCAGAGAGCCCTCTGCAATGGTGGAGCTTCCAAGCGTACTGTTGGTATTTTGGATGGTTGCATCACCCGTAATATCCGAGTTGGCGGCCAGTTTGCTGTTTGCGACAAGCACTGAACCGGCTGTCAGGGTCGATGTTTCCGTGGTGTTGATGTTGGCGTTTTTAAAGGTATCCCCGGTAATGTCCTGACGGGTTGACCAGCCGGATCCCAGGGTGGAGTTGGCCGTCAGGAGAGAACCTTCCTTCAGGGTTGATTCCAGTGTGGTGGACGTGGAGTCACCCTTGATTTCCAGATCTGTCACCAGGGCAACCGCATCCCCGCCGCCCACGTTGTTGACGATGATTTCAGCCGAACCGCTCTGATTCATCTGGAGGAAGCCCACCGTGGTCATATCCGAGTTACGGAAAACATTCTGGGTGCCTTCACCGCCCATGGTGGTTTCGATGGCGCGTCCATCCGTGGAGGTCAGGGTCAGATACCCCCGTGAGTCGGTGGATGCCGTGACCCCATGCTGGGATGTCTTCTGGTTAATGGCCTTGACAAGGGTACCGGTTGCGTCGTTGGTTTCTACCGCAACCTGACCAATGGTCACTCCATTGATGGCAAAATCACTGTCCGTGGTCCCTTGGGCAATGTTCAGATCAGTCGTGGTTTCAACCACGGCGCTGGCTGAAATGCCGAGCACATCACTCAGCTTGTTGATGGCATCCGCCACAGCGCCCATGCCGTTTTCACGGCTGTTGTTGTAGGCAACCTCGACAGACTGGACATTGAATGTCTGGTTCTTCATGTTGCTGTAGACACTCAAGTCAACGATACCCGCTTCATCGTTTTTCAACGACAGCTGGGAGCTGACCGTGTGACCCACTTTGGTGGATTCCGAAGAAGCAATGGAAATGCTGACGGTTTCGCCCGAGTAGGCCCCGATCTGGAATTCCTTGTTGGTGAAGTTTCCGGACAGGAGTTTCTGGTTGTTGAAGGCGGTTGTTTTGGCAATGGTATCCAGCTCTTCCATCAGCTTATTGATGTCTGACTGGATGGCTGCGCGGGATTCTGTGGTCTGGCCATCCTGAGCTGCCTGGATGGACTTGGTCTTGATGGTGTTGACAATGTTGATGGATTCTTCCAGGGCCGCGTCTGCGGTCTGAACGATGTTGATACCATCGTTGGCATTCCGGATCGCCTGGCCGAGGCCCAGGGACTGGGACTTCAGGGAGTCGGCAATGGACATGCCCGAGGCGTCATCCGCCGCTTTGTTGATGCGCAGACCAGACGACAACCGTTCCAGGGATGAGGACATGTTGGTGTCGGTCCTGATCATGTTTTTGTGCGCATTCATTGCCGAGACGTTTGTGTTAATACGAAGAGCCATAATTTACCTCCATGTGTGTGGTGATCGGGATTCCCTTCCCGAAAAAAAAGAAACAGACTGATGATGACTTATTGCTGTCTTACCTGGTGCTATCACCCCCTTCCTGAAAGAGTCTGAGGTGGAAAGGGTTTGTTTCCAGCTTGCTGAGCATGGTATCGGCATACGGATGGGAAACTTGACGTTTTTTATCATAAAAAATGTAAATTCTGTATGCGTGGTCTGGGTGGATAAAAATAGGGAACTGGCCGATGGTTTGAAAACTGTCACCCTGAATTTGTCTGCTGCGGGTTGATTTTTATTCAAAAATCAGATTAGGATAACACCCATTGAATCCAGTACCACGGTTGAGACGCCAAGTTGCTGTCCTGATGGCACGTATGCGGCGTCAATTTTTTTTGACGCCAGCCAGAAGCGAGGAATACACCGCATGTTCACACCAGCTGATTCATGCCGGGAAATGGTGAAAAAAGAGCCGGATGCCCTGCATCCGGATCCCCTGGCCTTAACGCTTTCCACCCCGCGCTCCCTGAGGTGGGCGATCTCCTGGTCGGACCTGATGATGACCCTGTTCATCCTGTTTGTCTGTCTCTATGTCTACGCGTCTGCACGGCGTGATCTGGATTTCGGTAAAGGCGCCGGCGTCGAGGCTGTCGAAGAAACCGGCGGCGGTGTGGTGGCGCAATCGCCACGGCTTTCCGATGATTACCGTGCCCGAAATCAGACCTTGAGCGATATTTACGAGGAGAGTGTTCGCCTCGTCAAAGACGCGTATCGGGAAAAAATTGCCGATGTGAAAATGGTTTCCGATTCTGCGGTTCGAATTATTCTGACCGGCGACCTACTGTTTAAGACCGGCCAGGCCGAGCTTCGCGGACCGGCGGTGGAAACCCTGATCAATGTGGCGGAGATGCTCCGGGGAACGCCCTGGGTGATCAATGTGGCCGGCCATACCGATAATACGCCGATTCATTCGGACCGGTTTCCCACCAATTGGGAACTCTCCGCGACCCGTGCCTGCCGGGTGGCGCGTTTTCTCATTGAGGAGATGAAATTGCCGTCTGACCGGTTTCTGATCACCGGGCATGCCTATCACCAGCCCCTCCGGCCCAATACCACCCGGGGAAATCGAATGCTCAACCGGCGCGTGGAGATTGTGATCATGAAAGACCGGCCAGGTGGCGAGGGAGCCGGGTATCATCCGGTTTTTCAGGAGATGTATCGGCGGGATGCGGCCCGCGTGGTAGAATGATATACGGTTATGCGTTCAGGTCCAGGGAGCGGTTTCGCTTCATTAAGATCGCTTAAAAAATGGCAGTATTCCTCCACTTCATCCAGGATAAGATGAGCAATCTGAACGTCCACTGTCATTGAACCGACAGGAGGGGATATGGAACGACAGGATACGGCAGATAACGCCATGCCGAAACCAGAGGCGCAGGCAGCAGCGGATCCGGAAGCGGCGGAGCCGGAGAAAGGGGCGTCCTGGTATCGGCACCGCAACCTGCTGGGGCTGATCCTTTTTTGCGCCCTGTTTGTGGGCGGGTTTGCCATCCATGGGAATCTGGGGCTCTACTTCAATCTCGCTGGTCTGATGATCATACTTGGCGGTATTTTCGGGGCTGCCGTGATCAGTTTTCGTCTGGACCGGCTGATGCTGGTCTGCCGGGTGCTGAAATCGTCCTTTCGTAAAAAAGTGACGGAACCGGAGGACATTGTGGAGGTGCTTGTGGATCTGTCCCTGAAAAGCAAGTTCCACGGTCTGCTGTCTCTGGAAGCGGATGGAGCGGAAACCACGGTAATTTTCCTGCGCCGGGCCCTCGGCTTTCTGGTGGACGGATACCCGGAGTCCCAGATGCGGGAGTTGCTCAACACGGAGATGGTCTTTTTCAGGCTCCGCCGGGATGAAATTGAACGCGTGCTGATCGCACTTGCTGATTTTTCTCCCTCCTTTGGCCTGGTCGGCAGTGTGGTAGGGCTGATCGGCATGCTCGCCGGGATTGGGGATACGGCAATCATACTGAAAACCATTCCGGTGGCCCTGACCTCCACTTTGTATGGGATTATTTTTGCCAATTTTGTATTTTTGCCCCTGGCGGCTCACTTAAGAGAACTGACAAACCGGGAACTGCTGCTCCAGAAGATGATTATGGAAGGGGTGATTGCCATTGGCAGTGATCTTCATCCGCGGATACTCGAAGAACAACTCAAATCGTTCCTCACCCCGTCATCGCGTGACGTCAAGCTGGTTTCCATCGAGCGGATCCGGGAAAAATTCCAGATTCAACCATCAGATATGAGTCGTATGGCCGATGCTACGGAATCCTCCTCTGAGGAAAGCGAGGGCATGATGCTAAAACAACACAAAGGTGCGGCTGACACTGACGGGAATAACCACTGAAAAACCTCCGGGTATGCGGTTTGACATCCGGGGGTGCTTTGGTGTAATTCATCCCGCTGTAAAGGAAAATGTCGGGATGTTTTTCGTATTTTCCGTTTGTAGACCATGAATAAGGAGATCGTTGGTTGAAGATAATTATCGTTGGGGCGGGTGAAGTCGGGTATCATATTGCCAGCCGTCTGGCCTTGGAAAACAAGGATGTGGTGGTCATTGACCAGAAGCCGGAGGCGGTCCGAAGGATAGCCGAGCATGTGGACGCCCAGGTGATTCAGGGGTCGGGCAGCAGCCCGGTGGTGCTCGAGCGGGCAGGTCTCAAGGATGCCGATATTCTGCTGGCGGTCACGAACAGTGACGAGATCAATCTGATCGCCTGCCTGGTGGCCAACATGATTTCCCCGGCCACCAAAAAACTCGCGCGTATCCGTCACGCAGACTTTGATAACTACCACGCCTTGTTCAAAGAAAACGCACCGTATATTGATACGGTGATCAACCCCGAAATCGAGGTCATTAAAACCATCGAAACCCTCATGTGCGCGCCGGGTGCTGTGGATGTGGGCGAGTTTGCCGATGGGCGGGTGAACTTTGTCGGTGTGCGGCTCTCTGAAAACAGCCGGCTTTCCGGCATACGGCTCATGGATCTGCGGTCGGAAGTCGAGGACGCCCCGCTTATTGCCGCCGTGGTGCGAAAAGATGAGTTGATCATCCCCCGGGGGAACGACCGGCTGCATGCCGGAGACCTGGTCTATTTCATCAGTGAACGGGATCGGCTGGAGCAGACGCTTCAGCTGTTTGGGAAACAGTCCCATCCGGTTCGGCGGGCCATCATCGTCGGCGGCGGACAGATCGGCACCCGGCTGGCCCGCAAGTTGGTGAAAAAAGGGGTCCAGACCAAGGTGGTGGAAAAAGATGTGGCCCGGTGCGACGCCCTGGCCGAGCAGCTGAATAAAGCCATCATCATTCACGGCGATGCATCGGATCAGACGATTCTGTCAGAGGAGAATATCCGGGATACGGATATGGTGGTCACCCTGACCGATGATGAGGAGACCAACATCCTGGTTTCGCTTCTGGCAAAACGGATGGGCGCCCGGGCTGCCATTACCAAGATCAGTAAGTTCAGCTATCTCCCCCTGATGCCGGCCATCGGCATTGATCAGGTGGTAAGCCCCCGGCTGTCCGCCATTGACAGTATCCTGCGGCATATCCGAAAAGGACGGATTCTGTCCGCGCTCTCCGTGAACGGGGAGCAGGCGGAGGTCATGGAAGCGGTTGCCATGGAGACCTCTGATATTGTCGGAAAACCCCTGAAAAAGATCCAGTTTCCCAAGGGGGCCTTGCTGATCGGCGTGGTGCGGGACGATGCCATCATCATTCCCTCGGGCGCGACGCAGGTAGAACCCGGTGATCGGGTGATTATATTTGCCAGACGTCCGGCGGTCCCTAAAATTGAAAAGATTCTGACCGTGAAGCTGGAGTTCTTCTGATATGCGCTGGCCTTATATACTGAAGATTATCGGTGTGATGGTACTGACCATTGGCTTTTTAATGCTTCTGCCTCTCTTGTGCAGCCTTTGGTATCAGGATGCTTCCCGTGTGCCCATCGCGGTCTCTATGGCCATTACCGTTGCCGTGGGCAGCCTGTTGTATATGTGCTTTTCATTTCCCATCAAAGAGGCGCTGACCCAGCGGGAAGGTATGGCGATTGTGGCATTGGGGTGGACCACCGTGGGGTTTTTCGGTGCACTACCGTTTTATCTGGGCGGCATTTTCCCTGGGTTTACGGATGCGGTTTTTGAGTCTGTGTCCGGATTTACCACCACCGGATCATCGGTATTGACGGATATCGCGTCTTTGCCCAAAGGACTGCTGTTCTGGAGAAGCCAGATCCAGTGGCTGGGCGGTATGGGAATCATCGTGATGTCTGTTGCCGTGCTTCCGTTTCTTGGTGTCGGAGGCATGCAGCTGTACAAGGCGGAAGTCCCCAGCCCGGTGCCGGACAAGCTGACCCCGCGGATCAGCGAAAGTGCCATGATCCTCTGGAGGGTCTATGCCGGCATCTCTGTGGTGGAGGTGATCTTTCTGCTGTTCGGGGGCATGAGTTTGTATGATGCCGTCTGCCACACCTTCACCACCATGCCCACTGGCGGGTTTTCCACAAAAAATCTGTCGGTTGCCGGATTTGACAGTGTTTACATTGATATGGTGATCACGATCTTCATGATTATTGCCGGTATCAATTTTTCGCTTCATTTCCAGCTGCTGCGGGGGCGTCCGCTGGCCTTCTGGCGGGATACGGAGTGCCGGTTCTTTCTGATCGTGGTGGGGCTTTTGACCGTGCTTGTCACCCTTAACCTGTGGGGGCCGGTCTATGATACGGCCGGGGCGGCGTTCCGTTACGGTTTCTTTCAGGTGGTGTCGATCATCACCACCACCGGCTATGCCACGGCCGATTATGAGCTCTGGCCGGCGTTTTCACAGGTGGTGATTTTTTTCCTTATGTTCATGGGCGCGTCTGCCGGCTCCACTGGCGGGGGGATGAAGTGTGTTCGCTTGCTGGTTGCCGTGAAATACTGCTACCGGGAGCTGTTTAAACTGATCCATCCTCATGCCGTGGCCCAGGTGAAGCTGGGGGGGGTGAGCGTTGGCGATGATGTGGTGCGGAGTATCATGGGATTTTTGGCCTTGTACATCCTGCTTTTCATGGTTGGTTCGCTGATCATGGCATCTCTGGGTGTGGATATCCTGACCGCAATTTCTTCAGTGGCCTCGTGCATCGGAAACATCGGTCCGGGATTCGGTTTTGTGGGACCGGCTGAGAATTTTTCCGCAATTCCCGCATTGGGAAAATGGGTGCTGGTTTGGTGTATGCTTCTGGGAAGACTGGAAATCTATACCGTAATAATCCTCCTGGTTCCGGAATTCTGGCGACGGTAGAAAAAAAAATAAAAATGGTGCTTGACATGCGCCGGGGATTCGGATAAAAATACCTTCGTTTTGACCTTCAAAACAGTTTTGAATGTAGATAATAGCTCTTTTTAACTATATGTAAATAAAAGCAATTTTGATCATGTCCCCATCGTCTAGCCCGGTCCAGGACACCGGCCTTTCACGCCGGCGACAGGGGTTCGAATCCCCTTGGGGACGCCACGTTCAGCAAGGCATTTCAGGAAGCATTGAAATACACGCCAGACATGAAAAGCGGAAAAAAGTTTGACAAAAAAGCCGCTTTCGACTAATTTGCTTTTGTTTTACTATTGGGTCGTTAACTCAGTCGGTAGAGTAGCTGCCTTTTAAGCAGCGAGTCACTGGTTCGAGCCCAGTACGACCCACCATGTCCCCATCGTCTAGCCCGGTCCAGGACACCGGCCTTTCACGCCGGCGACAGGGGTTCGAATCCCCTTGGGGACGCCATTTGCGAATCAAAGCCAATCCATCTATGGGTTGGCTTTGTCATTTATATCAAGGCCTTTTGGAAATTGCTTCTGGGAGGCCTTTTTTTACGTGAACCGCTTGGCTTATACTTATTGGATTTAAATCTGTGCTTCCGATCACTTTGTTTTACTGCCGTTTAATCGTTACCTGAAACGGTCTCCCAGATTGCAAAAAAAGTGCAAGACCGGTTGCGTACGGAGATATTTATCTATAGGGTATACGCAATAATCGCATGCCAATATCACACCACACACCCAAATCCGGAGGAACCTGATATGAAAACCCGCTTTACAGAACTTTTTGGCATTGAGCACCCGATTATGCAGGGCGGGATGCATTATGTGGCGTTCGCGGAAATGGCGGCTGCTGTTTCCAATGCCGGCGGACTGGGGATCATAACCGCACTGACCCAGAAATCGCCGGAAGATCTTTCCCGGGAGATTGCCCGGTGCCGGGAGCTGACAGATAAACCCTTCGGGGTCAACCTCACCTTTCTTCCCATTGTGATCTCACCGGATTATACCGGGTTCATTGACGCGATCATCGACGGCGGGGTGAAAATTGTGGAGACGGCCGGCCGAAACCCGGAACCGTATATGAAACAGCTGAAAGACGGTGGGATTACGGTGATTCACAAGTGCACAGCGGTTCGCCATGCCCTGAAAGCCGAAGCCATCGGTTGTGATGCCGTATCGGTTGACGGTTTTGAGTGCGGCGGGCATCCGGGGGAAGACGATATTCCGAACATGATTCTGCTCCCCCGGGCAGCGGAAGCCCTGACCATTCCCTTTATCGCTTCCGGCGGTATGGCTGACGGCCGGAGTCTGGTGGCGGCCTTGGCACTGGGGGCTGAAGGGGTGAACATGGGTACGCGGTTTATCGCGACAAAGGAAGCGCCGGTGCATGAGAATGTGAAACAGGCGATTCTTGACGCAACTGAACGCGATACCCGGCTGATTATGCGGGCCCTGAAAAATACCGAGCGGGTGATGGCCAACGCGGCCGTTGACCGGCTCATGGAAAAGGAAGCTGATCTGGGGGACAACCTCACCTTTGAAGACATCATCGATGAAGTGGCCGGTGTCTATCCGCGGATCATGAAAGAGGGCGATATGGATGCGGGGGCCTGGTCCTGCGGCATGGTGGCCGGACTGATCAACGATATCCCCACCTGCCAGGCGCTCGTGGACCGGATCATGGCTGAGGCGGATCACCTGATCAGGACGCGGCTGGCCGGTCTGCTTTGTTAGTCAGGTAATGAACAGAAAAGAGATGGAAATGACCCCGGAAGAACGACGTGAAAAAGTCTTTCATATGGGGATCACCCTGTTAAGCGACACGGACCGGCTCAACCGGGCCAGCTCAGCCGCCAATACCTGCGTGTTTTATATCGGCAAAACCTGTTATGTGCTGGACCCGGCATTTGGAAAAAAACGGCGGAAGGAACTGGCCCCGCTGATCCGGAACGCGGATACCGTGCATGTTCTCTGCACCCATTACCACAATGACCATTGCGCCAACAACGGCTGGGTGGCGAGAAAGGGCTCGAAAATTTACTATCACCACCGGATCCGCCGAAAGATCAGGTACTTGCGGACCAATGGCACGGGCCAGATCCGGATGATGGCCCGGGAAATGGAACTGCCCGGCATGCTGCGGCGGTTTAAGATGTTTCCCGGGTGGATGATTACAGCCGTGCTGTTTTCAGCACGGATTTCCACTTTTTTTCCAGCCGCGTTTTTGTTTGTCGTCAGCTATCTTTATTCTTTGAAGAATATCGGCCGGATCCGTTCCGGATGGCTGAAGGCGGCGTACCTGACGCCGGAAACAGCCGTCACCCTGTCGCTGGCGGGTATGAACGTCATGGGCTGGCAGGTTGATGACGGGCTGTATGCCATGGAGGCACCGGGACACACGGATGACCATCTGGTGTATTATCTGGCATCTGATAAGGTTCTGTTTGCCGGGGATGCGCTGAATTTTCTCAACGGAAATGATATTCAGTTCGGAGATATTGAACAGGTCCACGAGACCCTCGATTTTTTGCATGCCTTTGTGGCCAAAGAACAGGTGGAAGTGCTCTTTCAGGGACATTATTATCCGGTGTTTGGTACCGCAGCCATTCTGGATCACATCGATACCATCAGAAATCAGCACCGGGAGATGTATACGGTGGCCTGTTCGGTCATTGCAGGAATGCCGGATGCCTTTGGATTCGATGACGCCCTTGCGGCCTTTCAGACCTATCCGTCGGAGCTGGCACATGGCTTGTCAAAAATAACATTTCCCCGTTCTACGCTGGTCTTTATGGATGTATATTTGCTGAAAGTACTTCACACATCAGGATATACACGGGGGAAAGACCGGATGTGGAGGCGGTATGCTGTTACTTCACCGACATCATTCAAAACAAACCCATTGTAAGCTGCAAATACAAAATCTACGATCCCGGAAACCATTACCGCTATTTCGGGTCACTCAAGGGAACGACCCTTTGAGGTAAAGGTGGGAATCCGTTTACACCATCAGCCCCCATAAATCCTTTTCAGGCAGCAGGCTGCCTGTCTGCTGATACACCGTGTGCCGGCTTTTGGCCGCTGCTTCGAGCACACCGACATGGATATCCACATAATCATACACCCGGGCATGGGTTTTCCCCGGACCCGGTCTCAGAATTCTTCCCAGATACTGAATAAGCCGGCCGGAGAATTTGACCGGATAGATGAGAAACAAGGTCGTGAGCCGATTGGAATCAAAACCTTCTCCGATGAGCTGACTGGTGGCAATGAGCACTTTGACGGCGCCGTTGTTCAGTTTGTCCATCACTGCTTTTCGTTCTGTGGCCTTTAAATCTCCGGTGAGCAGCTCGGCATCCACACCATGTCTGTATTTCAGAAGCGCACGGATGGTTTCGCAGTGGATCTTGCGATCAGACAAGACCAGGCAGGTGCCATTGCCCGATTCCGCTTCAGCTGCATGGGCCACATCCGCTGCAATCATGATGTTGCGCTGTTGGTCCTGGGTCAGCACTTTCATCAGCTTGGTGTAATACAGGCTGCCGTCGATATCAGACTGAAAATCGGTCTGGCGGAAACAGATTTCCGCTTTCAGAATGTCTCCCTGTTTTATCAGATGCTTTTTATCCACTTCATGCACCGCATCACCTAAGTGCCAGAAGATCAGCTTTGACAGCCGGTCTCGCCGCCAGGGGGTGGCAGAGAGCCCGGTCATGTATTTGGCGTCAAAGGGTGTCACCGCTTCCGTGAAGGTTCGGCTGGGGGCCCGGTGGCATTCATCTACAACCACGTAACCGATTCGGGGAACCACCTCATCTACCCGTTTGTAGAGCGACTGAACCATGGCAACTGTCACCTGGTCGCCGATCCGGTTATGACCGTCACCGATCATTCCCACCGCAGCGGCGGGAATGGATAAAAACGTCTCGATGCGGTCGATCCACTGCCTTGCAAGGTCTTTGGTATGTACAATGATCAGGGTGGGTTGACGCCTCCTGCTGATCAGATAGAGCTGCATGACGGTTTTGCCGGCGCCGGTCGGCGCGGTCAACACACCAAAATCTTTTTTCAGAATTGCGTCGCAGGCGGTCTGCTGGAAGGGCTTCAGGGTGCCGTTGAAGGTAAGGTCAATATCCGGAAACGATCTGCGGTGGTCCTTAATTTCAAAGGAAAGATCAAACATCCGGCAGGTATTGATCAGCTCCCGCATGAACCCTCGGGGCATACAGATGCCTTCGGGCGCTGGCGCGTAAAAGGTCAGATCCCGGGGCACGCCTCTATTAGAACGGCCCTGGCGGTTATTGTCTACCCACTTGGGGTTTTGCAGGGTAAGCATGCGCTTGAGATGGGATGCGACAGGCTCGGGTACGTCTGGCAGACAAATGTGGTGGCTCAGTTGAATAATCATCCGTCATCATTGTGTTTGTGTGTGAAAGCAGGAGCGTACTGTTATAAAATCTACGCGTCTTTATAACAGGTATTGACCCGTTTGTGCCAGAATTTTACTTGTCCCCCAATTGGGATATGGCATAATAAAGAAACGTATTCCTGCCGAACAATGTGCTGCATAGGGCACTAACCGGTGCAGCACGGCCTGTCCGGATGACGTTTTCCCTTTAACACGGAGCCGTAACATGCCATCAGAAACAGTGGAAAAAATCTTCAAATGGGGGGTTGTCACCGTCTGCCTGGCGGGTATCGCGTTTTTCGGCCTGCGATACATGGGTATTCTGGACAAAACCGTCACAAACAAGACAGAAAAAAACAAGGTAACTGAACGGGGCGGAGAAAAGGCATCTGGAAACGCCGGGGTGACAATCAATCTTGAACAAGCGCAGCAGGAGCGGATCAAGGCGCTTGAGCAGAAAGTGGCGGTGTTAGAAGCAGCGCTGCATGAGGATGGGATTTCAGACGCTTCTTTTAAAGAGAAATATGCGTCGGTTTTCGGTACGCCCGTACCTGCAGGCAGTGAAAACATTCTCTCCGTTGCAGAACCGGAAGCCCGGGATCAGGTGATCCGGTTTCTCAACTATCTGGATTCACGGCCCTATCTGCTGAAACACCGGAAACAGACGCCTGTCAAAGCCATTCAGGCAGACCTCGTCAAGCGGATGACGCAGAATTTGCCGGTGACGTCCGGGGAAACCGATGATTTTCTCAGCCTGCTGAGAAATATGGCCCATTTTTACCGGATTTTCGGTAAAGAACGGATTCTTATGATCAAGGATGTGCTGGCACAGGAATCCGATATTCTGGAACCGGTCATGGCGTCGTATTATGTCTGGATGACCGGGGGCGTCAAAACCGATGACGCCCTACCCGTGCTTTTCCCGGATTTTGATGTGGCCTATGCCTATGCAGGGTATTTTTTAAATACCCTGTCCGGGAAGGTCTATTTGCTGCGCCGATCACCGGAAGTACGGATTCTCTCCAATTTTTACTGCCTCAAGGTGGTGGATCTGGCCAATGACCGGCAGATGAACGAAAACGGTATCGATATCCGGCCGTACATTGATGTCATTGGCAACGATCTCACTGCCTTCAGCGGGTTGAAATACCGGGAAACCTATCTGATGGAGCTGAATCGGCTGAAACAAAAGTATGGGGAGACGCAGGGTTAGTGTTTTAAACCACTAACCGAAACGTATCCACAATCCATTGGCATTTGCCGTTAAATCTGCCAGGTTTGAAAGCTGCCGGCATCACCGCCGGTCGTCTGGATCAACTGCTGGCCTTCCGGTCCATTGGCCATGACCGCAGCCGGTGCTCCGGTGGGCGCTTTGGTGTATGCCGCGCAGATGGCCGCTGCCAGCTTCAGGTTGTCCGGAGTGGTTGCCTGGGGAAGAATACCAATGGGACCGGGCAGCTGGTGCATGCGCAGCACGATATCCCGGTCCGGGGTTAGCCGTTCGCGCAGGGCTGCGTTATCTGCCTTTGTCCGTCCTACCACCAGTTTTGTCGTTGCGTCCAGCCGGAAGTGCCGTCCGAATTTCAGCAGGTGATAATCGTTTCGTTGTGGCGTGGCCACATGGGCAAACAGGTCCCGTAGTCGGTTGGAATAGACCGCTTCGGTGAGGATGCACCCGCCGGCAGGGGAGGGAAATTCCGTTACGCCCAGTTCTTTTGCCAGCTGCAACTGGGGTTTTCGGGTCCGGCCCTGAAAATCGAAAAGCCGGGAGCGGTCCACCAGCCCACTGACTTCCATGGGCGTTTCGGGCAACCGTTTTGCACTGAGCGGTCGCAGGATCTTTCCGTCAAATCCCGAGTGCTTTTCCACAAAACGCAAGGCGGATTTGGTCTGGGATTTGGGCCGCTGCCCCGCCACCTCGCCGCTGAAAAGAAAATCAAAGTTGTTTTCACACAGCCAGGTACCTGCATGATTGAACATCAGGGTGTGACAATCCAAGCAGGGGTTCATGTTTTTCCCATATCCCTGGCTGGGGGCTTTGAGCATGGGAATATAGGCATCGGTGATATCCACCGTATGTGTGGGAATATTCCAGGTATTACCGGCAATGACGGCACTCTCAGAGGAGAAAAAGGGGGTGTCGAAGCTGATCCATTCTACATGGATTCCCTGGTTGCGCAGTACCAGTGCAGCCAGAATACTGTCGAGTCCCCCGGAAGAGAGGCCCAGTGCACGAACCGTTTCGGGCGAGTGATTCATGGTATTGGCAAAGCGTCCTTATGGGTTCACCGGTGTCTTAGGATGAAAGACCGCCCGGCTGCGTTAAAAATGGCCGCCATATTAAAAATCGCTGTGACGGATGTCAAGCCCGGACGTGATCCTGCCCACAGTGAATGTAGCTTTTTTGATCTACCGGAAAAAGACGTTCCGGTTGGACCGGTTGATACGTCCCATGTGTCCGCTGAAAGCCACTAGTCTGCTGGGAGCCGTTCCTTGAGAGCCTTGATTTCTTTTTTCAATGCGTCAACTTCGGCCTGGGTGGCCAGCTGCATGCTGGAGAGTATTTTTTTAACAGAGGCTTCTATCTGTTCGTTCATCCGTTTCTTGGTTTCATTGTATTTGTCCACGACTTCGTCGATAAATTTTTTGCCTTCGGTTTCGGAGAGTTTATTCTGTTCGGCGAGATCTTTTGCAAGATCAATGATTTCATTCTGGGTTCTGACAGCAAGACCGATGCCCGTGTAAAGGGTTTTTCTGAACAGATCAATCATGGGTTGCTTCCTTTCAATGGTCGGATGCGTCTTAAGACAGGTGAGGGCGCCGTAAACATCCGGACGGTTTCGTAGCATGTGGCGCAAGGCTGTTTGTCAGTAAAACAAATGCAGTTTAAATGAAGTACTGGAAGAAGTAAAGAAATTATCTGGAGGATGAGGTCAAAAAACATCTCGTCAAGGCAAAGGGGGGCGGTGGAATGGCAGCGGGCTGTCTGAATCCGATTGACTTTTGATGCGTGACTAGTTATAAAACCGACGGCTCATTTTTCATGGGATACCCGAGTCGTAAACCATGGCGCGTCTGTGAGACAAAGATGCGGATGGTGTATGACCGGGAGCGAAAGTGAAACAGTTGTTCGGATTTCTACGTCCGGGCTTAGGCCAGGTTTCGGTTTGACAGTATTTAACAGCGTGTGATATTTTTAAAAACTTTCGGCAGCAGCGCTGCCTGTTTTCGGTAACAGTGTGAAGGCGAAGGTCATAAACGTATGCAAGATCCCGGCAGGGAGCTGACTCGGACGGTTATTATCATCAATGAGCTGGGGCTGCACGCCAGGCCTGCGGCCATGATTGCCCAGTTAGCACAAAACGCCCAATTCGGCGTTTGGGTTCAGAAAGAAGGGGCGCTGGAGCGGATGGATGCGGCCAGCATTATCGACATTCTGACGCTTGCCTGCGCTAAGGGGACCGCGCTTGTTTTCGGTATAAACAATCCTGTTGACGCCGGCGTGCTGAATGAAATTGTTGAGTTGATTGAAAACGGAAATCTGGATTAGTTTGAAGGGGTCGGTCCCATGCCACAGTCCCAAAAACAGGAAACCATTCTTCGCGGGATCAGCGGTTCACCGGGTATTTGTATCGGGCAGGCGTATTTGTTCGGTTATGAAGGCGTCAATGTGGTGGAGCGCTACCGCGTTCCGGAAAATAAGATTCAGGATGAAATCAATCGGTTCAAAATGGCCGTTAAAAACGCCAGAGCCGAACTCCAGGAAATCATCGACGGTATCCCCAATGAGCTCAAAGAGCATGCCTATATTCTTGAGACCCATGTGGCCCTGCATAAAGATAAGATGCTGTACGGGAAAACCCTTGACACCATCGAAGGTGAGGGGATCAATGCCGACTGGGCCCTCAAACAGGTGACCTCCAACATCAAGGCCATGTTTCGGGATATCAAGGATCCGTACCTGAAAGGCCGGGTCACGGATATTGTCCAGGTGTCTGACCGAATCATGCGAAATCTGACGGGCGGTGAAAAAGAAGAAATTTCCAAGATCGACAAACGGGTCATTCTGATCGCCCATGATCTTTCTCCTGCAGAAGCCAGTCAGATTCAGTTAGAGCGCATCAAGGGTTTTGTCACGGATCACGGCGGAAAGACCTCGCATACCTGCATTATCGCCAAAACATTGGAACTCCCGTCTGTGCTCGGGCTGGATACGGCAACCCATACCATTAAAAACGAAGACATTGTTATTGTCGATGGCATGGAGGGGCTGGTGATCGTCCATCCAACGGATGACACGCTGATAGCCTATCAGGAAAAAAAGGTCCGGTATGAACACTACAAAGCTGCCTTGGCACGTACCAGCGGCCTGGCTGCGGAAAGTACGGATGGTTTCAAACTCAAGCTGATGGGGAATATCGAGCTGCCCGAGGAAGTGGTGTCGGTGAGAGATCACTACGGGGATGGTATTGGGCTTTTCCGGACCGAATTTCATTATCTGAGCCGGGACGCATTTCCCACGGAAAACGAGCTTTACGAGCACTACAAGGAAGTGGTCGATCTCATGGACGGCCTGCCGGTGACCATCCGGACCCTGGATATCAACGGGGACAAGGCCCTCTCCTATGCAAGCGGACCCAACGAGCCCAACCCGGCACTGGGGCTGCGGGCCATCCGCTTCTGCCTGAAGCGGCCCGATGTTTTTCTGACCCAGCTGCGCGCCATCCTGAGGGCTGCGGTACAGGGGAATATCCGGCTCATGTTTCCCATGATTTCCTGTCTTGAAGAGGTGCTTGAAGCAAAAGCCCTGCTGGATGAAGCCGCCCGTTCTCTGGAACGGGAAGGCGTACCCTGCAATCGGGATATAAAGGTGGGGGTCATGATCGAGATTCCCTCTGCCGTGATCATGGCAGACACCATTGCGCCGGAAGTCGATTTTTTCAGCATCGGCACCAATGATCTGGTTCAGTATTCCCTTGCCATTGACCGGGGAAACCGGGATGTAGCCCATTTGTACAACACCTTGAATCCGGCGGTACTTCGGTTGCTCAAGCAGGTTGTGGACGTTGGTCGCACGCATGATACCCTGGTTTCCATGTGCGGTGAAATGGCTGGCGATCCCATCAATGTGCCGATCCTGCTGGGGATGGGGATGACCGAGTTGAGCATGAACCCCCAGTCGATTCCAGAGGTCAAGAATATGATTCGCGCCATCAGCAAATCAGAATCCGAATTGTTTTTTAAGGAAGTTATGCAACAGTGTACGACGGATAGGATCGAGGACCTGGTCCAGGAAACCTACGGCAAACTGCTGTATCGGATCACCAACCCCAGTGAGATGGTCGAGTAAACGCATATGAAGGATACCAAAGCGGTCAAGATGATCGCTGTGAATAAAAAAGCCCGGTTCAACTACGAAGTGCTGGATGATTTCGAAGCCGGCATGGTGCTGGTGGGCACGGAAGTCAAATCCCTGAGGGAAGGGCGGGTGAACCTGACCGATGCCTACGGCACGATCAAAAAGGGCGAGGTCTTTGTTTACAATCTGCACATTTCGCCGTACAGCTTTGCCTACTATGACAATCACGATCCACTGCGTCCGCGCAAGCTGCTGCTTCACAAGCAGCAAATCAAACGTCTGATCGGAAAAACCCAGGAAAAGGGGCTGTCTCTGGTGCCGCTGTCCCTGTATTTTAAAAACGGCAAGGTCAAGATGAAACTCGCCCTGGCACGGGGTAAAAAACGCCATGACAAACGCCAGGATATCAAGGAACGGGACGCCAAGCGTGCCTTGAACCGGGCCAACAAAAACCGGGATTACTGACAGAAAAACATGGCGTTATTGACATTGCGGCATAATAATCATATAGTATGTTATGCCGGTCATCAATGTACCGGTTGTTCTTTTACAGGCAGGTCGAAACTGGGGGCGAAATGGTTTCGACGGGGATTCAGAGGTTTTGGTTGCATGCCGAGTTACTGTAACTCGTAAAACTGCAGTATCTAAATATAATCGCAGACGATTATACCTACGCCGTAGCTGCTTAGGCAGCTGCCGTCCTTCCGGTTGCCTCCCGAGCAACCGGGTCTGGGCGTCGACAAATCGGGATAGTCTGTATTGAGTGGCCGAATCATTACAGGCGAATTTTTTCGGACTAGGTCCCGCGGTACCCCGCCTGAAGGAGACCGCGTGATCGACAATCAGAGTTCAGGATAAGCATGTAGACGCCACTACTGAAGGTTTTCGGACGCGGGTTCGACTCCCGCCGCCTCCACCAATAACTTATTATAAAACTAAGCTGTTATGGCCTGAGTTTGCACGTAAATTGTTGTGCAAATGTTGTGTGAGCGTATTTTAGCTATTTGAAATTTTTTGAAAAAGTAAGATATACCTCGGGCTCGACTCCCGCCGCCTCCACCACTAACATTTAGACAAACCGATCCTGGTGCCAAGTTCGGAACGCGGTATCGGTTTTTATCTTTTTATTTATTAGCGAGTTACGTCAATTCGAGAATTCTGCCGAATGCTCCGCATTCACTCCAGCTTCGGGACATCTTGTTCAATTCTCTTTTCTGCAGCCACTTTCTTCTCCGTTTTCTCAGCTTCTGTTTCCGCCCCAAGTCCAGTGAACCGGGTTGGCAGAAGCCTGCTTCTGCTCGGTCATTTCCGCCTGATACTGCCGAAACGCCTCGGCAATTCCGTCAAACAAATCATTAATATCCATCAGTGTCTCCTGTGTTCTGGTATCTCTGCACCTTACATACCGGGGAAACGGAGAACATTTCGGATGATCTGTGAATTTTTTGTCCTGTTCAGTGCTAATGGTGCTGGGACGGGAAGAAATTCGGCTAAACTCGGTTTAATCCGGAAAGAAAATTTGATTTTTTCATTCCATCCATATACCTTGAACCTTGATTAACTATATGTAGCCGTATTGCATCCTTATGGGATCCCGTCCGGTTAAACAAGTTGACGAGCCCCTTGTTCTTACCAGAAAGAGGCGGCCCTTAAAGAGTGATGGAGTCGAAAATGGAAGACAAATGGTTATCCGTAGATGAAATTGGAGACTATCTCGGGATAAAACGAGATACCGTCTATAAGTGGATAAGCGAAAAAGGCATGCCCGCCCACAAAATCAGTCGTCTTTGGAAGTTCAAAAAGAAACAGGTCGATGCATGGGTGGAAGCTGGCGGCGCAGCAACAGGAATAACAGAAGATCAGGCAGAGACGATGCCGGTGAAAAAGAGTTAAAAGCGGTCTGGAGGCGATAATGAGTAACAACAACACCGGTGCAAATCTCGGATTTGAAGATAAACTGTGGATGGCGGCTGACAAGCTGCGCGGCACGATGGATTCTGCCGAGTATAAACATGTGGTGCTTGGCCTGATC
>PDTL01000038.1 GCA_002748835.1 Deltaproteobacteria bacterium
CCACAGGATTGGAAAAATAATTAATCTCCCAAACAGGATTACTGCTATATGGCAGGCAGGGCAGATAATATTCTCCCATCCAGGATATGATCCCGTCACGACCGCTTTTATCGCCGACGGTATAATAGATCCAATCATTACCGATTGTCCGCTTAAACTGTTCTGCCGGGTGGGGCCAGTCCGGCCGAAGCCCTCGAATGAATTTAATTTCTCCATTCAGATTAAAGCAGAACTCAAAGTCCGGTGTCCTGATTTCAGAATATCTGCCAAATCTAAGCGGAAAACTTTGTTTTACCAGTTTGTCAGACCCTTTTTTTTCAGGACTGATCATTAAATGCTGCTGTATTATAAATTCCATTATTCACATATGTTACTTAAAGTCTGAAAGATAACGCATAAAATTACGGTTATCCTGTGCGAATCTGAATGATCCTGCACCCAATGTACCCGAAGTGCAGGCAAAGACCAATAAAAAAGGGATAATCCTTTACAGGGCGTGCCAGGGTCCGTAATATGTGATCCCACTTTATGATGTTTCTATTCTATAGCACGGATCTAACCGGAGTAAATGTATGCAAAAAATCATCATCACCATTCTGGGGCAGGATCGACCGGGGATCATTGCCGCAGTGACCCAAAGCCTCTATGAATTTGACGCCAATGTTGAAAATATCAGCCAAACTATCCTCCAGTCGGAGTTTGCCGGCATTTTCATTTTATCCCTTCCCGATGCCGTGTCCGCAGACACCGTGGCTGAAACCCTCAATGCGGATCTGAATCCCTTACATCTCCACGCGCATGTCAAACAGCTGGATCCAGATATGCTGCCTGCAGCCGCCCCTCCCACAGAACCGTTTATCGTGGCCGCCTCCGGGCCTGACAACAAAGGCCTGGTCGCAGCGGTCACCCGGGTGTTTGCCGATTTCAAGATTAACGTGAAAAATCTGCAGGCGGTTTTCAAGGGCGGTGAAAATCCGAATGCCAACAGCATGGTCTATGAACTGGAGATTCCGACGAACATCGATTATGGTATTTTCTCCCGAACCCTCAAGGAAACCGGTAAAACCCTCGGTCTTGAAATCAGCATCCAGCATAAAAACATCTTTGACCGCGTCACACGAATATAACCGCGACGCTTTATTTACAGGACAGATACGCCCATGTTCAATGAACAGGAAATCATCACATCACTTGAGATGCTTAAAAACGAAAAACTTGATGTCCGTGCGGTCACCCTCGGTGTGAATCTGTTTGATTGTGTCAGCCACGACATCCATCGCCTGAATGCCAATATCTATTCAAAAATCAGCCGCCTGGCTGAACGCCTTGTCACTGTCTGCGACAAGGTGGGAGAAACATACGGCATTCAAGTGGTCAATAAACGCATATCCGTCAGCCCTATTGCCGCTATTGGTGCACCGTTTTCATCCGCTGAACTGGTGACCGTTGCCAGAACACTTGATGAAGCAGCCCAAGCCGTTGGCATTGATTTTGTGGGCGGGTTTTCCGCCCTGGTCGAAAAAGGGATGGCTCCCGGCGACCGGGCCCTGATCGACGCCATCCCAGAGGCCCTTGCCACCACCCACCGCGTGTGTGCGTCCGTCAATACCGCATCCACCCGTGTGGGCATCAACATGGACGCGGTGTATAAAATGGCGGCAGTGATCAAGCAGGCTGCAGCGCTGACAAGGGACGCGGACGGTCTTGCCTGTGCCAAGCTCTGTGTGTTTTCCAATATTCCGCCAGATATCCCCTTCATGGCCGGTGCCTATCTGGGCGTGGGCGAACCGGATGCGGTGATCAATGTGGGGGTCAGCGGACCGGGTGTGGTGAAAAACGCCATTGACCGGGCCATTGCCGCAGAGCCGGATCTGGATCTCGGTCAGGTGGCGGAAATCATCAAGCAGACGGCCTGCAAGGTGACCCGTGTGGGCGAGCTGGTGGGTCGGGACGTGGCCAAAACCCTTGACATTCCCTTTGGCGTGGTCGATCTCTCTCTTGCCCCCACACCGTCGGTCGGTGACAGCGTGGGCGAGATTTTTCAAAGCCTTGGCCTGCCGAGCATCGGCGCCCCGGGCTCTACTGCCGCTCTTGCCATGCTCAATGATGCAGTGAAAAAAGGCGGCGCGTTTGCCTCCTCCCACGTGGGCGGTCTCAGCGGGGCCTTTATTCCGGTCAGCGAAGACCTCAACATCAACAAAGCCGCCGGTTCCGGCTGGCTGTCCCTTGAAAAACTCGAGGCCATGACCTGCGTCTGCTCCGTGGGGCTCGACATGGTCGCCATCCCCGGTGATACCTCGGTCGATACCCTGGCCGGCGTGATCGCCGATGAAATGGCCATTGGCGTAATCAACAACAAGACCACTGCCACCCGGATCATTCCAGTGCCGGGAAAATCTGCCGGAGATCAGGCCTATTTCGGCGGGCTGCTGGGACAGGCCACCATCATCGATGTCCTGAACCGGACCGGCACATCGGCGTTTATTCGTAAAGGCGGACGTATTCCAGCCCCCATTCACAGCCTCAAAAACTGATCCATCACAAACAGCCGCCGGCTAGGCTGGCGGCTGTTTTATTGTTCAGTCTTTTTTTTATCTGCTACTTATTTCTTGTTTTTCAGGGGGGTTCGGGCTTTTCGTTCTGCAAGCTGATCAATCTCTTCCTGCTGTTTCCGGTAACTCACATATCGCTCGATATCCAGTGTTTCGGTCTCAAGCGCATGAAGAATGGCGCACCCGGGTTCGGACATGTGGGTGCAGTTGGAAAACCGGCACCCGAGGGCCAATGCTTCGATATCGGCAAATGTGGCTGACACGCCCTCCCCTTCATCCCAGAGTCCCAGTTCCCGGATGCCCGGATTGTCGATGAGCATGGCACCGCCCGGCAGCAAGATGAGATCCCTGCTGGATGTGGTGTGCACCCCTTTTCCCACGGCATCACTGATACGGCTGGTTTTTCGCTGGTCCCAGCCTGCCAGGCGATTAACCAGGGTCGACTTTCCCACACCCGACGATCCCATGAGCGCGATGGTTTTTCTGGGTGCCAGATAGGCTTCCACAGCCGCCATTCCCATACCGGTCTCTGCCGAAATCATATAAATCGGCGCGTCGATAACCGTTTGTTTTGCTTCAACGAGAAAGATCGATGGATCCGCATACATGTCAGCTTTGTTGAGGAGAATGACGGGCGGCACCTCGGAGGCATAAACCGTGGACAGATAGCGTTCAATCCGCCGGGGATTGAAATCGCGGTCAAGCCCGCAGACAATGAAGACATGGTCCAGGTTGGCGGCAATCACCTGCTGTTTTACCCGGCCCCCGGACTTGATGTGCCGGGTCCCGGCATCATGACGACACAGGCTGTTTTCCCGGGGCAGCACCCGGGTAATTCTCGATTGTTCTCCGGTTCCCGGCGGGTCCATGATCACCCAGTCGCCGGTGCAGGGAAACATACCGCCTGTATGCCGGTTCCGCCGGAGCTGGCCAGACGGGTAGGCGGATCTCACCGTGGTGCCGTCATTCACAAAAAAGCCCTTTTTATGAACACTCACCACGCGGCCCGGAGACTGTTTTTTACCGGCAATGCCGGTATAGGCGGTTTCAAAAAAAGGACGCCACCCCAGTGCTTCCAAGGACACGCATCCCCTCCTTACGGGTAAGTGTCAGATGCCGGTTTGACCAAAAGGTATGTTTGCCATATGCAAGATAATTTTGTCAATTCTCAACACGGGTTAGCGTCGCAGAATTAAAGTTTTTCATCAACTGCGTCGATGGTTGGCTATACGCCGCTGTTTGGGGCGAATGTTAACCCACCGATCTGGAGGCAGCGATGAAAATCGATGCATCTCTCATTCATTTTCAGTATGATCGTCAGTATGACCAGGAAGAAATCGTGTCCGAGCGTCGTTCCCTGAACATCCGGCTGCCGGAAGATACCGCTGCCCGAAATTCCGGAAGTGTCACCGTATCTGACAGAGCCAGAAACCTTTACCACGCCTATCGCAGCTTTTCTCTGCTCAACGACACCCACATCAAACCGATGTCGCCAGGTCAGGAAGGGGCGACAAAATCGCTGTTTGCCGCCATGGTCAACCAGGTGACCGGACGCCAGGTGACAGTCACCCAGATCGCAACAACGCAGATGGCGGGAACCGATACAGGGGAACCCTTCTCTGCCCCGGAACCCCCATCCCTCCGGGATGTCGATACACCGGTTCGGACGGATCGCCTTTCGCCGTTGTTTGAGCTGCAGGTGACCCGGCAGCGGACCTATGTCGAGCGGGAAACCGCGACCTTTCAGTCCTCCGGTGTGATTGTAACCGATGATGGACGCGAAATCTCGTTTGACCTGAACCTTTCCATGAACCGGTCCTTTTACGCGATGGAGCAGTCTGCCACGGGTTTTGATGTGAGCGACCTGATCGATCCCATCGTAATAACAAAAAACGGGGAGCCGCCGGTTCTCGGTGACACCTATTTCACCTTTGACATGAACGGCGACGGAACGAAAGAGACCCTCTCCACCCTCCAGGCCGGCGCTGGATTTCTTGCCCTTGACAAAAGCGGCGACGGGGTGATCAATGACGGCACGGAACTCTTTGGTCCGAACACCGGCAACGGATTTGCCGAACTCAGCGCCTATGATGCAGACGGAAACCGCTGGATTGACGAAAACGATCCGGTGTTTGACCAGCTCACCGTCTGGCACCGGGATGCGGATGGAGAAGACCGGATGATCTCCCTGAAAGCAGCGGGCGTGGGTGCCATCTATCTGGGATCTGCAGAAACCCCCTTTCAGATGAGAGACGACAAAAATGTGCTCCAGGGGCAGCTGACACAGACCGGGGTACTGGTCAGAGAAAACGGGAGTGTTCACCAGATTTATCAGATGGATCTGGCAGATCAAACACGGGCAGAGACGGTACCGGTTGAAACCGCAGCACCGGACAGCCCTGAAACCGAAACCGTGGCGGGTAGGCGGTCACTGTTGCTCGGTCTGCAGCAATCGTTTGATTTCGAGCCCTATTTTTCACCTGCGCAGGAAATCGTCGATGCCATGAAAGAACGGTTTGAAAAACTGAAACTCCAGCTGACACAAATTCGGGAAGATCAGGAAAAACGACTGGCACAAAAGCTGGCATCCGGCTGGCCACACCCGTCTTTCTGGAGCCATTGATGGCCATACCTGATGATGTTGCTGCACTGACAGGCTGACCCTTGCACAACCTTACCATGCCCGCCTGCAACGCCCCTCTACCGACCTTCCTTAGCCATTATCCGACGGGATCCGTGTTTCTTGTTTCAGGTTTGTTTCCGGTGACTGCGAACCGCTGCGCCTGCAATTGTGATACAGATGCACCATCCAGACTGTGGCAAGCACCGGTACAAACAGGTTGATCAGGGGTGTCAGCGTGGCAAGGGTGATGACCAGTCCGCCCGTATAGACGTTCATCCGATGAGACCGGCCTAATTGTTTGGCAGCCTTTTTTCCCAGGTGATATCCGGCAGCCGCTTCAAAAAATTCACGGCCAAGCAGATAACTGTTTAACAGAATCGAAACGGGAAATCCTATACCCAGCAGATACAACGGCAGCAGGATCATGTTGAGCAAAAGGGCTAACAGCACGAACCGGATGTCATACAGCAGATCCGCAAAAAAATGACCCGCCACCGGTCCGCCGCTGTCCGGATAAAACGCCGCTTCCACACGCCGGATAACCGTATCCTGAAAAAATCCGCCCACCAGCACAGTCATGACCGGCAGCATGAACCACCCGCCGATCCCCAGTGCAATACCGACAACAGTGCTGATCAGGGTATTGATCCAGGCCCATTTAAAATCAATCAGGCAGACAGAAAGGGAGGTAATGCCGACCACCAGAAGGCCCACCAGAATAACCGCCAGCAGCCCGCAGAGCAGCAGAAGGGGATACAGACGGGCCCGATACAGAGACATCAATGTTTTTCTTAATGGGAACATCAGATCACAGAACGCCTTTCCTCTGAGGATGTATGTTTTCTTCCAGGTTTTTCCTTAACAAAACCACGGTTATTTTATATGTAGCCATCAGTATAATTGACCCAACCGCATGGCGGGCCGGATGGAGCTGTTAGATTCATGATCAACCCGTTTGTTATTCTCATCGGCATCTTTTTGAGTGTCGCTCTGTTTGCCGGATGTTTAGTGATGATTTTCATTCAAGCCACCCGGCGCCGGGTTGACCAACGGATCCGGACAGAACTCAGGGATACCCCCAGACGCCTTGAAACCCCATCAGCCCGATTTCTTGGCTTTTCCTCTGGCACCGGCGAACAGCTAAAAGGATCCGGCGCCCTTGTGCTCACGGACGACCAGCTCTTTTTCTTTCAGACACTGCCCCCCCATCATCTGACCCTCCCGCTGGCAGCCTTACGCGATGTCACACCGGTCAACACCTACCGAGGGAAACCTTACAGCAGACCGGTTCTGAAGGTCACGTTTTCCACCCATCACGGGCAGGATACAGCAGCATGGATGCTTCCGGATCCGGCGCCCTGGACTTCCGCTCTTACCTCCGGTGAACCGGACAGATGATCCAGCCATCAACGGGATTTATCAAGCAGACTGCGGCATATCGTCACACGTTTCCAGGGCCGTTTTATCATGCCAGCAGGACCGTTTTGTGTTACATCTAGGCCCGGTCGCCCCAGCGGCCCGAAGATACCGATGCGTAGAAAGGATATTCCGGCATGACAGCAGCACACCGCAGGGCGTTGATCCGGCTGGCGGTATTCACCGGTCTGAAAAAAGGAGGATCTGGATTTATCTGGATTTCAAAAATTCTCATCCCCATCTCGTTTTTCACCACCCTTCTGGTCTGGAGCGGCGCTATCGACGCCATGGAGTTTATCCTTGAACCGGTCCTCGGCCTTTTTCATCTCCCGGCCGCAGCCAGTATTCCCTTGATCATCGGCATGCTGACCGGGATCTATGGCGCGGTCGCTGCCATGAGCGCCCTTCCCCTCTGTCAGGCCCACATGACCCTGATTGCCGTTTTCCTGCTCATCGCCCACAACCTGATCCAGGAAACTGCGGTCCAGGCAAAATCGGGCCTCAAGGCCCTGCCTGCAGCACTGATCCGGATCAGTGCCGGGTTCATCACCCTTCTTGCCATTGCGCCGTTTCTGACAATCGAACCGGCTGCCCCCAACATGGCTTTGTCTAACGCCGCCTTCGTCCCCTTCCGCACGATGATCGCTGACTGGATCTGGCATACCGGGGCCATCTCCCTGAAAATCTTCTGCATTATCATGGGGCTCATGGTCGTCATGGAAGTGATGAAAGCCTTTTCATGGATCAACCGTATCGAGCGCTGGATTCGACCGGTGCTCGTGTTTCTGGGACTTCCCGGAAAAGTCGGTTCGATCTGGCTGGCCGGTGCGCTCTTTGGTCTGGCCTATGGTTCGGCCGTGATCGTTGAAGAAATCAAAGAGCGGGATCTCTCCCCGGAGGCGCTGCAGCGACTGCAGGTATCCATTGGCATCAACCACGCCATGATCGAAGATCCGGCACTGTTTCTGCCGCTGGGCATCCCGGCCTTCTGGCTGTGGGTGCCCCGGTTGGTCACGGCAGTGGTCATGGTGCAGGCCCTCCGGTTGATCCAGTACATACGAGGCCCTGGTGCCGGACGCATCAAACAGGATTATCGGTAATAACTCGATCCATCCCAGCAATGGGTGCAGAGTTTCTCCTTTTCAATGCCAATAGCCGTTACCAGGTCGTCCAACGTCTGATACCGGAGGGAGGTGAGGTTCAGCCGATCCCGAATCCGGTTAACCATGGCCGTATGCTTGTCTGAACCGTCGGTGGCATAGGCCGCCAAATTTGCATCATCCCGGCCCTCGAGCTCAAAAATGGCTTTGCGTCCCGCCAGATCCAGGGTGGATCTGGATGTGGAAAAGTTCAGAAATTCGCACGGATAAATCAGGCACGGACAGGCCACCCGCATGTGCACTTCCCGTGCACCGTATGCATAGAGAATCTGGACATTGTCCTGGAGCTGGGTGCCCCGCACCACCGAGTCATCGCAGAAGATAATCCGTTTGCCCTCGATCAGCTCACGCACCGGTATCAATTTCATCCGGGCCACCAGATCCCGCATGGTCTGATTCTGGGGCATGAAGCTTCGGGGCCAGGTGGGGGTGTATTTCACATAGGGACGATTGTACGGCATGCATCGCCGGTTTCCGAACCCCACGGCATGCCCGATCCCCGAATCCGGAATACCGGCGACAAAGTCAGCCTCCACGGTTTCCCTTTCTGCCAGGGCAGCGCCGCAGTTGTAGCGTACCTGTTCGGTATTGATGAATTCATAGGTGGATGCCGGATATCCATAATAGACCCAGAGAAACGCGCAAATCTGCATTCGGTCTCCCGGCGGCTGTACTTGTGCCACACCATCCGGTGTCAGGAGCAGGATTTCTCCCGGTCCTGCAAAACGATCCACTTCAAATCCAAGATTGGGAAAGGCGCTGGATTCAGAACTGGCGGCAACGGCATCTTTTCGCTTGCCGATGACGATGGGGGTCCGGCCCAGTTTGTCACGGGCCGCGTACAGTCCTTTTTCCGTCAGGACCAGCAGGGAGCAGGAACCCTCGATCTTTTCCTGGGCATTGCGAATCCCCTCCTCAAAACTGCCCGCCTCACAGATCAGCATGGCCACGAGTTCCGTGGGATTGATCCCTCCGCCGCTGGTTTCTGCAAAGTGCATATTTCGTGACAATGCCTCGCCGGCAAGTGCGTCCAGATTCCGGATACGCCCTACCGTGACCACGGCAAACCGGCCTAAGTGGGAATGAATGATGATGGGTTGTGCATCTGTATCACTGATCACGCCCAAACCGATGTTCCCTGTAAACGTGTCGAGTTCCGGCTCAAACTTGGTGCGGAAGTACGCGTTTTCCAGGCTGTGGATCGACCGGTCGAATCCGTTTTTACCAACGGTTGCAATCCCCCCGCGTTTGGTGCCCAGGTGAGACAGGTAGTCGGTACCGTAAAACAGTTCTGTGATACATCCTGACGTGGACGCACATCCAAAAAATCCCCCCATGCTTGCCTCCGGTGTACGGCGTTGAAACAAAAACAACTGTGACACAGATGATATGAATAAAGGATGTGTCTATCAGCAGTGAGGATGAAAATCAAGGTGAGGTAAGCGGCATAACCAAATTGATTTTTAAGACCGCATAGGATATGGGATGCTTGACAAAAACCACAACGGTCCAGGAGACCGACTGTTCAGGAAAGGAATGCGGAATGAAAATCGGCATCATCGGTTTACCCCAGTCCGGCAAACTGACACTTTTTCAGGCCCTTACCGGCATCGAGCGCGCTGAACACAGCAGCCAGCAAAAGACATTGCTGGGCACAGCGGATATTCTCGACCCCCGTTTTGACGCCCTAGTGTCGCGCTATCAGCCTAAAAAAGACGTCCCTGCAAAAATCGATTTCCAGCTGCTTCCCACGCTTGAGAAAGAAGCCATTGCAAAAGGGGATATTTTTCGGGATATCGCAGATATGGACGCAATCTGCCATGTGATTCGTGCGTTTGAAGATGCATCCGTTTTTCATGTGAACGGCAGCGTGGATCCAATACGGGACATGGATACAATCAATGCGGAACTCCTGCTCCATGATCTGGTGTTTGTGGAAAAACGCCTGGAACGGATTGCTGCGGCCTTAAAAAAAATCAAGGATGAAAAACAGCAAAAGGAACAGGCGCTGCTCGAGCGGATGAAAGCCCACCTTGAGACCGAGCTTCCCTTGCGCATGATGGACATCACGGAAGATGAAGATAGTCTCATCCGCAGTTACCCGTTGATCACCCGGAAAAAAATGGTCCTTGCCATTAACATCTCCGAGGACGCGGTAACCACCATCGAAGACGGATATGCCGCCATCCAAGCCCGCTGCGCTGAGCTGGACATGCAGAGCATGCGCGTATCTGCCCAGGTGGAATCCGAGATTGTCACCCTGGATGACCCGGAAGAGCGCCTGGCGTTTCTGGCAGACATGGGCATCACCGAACCGGCACTCGGCGTGCTCACTAGATTGTGCCTGGCTGCGCTGGGCCGGATTTCCTTTTTCACTGTGGGAAAAGATGAGGTCAGGCAATGGCTGGTGCGAAAAAACGCAACAGCACCGGAAGCGGCCGGCGTGATCCACTCAGATCTGCAGCGCGGGTTTATCCGTGCCGAAACCATGAAATATGACGAACTCATGGCATACCCGGATGAAGCGGCCCTGAAAAAAGCCGGAAAAATGTACCTGCAGGGGAAGGAGTATCGTGTTGAAGACGGAGATATTCTGAATATCCGGTTTAAGGTCTGATCCGCGCCGTCAATAGACGAGAGAAAGCCTCCGCACCCTGCGGAGGCTTTCATTTTCATCAACGGCGCATCAGCAGGTTAGGCGTGTGGCTCATTGAGTGCTTTTTTGCTCACCGTGATAACAGTCAATGCGGCAATAACAATGGCGATGCTGACAAAAATGCCAATGGTAAAGGATCCGGTCGTGTCCCGAATAATACCGCCAACCGGTGAGCCAACAATGCCGGCAACCCCATAGCCCAAAAAACAGATGGGATAGAGTCTGGGGAACATCTCCGTACCAAAATGGACCACAATGGAAGATGCATAAACAACAAAGCAGGCTCCGAAACTCATGCCGATAAACGCCACATCCAGCATAATAACCGCTGTGGGCAGCTTGAAGGCCAGGGGGATCAGCGCCAGAACCATGCACATCAGCGACAAGATCACGGTCAGGGTCGTTTTGAGTTTGTCATGGACCTGTCCCCAGAAGATCCGGCCTGCGGCATTGCCGATGGCAAAGACAGAGATCCCGAGGGCTGCATTGGTTTCAGAAAAGCCGGATTCTTTCAGAATATTCCCCAGGTGGCCAATCACAAGCAGGCCTGCAAAGGTGCCGGCAAAAATACCTAAACAGAGCAGCAGATACGTTTTGTCAAACAAGTATGCTTTTAAATTTTTGGGTTCTGACTCGGCTGCTGTCTGACCGGTTTCGGCAGACTCCGGTTCACTCAAGAGCAGGGCGGCGAGGATCGCAACACCGCCAAACCCAAAACCGATAAGCTTGAACACGTCCAGAATATCCCAGCCCTGGCTCACCAGCAGATACTTGGCAAGGTTGCTGAGAACAATGGCACCGCCACCAAAACCGGCCACTGCAACACCGGTAATCAGGCCTTTGTTGTCAGGAAACCATTTCATGCCAACGGTCAGGGGACAGACGTAAGCAGTGCCGATTCCAATACCGGAAAGGATACTCACGCCCGCAAAAATCATCGCAAAACTGCCTCCGGACATGGCTGCCACCGTGTAACCGGCCGCAAAAAAAACAGCGCCAATGACTGCGGTAATACGGGGTCCGTATTTATTTACGAACGTGCCGGAGGGGATCATGGTGAGGGTAAAAATGGCAATGGTCGCACCAAAAACCAGTCCTGCATTCGCATTTGACATATGATAATTTTCAATCAGTGGCGGAGACAGTTTGCTCCATGCATAAATACCGCCCAGGATGATATTCAGTACGATGCTGGCTGTTAGGACAATCCATTTTTTCATCAGTCGCTCTCTTTCTGGTTAAGTTTTGTCATTCTCAGTTAATCTGGCAATTGTTAATTGCGTCCCGCATCCCCGCTACCTAAAAAAAAAGCCTATAATGTTCTATGTTAGCAGCACATTAGAGGTTTTATTTTTTACTCGGTAATTTCTTTAAATTTTGCCTAAATTATACAAAAAAATCCGGCTTTGGCAAGTCTTAATTGTTATTATGTTAGAAACAAATAAACTGTCCTAAGCAAGAACAAATAAACTGTCCGGTTTGTTAAAAGGGACCAGAAAGGAGGTCCCATGAAACAGACACAAGTAT
>PDTL01000025.1 GCA_002748835.1 Deltaproteobacteria bacterium
GCCGAGCTTGCGGACACGGCCACGCCGGCAGACGGCTGGTGCATGACCCGGGACAATGTCACGGGCCTGGTCTGGGAGGTGAAGACCGATGCGAACAAGCACGATATGTATACCTGGGCCGATGCCCAGACCTACTGCAATAATCTGGCTCTCGGCGAGTATAACGACTGGCGGTGCCCGACGAGAAACGAACTGGCTTCGCTGGTTGATTACGGGATCGCGCATCCAGGGCCGGTACTTGACACCCGATTCTTTCCCAAAACAGACATCAGCAATTACTGGACGTCTTCTCTGGTTTCGGGGAGTTCGTCGCAAGAAGCGTGGTTCGTCAATTTCGGCTACGGGAACGTGTCCGACGACGGCGTCTTAGACTACTACCGCGTGCGTGCGGTTCGCGCGGTCCCGGTTCAGGGGGCCCTGGTGGACAACGGAGACGGGACCGTGTCAGATACGGCCACGGGCCTCATGTGGCAGAAGGCCACTGCCCCGGACACTTATACCTGGGAACAGGCCTTGGCCTATTGTGAGGGCCTGAGTCTGTCGGGTTATACGGACTGGCGTCTGCCCAACGTGAACGAACTGCGTTCCCTGGTGGATGATTCACAACTTACTCCGGCCATTGATCCGTTACTGGCGCCGGATACCAGGAGTAATTGGTACTGGACGTCTTCTCCGCATTCGGGGCCTCCGTCGTACGCGTGGGGCGTCAATTTCAACACCGGACTCGTGCTCAAGGGCATCGTCTCAAAAAGCCTCCGCGTGCGTGCGGTTCGCGCGGGACAGTGTACCACTGCCATGCCATGGATGATGCTCCTGTTGAATTGAACGTCTTTCCGGGCTGGCGATAGGGCAGGTGCAGCGGCAGACACCCGGGGGGCGGTCTGATAGAAAATCGTAGGATCGGGCCGCGACAACAAATTGATTCTTCTGTATTTATTTACCTAAGAAGGCTGCGAGCTTTATTAAAAGAGGTTAGCTATCATTTCAGTCAATTCTTCTGCATCTTCTGCAGTGGGATGCCCCTTGGCGTACTTGGCCGCATCAATCCATCGCGGCGGTCTTGAGCTTTTGCTCAATTTATAAATGATTTTGGGGTTGACCTCACCCTGACATGTGAAGGCGCCTGCAATTTCAGCGCCTTTTACAAGTTGAAACGCTTGCTCCATCACGTTGTTTACAAGCGCAGTGTTTCTTAGCGAACCATGCGTTACAAACAAAAACAGTTTTGTTTTTTGGGCTTTTTTATTAAATTCCGTTAGCAGTTTTTTTGCCCGGGGCTCCACTTTACCCGCCATCACTGGAAAGCCCACGGCGATAAGATCATATCCCGCGTTTAGTTGCGAAACCGCGTTTATGGAAACGAGTTCTTTTTCCCCCCTGAGGGCATCGTAAACGACTTGAGCAAGGGCTTTTGTGTTGCCCGTCCGACTGGAATATATAACCAAAGCCTTCATTTGGAATGCTACCCTCATCGTTACGTTAATGATAGTGAGTTACCGTTGATAACATACGTTGTCAAATGGATTTATGGTGAGTAGAAATGATCAGGGCATCCGCCGAATATCTTTGAGCATCGTTTTCAGGCGTTTGGCTGACACTTTTACCGGTGTTTTCAATTCCTGTGCAAAGACTGATACCTTGAACTCTTCAATGAGCCACCGGAGTTCATCGAGCGCTTCACTGCGTTTTACACCTGGCGGGGCGTCTCGAAGCTGCCTGGCTTCCGCCTGAAAATCCCTGATAATGGCCAGGACCGGTTCCGCCTTGTGCCGGTCTTTTTCCGGGTGGACGAGTCCCCTTTCTGTTCGTTTGAGGAGGGCGCTGACGTATCGGGGCAGATGGACCAGCCGATCATCGGAATACTGATCGAGAAAATCACCGGGAATCAAGGCTTCCAGATCCGCCTCCCGCTGGGCAAGAAAGGCGGCAAGGACGGGTTTGCCGAGGGTGGTCCGCTTATATTTTTCAAGTGTCTGCCGGCCTTCCTGGTAAGCGGCAAGAACCGGTGTCACCAGGCGGGTCAGGTGGGCGGCGGCAGGGGCCAGCCCTTTGACGCCGTCTGTTATTAACGCCTCAAACGCTTCGGGCGTGCGCACATTTGCGGCAAATCGCTGCTGAAGGATGCGCTGGGCCATCTGTTTTTCCAGAATGGATGCGCCGCCGAAATTCGCGGCCACCTGGCGGTGAATACCCGACAGCTTGAGCTGGGCAGCCAGCTGGCGTGATTCAGAAACAATCTGCTGTTCTGCCAGTCGCGCCACCCCCTCCCGGTGGGAGCAGGCTGCCGCCTCCGGATGGGTGAACAGGCGCAGCGCCACGCAAGTGTTGCCGTCTTCCCCCACTTCCACGGCAAGGCCGGGGTAATATCTAAACGCCGCAGCATCGGATGCGGCAGGCAGGACGTCCGGAAGGGTGCCGAAATCCCATGTTGTGACCGTATCTTTTTCAATGGTTTTAAGGGCTTTTTCGTGCGGTATGGGTTTTGTGGGGGCCTCCACATCGGTTTTTAAAACTGATGCTGAGCGTCCGGTCCGGATAACCTCGCCGGATGCGTCGGTGATGGCAATCCGGGTCCGGAGATGATCGGGCAGCTCGCGGCCGGGCCAGGCTGCAGCTGGAATATCAATATGAAACCGCTGGTAAATAAAGGTGCCGAGGGCCGCTATCAGGCTGTCTGATTCCCGGGGCATTTCAGCTAGAATGATATCAACCTGTTTCTTGATGGGAACCATCTGTTTCCGGTATGGCTTGGGCAGGCCCTTGATCAGGGCTGTTATTTTTTCCCGCAGCAGGCCCGGGACCATCCATTCAAGGGAACCGGGGGCCACGTCCGGGGCGTCGGATGCGGGGATGGTGACGGTCAGGCCGTCATGGGTATCTCCCGGTTCAAAGGTGTAGGTGCAGGTGTAGGTCTGTCCCCCAATGGCTACCTGATCCGGATACTGGGCGTTAAAATCGGCATCGGGTTCTTTTTTCAGCACATCGGCTTCGGTCATCCGGAACCTGGCATCTCCGTGTTTCCGGACATGGTGCTGCAGGGTCCGGATGTCGCAGATCTCCCCCATGCGTGCCTGATAAAAGCAGAACAGGTCCGCGTCCGATACCCGGAATTCCCGGGTTCGGGTTTTGTGCTCCAGGGCTTCTGCATCCGCGATTTTTTCCATGTTGTGGGAAAGAAACGGGAGCCGGTCTCTGACCTGCGGGGACAGGTCCAGATCCATCAGCGCGCTGCGGATAAAAATGTCCCGGGCTTCTTCTGGCGCGATACGCGCGTAGGCAGTGCTCTGCTCTGCAATGGGGATGCCGTACAGGGATGTGTGTCTTGTGGCGATCACCTCCCCGCGTTTTCGGGACCAGCGGGGATGGTCATAGGTGTGTCTGCACTGGTTTTTCCCCACATCTGAAAGCCAGGCCGGGTCAATGGACGCCACGGTCCGGGCAAACAGCCGTGAGGTTTCCACCTGTTCGGCAGCCACCACCCAGTCGGGTCCTTTGTTGAACAGTCCGGAGCCGGGAAAGAGCATCACCTGCCTGCCGCCAGCACCTGTATAAACGTTTTTCGTTTTTTTCCGGCCAATATAGGAGAGGTACCCGGCCAGTATGGACTGGTGAATGGCCGCGTATAGAGGGCTGAACGGGCTTTTGGCCGGCAGCTGAACACGGGGCTCGGACGGTTTTTCCCCATCCATGCCATATTCTTTCAAGGTGATGAGCAGCTGGGTATGAATGTCGTTCCATTCCCGCATGCGCTTGTATGACAGGAACCGTTTCTGGCAGAACTTCCGCTGCTGGGACCGGCTGCCGCCCGCTTCGGTGATCGCATGATAGGCCTGCCAGATCGTGAGCAGGGTGATGAAATCAGAGAGCGGATCCTTGAACCCGGCATGCTGCTGATCCGCCTGAGCCGCTTTTTCCAGCGGGCGTTCTCTCGGATCCTGAAGGCTTAGGGCACTGACGATGATGGCCGCCTCTTTCAGGCATCCCCGGCGGTTTGCCTCAATGAGGATCCGTGCCGGCCGCGGGTCCACGGGGAGCCGGGCCATGATACGGCCTTCCGGTGTCAGGGCATGACCGTCGCCTTTTTTGGCCGGGCAGATGGCATCCAGTTCCTGCAGGGTCTTCAATCCGTCTTGAATGCGCTTGGGCGGCGGCGGATCGATAAAGGGAAAGGCGTTGATGGCCCCGAGTCTGAGGTCGATCATCCGCAGGAGCACGTCAGCCAGATTGGCTCTGAGAATCTGGGGCAGGGTGAACCGGGCCCGTTGTTCATAATCCGCCTCGGTGTACAGCCGGATGCAGACGCCGTTCGCCACGCGGCCGCACCGGCCTTTACGCTGGTCCGCGCTGCTTTTCGATACGGGAACCACGGGCAGCCCCGTGGTTCCGGATCGCGGATTGTACTGGGGAATCCGTGCAAGACCGGTGTCGATCACATACCGGATGCCGGGCAGGGTGATGGAGGTTTCGGCGATGTTGGTGGAAATAATGATTTTTCTCACCGGTGACGGATCAAAGGCCCGGGCCTGTTCGGTTGCGGACAGGCGGGCAAACAGGGGAATGACACGGACCTGATTGTCCAGGCCGGCGCGGATCAGCTCGGCTGCTTCCTGGATGTCCTGCTGGGTCGGCATGAAGATCAGGATATCGCCATGGGGATCCTGACGCTGGATGTCCAGGGCTGCCTGGACCGCCAGATCGCTCATGGACGGTTCTTCCGCTTCGCCTTCGTCGATTTCCGGGGGCCGGTAGCGCACGTCCACGGGGTAGAGCCTTCCCGAGACTTCGATCACCGGCGCGTTGTCAAAGGCCGTGGAAAATTTTTCCGTATCAATGGTGGCAGAGGTAATGATCAGTTTCAGGTCCGGCCGCCGTTTGATGAGCCGCGCCAGGAGTCCCAGGGTAAAGTCGATGTTCAGGCTGCGCTCATGGGCTTCATCAATAATGAGGGTGTCATAGTCGTTGAGCCAGGGATCCCCCTGGGCTTCGGCGAGCAGCATGCCGTCGGTCATGATCTTGATATGGGGAAGGCGGCCGCTTTGATCGGTAAACCGGACTTTATATCCAACGCTCTGTCCCAGCGGGGTGCCCATCTCTTCGGCGATCCGGCGGGCAACGGTGATGGCTGCGATTCGCCGCGGCTGGGTGCAGCCGATGATCCCCGCGCGGCCCCGCCCGGCTTCAAGACACATCTTGGGAATCTGGGTGGTTTTACCCGACCCGGTGGCCCCGGAAACGATGACCACCGGATGGGCGTTGATGGCAGCGATGATGTCCTGCCGTCTTTCGGTAATGGGAAGGGGTTCTGAAAAACGGACCCCGGGCCGCCGGGCCTCACGGGCGGAAAATCGTTTCAGGGCGGCTGCGGCAGTTGCTTCCAGCCGACCGAGACGTTTTTGAATCCCAGGACCCGGCGGTGCAGACCGGAGGCGTTTGAGTTCCCGTCCGATGCGGATCCGGTCCCTGTGCATCATTTTATCAAGCTGGGGATACAGCGCGGTGATCCGCTGGGTTGTGCGCTGTTTGTCTGTCTGTTTCATGGCCCTGTTATCCTGAAAAACGCCGCCGGCGATGCATGGGGTCGGACGACTTCCACCCAAAAGGATGATAATTTAATGCCGGCTGCCGGATTTGTCATCAACTTTCTAAGCGGATTGGGGTTGACATCCCGTACAGAATAGGAGAAAATTTCATCGACGTATCCTGAGATCCGTACAGATTTGGTCGGAAGGATGCTTTTTAATTAATATTTATAATGTGTTACGTTTTTGAATATAGCGTAGGCGCCGAAGAAGGGAGGCGGGTATATACCGATTTCCGGTTTCGGCTACAATCAGACGGAGGACTTTAGAAAATGGCAGAGGAAGCGATCAAACTTGGAGGTAAGAGTATCTTCAAGGACCAGGTCATGGAAATCCTGCCGGAAGGCGGGAATCTCAACGCGTGTCTGACATGCGGTGCCTGCGCGTCCGGGTGTCCGGCGACCGGGCTGGGGGATATGGACCCCCGTAAATTTCTACGCATGGCTGCCCTGGGTATGGACGAAGAAATCAAGAAAAGCCCCTGGGTGTGGATGTGCAGTATGTGTCAGCGTTGCATCTATGTCTGTCCCATGCGTATCGACATTCCGCAGCTGGTCTTCAATGCCCGCAAGCTGACCCCGCGTGAGGATCGTCCCAAGGGGATTTTGGGTTCCTGTGACATGGCCATGAAGTTGGATACCCTGAGCGCCATGGGCTGTAGTCAGGATGATTTTGAGTTCGTTGTCGGTGATATTTTAGATGAAATGCGTGAAGCGCAGCCCATGTGGGAAGAGCGGGATCTGCAGGCCCCCATCGGGAAAAAGGGCGCCAAGTTTTTTCTGAATCAGAACTCCCGTGAACCCATGACCGAACCCGAAGAAATGGTTCCCCTGTGGAAGATTCTGAATGTGGTCGGTGCGGACTGGACTTACGGCAACAAGGGATGGGGCGGTGAAAACTACTGCATGTTCCTGGCCGATGACAATGACTGGGAAAAGCATACCCGGATCACTGCGGAGGCATGCGAAGAGCTCGGCTGCGAGGTCTTTCTCAATACCGAGTGAGGGCACATTACCTTCTCAGTCCTGGCAGGACTGAAAAAATTCAATGTTCCCCACAACTTCAAAGTTGAAACCATTTACAACTACTATGCGCAGTGGATCCGTGAAGGCAAGCTGAAGGTCAGTTCTGACTGGAACAAAGACCTGAAGATCAAGTTCACTGTGCAGGATCCCTGCCAGATCATCCGTAAAACCTACGGAGACGAAACAGCGGACAACTTGCGATTTGTCGTGAAGTCCTGTGTCGGTGCAGCCAATTTCATCGATATGTATCCGAACAAGTCCAACAACTTCTGCTGCGGCGGGGGCGGGGGCTATCTGCAGTCTGGTTACAAGGATGAACGTCTGGCGTACGGTAAAATCAAGGATAACCAGATTCAGAAGACCAAGGCAGACTATTGTATCGCGGCATGCCATAACTGCCATGCACAGATTCACGAACTGTCCGAGCATTATGGCGGGCATTACCATGTTGTCCATCTTTGGACGATCATCGGGCTTGCGGCTGGCTTCCTTGGCCCCAACGAGCGGACTTATCTGGGTGAAGAACTCCAGGAAGTGAACATGATCGAACACAATGAGCCGGAATATTGATATACTGATTCCGCGCTGAAGTGATACAAAAAATCCCCGTCTGTCGATCAGCGACAGGCGGGGATTTTTTTTATGCAGGCGACGCCGCTAACGGTTTAAAACGATAGTGTCATGTCCAGGGACCGCTGTTTGATCAACGGCTGTACGACATCCAGGAGTTTTTCAATGGTCACACCCTGGTGCACGGATCCATCCAGTGTGCGGATGGACAGGGTGCCTTCGGTTTTTTCCTTTTCACCCAGGGTAATCATCATACAGATTCTTTGCAGCTGAGCTTCCCGGATCTTCTTTTTCAGGCTTTCCGAGCGGTCATCCACCCGGGTTCGGATGCCGGCGGCGTCGAGGGTTCTTTTCACGGTTTCCGCATGAAGGACCAGATCATCGTTGATGGGGAGCAATATCGCCTGGGTAGGTGCCAGCCACAGGGGAAATTTCCCTGCAAAGTGTTCGACGAGGATCCCGAAGAACCGTTCGATGGAGCCATAGATCACCCGGTGGATCATCACCGGCCGGTGCCGCTCGTTGTCTGCGCCGATATAGGTCAGGTCAAATCGTTCAGGCAGGGCCATGTCCAGCTGGATGGTGCCGCACTGCCAGGTCCGGCCGATGGCGTCCTTGATGTGGATGTCGATTTTGGGACCGTAAAAAGCGCCATCTCCCTCGTTGATCTGGTAGGGTTTTCCGTAGGTTTCCAGGGCCGCCGTAAGACCGTTTGTGGCGGTATCCCACTGGGCGTCACTGCCGATGGATTTTTCCGGGCGTGTGGAGAGTTCCAGATGAAATCCAAGGCCGAAGGTGCTGTAGAGTTGTTCGACCAGCTGGAGAACACCCAGAATTTCCTGCTCGATCTGTTCGGGCATCATGAAGATATGGGCGTCATCCTGATGAAACGCCCGCACCCGGAACAGGCCGGACAGGGCCCCGCTCAGTTCATGGCGATGGACCAGGCCGATTTCGCCGGCGCGCAGGGGAAGTTCCCGGTAAGAGTGATTGGTCTCCCCGTAAAGCAGCATGCCGCCGGGGCAGTTCATGGGCTTGATGGCATAATCCATCTCATCGACTTCGCTGGTGTACATGTTTTCCCGGTAGTTTTCCCAGTGCCCGCTTTTTTCCCATAGGGTCCGGGTCATCATCACCGGTGTCTTGATCTCTACATAGTCCGCGGCCTGATGGGCTTCCCGCCAGTATTGGAGCAGTTCATTCCAGATCACCATGCCGTTGGGGTGGAAAAAGGGCATACCCGGGGCTTCATCGTGAAAGCTGAACAGACCCAGCTCGCTGCCAATTTTTCGGTGATCGCGTTTTCGGGCTTCCTCGAGCAGGGTCAGGTAGGCCTTGAGTTCTTTTTTATCAAAAAAAGCGGTTCCGTAAATTCGCTGAAGCTGCTGTCTGGACGGGTCCGCCCGCCAGTAGGCACCGGATACCCGCATCAATTTGAAGGCTTTGACCATGCCGGTATGGGGTAGGTGGGGTCCGCGGCAGAGGTCGGAAAACTCGCCCTGCTCGTAAAAGGTGATGGTGCCGTCATCCAGGTTCTCGATCAATTCGGTCTTGTAGGGTTCGTCTGTGCAGGCGGAAAGGGCCTCTGCCTTGGGGATCTCCTTGCGGACAATGGGGAACTTGGCGTTGACCACCTTGCGCATCTCATCTTCGATTTTCTTGAATGCGTCTTCGGAGATCGGCGGCATGTCGATGTCGTAATAAAATCCATTCTCCACCACCGGACCAATGGCCAGCCTGGCTTCCGGATAGAGTCTGAGAATGGCCTGGGCCATGACATGGGCAGCAGTATGGCGCAGCACCTCGATGGATTTTTCATCTTTTGTGGTCAAAAAGACCACAGCCGCGTCTGTTGTGAACGTATGGCTGAGATCTTTCAGTTCACCATCAACTTCGACAGCCACGCAGTTTCTGGCAAAGCCTTCGGATAGGGTGGTCGCCACATCCATGGCAGAGGGGGGGGTGTCAAAACGTTTAATCGTGTTATCCGGAAGTGTTATGGAAATCATGATCCTCATCCTGGTTCGCGTCAATGTTCGCCTGTTGAAGTCTGTAGGGGAAAGACCGTATCCGGTCAATATAATACCGGGGAGGCACTTCTGTCAAACAATCGGTAAACGGCTTTTTTATTGAGAGACCACCTGAAACAGGGTATATTTTAAGGTTACGGCAAAGCCGGCTGTCGGCTTTGTTGTGCTGCCAGACGGTTTTCTATGCGGTCAGGCGGTACACTGTGTCAATCCGGCGGGAATGCCGGCTGAGTGGATGTGGCCATGAATCAGACAGACGTGAGGCAAGGAGCAGCCGGTGAAACCGGTGGCTATTGGCTGATTGAAACAACAGCAGATCTTGAAGAATTTATCAGCAGACTGAACGGCATTACCCGACTGGCCGTGGACATGGAGGCGGATTCCCTTCACCATTTTCGGGAGCAGGTGTGTCTGATCCAGCTGGCATCCCGTACGCACAGTGCGGTTGTCGACCCGCTGAAAGTGCGTGACTTATCCCCACTGGCACCGATCTTCAGGGATCCGTCGGTTCAGAAGATCCTTCATGGATCTGATTATGATATTCGTTCTTTTTACAGGGACTTTCATTTTGAAATTGTGAACCTGTTTGATACGGAAATCGCCTGCCGTTTTCTGGGTGTGAAATCCTTTGGTCTGGGGGCTGTGCTACAGGATCGATTCGATGTCACCTTAGACAAGCGGTTTCAGAAAAAAGACTGGACCCAGCGGCCCTTGCCCGAAGAAATGGCGGAATATGCGGCGCGGGATGTGAAATACCTGATTCCCCTTGCGGAAATGCTGGAAGCTGAACTGGATGCCCTGGGGCGGCTCTGGTGGGTGCGCGAGGAATGTGAGCTGTTAAGCCGTGTGCGGCCGGCAAATGGAAATGGTAATCCTCTGTTTCTGAAAGTGAAAGGGGCTGGTAAACTGGAATCGCGCGCTCTGGGCATCCTCGAAGCCTTGCTTGAGCAGCGTCTGGTATGGGCAGAGCGGAAAGACCGGCCACCGTTTAAAGTGCTGGGAAATCGGGTGCTGCTGGCCGTGGCCGAAGCTGCGCCCCGGTCTGCCAGTGCTTTGAAACAGCTCGGGATCTTGTCTCCGGCCCAGTACGGCATGTACGGTGACGGGATTGTGGCAGCGGTTCGGGACATTGTAAATAAGGATCCGGACGCCTGGCCCAGTTACCCGCGGACCGTGACGCAGCGCCCCTCTGGGGCCGTGGTGAACCGGATCGGAAAACTGAAGGCGCTCAGAGAATCTGTGGCAAAAGACCTGCAGCTGGAAGGTTCCCTGATTTTCAACAATGCCATGATTCACGATATTGCGGTCATGAATCCCACCTCTTCGGATGCGCTTAAAGACGTCGCTGCATTACGGAACTGGGCCCGTGAAGTGGTGGGAGACCGGATCGTGACCTGTCTGGCGCGGCGGGGGAACCGCAGCCGCAGAACATAAGCACGTGTTCGCATTGGATGCAGATACAAGGAGGACGCCATGACAGAACAGGTGACCCTGAAAGGACCAGAAGGCACGCTGGCCGCTGTTTTTGACGATGCCGGTTCAACGACCGGTTCGGTGATCACCCACCCCCATCCGCTGTATGGCGGAAATATGGAAAACAACGTGGTGCATTGTGCCGCATCTGCCTGCTGTGAAGCAGGTCTTTCCGTGCTCCGGTTCAATTTTCGCGGCGTCGGTCAGAGCAGCGGAACATACGATGACGGAGACGGCGAGCAGGACGATCTGGCTGCGGCTGTCACCTTTCTCACCGGCAACGGGTGCCGGAAGGTTCTGGTTGTGGGTTACTCGTTTGGCGCCTGGGTAGCAGCCATGGCGGCAGATAAGGGGCGCATTGAGGCGGACCTTGTCTTGATCGCCCCTCCTGTTGCGTTTGTTTCCCATGAATCCATCAGTGCCCTCCCCGGTCTGCGCGGCGTGGTGACCGGCGAACTGGACCGGGACATCGCCCCCATTTCATCGATACACACCCATCTGAAACGCTGGCACCCGGGTATCACGGCAGATGTGCTTCCCGGGGCTGATCACTTTTTTTCCGGCTGTGAGCAGGCCTTGTCAGAATGGCTGCGGCCCGTTGTTCGGGACTGGAACCAGGTAGCCCTGTCTGATCCGCTATAAGGATATCCGATGCAGCTTGACCGGAAGCTCGGCTTTCTTGTCGCCGTTTATCACACATTCGAAACCTGGGCAGGTGATGTGCCTGTCTCCTGTAAACCCGGTTGCGCGGACTGCTGTACCCGGAACGTGACGGCCACCACACTGGAGGCCTTTTACCTGCTTTCGGAACTGCCGGAAGCGCAGACATGGATGGAAAAAATCAACAAAATCGTGGATCTGCCGCGTTTCCAGCCGGCCATGACCCTCAATACCCTGGCTAGCTGTCTGCGCGACGGCGGGGAACCGCCGGAGGAAGTGTCGGATCCCGCCTGGTGGCCGTGTCCGTTTCTGGATGCGAAAGGTCTGTGCGGGGTATATGATCGCCGGCCCTTTGGCTGCAGGTGTTTTCATTCCGCCACCGCTTGCGGAACAGAAGGCCTGTCCACACCGGATATGTTTATCATGACCGTCAGCCAGGTGATGCTTCAGTTTCTGGAACAGGTGGACCAGCCAGGGTATGCGGGGAATTTTATCGATCTTGTTCGGGCGATGATGGCTGCGGGCGGGGCAGACGCGTATGCCGAAGGCCGGCTCAGCATCTCAGAACCGGGTGTCCAGCCCTGCCGGTCGATCCCCCTGCTTCTGGTACCGCCAGAGGACCAGATGCGGATCCGGCCCTATCTGGAAACCCTTCAGCGGCTTTACCGGGAGTGGTTTTCCAGATGATTTGAATGTTGACAAACTGCCCTTTATCACTATGTTTTGAGTGGCATGAACAAAAAAGGTCCGTCCGTAATGGCCGCGCGCTGGGAGAGACAGCAGGCTTCTGAGAAATGGAGAGTACGATATGAGAATGGACTATGGGGAAACAAAAGATGAAATGCTTGAGCGGCTGCTGGCGGAAGAAAAACCCAAATGCCCGCATTGCAATGAACCGATGCAGCTGTGGGAAGTCCCGCATATCGCCATGGGTGACGGCCTGGGCTGGGGCTCACCGTTTTTGTATATCTGTTTTAATGATGGCTGTCCCCTGTATGTGGGCGGATGGGACAGTATCGAGAGCAATTATGCCCACAAAGCATCGCATCGGTGCATGAATTATCCGGGCACAGAGACCTTTGAATGCCTGCCGGTCTTCAGTCCCGAAGGCGGGGGCGGTCAGGTCATGGACAATGACGTGGCAGCGAAACAGGCAGCGGAACGGGAAGCCCTGAAACGGGGATTTCAGATTCTGGCCGACAGCTATGTGACCAAGAATCTTGTCAATATGATGACCCTTCTGGTGGATGCCGGCGAACCCACCCGGGTACGCATCAAGGCTGCGGAGATGATTGGGGATGTGGCTGAAGATACCGAATGCATTGAACCCATGCGAAGCCACCGGTTCGGCAACCGGCTGTTGAAAGAGGCGGTGGATACAGCGGTGGAAAAGATCCATGATCGCTGTTTCACCCGGGAATGCCCCTTTTGTGCGGAGATCGTGAAAAAACGGGCCAAGGTCTGCAAGCACTGCGGCAAGGAGATTGCCGGGCAATAGCATCGCCCTTCCGCGCAGCGGCTAAGGGTAAAAATAAAATGTCCCTCCCGATTGTGAAAAAAACTTCAGAAAACCCTGTTGACATTCATGGTGTCATAGGTGCGGTAGATGAGCCGCATTTTTTCCAGCCGGTCAGGCGGCAGGGGATCTGCCGGCGGCCGTTTGGAAAAGGCGGTTTTTAGTTCCTCCGGGGTGAAAAACGCGTTCAGATCCCGGTGCAGCACCTGGCCGGTAACCGCATCCAGAAAAAGGATCCTGCTGCCGTCCGTCACCAGGGCCCACGGCATGGGCCGTTCTTCGAGAATACGCGCTGCTGTGACGATTTCCCGGTCCCAGGAATCCATGGCACCGGCGCAGCATTTCACCGCAACCGCGCTTTTGCCGTCCACGGTGATCACCATATCTATATGGGAGGCATAGGCCTCGCCATGGACGGTGAATTCAATGGGCACATCAATACGGATCTGGTCCCGTGCGTATCCTTTGGCATCCACCAGAATTTTTTCAAAAGATTGCCGGTTGGCCTCTGATCCCCGGTTGGGGACCGCATTGCCGGTACAATAGTCGGTCAGCATGAACGCATCCTGCATGCGGGTTTCTCCTTATCCGGCGATCAGCGATGTGCCGGTCATTTCTGCCGGTTTTTCCAGCCCCATCAGCGCCAGAACAGTGGGAGCGATATCCCGCAGGGCGCCTTTGTTCAGACGGCATTTGGCGTGCCGGTCGCTCACCAGTATCAGGGGAACCGGGTTCAGGGTATGGGCGGTATGGGGGGTTCCCGAGGGGTCGGCCATGAGTTCGGAATTGCCGTGGTCTGCGGTGATTACCGTGATGCCGCCTAGCGCCCGCATGCGGGTGACAATCTTTTCCACGCAGGCATCGACCACAGAACAGGCCTTGACAGCAGCATCCATGACCCCTGTGTGTCCCACCATGTCCATGTTGGCAAAATTGAGAACAATCAGATCATATGCCGGTGATTCCAGCCGTTCCAGGACTTCATGCGTGACCGTTTCCGCACTCATCTCCGGGATCAGGTCATAGGTGGGAACCGTCCGAGGCGAGGGGACCAGGACCCGGTCTTCTCCGGGAAACGGTGTTTCTTCTCCGCCGTTGAAAAAATAAGTGACATGGGCGTATTTTTCGGTTTCCGCAATGCGCAGCTGGGTTCTGCCAGCGTCGCTCACCACCTGGCCGAGGATCTGCGTGGGGCGCACGGGCGGAAAGGCAATGGGCAGATCAAAGGTCTTGTCGTAGAAGGTCATGCAGACAAAGGCGGACAAGGCGGGCCGGTATGGGCGTTCAAATTCGTCAAAGGCCGGATCCGTGAATGCCCGGGTGATCTGGCGTGCCCGGTCTGCCCGGAAGTTGAAAAAGAGGATGGCATCGTCGTCTGCGATCAGGGGGGCGTGCACGTCTTTTGTTGCAGCGATGCGCACTGGCTGAATGAATTCGTCGGTTTCACCGGCTGCATAGGCTTCACGGACTGCATGGACCGGATCTGGCTGAACCGGTCCGCCAGGCTGGGTATAGAGCGTATACGCGCGTTCGGTCCGCTCCCAGCGGGTATCCCGGTCCATGGCATAGAACCGGCCGGACACCGATGCCACAGACGCATGGGGCTGATCAGCCAGAAACTTTTCCAAGCGGGTCATATACCCAAGACCGCTGTTCGGGGCTGTATCCCGGCCATCCATGATGGCGTGGATAGCAACCGTGCCACATCCTTCTCTGCCAGCCATGCGGATCAGGGCTTCCAGATGGGTCAGCTGGCTGTGCACGCCGCCGTCTGAGAGCAGTCCCATCAGATGAAGGGTGGTCCCTTTTTTTCTGATGGTCTGCATGAGCGCTGTCAGCTGGGGATTGGTATAAAATGAACCGTCTGCAATGGCGTTGTCAATGCGGAGCAGATCCTGATACACGGTGCGGCCGGCACCGATGTTCAAGTGTCCCACCTCGGAGTTTCCCATGATGCCTTCGGGCAGCCCGACATCCGGGCCGGCGCAGGTGAGGGCCGTGTGAGGGCAGGACGCTTCAAGGCTTTTTAAAAACGGGGTGCCGGATACGTGGACCGCATTTCTGTCATTGGCTTCTCCAATACCCCATCCATCGAGAATCATGAGCATCACGGGGGCGTTTTCAGTCATCCGTCAATTCCTCGTCATCATCAAACGAATAGGTGTCCATGTCCGGACCGGCCGGCGGTGCGATATGGGTGGTGTCATAACGGGGGGCATCGGCCCAGAGGCTTTCAAGGTCATACATGCGCCGGGTTTCGTCGAAAAAGATGTGGATGATCACATCATCGTAATCGAGCAGCACCCAGATGCCGTCATCCAGGCCTTCCACGCTCAAGGGGCGGACGCCCTGACGCTTCATTTCCCGGATGATATAGTCGCCGATGGCCTTGACCTGACGGGTCGAACGACCAGAACAGATCAGAAACAGATCGGCGAATGCGGTGAGCGCATGCACGTCCATGGCAACCAGTGCTTCTGATTTCCGGCCCAGGGCCGCCCGGATGTAGGGTTCAAATCGTTCATCCGCCTGAAGCGGGGAGGATGATGGGATGTTCATAAATAGAGTCCTTTTATGTCAATATAGTCCTGAACCGCCAGTGGCAGCCACGTGGCAGCCGTTTTTTTTTGGCGGAGCCTGCGTCTGATTGCTGAAGACGAGACCACGCACGCAGGCACTGCCACCGGCTGTACCGGCTGCAGTTTCGGGTGCACGAATGCGCCGGTTTTCGTATCCCGGCAATACGCCGGATCAATGGCTGCGGCAAGGTAGCCGGACAGCGTGTCGGTCAGGTCGGCTGCGTTCGGCCTGCCGTGTCCCGGCCGGGTCATGACCAGAAATCCGATTTCCCGGAAAAGGTCAGCAACGCCTTTCCAGGCATGAATCTCCAGGAAGGCGTCAATCCCGATAATGAACCACCACCTTGCCGCCGGGCAGGTCGGGATCAGTGCCCTGACCGTATCAATGGAAAACGACGGGCCTTCCCGGTTGATTTCTGTATCCGATACCGTGACCTGCGGCAGGCCCCGGAATGCCAGCCGGGTCATGGCCAGCCGGTGCACCGCGGGTGTTATCGCTGTTTCCGGCTTATGGGGCGGATGGGCGGACGGCACCACCACAATTTGATCCATGCGCCCCGTTTCGAGGAGAAACGCGGTTACGGTGATGTGCCCGGCATGCACCGGGTTAAACGTCCCGCCGAAAATACCGATCCGCATGCGTCTGTTACTCGCGCACCTGACCGTCGCCGAAGACCACGAATTTGGTGGTGGTCAGTTCCTGGAGTCCCATGGGGCCGTAGGCGTGGAGTTTGGAGGTGCTGATGCCGATTTCCGCGCCCAGTCCCAGTTCGCCGCCGTCATTGAACCGGGTGGAGGCGTTGACCATGACAACAGAGGCGTCCACGTCCCGTATGAACTGTCGGGACCGGCTGTAGTCTGAGGTGACAATGCTCTCTGTATGATTGGAGCCAAATGCCCGGATATGATCCACGGCCGCATCCATGCTGTCGACCACCTTGACAGCTAGGATCAGGTCGAGAAATTCCGCTGGCCAGTCCGCGTCCGTAGCCGGGGTGATATGCGGCAGGATCCGGCAGGTCTCCTCGCATCCCCTGAGTTCCACGCCTGCCTCACCAAGCCGGGCCGCAACAGCTGGCAGAAAGGTGGCTGCCATGGCCCTGTGGACCAGGAGCGTTTCCATGGCATTGCAGACACCGGGCCGGTGCACTTTGGCGTTAAAGGCAATGTCAACCGCCATGTCCACGTCAGCCGGATCATCCACATACACATGGCAGACGCCCTTGTAGTGCTTGAGCACCGGTATGCGGGAGTTTTCCGCCACAAAGCGGATCAGGCCTTCGCCGCCCCGGGGGATGATGAGGTCAATCCATTCCTCCTGCTGGAGCAGGTAAAGCACCGCTTCCCGGTCCCGCATGGGGACCACCTGAACGGCTTTTTCCGGCAGGCCGGCATCTGACAGGGCGGATGCCACGATGGCTGCCAGGGCCTGATTGGTGTTCAGGGATTCGGATCCGCCGCGAAGCAGGATGGCATTGCCGGCTTTCAGGCAGAGACCTGCCGCGTCGATGGTCACGTTGGGCCGGGACTCGTAGATGATCCCGATGACGCCCAGGGGAATCCGCATGCGGGAGACCTGGAGTCCGTTGGGCCGCTGCCAGCTGCAGGTGGTGGAGCCCACCGGGTCTTCCAGGCGGGCCACATGACGCAGGCCGTCCGCCATGGCGGCAATTACCTTGTCAGACAGGGTCAGGCGGTCGATCAGGGCCGCAGACAGTCCTTTTTCCCGGCCCAGTTGCAGATCTTTTTCGTTTTCCGACTGGAGAAAGGCTTTTTTCGCCTCCAGCCGGTCTGCAAGGGTGACAAGCGCGTGGTTCTTGGCTGCGGTGTCACACATGGCCATCCGCCGGGCGGCGGTGCTGGCGTCTTTTGCCATCTGAAGTATCGTCGATTCGATGGTCATGGTTGGCTCCTAGGGTGTTTCCGGTTGATGTTCCGCAGTGATGGTCAGGTTGTCCCGGTGAATGACTTCATCGTAGGGTTTGCTGCCCAGGCGGATCTGGATTTCATTGGAATGAAGACCCATGATTTTTTCAATATCTCTGGCGCCGTAGTTGACCAGTCCTACCCCCAGACACTCATCCTTGGAGGAGGTTAAAAAGACCGGGGCGCCCACAGAAAAATCCCCTTCCACACCGATAATCCCGCTGGCCAGCAGGCTTTTTCCGTTTTTGATAACAGCATCAACTGCACCGGCATCAATGATGACCGCCCCTCTGGGTTTGCTGGAAAAGGCGATCCAGCTTTTCCGGCTGGCCAGACGTTCGGGTTTGGGATGAAAATAGGTGCCGATGGGTTCTCCGGCAAACAGGGCGTCGAGCACATCGGCGCGATTGCCGGGTCCGATGATCATGGGGATGCCGGCTGCGGTGGACTTTCGTGCGGCTTCGATTTTGGTACGCATGCCGCCCGTGCCCAGGGATCCGGGAATCCCGCCGGCCTGGCGTTCAATTTCGGGGGTGATGGTATGGATTTCGGCGATGCGCTCAGCGGCAGGATCCACCCGGGGATCTGCCGTGTAGACGCCGTCAATATCCGTGAGGTTGATCAGAAGATCCGCATCGAGCATGAGGGCGATGATGGCGGAAAGGGTATCGTTGTCCCCAAATTTGATTTCTTCTACGGCCACGGTATCGTTTTCATTGACAATGGGGATCACGTTTAACGACAGCAGGGCGTTGAACGTGTTTCTGGCATTGAGAAACCGCAGGCGGTTCGAGAGATCTTCTCCGGTAAAGAGAATCTGGGCCACCTGCTTGTCAAAGCGGTTGAAGGCAGTCTCGTACTCCTGGATGAGACCAGCCTGTCCGACGGCCGCGATGGCTTGGCGTTTGGGGATTTCAGCAGGCCGGGTTTTCAGTTTGAGCTTGCGCAGGCCGCAGGCCATGGCGCCGGATGAAACGAAGATCACTTGCCGGCCGGTATCGATGAGGCGGCTGATCTGCCGGGAGAGGGTGTCGATCACCGAAAGATTGAGACCGTTGTCCGCAGTGAGCACATTGCTGCCCACTTTGACGACTACCCGGCGGGCGGCATTAAACCGTGTTGTTCTTTCGGTGTTCATGATAGGCATCCACAGCGCGGGTCAGCCGGTTTTTCAGCTTCGGGATGCCGGATGCGGTGGCTGCGGAAATCCGCAGTACATCGGTTGGTCCCAATGCCGCGCAAAACTGATCCGCCAGGTTTTCAGCTTCCGGAAGGTCCATCTTATTCAGCACAATCAGCTGTTTTTTCTTCGGCAGTTCCGGACTGAAAGCGGCCAGTTCCGCGTTGATGATCCGGTATTGGCTGAGCGGGTCGTCAGGGGAAATGGCCGATGCGTCAATCAGGTGGAGCAGCAGACCGGTGCGTTCCACATGTTTTAAAAAACGAATGCCCAGTCCCACGCCATCATGGGCCCCTTCGATCAGTCCGGGGATGTCGGCCACGGCAAACGGTTCGCCGAAATTGTTTTCAACCATGCCGATCATGGGAGTGAGCGTGGTAAAGGGGTAGTTTCCGATTTTTGGCTTGGCAGCGGACAACCGGCGGATCAACGTGGATTTGCCGGCATTGGGAAATCCAATGATGCCGACATCCGCCAGTAACTTCAATTCCAGCCTGAGCTGGAACATCTCGCCGGGTTCTCCCGGCTGTGCAAAGCGGGGTGCCCGATGGGTGGATGTGGCAAATTTTTTGTTTCCCTGCCCCCCCCGGCCGCCGCGTGCGATAACCAGCGTTTCATCCGTGCGGGTGAAATCTTTGATCAGCTCGCCGGTTTCCGCATCATACACCTGTGTGCCGACAGGCAGCGCGACAACCCGGTCTTTTCCCTTTCGGCCGTATTTCTGCTGACCCTGACCGTGCCCGCCGTTCTCTGCTTTGATCAGCTGGGTGTATCTGAATTCCTGAAGCGTGCGGCTGGCAGTTGTCGCCTTTAGGATGACATTTCCACCATCACCGCCATCACCGCCGTCCGGCCCCCCGCGTTCAATAAACTTCTCACGCCGGAAACTGACACATCCGCGCCCGCCGTTGCCGGACTGGACGGTAACCGATGCTTCATCAATGAACTTCACGCAGAATAAACGCTCACTTTTTTCCGGGAACGTCCGAGGCGCTCATAGGTAACAACACCATCTGTCAGGGCAAACAAGGTGTAATCCTTGCCCATGCCCACGTTCTGACCCGGATGGATTTTGGTGCCGAGCTGACGAACAATGATGTTACCGGCAATGACCTGCTCGCCGCCATATTTTTTGATGCCGCGCCGCTGTCCGTTACTGTCGCGGCCGTTACGGGTGCTACCCCCGGCTTTTTTGTGTGCCATGAGAAAACTCCTTGAAAAAAACAGTGTTCGCGTTAGCGGATTAGGCGTTGATACTGCTGATCCGTACAGCGGTGTACGCCTGACGATGCCCCTGGGTCTTCCGGAAGCGCTTGCGTCTCTTGTACTTGAAAACGATAATCTTCTTGCCTTTTTCCTGTTCGACGATCTGACCGCGTACACTGCACCCTTCAAGCGCCGCCTTGTCAACGGTGAGGGCCTCACCATCGGCAACCAGACGGATGTCGTCAAAGGTCACTTCTTCTCCGACGGCGCCGGTGAGTTTCTCCACGCGTACGACATCTCCTTGTTCTACGCGATATTGCTTGCCGCCGGTACAAACGACTGCATACATGCTGTGATCCTCCCAAAATATGAATTCATCTCACATAAACTCAAGCATTTTAATGAAATTTCTGACCTTGTCAAGGGGAAAATGAAAAGGGGTCAGGATGCGGGGCGGCAGATCGGTGTCATATCATTTATAAAAAGGAAGGGGAAACAGGCCGCAAAACATGGCGTTTGCGTGAGGCTGACCGTGCTGGTCGGCGGGTCCGCATCGGGTGACATCGGCCGGTTATACCGGGGGTGTTATACCGCTGAAATGTGCGTTGAAGATGGCTACCTGCTCGTCCAGTACGGTCTTTAAAATCTGGATATCCGTCATGGGATTCATGAGAACACTGCGCAGCACCACACGTTTTTCATCCGGTGCGTCCGGGTGCTGGAAGGCGGTGCGTGAGACAAAACTTTTTCCGTTTTCCCGCTGAATCCGCTGAATGTTCCGGTTGATTTCGTTGAGCATCCGGTCAACGGCAATCCGCTGGTCCGCATCGTCTGTATCCAGGGCAGCCTTGAATGCCGGCGGACAGACCCGATAGGTCAGGATGTTGAGTTCCGGGGCTGAGGTCAGTTCAAACAGGGCATGTGCACGGATCAGGTCCGCAAATTCCCGGGCCAGCTCGATGCCATGATCAATGAGCAGGCCGTAACCTTTTCGGCCCATGATGTTGAGGGCACTGGCAAGAATCAGGGAATTGGCTTCCCGGGAGCCGGCAATGGATTTGATACCGAGATCCACGCTGCCCCTGCGATTGACATAGTTGGCATGGTAGGCAATGGCGTTCATGTGTTCCGGATTCCGAAACATGACCATACCGCACCCCATGGGCATATAGAACTGCTTGTGCCCGTCAATGGTGACCGAGTCCGCACGTTCCACACCAGAGAGGAGATGGGCGTACGTGTCGGACATGAGGGTGGGGCCGCCCCAGGCCGCATCAACGTGAAAGTGGATGTCATGGGCCTGGCAGATATCGGCCAGGCGGTGCAGATCGTCCACGCAGCCGGTTTCGGTGGATCCGGCAATTCCGATCACGGCAATGATTTTTGTGCGGGCAGACGGGGTTGTGTACGTTTCGATAGCCCTTTCCATTTCAGCAACATCGGTTCGGTTGTGTGCGTCCACGGCAATGGGAATGACATTTTTGTTTCCGATACCCAGGATGCCGGGGATTTTCCGAAGGGAGTAATGCCCCCGCCGGGACACGAGAATTACGGACCGGTCCACATCATGGGCCGCATAGGCACGAATCAGCCCTTCGGCCTCGATGCCGTCAAACCCGTTGACAGGCCCGAATGCCCGATTCCGGGCCACCCACAGGGCGGTCATGTTAGCGGCTGTCCCGCCATCGGTGAACCCTCCCAGGGTGGTGGCCGTATTCTGGGCGTGGGTTGCGTAGAAATCCGCCGGTTTTTCGTAGATCAGGCGGTGAATCCGGGCAAGGGTCTGCCGTTCGAGAAGAGAGACGGCCTTGGATGTTTCCAGTTTGACCACGTTCTGGTTCAGTGCCGTGACAATCACCTTGAGGGGCAGCATGAAAAACGGGATGGCAGAGGTCATGTGGCCGACAAAATACGGGGATGCCACATTCACCGCATTGGGTGCAAGGTCGTCAATGATCTCCTTTATGACCCGGGAGAGTTTTTGTTCCGGCTGATCCGGGATCCGGGTGTCTGAAAAGGCCGTGGCCAGTTCTTTGAGGCTGGTCTGGGACGTGATGCCCACATTGCGGCTGAGGAAATCATGGAGTTCGAAAATGATCTGCTCCATGTATTTCATCATCGCGCTCCGGCAGGTGTCGCTGTCCGGCTTGATAAAGGTCCGCATCAGGGAGGTCCAGTCCGCAGTGAATGACTGTTCCGGAAGAGCGGCTGTATATCGCGGTGCGCGTTTCATCACTGGCATGGGTCTGATCCCCCTAACCGGCTGTAAATGCTAATGACCTGAAGCGGCATCCGGGGCGTCGGCGGGAGACGAGACCCTTTCCCGGATGGCCAGCACACAAAAAACAACGCATGCTAATCTGATTTTCACAAAAAATCAAGAGTGTTGACGGGAAAAAAGTGCGGTTCGCTCGCTGGTAACGGCAGTGGCTGGTGAATGCGCGGTTTTCATACCGGCGGTCTGTCTGCCGGGGAAACGGATGCAGCCGGATGACATCGGGTATGGCGTGGATTGTTTTTTAATATAACTAATTGTAATTAAAATATAAATATCGTTTTTGTGGGCGTGCATCTCTCCTTGACATCTTTTAGCGTATGCCATACAATTCGGGACTCTGCACGCATGGCACGGCATTTCAGAGCTTTTTACGCATACGCAGAAACGCGCCGTTCATGGCGTGCCGGATAAGGGGGCAGGACGTATGAGACCCGTGTATCTGGCGGTACTTTCAGCCGTGATTCTGTCGGCAGGGGTCACGGTCTGGCTGGCAACAATGGACCCGGACAGCGATCGCGGGGCGGGATCCGGTGGGGTTACGCTGCTGCCGGCTTCAGAACGTCCGGAAACGGCTTACCTTTATTTTTCTGATCCTGAGAATGTCTATCTGAGGGCAGAGGCCATGGCACTGCCGGTGTCCGGTACTTCCCTTGAACGAGGTCAGATGATTCTTGACAAATTGATTGCCGGGCCGGCAAAAGGGGATCTCATCGGCACCCTTCCGCCGGGCACGGCGGTGCGGAATTTTTTTATCGATCCAGCGCAGCGCGTGGCCTATGTTGATTTTACCGCCGCTGTTCGTGATGCACACCCCGGGGGGGGGCTTGCAGAAATGGCGACGGTCTATTCGGTGGTCAACTCGCTGGCCTTGAATCTGACCGATGTGGACGCGGTCAAACTCCTGATTGACGGGTCTGATGCGGAATCCCTGGCCGGTCATATGGATCTGCGTTTTGCATTCCGGCCGGACGTGAACCGGGTCCGATGATACGTGCGGCCTGCCGGTGTACCTGTGCCGGGTACATGACCGGACGACTTTTTTAACAGAGGCACTATGAAACAGATCAAACAGATTCGGAATATCGGCATTATTGCGCATATTGATGCCGGAAAAACAACGGTGACCGAGCGTATCCTTTATTATACGGGCCGTTCGTATAAAATCGGAGAAGTGCATGACGGTGAAGCGGTCATGGACTGGATGGCAGATGAGCAGGAGCGGGGGATTACCATTACATCGGCGGTCACCACCTGCCAGTGGAAGGACGCGACCCTTCAGCTGATCGACACCCCGGGCCACGTGGATTTTACCATCGAAGTGGAACGCTCCCTGCGGGTGCTTGACGGCGCCATCGGCGTCTTCTGCGCGGTTGGCGGTGTGGAACCCCAGTCTGAGACCGTATGGCGGCAGGCAGATAAATATGCGGTTCCCAAAATTGCCTTTGTGAACAAGCTGGACCGTGTGGGGGCCGACTTCTATGGCACGGTGGCCCAGATGAAAAGCAAGCTTGGTGCCGTGCCAGTGGTGGTGCAGATGCCGGTGGGTAGTGAAGACGGCTTTTCCGGGGTCATTGATCTCATCCGGATGCAGTACCTGACCTGGAAGGACGAGACCCTGGGGGCGGAAATGGAAATCGCTCGGATTCCGGATGCCCATGCAGAAGAAGCGGCGTATCGGCGCGAGGCGTTGATCGAGGCGGTGGCGGAAGTCGATGACGCGATTATGGAAGCCTATCTGGCGGAAGTGGAGATCAGTGAAGACGATCTGGTGGCGGCCATCCGGCAGCTGACCACCAGCTTGAAAGGGGTGCCGGTCCTGTGCGGATCCGCGCTCAAAAACAAGGGCGTGCAGCCGCTTTTAGACGCCATCAGCGCCTATTTGCCCAGTCCTGTGGACGTGGCAGGGATCCGGGGGGAAAACCCGGAAACCGGTGAAACCGTGGTCTGTACCCATTCGGAAAAGGATCCTCTGGCGGCACTGATTTTCAAGGTGGCCATGATCGAAGGCCGCAAACTGTCCTATGCCCGCATTTATAGCGGTGTACTGAAGGCCGGCGAGGATGTGTTTAATCCGGTTTTAAAGAAAAAGGAAAAACTCGCCCGTATCCTGCGTATGCACGCCAATAAAAAGGAGCGGATTGATGCCGCCGGGCCGGGCAGTATCGTGGGGCTGGTGGGGTTGAAATTCTCCGGTACCGGGGATACGCTCTGCCAGGCGTCAGATCCGGTGGTGCTGGAAAAGATGGATTTCTATGAACCGGTTATCTCCATTGCCGTGGAGCCGAAAACCCATTCTGACCAGGAGAAACTCGATTCGGTTCTGGAAAAGTTTCTGGCTGAAGACCCCACCCTTCGGGTGCGCCTGGATGAAGATACCGGCCAGACCATTTTATCGGGCATGGGCGAGCTGCATCTTGAAGTCATTATCAGCCGGATGCTTCGGGAGTTCAATACCCAGGTGAATGTGGGCAAACCCCAGGTGATGTACCGGGAAAGCATCGGCGGTGCCGCATCCGCGTCTGTGCCCTTTGACCGGACCATTTCCGGTCAGCACCACTTTGGACAGGTCACCCTGAGCGTGGAACCGCTGGAGCGGGGGGCTGGCAATCTGTTCGTTTCCGCGCTTTCCGAAGATGCCCTTCCTGCTCACCTGGTGGCCTGTGTGGAAAAAGGGGTGCTGGAATCCTTGTCCAGCGGTTTTCTCATGGGCTATCCGGTAACCGATGTGCGCGTGACACTGACCGATGTCGCGTACCAGGAATCCGGCGCATCGGAGCTGGCCTATACGGTGAGTGCCTCCATGACCTGCAAGGACGCCATGTCCCAGGCAGATCCGTTTTTGCTCGAACCAATTATGGATGTGGAGGTATTTGTGCCAGAGGCCTATGTGGGGGATGTGATCGGCGACCTGAATGCCCGGGCCGGCAAGATCGAATCCATCGACCCCCGTACCGGGAGCCAGGTGGTGAATGCCTCTGTGCCCCTGTCAAGGATGTTTGGATATTCGACAGCCCTGCGTTCCGCGACCCAGGGCCGCGGAACGTTTTCCATGCAGTTTTCCCATTTTGACAAAAGCTGAGGTGCGCGGAGACGGTCGGCCGGTGCCATGGCGGAAAACGACGCGGCCGTGTTTGGCGTAACCGAGGGGAAAGAACAGGATAATGGCCCATATTATCTGCATTGCCAACCAGAAGGGGGGGGTGGGGAAAACCACGACAGCCATCAATCTGGCGGCGGCGCTGGCCGCTGCCGGCAAAAAAACCCTGTTGGTCGACTGCGATCCCCAGGCCAATGCCACCACCGGTTTGGGAGTCGATAAGGCCGGGCTTGACAAGACCCTCTATCACGGGCTGATCGGAGACATGAACGGATGCGATCTGGTGGTGGAGACCGATGTTCCCAAGCTGCATTTGATTCCGTCCCGGGTGGAGCTGATCGGCTTTGAAGTCGAGATGATGGGTGCGCTGGAACGTGAGAAGATTTTAAAGCATTTGGTGGAAGGGGTGGCGGGCGAGTATCCATATGTGCTGATCGATTGTCCGCCTTCGCTGAGCCTGCTCACCCTCAATGCCTTGACCGCAGCCGATGCCGTGCTGGTGCCCCTGCAGAGTGAATTCTACGCCCTTGAAGGCCTGGGGCAACTGCTCGACACAATTAAGCGGATCAAAAAAGGATTGAATCCGGGATTGCGTATTCTCGGGATTCTGCTCACCATGTTCGATCAGCGGAACAACCTCTCCTACCAGGTGGCGGATGATGCGGAGCAGTATTTCAAAGATGACGTGTTTCATACGCGGATTCCGCGGAATGTGCGGTTGAGTGAGGCGCCGAGTTTCGGGACCCCGATTCTGCATTATGACAAGGGATCAAAGGGAGCGAAAAGCTATACGGATCTGGCTCGGGAAGTCATGCAGCGATGCCGGAAATCGAACTAACGGGAGAGGGACAGTGCCGGAGGCGGGATGGTAGAATCAAAAAAAAGTCGTCCGAATTCCAGTGATAAAGGCAGAAAAAAGAAAGTGCTGGGAAAGGGGATTGATGCCCTTATTCGCGAGGCAGGCACCGGAGCAGAGGATGCAGGGGGGTATCTAGCGTGTGATGTGGATCTGATCCTGCCCAACCGGTATCAGCCGCGCGTTGACTTTTCGGAAACAGAACTGGCGGAACTGGCCGAATCGATTCGTGAGCAGGGAGTGATCCAGCCCCTGATTGTACGGAAAGACGGCAGCGGCTACGAACTGGTGGCTGGCGAGCGGCGGCTGCGCGCGGCCAAGCAGGTGGGGCTGGAGCGCGTTCCGGTGGTGGTCCGGGAATTTACCGATGCAGCCATGCTGGAAATCTCCATTGTGGAGAATGTCCAGCGGGAAAATCTGAATCCCATCGAGGAAGCAGAAGCCTATCACCGCCTGATACAGGAGTTTGACCTGACCCAGGAGGACGTGGCACTTCGTGTGGGGAAAAGCCGGTCTGCGGTGGCCAATTTTCTCCGACTGCTTCAGCTGCCCGAAGGCATCCGGGACAGCCTGCGGGCAGGCGACCTTTCCAACGGGCATGCACGGGCCCTGCTGAGTCTCGAGTCGGCGCCGATGCAGGAAAAGGTCCGGCAGATGATTTTAAACAGGCATCTTTCTGTCCGGCAGACCGAAGCGCTGGTGAAATCACTGAAAGCACCGATAAAAAAATCCGAACCGGCTGCTGAAACCGAAGCAGATCGCCACTTGAACGCAGTGATGAACGGGTTGTCTGAAAAATTCGGCACCCGGGTCTCCCTCCAGAAAAAAGGGGACGGCGGCCGGGTGGTCATTGATTTCTATTCGAGCGCTGACCTGGACCGGCTGCTTCGGCTGCTCGGTTGATCCGCCGGTCATGGCGTGCATACGAGAAATCTGGGGGAATCTGCAGGGAGGCGTGGCTAAAGTTCCATGAAAACAATCTGCGTCATTGACGGCCAGGGCGGTGGCATTGGCAGCACCATCATCAAGCGGCTCAAAGAGCGTTTTGGTGAAACCGTGGTGATCCTCGGCGTGGGTACCAATGCCATTGCCACGGCCCAGATGCTCAAGGCCGCAGCCAACCGGGGCGCGTCAGGCGAGAATGCCATTGTTCGGACCGTGAGCCGGGTCGACGTGATTGTGGGTCCCATAGGGATCGCCTTTGCCCATGCCATGATGGGAGAGGTGACCCCGGTCATGGCGGAAGCGATTACCGGGGCTGCGGCGAAAAAGGTGCTGCTTCCCCTGACCCAGGAAAATATTGCCGTGGTCGGGGTGCAGGCCCTTCCCCTGCCGCGGCTCATCGACCTGATGCTCGACGAACACTTTGCAGACTGGAATCCCATCTGATTCCGTTGATGGAGGATTAGCCCCATGTGTGAAGCCAATGCCTATCTGATACATGCGGATGGAACCGAAACCCTGCTCATGGAATCGGTCGACCGGGTGATCCCGGAAGCAGGGGGACTCCGGTTGATCAATATTTTCGGCGATCAGAAATGTCTGAAAGCCGCCATTCACTCCCTTTCCCTGGTCGATCATAAAGTGTATATCCAGAGTCTTGACACATGAAAATCATCATCGCGAAAACCGCTGGGTTCTGCATGGGGGTGCGACGGGCCGTGGACATGGTGCTGGACGCTGCCAACAAGACCGCTGGCCCCATCTGCACCTACGGACCGCTGATCCATAACCCCCAGGTGCTGACCCTGCTCGAGAACCGCGGGATTCCCTATATTGAAGGGATTCCGTCAGCCGGGGAGGGTACGGTGCTGATCCGTGCCCACGGCGTTCCGAAAAAAGCCAGGGAGGATCTGGCTGGCGTCGGTTTTTCCGTGATTGACGCCACTTGCCCGCGGGTGATCCGGGTGCAGCGCATTATCCGCAAGCATGCGGAAAAGGGGTATGCAGTTATTATTGCCGGAGATGAGGACCATCCGGAGGTGATCGGGCTGCTGGGGCATGCGGACGGGGCGCCTGGTCATGTGGTGAACAGTCTGGAATCCCTGAAAGCCCTGCCACCTTATGAAAAGGCGATTATCGTGGCCCAGACCACCCAGAATACCGGGTTTTATCAGGCGGTCAAATCCTGGGCAGAGGCAGCATACCCGAATTACAAGGTCTTTGATACCATCTGCGATTCCACGGAAAAACGTCAGGAGGAAATCTCCCGCCTGGCAGCTGAAGCCGATGCGGTGGTGGTGGTGGGCGGATATGAAAGTGGAAACACCCAGCGGCTGGCTGAAATCGCCGGAGCATCCGGAAAACCGACATTTCATGTGGAAACGGAAAAGGATCTGGATATCCGGGCCCTCCGGGGGGCGGAAACCTTGCTGATTTCCGCGGGTGCCTCCACGCCCAACTGGATCATTCAGCAGGTCTGTAAATACTTGGAATCGGAACTGAACACGGCCCGGGCCGGATGGCGCGGCTGGCTGTATCAGGTGCAGCGCTTTCTGCTGTTTACGAACGCGTACCTGGCCCTGGGCGGCGGCGCCCTGACCTATGCCTGCACCAGTCTGATCGGCAGCGGGTTCAGACTCCAGTATGCGGGTATCAGTCTGCTGTATCTTTTTTCCATGCATGTGCTCAACCACCTGACTGCGATCCAGTCTGACCGGTACAATGACCCGGATCGTGCCAGATTCTATCAGCGGCATCAGTATATCCTGGCGCTGTTTTCGCTGGGCGCCGGTGGTCTGGGCCTCGGTATCGCCGCCACCCTGGGGCGCTGGCCGCTGCTGTGGCTGGGGATCCTGAGTCTGCTGGGCCTGTCGTACAATATTTCCTGGATACCGTTACCTGTGAATAGGCGCGGCTGGCTTCGGCCGAAAGACCTGCCTGGCTCCAAGACCGTTTTGATTTCACTGGCTTGGGGAGTAGTGACGGCCCTGCTGCCGGCAGCGACGGGTCCGGGTGAAATCGATGTTACCCGGGTCATAGGCGCGATGGTTGTTTTTTTCTGGTCCACGGCCCTGGTCTTTGCCCGTACGGCGTTTTTTGACATCCTGGACATGCAGGGGGACCGGATTGTCGGAAAAGAAACCCTGCCCATTCTCCTGGGACCGCGAGAAACCCTCAAGTGGGTGCGGCGTAGCCTGGTGGCTTCCGTGGGGCTGCTTTGCTTTGCGGCGCTGATGGGCTGGGTACGGTCCACAGGCTGGGGAATCGCTGTGGTCTCGCTTTCCATGATCGGTCTGCTCCATCTCTATTCCCGGGATGCCCTTTCCCCGGGGATGTCTCTGACGTTTTACGTGGAGTCTCATTTTCTGGCCGCCGGTATGCTGGCCGTGCTGGTGAAATGGGGGCTGGCGTGAGGCGTTCAAAAAGGTTGATTCACGGGAACGATTCCATTATATTATTTTTTTTGTTGTCTTTTTTTGCCAGGTTAGGGACGCGCTGACCGGCGGATGCGTAGCCGCGAAAGCGGATCAGTCGCACTTGAGTTTGATTTCACAAATAAAGGAGATAAGACGTTGGTTGAGGGCATCGTAAAGTGGTACAGCAAGGAGAAGGGCTTTGGGTTTATTGGAACCCAGGATGGTGAAGATGTCTTTTTTTCCGCTAAATACATGCCAGAGGGGATGGTTGCGGATCTGGTGGAAGGGGATGCAGTCACGTTTAAACTGGGAATGAGCGAACGCGGACCTGTTGGAAAGGATATCGTCAAGAAGTAAACAAGTCTGCGTACCTGTATCGGTCCAGGGTGGGCGTGCGTGCGAGTTGGATGCTGGTAGGCGGGAATCGGGCATCCCCTGGCGGCATGGCGGGGGTGGCAGCTGATACAGTCAGCGTCCAGCCCCGTTTGTGTTTCAGAAAAGCCGTATGGGCGGAGGCGGGCGACGACGGTGAAAAGCGCAGTCTGGCCATATACGTTTTTTTAACTGCTCGTGGCCTTTTTATCTAACCCGAATGCGGTATGCAGTGCCCGGACAGCCAGTTCTGTATATTTTTCTTCAATGACGCAGGAAATCCGTATTTCGGATGTACTGATCATCAGAATGTTGATGTTCTCCGCTGCCAGGGTGGAAAACATGATCGACGCCACACCGGAGTGGTTTTTCATGCCCAGGCCGATCACCGAAATCTTGGCAATGTTTTCATCGCCCAGCACGGTTTCCGCACCGATTTCAGATGCAATCTGTTCTTCAATCTCCATTGCGCGGGAAAAGTCGGTTTTGGGGACGGTGAAGGTGAAGTCGGTCAGTCCGCCAGAGCGTGTGTTCTGGATGATCATGTCGACCACAATGTGCGCATCGGAAATGGGAGACAGGATCTTGGTGGCAACCCCCGGCTGATCCGGCACCTTTTTCAGGGTGATGCGGGACTGGTTCTTGTCATGGGTGATGCCTGAGACAACCAGGCTTTCCATTGCCGTATCTTCATTGACAACCATGGTTCCTTCCTCTTCACTGAATGATGATCTGACATGGATCGGCATGTTGAATTTTTTGGCAAACGCCACCGACCTTATCTGGAGCACTTTTGCCCCCAGGCTGGCCATTTCCAGCATTTCGTCAAAGGAGACCCGGTCAATTTTCTGTGCGCGCTTGCAGATGTTCGGATCGGTGGTGTAAATGCCGTTCACATCCGTATAAATTTCACAGGCATCTGCCCCAACCGCCGCTGCAATGGCAACCGCCGATGTGTCGGAGCCGCCCCGGCCGAGGGTGGTGATGTTGCCGTTGGTGTCAGATCCCTGAAAACCGGCCACAATGACAATGTGTTTGTCTCGCAGCAGCTTCCGGATCCGTTCTTCCTCGACTTTCAGGATCCGCGCGCTGCCGGCAATGTCATCGGTGCAGACCCCGGCCTGCAACCCGATCAGGGACTGGGCCGGGTAGCCCAGGGCATTGAGATGAATGGCCAGAAGGGCGATGGTGGTTTGTTCGCCGGTGGCCAGCAGCATGTCGAGCTCCCGTTTGTCCGGCGTGTCGGTCATTTCATGGGCCATGCCAATGAGCCGATCCGTGGCGCCGGCCATGGCAGAGAGGACGATAATGACATCATTGCCGGCGTCATAGGTCTTGGTGACCCGCCGGGCAACGTTTTTAATGCGATCAATATCGGCAACGGATGTTCCACCGTATTTTTGCACAATCAAAGCCATGATGCTGTATTCCCTGAAAAACAGTCAATATAATCGAGAAAACGCAGTATTAGTCAGATTTTAAAACTAAAAAATTTACCAGATCCTGAAGGTCAAGTCCATAGTTTGATATGAAAAAAGATCGGCTGTCATCCGGGTGCCGGGTGATGGCAATGCTGGCGGTTGGTGACAGGTACCCTTCCGGCACGCGTTCCGGCCATTCAATGAGAAGGATGCCGCCGGCTTCCAGGAGCTCATCAAAACCGATGGCCTCCAGATCATCCGGGCCTGACAGCCGGTAAAGATCCACATGGAACACCGGGCATCTGCCCGGGTATTCATGCACGATGGCGTACGTAGGGCTGGTCACATAACAGGCTTCGGGTACGCCAGCACCCCGGGCAATGCCCTGGCAGAGGACTGTCTTTCCACTTCCCAGATCGCCGGTGAGGGTGAGGAGGTCGCCGGGTTTCAGGCAGCTGCCAAGCCTGAGACCGAAGGCCAGTGTGTCGGCAAGCGACGCAGCCGTGAAGATGCTGTTTTCAGGTTTCATGCCAGGTCCATGGAAAACGGTATCGCCGGCATGCGGCGGGTGAGCAGGGTGTCTTCCGCCGAAGCGGGATGACTGGACAGCAGTTTGAGTGCCCCAGGCAGGGCGTCTGCCACTTCCGATGCCAGATACCCGGCCGGTCCGGATGTCCGGGCGGCCAGATCACCGGAAAGTCCGTGCAGATACACCCCGGCCACAGCCGCTGTCTCCGGAGAGCATCCCTGTACCAGCAGGCCGCCGATGATTCCGGTGAGCACATCGCCCATTCCGGCAGTGGCCATGCCAGGGTTTCCTGTGGTGTTGATGTGGGCGGTGCCGTCCGGCAGGGCGATGATGCTGCCGGCGCCTTTGAGGATGAGAATCACCCGGTGTTTTTGGGCAAATGTCCGGGCGGTTTCCAGGCGGTTTGCCTGGATATCTGCCGTGTTCAGCCCAGTGAGCCTTGAAAACTCTTTGGGATGGGGCGTGAGAATCAGCGGCATCCGCGCCTTGTCAAGGAGATGGGCCGCATCTTTCAGGCAGTTGATGGCATCAGCATCCAGAACCAGCGGGCAGGGGGCGTCTTTGATGATGGCGTGCACGGCCTGGCGGGTTTCGTCTGCACGGCCGAGTCCGGGGCCGAGGGCGATGGCATGTTTCTCCTTTGCCGCAGCCAGCAGGGGTGCCATGTGGTGGGGCGAGAGCGAGGCCCCGGTTTCGCTGTTCAGGTGAAGGATCATGACCTCATCCATGGGGGGCGGTGTCGGTCCGGTCATGCTGAGGGTAACCAGCCCGGCGCCAGCGCGCAGGGCGCCCCGTGCGGCGAGCCGGGCAGCACCGGATGTACCCGGGGCCCCGCCGATGATGAGCAGATGCCCGCTGGTCCCCTTGTGGGCATCTGACGGGCGGTGAGGGATCCGGTCTTTCACATGGCCGGGGGTGCAGAGCCAGGTGGCGGGCAGGGTTTCCGCCAGGTAGTGCGCCGGGATACCGATGTCAACGATGTACAGACAGCCCGTGTACCGGACGCCGGGGTGCTGCACCAGCCCTGGCTTGATACCGCCGAAGGTGGCGGTGGCCTGGGCGTTCACACAGATCCCGCAGGGCCGGCCGGTGTCCGCGTGCAGCCCGGACGGGATATCCAGGGCAAATACCGGTGCCGGTGATCGGTTGACCGCGTTGATGAGATCCCTGAATCCGCCTCGGACATCGGTGTTCAGGCCGGTACCGAACAGGGCGTCGATAATATAGGATGCGGCTGTTAGATACGGAAAGGCGGTCGACATATCTGACGGGTCAATGTCATGGACCGTGAGGGGGAGGCCGGCCAGGCGGGAGAGGTTTAACGCAGCATCGCCGGTCAACCGGTCCCGGGAAGCGGAAAAAAGCAGTACAGTGGTGTCAAATCCGGCATTGGCAAAGTACCGGGCCATGACAAATCCGTCTCCGCCGTTGTTGCCGGGGCCGCAACAGATACAGATGCGTTCGTGGATCCCGGGGCGGAAATGGGAGATGAAACAATTCACCGCACCGCGTGCGGCATTTTCCATAAGGACTTGTCCGGGGATGCCGAAGGATGTGATGGTCCGGGCATCCAGATCCCGCATCTGCTGGGCGGTCAGAAGTCGCATGGCTTTCTTTCCTTCGGTTACAGAGGACGGACCAGGGCCCGCATATCAGCCACAGCCTGCTGCATGCCGGTCATGATGGCCCGGGAGATAATACTGTGGCCGATGCTGAATTCATGGATTCCCGGAATCCGGGAAAAGACCTTGATATTATGATAATCCAGCCCGTGCCCGGCATTGACGACAAGTCCGGCTGTGCGGCCGGTTGACACGGCGGCCTGAAGGCGCAGGATTTCCGTTTCACGGGTGTGGACATCCGGCGCTTCACAGTAGGCACCGGTATGAAGCTCCACCATGTCGGCGCCTAGGGCGTGGGCCGCCGCTACCTGCGCCGGGTCCGGATCAATGAAAATGCAGGTGGTTATGTCGGCTTCAGAGAGCGCCGCCACTGCATCTCGTGCCACATCCCCATGGGTGAGCAGATCCAGTCCGCCTTCGGTGGTGACCTCTTCCCGGCGTTCGGGAACCAGGGTGACTGTGTCTGGTTTCACGGACAGGGCAATGTCCAGCATTTCCCGCGTAGCGCCCATTTCCAGCGTCAGCCGGGTCTGGAGACTCTGCCGGACCCGGATAAGGTCCATGTCCTGAATATGCCGCCGGTCTTGGCGCAGATGGACGACAATGCCGTCTGCGCCGGCAAATTCAGCCAGGGCCGCTGCCGCAACCGGATCCGGATAACGGGTGGTGCCCCGGGCCTGACGGACCGTTGCCACATGATCCACATTGACTGCCAGTTCTGCCATGTTTTTATTTCCTTTCAATGGACTGTCATCAACTGCCCGCCAGGATCCATCCACGGACATCCGGTGTATCCGAAATCAGGGCCATGAGATGATCACTCTTTTCCTCCATCTCCTGTTCCGCATCCGGACCGGTTTCGTGATCAAATCCGAACAGGTGAAGGACACCGTGGATCAGCAGCTGCAACAGCCGGTCCCCGGGCTGCATGCCGTATGTTGCTGCTTCACGCAGGGTGGTGTCTCCTGAGATGAGCACATCCCCCAGGAGATTCGGGACCAGGCTGCCAAATTCCCCCTCCTGCATGGCAAAGGAGAGTACATTGGTGGTCTGGTCTTTTCCCCGGTAGTCCCGGTTGATTTCCTGCATTTCTTCATCCGTGACAAACGAGACGCTGATTTCCCCTTCAGGACATGCCAAGGCGTTTAAGATGACCCGAATTTTTTCCCTGAGCCTCTCTTCCGGAATCGGCAGGCTGTTTTGCCGGTTGCTTATCTGGATGTTCATGTTTGTCTTTTCCGTCAAATTGGGCGGTTTCGGCATACTTGATCCGGTGGTGGTGGATGCCGGTAAGGATCTGGATGAAACTTTTTGCGATGCGGTGAAGATCCCGGAGGGTCAGGTCGCATTCATCTAACTGGCCGTCGGAAAACACCTTGTTCACCAGGTTTTGCACCAGCCCTTGAATGCGTGCCGGCGTGGGATTGTCCAGGGTCCGGGATGCCGCTTCCACCATGTCGGCAATCATGACAATGGCCGCTTCCCGGGTCTGGGGAAGGGGGCCGGGATACCTGAAATCCGCTTCGTTGACCGCCTGGTCGCCCTTGAGTTTTCGGGCCTTTTCATAAAAAAAACGGATCACGCTGGTCCCGTGGTGCTGCTGGATGGTGTCGATGACCGGCTTGCCGAGTTTGTACTTTCGGGCGGTTTCCACGCCGTTTTTAATGTGTTCGGTCAGGATGAGCGCGGACATGGACGGGGCCAGCTTGTCATGCCGGTTTTTCCCGTCTGTCTGGTTTTCAATGAAATAGTGGGGTTTTTTGAGCTTTCCGATATCGTGGTAATACCCGCAGACGCGTGCCATCAGGGGGTTGGCACCGACTTCCGCGGCAGCCGCCTCAGCCAGGGTGCCGACAATGATGCTGTGGTTGTAGGTACCGGGTGCTTTGATCATCAGTCGCCTTAATAGGGGTTTGTCCGGATTGCCCAGCTCGAGCAGTTTGATGTCGGTGGTATAGTCAAAGAGAAGTTCCACCAGGGGAACAATACCGGATGTGACAACCCCTGCCACAATGCCGGCCACAAAGCCTGCGATCCAGCTGAAAAGCAAGGTGATACCGGATAACTGACCCAGAAACAGGTTGAGCAGACTGGCAAGACAGATGTTGAGCACCCCGAGTTTGAACCCGGTATGGATAAAGACCCGCCGTTCCCGGCATTCCTGAATCCAGTAGGCGGCCATGGTGCCGGTGATGATGAAAAAGACCGTTGCCTCCAGCGGAAAGGGGAAAAGACTACCGGCCATCAGCCCCAGGATCAGTGCAAAGGCGAACGCGGCCTCAAACCCCATGAACAAGGAGACGGTCATGGCCCCGGCTGCGATGGGGAGCCCGTAGGGGATGGGCAGAGACGGCGGGCTGCCGCCGATGGGTCCGGTCAGCGGGGCAGCAGTGATCAGCAGGGTGATTTTGGCAGCGCCGAGACAGAGAAACAGCAAAGAGACAAGGAACAGGATATCCTTGTTCTGGTGGATCTGGATATGGGGGTGGGTTTGGCGCAGCACCATGCAGCTGCCGGTCAGGATGAGGATGACAAGCCCGGCCATGCCGATGTTCCGGAAGGTAGCATCCACGGTCTTGGACCTCACCTCGGTCGAGAGGGCTTTCAGCTTCATCAGGTGAAGCGGGGTGACCCGTTCCCCTTCCCGCAACAGCATCTCCCCGGCTTTTATTTTGTAAAGAACAGGTTTCACCGCCTCTGCCGCCTGTGCGGCACGCTCTTTTGTCAGGCTGAGGTTCATGGTGATGTTGGGCTGGATCAGCAGCTGGACGCAGGCGACCACAGCCTCAAGCGTGGCATAGTGGACGCCTTCAAGCACCGGCTCTCCCAGGATCCGGACCATGGCCTTGGACTGGTCAAGTCCGTAGAATTTTCTCAGCGTATACACCACACGCTCTTTTTGGGTATCGATATCCCGCAGGACGATGCCGGTATCGAAACGCTGGAGCAGGACTTCCTTATTGGAAACCACGCCGTTGTCCATGATGGCCTTGAGGATCCGGCAGATCTGGTCCTCGGTTTCACGGGAAAACCGGTCCCGGATCAGGGCCGCATAATGCTCTGTTGAAAGCTGGACACCGAGGACCGTGTCAAAGCGGTCTTTTACCTGGTTCGCCGCCTGGATAAAGGCCGCGTCATCGTCACGTTCCGACTGTTCCAGGGTAAGACCGTCTGTCTGCACCGTGTCAAGGGAACGGGGAATGTCCATGGCCATACGGACCCGGTTGACCAGCACATCAGACAGGGCCCGGTCGTGGTCGTAGAGGGTTCGCACGCTGTCCGCTGCCTGCTGCCGGTTTTCGGCGGTGGCTTCCCGGTCTTCGATGAAAAAGTCCCGGCTGGCCTTGACGTCCGCCTGGACCACATCGCCGGGCTGGTAGGTAAATTCGGACATCTCCGGGTTGGGGAAGATGAAGAGGGTATAGAGTGCTGTGACCAGCAGCATCAGAAAGACCGGCAGGGTGCGGCTGTATACCAGAAAACGGATGAGCGGCGTTAAGCAGGTTTTGGGGTTCATCTGTGATCCTCGCTGAAGGCATCCGGCACGCCCGGGCAAGTGCCGGCAAACTATCCCTGGTCCGTATGACGCTCATACGCGGAAATGATTTCCTGGACCAGTTTATGGCGCACCACATCTTTTTTTGAAAACTGAATGAACCGGATACCCTCGATGTGTTTCAGCACGTCACGCGCTTCCACCAGGCCGGACGTTTTCCCGCCGGGCAGGTCGGTCTGGGTGATGTCGCCGGTAATGACGGCCTTTGAACTGAAGCCGATGCGGGTGAGAAACATCTTCATCTGCTCGGTGGTGGTATTTTGGGCCTCGTCCAGAATGATAAACGAATCATTGAGGGTCCGGCCCCGCATAAAGGCCAGTGGCGCGACTTCGATCACGCCCTGGTGCATGAGCGATTCAACTTTTTCAAAGGGCATCATATCATACAGGGCATCATACAGGGGACGCAGATAGGGGTCGATTTTGTCCGCCAGATCACCGGGAAGAAAGCCCAGCGCTTCACCGGCTTCAACAGCCGGCCGGGTAAGGATGATCCGGTTAACCGATCCCTTGGAGAGGGCTGACACGGCCATGGCCATGGCCAGATAGGTCTTGCCCGTACCGGCCGGGCCGATCCCGAAAACAATGTCAAAGGCCCGGACCGCATCAATATATGCTTTTTGTGCGGTGCTTTTGGGGGTGATGGCCCGTTTTTTGGAAACGGTGTACACCGTGTCCATGAAAATTTCTTTGAGTCTGGCCCCTTCGTTTTCAGACAAAATACGGACCGAGGCATCAATATCTGCCATGGATACGGGGTATCCGTCCTCTAAAATCCCGTAGAGCTGGGTCAGGAGCTGGTGACCCAGGTCGGCAGAAATCGAGTCTCCTTTGATATTCAGGGTGTTGCCGCGTGCATGGATCCGGATGCGAAGGGCATCGGCGATCCGGTTCAGGTGGCTGTTCTTTTCTCCGTAGAGCTGACGGGCCGTGTCGATATCTGCGAGTGTCAGCTCAATCTCTTTTGATTCCGTATACGCAGCCATGGCTGTTTTGCAATCATCTCCCAAGGATTCGGTCAAATTTGCCATTCTCGTCATGTAAGGGTTGACGCCCTCTGTGACGCTTGTTACTCAATTTTCACGTTATGCCACGTTATCGTGGTCTTGGCAAGCCGGCGCATGGAGGTGAACGTATGAATCCGTTTGATATTTTGATTCTGGTGGTCCTGGCCTGGGCCCTCTGCCGGGGGATTTTCCGGGGGTTTATTCGTGAGGCAGCTTCGATAATCGGTGTGATTGCTGGATTCTATCTGGCCTATACGTATTATCCTCGACTGAGTCTTTTCCTGCTTGAATGGGTTAAGCAAAATCCGTTGCTCCACCCGATGAGCTTTGCCCTTATTTTTTTACTGGTACTGATGGTGGTCAACCTGCTGGCAGCGGGGATCCGTCAGTTAATGTCACTGGCACTGCTGGGCTGGGTGGATCGATTTCTGGGTGCCGCGTTTGGGTTTGTCAAAGGGATGGTTGTGGTTGTGGTCCTGTTTGCATTGATCACTACCTTTATGCCGGTCAATGCGCCCGTACTTCGCGACTCGGTGCTCATCCATGGGGTGGCAGAGGCCGCGGATGTGCTGATCGGAATGGTACCCGAGGGACTGAAATTAACATATGAAAGAAATATGGAATCCATCCGGAGGCTCTGGTAATGCCGGAGAGAATCAATAACCAGCGGTTTTCGGATCTGATGGACCTTGTGGACGTACTGCGCGGCGTCGGCGGATGTCCGTGGGACCGGAAACAGACACCGGAAACCATGGTCCGTTACCTGCTTGAAGAGGTGCATGAGCTTCAGGCGGCCATTGAAGAGGGATCGCCGGATTCGGTGTGTGAGGAGCTGGGCGATGTGGTGTTTCAGGTGGCGTTTCTGATCGTTCTCTTTCGGGATGCCGGATTTTTTTCACCGGAGGCAGTCATCGGACGGATTGTGGAAAAAATGATCCGCAGGCATCCGCATGTGTTCGGGGATGCCACGGCAGAGACGGCGGATGCGGTCATGACGCAGTGGCGACAGATAAAATCCGAGGAACAGGCCGATAAACAGCCAAACTCGGTTCTGGACGGGGTTCCGAAAGGCTTGCCGGCCCTGATCCGGGCCCACCGGGTATCGGAGCGGGTGGCTGGTGTCGGATTTGACTGGGAGGAGCTGTCCGGTGTCACGGATAAGGTGATCGAAGAATGGCACGAGTTTCAGGAGAGTCTTGAAAACGGAAACCCGGAAGCACAGCTGCTGGAATTCGGAGACCTGCTGTTTACACTGACCAACATTGCCCGGTTTACCGGCATTGATCCCGAGGCGGCCCTGCATGCGGCCACTTCAAAATTTGAACGGCGCTACCGGGAGATGGAAGGGCAACTGACGCGCTGTAAAGAACAGCTTGCCGCGCTGACAGTGGAAGAAAAGGAAGCACGCTGGCAGGCGGCCAAGCGGGTGGTGGATTTAAAACGGTAAGTTAACGATAATCTCCTCTCTGAAATTTGATTGCCTCGGTTTGCGCCAGCACCGCACATTGATCGGCAATCTCCTTCAGGCCGGGGTCGCAGCCGTGGGTAGAAAGGGTGTCTGCCATGGATTTCAGGTCAGTCACAACCGCTTCAAGATCCCGTAGCGAAACGGACGGGTCTGCCATCTGTGACGCATAGCTGTCCATTGCCGCCAGAAGCGCATCGGTTTGGGCCAGGATTTTAGGGCCGGCTGAGGCCGGCATGTCCATGGGGGGGATGGACGGCAATGTCCCGGTCTGGATTTCTCCCAACGTAGCGTGGGCTTTTTGGCCCACATGCCCGGTCTGCTGATTCAGGGCATTTCCCATGGTTCGGGAGAACAGATGGCCGCTGTTCTGAGGTTTATTCGTTTTTCCGGCGTCAGGTTGTTTACCGGTAAGCGGTGTATACGAAGTTATTTGGGTCATGCGTGTTCACTCCTTCCATGCGTCCGTGTCGTGAAGATGAGCTATGCACAATGTGTGCCAAATAGGGTAAGCATGGCATCCGTGCAAGTCCGGGTCATGTGGACGGAAAAAAATGCCGCATTCCCGGGCGTTGTCAGGCAATATCGTTCAGAATGCGCGTTGCGACCGCGTTCGCATTCACTGTGTATTGCCGGGCCGCGATCTGCTGTTTGAGTGCGGACACTTTCTCCGCAGATGCCGGCTGCTGAACACGCGTCACTTCCGGGGAAGACTGGATGGCCGTGTTGATCAGTTGCATGTCTTTTGAGTTGCTGGACAGGCTGACCCGGTCTGCGGGCGGACGTGAGGCCTTTGCGGATGCCCCGGCCGTTGCTTGGCCTGCCGGCTGGGGCTGCTCCGCAGTATCGGTGATATACCCCTGATGCTTGTAGTTACCGGTGACTTGTGAAATATTCATGCTCTCTCCTGGGGTTACGTCTCCAGATTTTTATCTACGGTCTCTTTTGCCAGCGTTTCCAGGCGCTGCAAAATAGTTTCAGAGTCGTTCAGTGATAACCTATTTGTTTTTTTCTGGTTTTTAGCGTCAATCTCATTGAATACAAAACGTTCTTCTGCATCCAGTTCCTGGTTCAGTTTTTTCAGGACTTCATGATCCATTGCTTCCTGAGGACCGGTCTGCGTGATGCGCGTAACGATGTCACTGGCTACCCGGTCGACAATGGCCTGTCGTTTACCTTCTGCTGAAATATTGATCTTATCCATGGACGCACGCGGGGCGGTGGGTTTCTGTCTACCGATGGACCGTCCTTGGCTGATCTGTTTACTGTATACTTTCAGCACATTATGAATTTGGTATAACGGTATTTCCACCATGGGTGATCACCTCCTCACTCCATGTATCGTCATCCGAATTGAATACCTTAAGAAAAAAATATTATCCAGTGCAGGGCCAGGTCTGGTCACCAGAGCGGGACTGATAGGCGGCGATCAGTGAGGCGTGGGTGTTAAACGCAATGTCGGGCATTTCCGAAGGGTCAAAAAATAGGGCATCTGACGCATCATCCCCCGGTGTAGGCACCCCTGAAAAGGTTTTGACAAGATAGCCGATAATGATCACACACCCGAAAAAGGCACTGGTATGAGAACGAACGCCCAGGAGCGCGTCAATCTCGGCGTTCAGTCCAGCTTCTTCTTTGAGTTCTCTTAAGGCAGCTGCTTCCGGGGCCTCGTCAACCTCCACAAATCCGCCAGGCAGACACCAGTGCCCGATTTTTGGAGGGACGTTTCGTTTGACCAGAAGAATCCGATCAGCAGGATCGACCACAACCAGACAGGTTGCCGGGACCGGGTTTTCATAGATCGGCTCATTGCAGGAGGCACAATACCGGCGTGTTCGGCCTTCTACAAAGCGATCCTCGAGTCGGGTGCCGCAATAGGGGCAGTGGGTTTTCTGCTGCATAAATAACGTCCGTCACGCTGGAGCACGCTGTTAATGATGACGCCGGAAACGGGCATCAGTCATCAAAGTCGCCGTCTGGTCCTTTGTCTGTGTTAATGCGGGCTGCCTTTTCCCGAATCTGTTCAGGTGTCCAGTCTTCCGGGGACTCGGAACGTGCGGTTTTAGGTCCCGGATCGTGAGAGCCGGCTTCCAGGATAGCGTCAATGACAAGGGCCCCGGTTCCCTGGGCATTGAAAACCTCGGTGAACAGCCGATAGGCAAAGGCCTCAACCCGTGCCACCATACGGTCCCGAATCTCTTTGGGTTGGGCGTTGATCCGGTTTTCAAAGGGTTTGTTCAGCTTCTTGTAATTCCCGCCCTTCCAGCCCTTGTCAGCTGCATAGTCCTGCATTTCCGCCCAGAGTGCGTCGGTGACTCCCTGGTCGGAAATCTTGATGAACCGGCCGTCGGCATCCATGACGGCATTGCCATAATCATTGACCTGAAGCCCCCATGAGATCATCTGCAGGGCGGTTGCCACATTCGCCTTCGTGGTGTGGGTTTTTCCGGCAATGGCACGGAGCTTGTCAGTGCTGTTACCTGAGGTGCCGTGCTGGGCGCCGGATACGGCATAGGGCGCAAGGACCTCGTGGATGGATGCGGTCAACTCTACCTGGATACCCTGGTCACTGGCCTCGATACCGTGAGTGGTACCGTTGTTGAGGGCGATCCAGTCCGGAAAAATATCATGTGCATTAAGTCCCTGGATGAGGAACAGCGCTTCGGTTTCAGACGAAAGGCCCTGGCTGCCCTTGATTTCGCCTATCTCGGTTTCCAGTCCTGCCCAGTTCGGTATATAGGGGGCCAGCGAGATATTGGCCAGCAGATTTTCGTCATCCGGCTGATGGGACGCGTCAATGGCAATGGAGGTGATACCGGCGTCGAAAAGGGATGGAATCTCGGTCCGGGCAGTCTCCAGATCAGCCTGATTTTTGATGGCGTAATGATCTGCATGCACGGCGACCGGAATGGTTATCCCCATTTCATTGCAAAAGGTATCGATCAGTCTGGCCATGTTCCAGAAATTGACATCGCAGTAAGCGTCCCGACCGCCTTCGGACTTTGCAATTTCAATGATCACTGCGGCATCCGCACGCTGCGCAGCCTTGAGCACGCCCCGGATCACCGCATGGTTTCTGCCGTTGGCAGCCATGGCCATGGCATTGCCCTTGGCCCGCATGGCCCGATCAATATATTTACCGCTGACGATCAGGGCTTTTGAATTGGGAAAAAGGGTCTTGATGGTAGGGGGCCTGCCGATATCGAGTGCAGTGTCAAAACGGTCTGTTGTCATGGTGTTTCCCTCTTTAGAACCAACGGTTCCGGTATGGCCGTGTCGTTTTTTGCATCAGCGAGAAGCCTGTTTACAAGTCAATTATACCATTGAAGACATATCGGAAATCCTTGGCAGGGTCAAATAAAACTCGATCAGCCTTTATTTGCAATGAGGATTCATTCAGTATCGGCAGCGGCGAAAAAGCACCCGTGAAATGTAGACGTTGAACGCGGGATGAAGGTAGTGAATCATGTTGTTTTTATTATAACTATTTGTTATTAAATGATTATATTGTTTATCATAGATTTGGAGTTGATATGGAAACCCAGCTATTTTTTATTGACAACCGAATTGAAACTTGGTTGTATTGAATGAACATTCATTCATGAACGTGTCGTTATCACTACCGTATTGAACAGGAGCTTGTCATCGGCCGGGGGAAAACCAATAAATACGACCGGATTCTGGAGTCTGCGATTGCCGTGTTTGCAAAAAATGGATTCTATCAGTCTACCATTGCTCAGATTGCGCGGCAGGCGGGTGTAGCGGATGGGACGATCTATCTGTATTTTAAAAATAAAGACGATATTCTATATCAATTTTTCGAGCATAAGGCCAAACGGATTTTCGACAGCTTCCGGCATGAGGTATCTGGCGTTGACTCAGCGGAGCAAAAGCTTCGAGTGCTGATTCGGCGACATCTATCCGAATTCCAAGCCGATATGAACATGGCCATCGTTTTTCAGGCCGAAACCCACCAGAGTCATAAAAACATGGAAGTCTATCTGAATGATCTGTCCCGCATGTATCTGGATCTGGTGGGAGAGATTGTTGAACTGGGCCAGGAGGAGGGTGCGTTTCGTCGTGACCTGTACCTGAGTCTGGTGAAACGGGTCGTTCTTGGTGCGGTGAATGAAGTGATCAATACCTGGGTGCTGGCCGGCGGTAAATATGAGCTGGTGACCATGGGGGATCCCCTGGTCGACCTTTTTTTAAATGGGATAAGAGAACCGGTCATCGAACATCGGTGAACAGGTATCGTTTGAATATGACTCAGCAGGAGGAGGAAAGAGATGGCACAGTATATTTCAGAACGCCGTGATGTGGATTTTGTACTGCATGAACAGCTTTGTGTGGGAGATCTGAGCAAGGCGGAAAAATTCGGTGAATTCAACAGAAAAACCGTTGATATGATTGTATCCGAAGCCCGGAATTTGGCGATCAACGAATTGCTCCCCCTTGCCAAGGAGGGGGATGAAGAAGGGTGCCGTCTGGAAGACGGAAAGGTCTATATTCCCAAGGGGTTTCCAAAAGCATATGCGCTGCTCAAGGATGGCGAATGGACCGCCATGACCGAAGATGCGAAATGGGGCGGGCAGGGCATGCCGAAGACGGTTGCGCTGGCAGCCAGCGAATATTTCAACGGCGCCAACTATCCGCTTATGATGTACCCGGGGCTGACTCATGGTGCCGGTAAACTGGTCGAGCACTTTGGCACGGATGCGCAGAAAACGACCTATCTGAAAAAATTGTACACAGGTGAATGGTGCGGAACCATGCTGCTGACCGAGCCCGAAGCGGGTTCCGACGTTGGCGCGCTGACCACGGTGGCCAAAAAGAATGCTGACGGCACCTATTCCATCTCCGGAAACAAGATTTTTATCTCTGGCGGTGAACAGCACGAATTATCCGATAACATCATTCATCCAGTTCTGGCCCGTATTGAGGGGGCGCCAGAAGGTACCCGGGGTATCTCCCTGTTTCTTGTTCCCAAATACCGGGTCAATGAAGACGGCTCTCTTGGTGCGTTCAACGATGTGGTCTGCACCGGTATCGAACACAAGCTGGGCATCCACGGCAACTGCACCTGTTCTCTGACCCTGGGCGGCAGCGGCAACTGCATCGGTACCCTTCTCGGAGAAGAGAACAAGGGGATGAGTCACATGTTCCTCATGATGAACGAAGCGCGCCAATTGGTCGGGCTCCAGGGCTTTTCCTGCGCCAGTGCCGCTTATTTGTACGCGGTGAACTATGCCAAGGAACGTATCCAGGGCGCGGCACTGACCCATCCCAAGGGTGGGGGGGTACCCATTATCAATCACCCGGATGTCCGCCGTCAGCTGATGCTGATGAAGGTCTACGTGGAAGGCATGCGCAGCATCCTTTACTATCTGGCCAACTGCTACGACCAGATGGAAGTGACAGATGATGAAGCGGTCAGGGAAAAATTTAGCGGACTGGCGGAACTCCTGACCCCGATCGGGAAAGGATATGTCACGGACAGAGCCTTTGAAGTGGTTTCCCACGGCATGCAGGTATACGGCGGCTATGGCTTTATCGAAGAATATCCCCTGGCCCAACTGCTGCGGGATGTCCGGATCACCATGATCTATGAAGGTACGAACGGTATTCAGGCCATGGATCTCCTGGGCCGCAAGCTCGGCATGAAAAAAGGCAAACTCATGATGGATCTCCTGGCTGAGATCCATAAAGTGATTGCTGGCGCCAAGGCAATTGATACGCTGAAAGATGCAGCGACAGCCCTTGAAACCGCCGTGAACCGGTTTGCGGAAATCGCCATGCACATGGGCAAAACCACCATGTCTGATAAGGTACTCAATGCCTTTGCCTTTGCCCACCCATTCATGGAAGTCACCGGCGATATCGTTGTCGGCTGGATGCTGTTGTGGCGTGCTGCCGTGGCAGCGGCTGCGGTTGAAACAGCGGGTAAGAAAGACAAACCCTTTTACGAGGGGCAGTTAAAAAGTTTGGAATTCTATATGAATTATATCCTGCCCGTGACCCTGGGTAAATGTAATGCCATTGAAACCGCCAATGGTGCTGCGGTAGAAATCACGGAAGCGTCCTTTTTTTCCTGAGTCCAGCTTATGCGGTTGCCGAGGTAACCGCATAATTTCAGCCTGTTGTCGATAGAATGCTGTGGCCAAATCGGAACGGGGGGAGGCGTGAAAATTGGCTTGGGTACAAGTCGGCGGTTGATAGAAAACAGCAGGTTATGCTGATGATGGGTTTCGCCTTTTTTTTCTTGACTGCGCGGGTGTTGTTGACTAAAAATAATGTCTTATGCATTTAGAAGCACGCGCGCCAGATCGGTGGCGCGTAACATATTTTTTTTTAACAACTTGAAGGGAGAGGGAAGGTAACAGATGTCACCATTAGTTGCACCTGCACACTACAAACTCCTGGGCTTCCTGCCGACAGTGATCTTTTCGGTTCTCATACCCATCGTCGGCGTGGCGTTGTTTACGTACATCATGGCCAAGCGTATTCAACCCCTGGTCAAAGCTGCCCCGGATAACAGTCGTTTTGGCCAGATCCCCGAACGGTTAAAAAACATCGTCATGATCTGGCTGGGCCAGTGGCGTCAGCCGCGTTACATGATGGCCGGCGTTCTTCACATCGCGATTTTTTTCGGGTTTCTGGTTTTGTCCATCCGTTCCACCTCACTGGTGTTTGTCGGTATGGCAGAAAACTTCGCATTGCCCGGATTTGGGCACGATCAGTTGATCGGCATGGTTTACAATGTGGCCAAGGATTATGCGGCGACCTTTGTATTCATCGCCTGTCTGGTTGCCGCCATCCGCCGCGGTGTGTTTCGTCCCGAGCGCTATGCGGTGCCCGAGGGCTGGCATGATCATACCGCTGAGGCAGTATTCGTCACCATCGTCATCATGACCCTGATGGTTTCAGAAAGCATGTTTGAAGCCGCACTGGTTTCTGCCGAGATCCAGAAAGGCATGCATGCGGCTTTCCTGGCGCCGGGTACGCTGGCATGGGTGTTCCGCAACCTGCTGCTCGACACGCCGGTGGAAAAACTGCAGACCATTCACGTGGCCAGCTACTATGTTCATGATTTCACCTTTTTCTTTTTCCTCTGCTTCCTGCCCCTGGGGAAACACTTTCACGTGATCACCTCCCTTTTCAATGTTTTCTTCATGCGTGTAAAGACCGGTAACATCAAGCCGGTAAAATACGGCATTACCGAAGAAGAACTCGAAGAGCTGGACAGTCTGGGCACCAAACAGCTGGAAGATTTCACCTGGAAGCACATCCTTGATTTCTACACCTGTGCGGACTGCGGTCGTTGTGCCGACCAGTGCCCGGCCAACATCGTCGGTCGCCCCCTGGCACCTCGCCTGGTGACCATCAAAGGCCGTGACAAGGTATTTCAGAATTATCCATTGATGGGTGACGCCCTGAAGAGCGAGCCGCTGATTGGTGATATCTACAGTGAAGAGGAAATCTGGTCCTGTACCACCTGTGGTGCCTGTGAACAGGAATGTCCCATCGGCATCGAATACATTGACAAATATGTTGACCTGCGTCGCGGCATGGTTGACGAAGGTATGGTTCCCCAGACCCTGCAAAAGCCCCTCAAGGCGCTCTCAAAACGCGGTAATCCCTGGGGTAAAGTCGAAAAGAAACGCGCCGACTGGACCAAGGCCATTGAAGAAGACTGTCCGGTGAAAGTCGTTGCGAATGGAGATACTGCAGAGACGCTTTACTTTGTCGACAGTATTTCGTCTTATGATGACCGTATGCAGAGCATCTCCCAGGCCACTGCCAAGATCCTGAACACCGCGGGTGTTGATTTTGCGATCCTGGGTAAAGATGAAAAAGACAGTGGTAACGAAGTGGTCCGTTTTGGCGAAGAATTCCTGTTCCAGGATCTGCGTCGCCACAACACGGAAATGATCATTGAGTCCGGAGCCAAGAAGGTCGTGACAGCTGACCCGCATGCCTACAACGCCCTGAAGAACGATTACCCGGATTTGACTGTACCGGTCGAGCACATCAGCCATGTGTTGACCCGTTCTATTGCAGAGGGTAAAATCCGCCTGAAGAGCGTCATGGATCCGGACAAGGTCTACACCTATCACGATCCCTGCTACCTGGGCCGTCACAACGGTGTGTATGATGATCCCCGTAATGCCATGGATGCTATCGAAGGTCTGCGCCGGGTGGAAATGATCAAGTCCCGTGACCGCTCCTTCTGCTGCAGCGGTGGGGGGCTGATGCTCTTCTACGAACCGGAAGAAGAAGAGCGCATGGGCGTTCTCCGCGTCAAGATGGCAGCCAAGGCCGGTGCCAACGTGATCGTGACCGCCTGTCCGTTCTGTCTGGTCAATATCGAGGACTCTATCAAGGTTGCCGGTCTTGAAGGCAAACTGGAAGCCGTCGATTTTTGTGAACTGATCGAACAGCACATCGTTCGATAAAATTTGGCAGCATCGGATGCCGCCGGTTTCGCCGGCATCTCTGCGCAGCAGCTATTCACGTGGCGGCTGGAGCAACTTGCTCCAGCCGTTAACCATGATTAACTTGGGAGGAATAACATGGACATTCTGGTATGTGTGAAACGTGTTCCCGACATGGCGGAAAATGAGATTGAGATCGTTGATAATGACATCGATCGCGATGATCTTGTTTACTCTGTGAACGAGTGGGACAACTATGCAGTGGAAGAAGCGCTTCAGATCGTTGAGGCCCAAGGTGGCAGCGTTACCGTTGTGACTGTGGGTGATGACGAGTCTGACGAAGTCCTGCGCCGGGAAATGGCAATGGGTGCTGAAAAAGGTATCCTGCTGACCGACGAAGATGCGTTTGAAGGCTCTGATCAGAAAGGTATCGCTACCATTCTGAAGGGTTGCGTTGAAAAAGGCAGTTATGATCTGATTATGACCGGTGCACAGGCAGATCAGGGTGCCGGTGCTGTCGGCGGTATGCTGGCCGCTATGCTGGATGTGCCGTATGCATCCCTGGTGAATAAGGTTGAAGTGGGTGATGGCAAGCTGATTGTTGGCCGTGAAATTGAAGGCGGTAATCAGGAAATGAACGAAATCGAAATGCCGTGCGTTCTCTCCATCCAGACCGGTATCAATGAACCCCGTTACGTGGGTATCCGCGGTATCCGTAAGGTCGCTTCCGTAGACATTCCTGAATACGGCGCAGATGATTTGGGCGTAGATGCAGCGACTGTCGGTGAAGATGCAGCCAAGACCAAGCGTGTTGACTACTTCATCCCCGAAACCGGTGAAGGCGCTGAAATGCTTGAAGGCAGCACCGATGAAATCATCGCCAAGCTCATCGAACACCTCAAGGCAAATGGAGGGCTGTAATCATGGCAAAAGTTTTTGCATATGTTGTACATAAAGATGGCGTTCTGGATGAATCCGCAATGGAACTCATCGAAGCGGGTAAAAAACTCTCCAGCGATCCGGTTACCGCTGTTGTGACCGGTTCCGGTATTGATGCAGTGGCTGCGGCTGCGGCAGAAATTTTCCCAGAAGTCTATAAAATTGATGCTGCCGATCTGGCTTACCCGAACGCGGAAGTGGTTCGCAAGGCACTGGTTAACGTACTGCCGGCAGATTCCATTGTTCTGTTCGCGCACAACACCTTTGCCATGGACTGCGCACCGGGTCTGTCCGTAAAAATGGATTCTGCGTTCTGCTCAGACATCGTTGGGATTGACGCCGTTGACGGCGACACCCTGAACGTTGTTCGTCAGGAATTCGGCGGCGAAGCCTCTACGCACAACACCGTTAACATTGCCGGCGGTGCGGTTCTGACCGTACGTCCAGGTGTTATTGCGCCTGACGAGTCCAAGTCTGCGGGCGGTGCAGTTGTGGATAAGTCTGGTGATGCCGGTGATCTGGCTGCCAAGCGTAAATTCATTGAAATTGTTGTTCCGGACACCGGCGGTGTTGACATCACCAAGGCTGATGTTCTGGTTTCTGTCGGTCGTGGTATTGAGTCCGAAGAGAACATTGATATTGCCAAGGAGCTCGCCGAAGCAATGGGTGCAGAAGTTTCCTGTTCTCGTCCCATCGTTGACGCCAAGTGGCTTGAGCCGGCACGTCAGGTGGGTACTTCCGGTAAAACTGTTAAGCCCAAGGTCTACATGGCAATGGGTATTTCCGGTTCCTTCCAGCATATGGGCGGTATCAAGGGTGGGTTCATCATCGCCGTGAACAAAAACCCGAACGCACCGATCTTCCAGGTTGCTGATGTGGGTGTTGTTGCCGACATCCTTGAATTCATGCCTGAGCTGCAGGAAAAAGTCGGCGAAGTGAAAGGTTAATTCAGGCTTCAGGGGGGATACCCCGGCTGCTTGAGCTGCGTTGAGCTGTAAGGTTGGAAGAGCCTCCCCCGGCGTTTTGGGGGAGGCTTTTTTTTGTGGCGCGCGCGCGGGTGGATCCAAAGAGATGGCGTGATGAAGGAATCTTTATTGAAATCAGATCTGGATTGTGCCATTTTTATGAAGTGATCCGGATTCACAAGACAATCAGATTTGTCCCATCGACCTGATGAATGTTCCGGTAGAATGAAGGAGGAGAAATGCGGTTGCTGCATGTCAAGTTTGGAACGATTGAAAAACAACTCGAAGGCGATGTGTCTGAGCTGAATGTCGGCCGTCAGCGGACAAATGATATTGTGGTCCAGGAGAATACCGTTTCCCGCCAGCATGGCCGTTTTCTCCGTCTGGAAGACGGTTATTATTTCGAAGACCTGAAATCCCGTAACGGATCCATGCTGATCACCGATGAAGGCATTATTCCTGTTTGGGACACCCGGTCTCCGCTGCCTGAGGTCGGATGGATCCGGCTCGGCGGTGCGGACGGTCCCATGGTCCGGTTTGAGGAAAAGGACGCGGCTACAGGCAGGGTGAAAAACCCATTGAAACCGGGCATCGTCCAGCTGAACGACAAGGCGTTTGATGCTGCCACAGCTGCGTTTGAGGCGGTCATCACCGAGTACCCCGGCGAATGGAGCGCATACTATTTCTCAGGTGCATCCGCGCGTATGGAAGAGAACTGGGAACTTGCCGTACGCCGGTTTGAGCAGTACTTGCTGGTTCAGCCGCATGTTCCTGTGATGATGGAGCTGGCAAAGATTTACCGGACCATCGGTGTGGAAGAACGGGCCGTGGAGATATCTCGCCGGGTCGTGCAATTGGCGCCTGGAAATGCCAGGGCCCATGCGGCAATTGAAGTGATGTCCGGAGGGATGCAATCGGAGGACCCGACTGGTGAGCAACTGCCTGAAATGGGCGTCGGCAGTTTTGACATGGCAACGGAGCGGGTACATCCCTTTGAGATTACAGGGCCTGCCATTCTGATGAAAGCGGTTCGCGAGCCGCTGTCCGCCCTCTTGTCAGCGGCATGGAAAACACAGGGAGAGCGGTGTGATTGCTGGCCAAAGCAGACTATCCCCGTCTGGCTGCGCCTGCCATGGTCAGATGATGCACCGGAATCATCGCCGGATACCATCGGGATTGAAATGGATCCCCAGTATGTCGCGGATACCGAATTCTTTAAACGATATATCTATTATTCTTATGCCCAGTACCTGTTTGCTGTCATAACCGGATTTTCAGATGTGGACAGCTGGTGGCTCAAGGAAGGGTTTGCCCGCATGCTCACGGAAGATCTGCAGCCGTATCAGGAAAAGCAGCTTCAGTCCGTGCGTAAGATGGCAGAGTGGGTCTCCTTTGCCGCTGCAGGCAGTATGCCGCCGGTAAACGGATCTCAGTATCAGCTGGCCTTTACTTGTCTGGCATCTCAGAGTTTTGTCAGCTTCATCTGCCGGAGCAGAGGCTTTGAGTGGATGCGGCAGCTGTTTACAACACTCAAGGCTACATCCGAGCTGAACACGGCCTTTAAACAGATGGGCTGGTCGGTAGAAATGGCAGAGCTTGAATGGCGGCATGCTATTGGAATTCCAGAATAAAGTTTCCTCATCCTAAGATAAATAAGCCAATTGAAAATGAAATCCGGTGCTCATGAAGCCGCCCTGAACGTATACTGATGCATGGGGGTATCGAATACGATGTTCTTACTTAGTCCCCTACCTGCGATCTGTTGTCCATGGCTTTTCAGGGCATTGATACAATAACCTGGCTGAGCAAAGTCCCAGAAAGACTGGTCTTGTTGAACAGGTTCCGGTGTATTTCCGCAGTCATTGGTACCGAAATTCTCTATGTTGATGTTCGGCGCGATGAATGGAATGATTTTTGTCAAGGAACAGGAGATACGGTGCTTTTGATCAGGGGGGCGGACGGAGCGTTCAAATTCAGCAGCCGCCAGAACGCAAAAAACCTCCTGATTATGCAGAAGGTTGATCGCAAGTGGTGCCGAAGGGGAGACTCGAACTCCCACGAGAATACTCTCGCTAGTCCCTGAAACTAGTGCGTCTACCAATTCCGCCACTTCGGCATCCAGGGGCTGCTGAAATCGGAATCATTTAGCAGTTGATTTCAACAACGAGAACACTTATTATATCGTTTTATTTTTAATGTCAAGCGGATTTTGAACAATTTTTTTGGATGAAATGAGCAGGCAACTGAATGAAATTGATTACCGGATTAGACGCGATTGACCCGCCTTTTACAAGGACAGCCGTGACCATTGGAAACTTTGATGGTGTGCACCTGGGACATCTGGCATTGTTTGAGCAGACCCTTGAAAAGGCCGAAACAATCGACGGGACTGCTGTGGCCGTCACCTTTGAGCCGCACCCGATCAAAGTGGTCAAAAAAACCGGGCACCCACCCTTGATTACTTTGTTTGAACAAAAGGTGGAGTTGATCTCAAAGACCGGAATCGATGTGCTGATCTGTATCCCTTTTAATGAAGCGTTTTCAAAAATTACGCCCCGGAATTTTATCAAGGACATTCTCATCGATCGTGTGGGAATGCAGGCCATGGTGGTGGGGCCGGATTACTCATTTGGCCGAAACCGGGAAGGGAATATAGACGTCCTGAATTCCTTCTCAAAGGAATACGGCTTTGATCTGTCGGTATCCCGGTGGATTCCCACCTCGGCAGACACGTCACCTCGGATCAGCAGCACCCGTATCCGGGAGCTTGTCATGGCTGGGGAAGTGGAAAAGGCACCGGCACTGCTCGGACGGTATTATCAGCTCCGCGGACGCGTGGTCGAGGGGCGGAACCGCGGAGGTAAACTGCTTGGATTTCCCACAGCCAATATACATCTCACCGACGAACTCTGCCCCAAAACCGGCGTGTATGCTGTTACTGTCGAGACCGATGCCGGCATCTTTCCAGGGGTAGCAAATATTGGATACAGTCCGACCTTTGATGATTGTCAGTTTACCGTGGAGGTTCATCTACTTGACTTCAAAGAAGATATCTACCACCAGACGATTCGGGTCAACATGATTCACCGGCTTCGCGGTGAGATTAAATTTTCCGGTATCAGTGCCCTGTCAGAACAGATCCGAAATGATGTTGCGGAAACACGAAAAATACTGGCGGCGGTTGAACGCTAGCCTGCAGGGTGGTATAAAAGCGTCGTTTGCCGGACCCTTCCGGATAAACCGTCAAGGTGGAACCTTAATCGGAAGACGGGATCGATGAATCTGAAGTGGGTGCTCTCGCTGGCTGCAGGTGTGGGTATCTCGGTGCTGACACTGTGGCTGGTCTTTCGGAACGTACCTGTGGATGATTTGGTCCGTGTGTGGGGACGCGTGCGGTACCTGTGGCTGATTCCGGGAGCGGTGCTCTGTTGGGTCGGTTTTCTCGTGCGTGCAGTTCGGTGGCGAATCATTCTGGCGCCGAGCCGGGAGGTTGATTTTCTGACCGCCTATCATCCGTTGATGATCGGCTTTATGCTCAACTGTGTACTTCCCGGTCGCATCGGTGAAATGGCGCGGCCGGCCCTGTTCCGCCAGAAAACCGGGTTACCCTTTTCCACAGGCCTGGCCACGGTGGCGGTCGAGCGGGTGTTTGACCTGCTCTTCATGGTCTGCGCTCTGGTGGCGGTGATGCTGTTTGTGACTCCGGATCCGGATCTGTCGTTCACCTTTCACGAACAGACACTGAACAGCGATACCCTGATCCGTCTCGGAAAGCGGATGGCCCAACTGGCCCTGGTGCTTCTTGCGGGCGTCAGTTTGATCTGCTGGGAACGGGTGCGATCCCTGCTTCGCTGTTTCATCGGCGGGGTCCCAAGATACTTCGGTGCGTGGGAATCCGTGGTTCGGAAAAGGGTAACAGATCCGGTGACCCTTCTGCTGGAGCATGTGGCCAGCGGACTGGAGTTGCTGAAGCAGCCGGCCCGGCTGCTGCAGTGTCTGTGGCTGACAGTGTTGATCTGGTGCCTTCAGGCCGTATCTTGGTGGACGGTTGTCCAGGGCTTTCCAGGGCTTTCGCTGAGCCTGGCAGATAGCTTTGCTGTTCTGATTGTGGTCTGCTTTTTTATTGCGCTGCCCGCAGCACCGGGTTTCTGGGGAGTCTGGGAAGTCGGGGGAACCGTTGCTATGGTATGGTTGGGCGTGGATACGGTCAATGCCGCCGCCTATACCCTGGTCAATCACGGTGTGCAGTTGTTTCCCGTGATTCTGGCCGGACTGGTTTCGGTTTTTATCAGTGGGGTGAGCCTTCGGCGGGCCACTGCCGTAGGGTCGGCAGCCTGATGTCTGCCTGACACTGTTATTTTTAATCACATGCGCCCCAGCCGCCGTCACCGGCACAATCCTGTGGATCGGCAGCGGGCCTGCGCAGCAGATGTGTGGGAGTATCATGGCACTTCTTGATATCATTACCTTTCCGAATCCAATGCTGGCAGGACCGTCGGAGCTGATCCATCCGGATGAGATCAACGACGATCTGCAAAAATTGATAGAAGATATGGCGGACACCCTGTATGAAGCACCGGGGGTCGGTCTTGCCGCCGTTCAGGTGGGTATTCCCCGATCTCTCGTGCTCATTGACCCGGAACCGGATCCAGTGGCGCGCAATTTCACCGTATTGATCAATCCGGAAATCGTCTCCCAAGACGGTTCGTTTCTTTCTGAGCAGGAGGGGTGCCTGAGCGTGCCAGATTACCGGGCTGATGTGAACCGTTACGATTCGGTGGTGGTCGAGGCCCTGGACCGTAACGGCGTGCCCATACGAATCGAGGCAGAGGGGTTTGAGGCTGTGGTGTTTCAGCACGAAATCGATCATACCCGCGGCATTCTCTTTATTGACCGGATCAGCAAACTCAAACGGCAGCTATACCGGCGAAAGCGGATGAAACAACTGAAATCAAAAAGGTAGTGTCAGCACATGCGGATTGTTTTTATGGGAACACCGGACTTTGCGGTTCCGGCGTTTAACGCGTTGACAGGGGCAGGCTATTCGGTCCCGCTGGTGGTGACCCAGCCGGACCGACCCAAAGGCAGGGGACGAAAACTGACCCCGCCGCCGGTGAAACTGGCGGCTCAGGCCGCAGGTTGCGAGGTGATCCAGCCGGAAAAAATGACGGCACCTGAGGTGGTTTCGAAAATTCGGCTGTGCCAGCCGGATGTTTTTGTGGTGGTGGCCTTCGGGCATATCCTCAAACAGGCAATGCTGGACATCCCCAGCTGGGGATGTATCAATATCCATGCGTCTCTGTTGCCGAAATATCGGGGTCCGGCGCCGATTCACCGGGCCATTGCCGCCGGGGAGCGTGAGACCGGAGTGACCATCATGCGCATGGATCCGGGCCTTGATACCGGGGATATTCTGATGATGGGCCGGACGCCTATCGGGCCGGAGGATACGACCGCAGACCTGCACGACCGTCTGGCGGATATGGGGGCAGACCTACTCTTGAAGACGCTTGCGGGAATTGGTGATGGAACGGTGATACCCAACGTACAGGATCACGCATCTGCCACCTATGCCCCGCTGCTGACCAAAGCAGACGGCCGAATTGACTGGACTCAGCCCACAACAGCCATTGACTGTCAGGTGCGTGGCATGACTCCCTGGCCGGGAGCGTTTACCGTGTATGACAACAAACGGCTTAAGATCTTCAGACTGCGTCCGGCGCCCGGGCCGGAAACACCCGTGACACCGGGAACGGTGCTGGACGGTTTTGAAAATGAGTTGCGTGTGGCGACCGGAGACGGCGCGGTCTCCATTCTTGAACTTCAGGGCGCATCCGGAAAGCGGATGGATATCCAGGCCTTTTTGCGGGGCACGACCCTGCCGCCGGGGACGGTTTTTTCACTGGTATAGACCGGGAATTTTTCAAGACGTTACCCGCATGACGCGATCGGGGAAACAGAAAACAACTGATGCAGAAACGAAAAGGACAACGAAAGGGACGTGAACCTGTTTCAGGTTTGTTTCCCCGAAAACTAGCCTTGAACATTCTGAACCGTGTGGAATCCTCGAGCCTGACCCTCGACCGTTTGGTCGAGGAGGCCTTGACCCAGCATGCAGAGATGGAAAAACGGGATCGGGCCCTGGTCACCGCATTGACCTATGGGGTCCTCCGGCGAAGGCTGCAGCTGGATGCGGTGATCCGATCGTTTGTGAAGTCAACGGGCAAGATCCGGATGGAAGTACGGAATATTCTGCGCATGGCGGTGTTTCAGATTCGCTTTATGGACCGGATTCCCGATTCAGCTGCCGTCAATACGGCTGTGAATCTTGCCAAACAGGCGGCCCCGCCTTGGGAAGTGAAGTTTGTCAATGCCCTGCTCCGAAACGTGGTGCGAACACCTGATATCACCGGCATCCCCGAGGGACCCGTGGAACGGCCAGCGATCATGGCGCAGACGTTCAGTTTTCCGGAATGGCTGCTGAAACGGTGGGTGGACCGGTGGGGGACTGAGGAAACCCTAGCGCTGTGCGAAGCGATGAATGCCGTGCCGCCCCTGATGATCCGGGTTAATACCTTGAAGACGACACGCCGGGGCCTGATGGAACGCCTTGACCGTGAAACAGCTGTGGTGTCGGCGTGCCATTTGTCTGACGAAGGCGTGATTCTCGAGCGGTTGCCTGGCCGGATTCCGGATCTGTCTGCGTTCCGGGATGGGCTTTTCCAGGTTCAGGATGAAGCGGCCCAGCTGGTGACCCGGTTTCTGGATCCGCGTCCTGGAGAAACGGTGCTGGATGCCTGCTCCGGGCTTGGGGGGAAAACCGGTCATATGGCTCAGCGCATGCAGAATACCGGCCAGATCACAGCCCTGGAATGGGATCGGGGGCGTCTGGAAAAATCGACCGTGGAAATGGCGCGCCTCGGTGTCCAGATTGTCAGTCCTTACCGTCATGATCTTTTCCGTGAACTGCCAGATGTATTCCAAAAGGCCTTTCACAGAGTGCTGCTCGACGCGCCCTGTTCCGGACTGGGCGTGCTCCGTCGAAATCCGGACGGAAAATGGAAATTGTTTCCGGAAAAACTAAGCGAAAACCGGGAACGACAGCTTCAGTTTCTCACGCGGTTGTCGGAAACCGTAATGCCGGGCGGTGTGCTGGTGTATGGGGTCTGCTCCATGGAACCGGAAGAGACCGATGCCGTGGTCAGTGATTTTTTAAAGGACCATCCGGCGTTCAGCTTGGAGACGCCCGAGGGGCTGCCTGCGGAACTCGCGCCGCTCATGGTTTCTGAAGGGGTGCTCCGCACCTGGCCTCACCGGCAGGGAACTGACGGTTTTTTTGCTGCACGGATGATCTGCCGCGCATGATCCAAACCCTGTTCAAATGGCTGATCTATCTGGCCCTTTTCGCGCTTATTGCCGGAGCCACCGCTTACGGGGTACTGGTGTTCATTGTGGAACAGCCGCCGTCAGTGGTGGTACCCGATCTGGTGGAAAAAGACGTGGTCACGGTGCTCGAACACCTGAGCACTCTGGGCCTGATTCCGGATATGGGGGATCTTGAGTATCATGACGCCATTCCCAAGTACCATGTCACCTATCAGTACCCGTTTCCGGGCGCGGAGGTTAAGTCAGGCCGTCATGTGCGGATCAACATATCCGCCGGTGTTCGACGTCTGCAACTGCCGGATTTTTCCGGTATGCCCGTGGCGCGGGCCCGCGCTCTTTTGGCACAGATTGAGATGACACCGGGGCCAGTGTCTAAAACCGCCCATGATCAGATACCGGCAGGCAGCGTGATTGCCCAGATCCCCCTGGCAGGTCGCGCCGTTGATCGGGGAGATTCGGTGGGATTGCTGGTCAGTACCGGACCCGTGCTCCAGCGATTCCGGATGCCGGATATTCAGGGCATGACTGTGGATGCCGCAGGGCTCAGACTGGAGCGTGCCGGCTTTCAGGTGGGGCGGCTGACCGCAGATGAAGACCGTTCAAGGCCCCACAACACGGTACTGAAACAGGACCCGCCCCCCGGTTATCCGGTGGAGAAGGGCGCTGCGGTGGCGCTGGTGGTGAACCGTGTTGCCGGCGGGGTTGCTGCCGGCGGACTTGAACAGGTTCGGGGCGGGACCCTCTTTACCCATCGCGTGGCGCCGGGTTTTTTAAAAAAGCATGTTCGCCTGGTTCTTATCCTGTACGGGCAGCAGATGGATATGGTGGATCGGTTTGCAGCACCGGGCTCCCAGTTGGTGTTTCTGGTTCCCCATGCATGGGCCAGAGCCCGGATCCAGGTATTTGAAAATGATGACTTAACAGCGGAACAGGCATTTTCTTCAGAAGCGGAATGAGGCCCGGGTGAACGGAAAGAGGGACGCGGGATGTGCTTGTTTTCTGCTCTTTGATGACCCTATCCTTGAGGAAGGGGGAGGGAAACTATGTGTATTATCGCACCATCGATTCTTTCTGCGGATTTTACCCGGCTGGGTGAGGAAATCCGGGATGTAGAGGCGGCCGGTGCCGACTGGATCCATATTGATGTCATGGATGGCCACTTTGTGCCCAATCTGACCTATGGTCCAATTATTGTTGAGGCTGCGAAGCAGGTGTCCAGTGCCGAGCTGGACGTACATCTCATGATCACGTCGCCTGACGCGCTGATTCCGGCGTTTGCTGCAGCCGGTGCGGACTGGATCTCCGTGCATGCCGAAGCCTGTCCCCACCTGCACCGTTCGTTGGCCCTGATCCGGGAAAAGGGATCAAAAGCCGGTGTGGCCCTGAATCCGTCAACCCCGCTGTCGATGATCGAGTGGGTGCTCAAGGATCTGGATTTTGTACTGCTCATGAGCGTGAACCCGGGATTTGGTGGCCAGTCTTTCATCGCATCGTCCGTGGAAAAAATTCGGCAGCTCAAGGCGATGATCCGGTCCCAGGCACCGGAGGTACTGATCCAGGTGGATGGCGGGATCAACGCAAAGACTATCGGTTCTGTGGCCAGGGCCGGGGCAGACAGTTTTGTCGCCGGATCGGCGATATTCGGAACCGGCGATTACGCAGCCACCATTGCAGAGATGCGCAGACAGGTTGCCGATGCAACGGGAAAAACGGTATGAAACAGGTACTGGTGATACACGGACCCAACCTGAATTTACTGGGGAAACGGGAACCGGAGATCTACGGATATGAAACCCTGGCAGAGATCGATGCGGCACTGAAACACCTCGGGCATGAACTCGGCGTAGCTGTGGACACCTTTCAGTCCAATCATGAAGGCGATATTGTGGACCGCCTTCAGACCGCCATGGGCGCGGCCGATGCCGTTCTGATCAATCCGGCCGCCTATACCCACACCAGTGTGGCCATACGGGACGCACTTTTTATGTTAGAGATTCCCATTGTGGAAGTCCACCTTTCCAATATCTACAAACGCGAACCCTTTCGCCATACTTCCCTGGTATCAGATATCGCCACCGGCCAGATCGCCGGCCTGGGTGCCATGGGCTACCGACTGGGGTTACAGGCTCTGGTGGAACTGCTGGGGTAGTTTTTTGCTTTCGGTGGTAGGGAATGATTTCTTGCACTTCAACCGTTGCATAAAAAACGGTTGGGCTTGGTTTTTGAAAACCGGAAACTGCGGAATGGAATACCGCTGGTAGAAATGTTGTTACCTGTATAAATACACCGGAGAGAAGCACCATGTTTTCAAAATTCAGGATTAAAACCAAAATGACGCTGGTTCTTTGCAGCGTTATATTATTGATGTATGCAATTACC
>PDTL01000026.1 GCA_002748835.1 Deltaproteobacteria bacterium
ATAAATATCAACATCACTTCAAAAAGCGATGCATTCATCGAGAGACCCGTTCTCTGCTTCCTTACTTGCTGTCACTATTCAGTTTTCAAAGATCAAATGGGGTTGCAATCTGTTGATTGCGTTTTTGCGAGCCGCTCAGGTTGTTTTCCTCAGCGACTCGGCGAAGATATCCAAGCGCGGCTTATCCGTCAAGCAGTTTTTTCAAAAAAATTGCTTAAAAACCAGAGAAGGAAAAATCTTCTTTTATTTCAGACTTTTTTTATTTTATTTTTTAACGGTTGAAAGTCTGGTCCCTTCGGCAGCCTCGTCAAGGTAGGTGCGAAGGGCCTCCAGGCCCAGGCGATTCATCACTCCTGCGGAGCGCTCCCGTTTCTTTGCATGATTCGTGTAAAACGTCATCACACGCGTCACCCATGCGATGAGGGCGTCATCGGAAAGGTCTTCAGCGATCACATCACCAATACGCGGACGGCCGCCGGCATTGCCGCCAAAGATAAGCGTCCACCCGTTTTTTTTCCCGAAAATTCCCACATCCCGCACGTACCCCTCACAGCAGTTGAATCCGCAGCCGGAGATTCCGATCTTCACCTTGCCGGGAAACACATGATCGGAAAGCGCCTCGGTGACTTTCTTTGACAGCTCCAGCGAGTTCTGGCGCGCAAATTTACACCCCCATGTTCCGGGACAGGACTGTACGGAATGGGCGCCTTTTTTTACACCCAGCGGCTGGGGCAGGCTCCCGCCCAGTTCGGTTATGGCGGCTTTTGCATCTGCGGCATCGATGCCGTAGAGCTTCAGCCGCTGGGCTGCTGTGATTTTGATGGTTTCCACATGGTATTTTTTCGCAATGGCCGCGACTGCTTCCAGTCGTTCGGGTGTGGTCATGCCCAATGGTGAGCCAGGTACCACCAGACTGACTTTCGAATCCTTCATGGTTTCTCCTGTATGTGTATAAATCGGTTGTTAACGTGTATCAACAGTGAAACGATCACATACGAAATTTGAAACGATTTTTCAATACGCCAAAACCCTGGAAGGTCAAAATGCGGATTTCCGACTTGACAACAGAACCCATGCGCTTATTAAATGATCACACCACCGATAAACCAGAACGCGCAGGTGAATATATGTCAACTGATCTGATTTTTCTTGCCGGCCCCAGGGCCTTTGAAAAAATAGGCGACAGGGGATTGTCGCCGGATGATGTGGATGTGGTGGTCGGCGCTTCCGGTGCCGCCAAGTGGTTGGTTCTGCATGGCCTTGAATCCGCAATATTCGGCACCTGGTTTACGGGTAGACAGAAACCGCTTCACCTGTTCGGGACGTCCATCGGCGCGTGGAAATCTGCGGCGGCAGCCCGCCAGGATCCGGTCCAGGCCTTTGATGACCTGGCCCATGCGTACATTCACCAGTATTATGAAGGGAAAATCACGCCGGCTCAGGTCTCGCGGGAAGGCAACCGGATATTAAACAGCTTTCTCCAGTTAGAGCAAATAGACGAAGTGTTGAACCACCCGTATTGCCGTTTGCATCTGTCTGCCGTGCGGTGCCGTGGACTGATGGCGTCTGACCTTAAACTGCCGCTGCTTGGCGGGTTGATGCAAGCCTGGGCCATCAATCAGGTCTCCCGGCGTCTGTATCAAACCCAATGCTGCCCCACACTCTTTTTTGATCCCCGGACACCGCCTCCCTTTTCCAGAGATGACGAGTTTGTCGGCGGCAAAGCGGCCCTGAACAGGGAAAACCTCAGACAGGCACTACTGGCCAGCGGCTCCATTCCGTTTATCATGGAAGGTGTCCGTAATATTCCCGGTGCGCCGGACGGCACCTACCGCGACGGCGGCCTGTATCACTATCACCCGGCATTTGATTTTCTAGGCGGCCAGGACGGGATCGCCCTCTATCCCCACTTTTACCCGGATGTCACTCTGGGGTGGTTTGACAAGAACCGGAAAAGCCGCATGGCAGACGGAAGGATCCTCGCTGACACGCTCCTGATTGCCCCGTCTCCTGCCTTTGTCGAAACCCTCCCCTTGGGCCGTATTCCAGACCGTCGGGACTTTACCCGCATGGCTGGACGCGATAAAGAGCGGGTTGCCTTTTGGGAGCAGACCGTTGCCATGAGCAAACAGCTGGGAGATCAGTTTCTTGAGGCAGCTGCATCCGGAAAAATTCGAGATCAGATGCAGCGGATTCCCTGATTTATTTTTACCGATCCGGTGCGACCGGCGTTATTCAGGCAATCGGACAACCCGTACCGGAACCCGGGTGTGCTTGATCATCGTTTCGGCCACATTGCTGTTCGTTTGATTTTCAAGCGTGCATGCGGTATCATTATAGTTGACAAGGTGCCTTTCTTGACTTGTTTTTTGGGGGGTTGAACATCGCTTATCAGAATAGGGTTTTTTGTCCATTAATACTTTATTTTCAAATGATTAAAAATTAATCAATGCGTCAAATTAACTCCGAAAGTTGAGATGGTAATTTATCAATTTAACCCGATTCAGATCAGGCTAGAGGGAGCCCTTGTTGCATGGATGAATGGATACGCCGCATTCGAAAGCACGCTCGGGATATTGCCGCCACCCTGCCTGCGGCGGATTTTTATCAGGATCATCCGGGTGCAGTGACTCGGTCCCGCTGTTTTTTTGATGGCAGCCCGCTTGTTCAGGGCCTTGCCGAGACCATCACCGGCCCCATGGAGTACAACATGGGTCATGGCATGGATCATGTCAAGAAAGTGGCATGGGATGCCGGGGCTCTGATCGTCATTGAAGGGGAAAAAGCCGGTTTTTCGGATGCAGTCATCGAACGGTGCCTGTTTCTTGTCCAGTGTGCGGGGCTGCTTCATGACATCAAACGGAAACACCAGCAGCACGCGATCAAAGGTGCAAAAGCGGCACCGGGGTTTCTTGAAGGACTGGCCATCACCTCCCAGGAGATGGACGATATCTGCCTTGCCATCCGGAACCATGAAGCGTTCCAGGAGCCGACAGCAGCCGGCACCCGCTTTGGCGCCTTGCTGTCAGACTGCCTGTATGATGCGGATAAGTTCCGCTGGGGGCCTGACAACTTTACCCATACCCTCTGGGATATGATCGCGTTTTCGGGTATTTCCGTATCGGAATTTATCACGCATTACCCCCGGGGTATGGCGTCCCTGGACCAGATTAAGTCAAGCTTCAGAAGCACCACCGGTAAACACTACGGCCCCCAGTTCATCGACCTCGGCATCCAGATCGGCAAGGCGCTGATGGGCATTATCCGAACCGAATTCGATCTGGGTTTGTATGCGCATTGAAGGGTGCTAAAGGCATCATCAATCATGGATCACGAACTTGACCCAACCATTCCCGGCAGCGTGTACCTTTGCCAGGGAACAACTTACGCCTGCGGTGCCTGCTGCGGTCTTTACAATGTACCCGATCCCTCAAAGGCCTATCTTTCGTCCCTGCTCACCGTCCGGACACGGCGATTCCGGGACCTGGATCGGCCCCTCACCCTGGAAAGCCTGGATCGGTTCCGCCTGGAAACTGAAACAGCTGAAAACCAGGACCGCCCCTACGATGAATTTCATCACTGTCCGTATATCGGTTTCATCCGGTTTCCCGAAGACCCGTGTGAGATGGAGCGGGTGGGATGCCTGCTCCATCCTTTAGGAGACGGCAATGACGGCATTGACTGGCGGGGGCTCAGCGATTATGGGGGCATGGCCTGCCGGACTTACTTCTGCCCCACCTGCGACGGGCTGCCTGCGCGGTACAAACAGCTCATGCGCATGGCTGCTGATGACTGGTATCTGTATGGATTGATGACAACAGAAACAAAAATGGCGGACGCGTTTTTCAGTCAGGTGGAAGCGCAGCTTGGACGGGAACTGACGCCAGACGCCTGTTCCGCAGAAGGGATTAACGCCATCCGCCGGTTCTTCCGGCTCAAAACCGAGTGGCCCTGGCGGGCCCCGTCAGACCGCCGGATCGGCAATTATTTTTTCAACGACAATCTTTATCCGCTGCCCGAACCCAGACTGGCCGAACCTATCAGCGATAGGCATCTTTTCACCCTGATAAAAACCTTAAGGTCCGTATTTACATCGGCACCGGATCAGGACAACGCGGTAAAAGCGCTCGAAGCAGCCGTCCGGGCTGTTGCCAATGGATTTATTGACAGCCACTAATGGCCGGCTAGGTGTTCGAATAAACGGTTAAACGCCATCGGCGGGGAATGGGGTCACACCCGCTTGGCACTGAGAATCGGGGTGTTGAAGACAAGCGCTGACGTCTCTTCGTCCCGCTGGATATCCAGCTCAAAGGCAGATCGGTCAATTTCAAAGTATTTTGAAATCACCTCAATGATATCCGTCTGCAAATCCTCAAGAATTGTATCAGACACTTCAAGTTTATCGTATACCAGCGCAAACTTGAGCCGCTTTTTGGCTTCCTGGCTGCTGGGCGGCGTTTTTCCAAAGACTTTATGTATGATTCCGTTGAGCATGGGTCCCCTTTATTTTGAAAGGCCCAGACGCTGACCCAGTTTGGACCATAATCCTTTTTGTGTTTTCGGAACCTGAACCGGCAGGTCCGGCTGACCGTTCAACCGGAGGGCAATCCGCCGAAACGCCTGCCCGGCATCGGAATCACGGTTCATGACCAGCGGCATTCCCGTATTGGTGCTTACCACGACCTGATCGTCCATGGGAACCAGTCCTACCAGATCCACGGAAAGCACATCCATCACGTCTTCATGACTGAGCATGTCGCCCTTTTCCACCATTTCCGGTATGATCCGGTTGACCACCAGCTTGGGGGAAATGGAACGGGCATAGAGCAGCCCGATAATCCGGTCCGCATCCCGGACAGCGGAAACTTCCGGTGTACACACCACCACCGCTTCGTCGGCTGCTGCTACGGCGTTTTCAAATCCCTGTTCAATACCTGCCGGGCAGTCCATAAGGATCACATCGAATTCCTTGCGGAGTTTTTTACTGAAGCGGACCATTTCCTCCGGATTCAGGACGTTTTTGTTGTCGCTCTGGGATGCCGGGATCAGAAACAGGTTGTCGATGCGCCGATCCTTGATGGCGGCTTGCCGGATCTTGCACTTTCCCTTTACCGCATCGACCACATTGAAAACGATCCGGTTTTCGAGGCCCATAACAACATCCAGGTTTCGGAGGCCGATATCCATGTCCACCACAGCGACACGACTCCCGTCCATCGCTAGCGCTGCACCGATGGAAGCCGTGGCTGTTGTTTTGCCAACGCCGCCCTTGCCTGACGTGATGACAATAATTTTCCCTTCCACATCCACCTCGTTCTTAATTGGTTTTATATGAAAGAACGAAATTAACCGATTCGTTTCTTTCATAAGTTGTTGTGGGCAAACCTCGGCGAAAACCCAGGTCAGCCCATGGCCGTTATTGCCGCCGTACCGGCGCGAAGATGCTGCTCCGGCTCGGTTTTCGCTATCGCACTTCCGGCCACGGAATGCGGCCGAACGGGTCACTGTTTAAGTAATCGTCCACCACAATACCATCTTCTGACACCCTTGCAACTTCAGCCCGGCCTTTTTTCTTTGGCCGCACACCTGCGGCCAGAATATCTCCAATCTGGATCTGGGTAGGCCTGAAGTCAAGCGCCAGAACAATGGCTCCCGTGTCGCCCATGCACCCGGCATGGACCATACCGGCCAGTTTTCCCATTACAAGGACGTCGCCGCCGGCAATCACTTCCGCACCCGGATTCACATCTCCCAGAATAACCAGATGCTTTCGGGTGCTCACCTTCTGGCCCGAGCGCACCCGGCCGTAAAGCATCAGCACATCACTTTTTCGGTAATCCCAGGATTGGTCCACATCCCGCCGCCGTTTCTCTTCAACCGCTGCAGACCGCGGGCGACCCGGCCCCGTGACCTGGCCCACATCGTATTCGGATTTCAAAAAACGGCTCAGGGCCTCGATCAGGTATTCATACCCTTCAGTGCCACCAGGATCAATCACCACCTTTGCATTGATTGTGAGATGCCTGAGCCGGTCAAAAATTTTACGGATCTCTGCTTCGAGCACGTCACGCGATTGTGTCGGATCCACGGTCAAGCGAAATCCCTCACCGACCCCTTTTAATTTTACAGGACCGGCAGTTGACTGGCTAAAATCATCCATACACACAAACTCGCTTCAATTCTATATCTGCTGTGATGCCCGTTGGAAATAGGGGTGGAAATGAACACGTTATCAATATTGGAAGGACTATAGTGAAAACAGACTTGGGTGTCAAGCCAGAAACAACCACAAGATATATGGAAAAGAAGGTTGCAGGAGCGGTGTTACCCGCCCGTTAACAGGGTATACGGCACCCTGGAACCCTTATCTTGTTTCCGCGCTTCGGTCCTGCAGTTGGGCCTCACGGCCATGCTGTTTGACGTCTGCCGCATACCAGTCAAGTCCCTGCTGCCGGCACCGGTCACAGGCAAACCGCGGGATGTGGGTGCCCACCACATGCCCGCCCCAGGAGGATGACGAGTCGATCCGCAAGGCACCCGCACAATCATTACAAATGGTCAGCCGTTCCTGCTGGGTCTCTGAGATGCCGTCCGTATCGTAATAGATCTGCCGTCGGCGTTCAGCCAGTGTCTGATGTCCCTGAAGCTTTTCCCGGTATTCATCCCGCCGATCCCAGATGCCCTGCACGGTTGCCATCACCTCGGCAATGTGCCGTGTGACGGATGCGGACTGTTTCAGTTTCTCCGGACGATAGTCCGGTTCTTTCACATGGGAAAAATCAAGCCCGGCCATGGCCAGGATAATACCCGCATTCACGTAGGGAAGAGCCCCTTCGATGGAATATCCGCCCTCGAGCACTGCGATATCCGGCTTAAGCAGGGCGTTCAGCCGTGCATACCCCTGGGCGGAAAAATGCATATTGGTCAAGGGATCTGTATAGTGATTGTCCTGGCCTGCGGAGTTGATGATCAGGTCCGGCTGGAATTCATCGAGAATCGGCAGCACCAGCCCGTCAATGACATCCAGATAGCCTTCGGTGCCCGTCTGGGGGGGCAGGGGGATGTTCAGCGTGGTGCCGGCCGCATTGGGGCCGCCTAACTCGTTGGGAAACCCGGAACCCGGGTACAGGGTCCGGCCGTCCTGGTGCAGAGAGATAAACAGCGTATCCGGGTCATGCCAGTAGATATCCTGGGTGCCGTCACCGTGATGGCAGTCCGTATCCACAATGGCCACACGCCGGATGCCGTACTGCGCACGCAGGTATTCGATCATGATGGCTTCGATGTTGATGTTACAGAAGCCTCGTCCCCCGTGCACCACCCGCATGGCATGATGACCCGGCGGGCGCACCAGGGCAAACCCGCAGTCAATGGTTTTGTCCATCACCGCTTTTCCAATGGTTTTCGCCCCGCCCGCGCTGATGAAGTGGGATTCGGTGGTCACGGCCCTGACATCGGGCACACAGAAATGGATCCGACGCACATCCGCTTCCGTGACCAGATCTGGTTTGAACTCGGTGATGCCGGGGATATCCAGAATCCCTTCCTCAAAGACCTGGTCTCGTGTATACAGCAGCCGCTCTTCCCGTTCCGGATGTGTTGGGTCGATGGCCCAGTCAAATGCCGGGAAAAAAACCAGTCCCATATTGCGTTTTGCACGTATCATAGCCGTTTCTCCTTTGCCGGTTCCCTGCTGTCACACTCAGATCGGGTACCGGAAGCGGCACGGTTTCAGTGTCCGCCGGTCAGGTTTTCATATCCGTTGATCAGCCCGGGTTTCACCTGCACCTTTACCCGAATATTTTTCCCGCTCGTTCGGAATCCCCGGACCATGTTGAAGCTGGTTTCCTCAAGCAGATCGACATCAATATCCCCATCGTCCGCACCGCTCTGCGCCGCCTTTTCCATGAGTAGCCGGCCCGCCTGGGCTTTGGCATCTTCCATGGTGTAGTTTTTCGCCACCGTTTCTTCCAGATCGGCTTCAGGGATCACCACGCGGCCATACTCGGTATCGGCAAACAAACTCACCTCACAGGTGGTCCGGGCAAGACCCGCGCCTATGGCATTGGCCACATCCCATTCCGGTACAGCCGCTGCCGGAAGGCCGCAGGCCGCTTCAAGACCGGGTGCAAACAGCCGGGCCGGCGCCCCCAGCACCACGATGGATTCTGGTGAGACCTGGTATCCTTCGATCATTTCATGAATCGTATAGACCGGCCGGCAGTTGATGGCATCGACCATGGCAGCCACATGCGACCCAATGGCCGTACAGGTGGCTGAAAATACCCGGTCTGCCGCCTCGGCAAGATCACAGCCCATCGCTGCGGCCAGTGTTTCCATCCCTGCGGTGGCCGCGCTCAGGTCGCCTTCTGCCAGATCCCCGCGGACCCGCAGGGCATCGGTTGGTGTGGGATGGTCGCCGCCAAAGGTCATGGCCGGCCCCAGACGATCCGGCCCGATGGTCAGGTTCCCTCCATCCCACCGGACAGCGCTGTCTCCGCCAATACCCACGGACACCGTGCGCAGGGCCCGGATCAGGGTCTGGTTACCGCTGATTTCAATGCCCAGGGGTTCGAGCACTGGCACGCCGTCGATCAGAATGGCCATATCTGTCGTGGTCCCGCCGATGTCAAGGACCACCACATCTCCTGTTGCCGGGGCAAATGCCAAGGCGCCCATGACGCTGGCCGCAGGCCCGGAAAGGATGGTCTGCGCCGGATAGGCCAAGGATGCGTCAAGTCCCATGGTTCCCCCATCCGCTTTCAGAATATGAATGGGGACAGACAGGCCGAGTGTATTCAGTGACGCCGCAACGGCCTTGAAAAAATCCGTGTGAAGGGCATGCACCGATGCGTTCAGCCAGGTGGTGGCGATCCGCCGGGGAAAGTTCAGATTTCCGGAGACCTGATGCCCCATGAACACATTCTGGAAATCCGGTTTCAGCCATTCGGCGATTTTGATTTCATGGGCCGGGTTCCGCGAGGAGAATTTACCCACCACCCCCACATGCTGAATCCCTTCGGCCTTCATGGTCGCCGCTGCCTGTCTGATCTCCGCTTCATTCACCCCGGTCATGGCCCGGCCCCGGTGATCCACAGAGCCGCTTACCGGGTAATAGTGATGGCCGGTTCGAAACCATTCTGGGGGAAGACCCGGTCCAGCAGATACGATCATCCCCACCGGCGGCACCTTGTTTTGAACCACCGCATTGGTGGTGAGTGTGGTGCTGAGCACCACCCGTTTCACCTGTGAGGGATCTATCTGTGCCAGCATCTGCTTCAGCCCGGTGAAGACTGTGGTATACAGATCCGACGCATCCGTGGGAACCTTGACTTTACCCATCGGCGCGCCGGCCGACAAGGCCACCACATCTGTGTGGGTACCGCCTACATCAAGTCCGATTATCATGGCATGTTTCCTGATTCGTTTTTACGGGACATTGGCGTTCCGGCACCGTCGGCAGGGGTACGACTGCCAGGGGTGACCGTTTCAGGCGTGCGTCAGTCCAGGGCGGACCGCTCGACGTCCACCGGACGTCTGCACACGTTCACTCTGTCATGACGGCGCAATGATTCACGCTAACCAAATTGTCTTCACTTGTCAATCTGGCGCTGGTTTCCAAAAACACCGCCCCCAAGGTAACTGAGCCCGTTAAAAGAGACCGTCCCAAATTGAACAGAAATGATATGATAAGGGTTCTGCATAACTGCAACTGGAATCAGCGCCTTGAGCAGAGACGGAGAGGCAAAAACCTGGGGGTGCAGGGGGATCATCCCCCTGCCCGCCGGAGGCAACTGGTTTTAATTTTTGGGTTTATTCATTTTTCGTTTCTGGATGTTCAAAATGGTTTTCCGCAGGCGGATGGATTGGGGGGTGACTTCGACGCGCTCATCGTCCCTTATGAAGTTGAGGGCCCGTTCCAGGGTCATGGGCCGGACCGGGGAGCAGACGGTGTTTTCGTCTTTGCCGGATGCCCGCATGTTGGTCAGTTTTTTTTCCTTGCAGGCATTCACGTCAATATCGGTGCCGCGGTTGTGTTCGCCGATGACCATTCCTTCATACACCGGTGTGCCTGGCGTGATAAAGAGTTCGCCTCGGGGTTCTAAGTTGAAGAGGGCATAGGGCACCGCCTTACCCTGACGGTCGGAAACAATGGAGCCGGTAAACCGGCTGGGGAAATCGCCCCGATAGCTGTCATACCCGTCAAAAATGGAGTTGAGGATCCCGGTTCCTTTGGTATCGGTGAGAAATTCGTCCCGGTAGCCGATAAGGCCGCGGGAAGGGATGGAAAAGGTCATGCGGACCCGGCCTTTGCCGTTATTGGTCATTTCCATGAGCCGGCCTTTTCGTATGGCGAGTTTTTCCGTGACCACGCCCATGAAGGGGTCGTCGCAGTCGACGAGGAGTTGTTCGATGGGTTCTAACTTTTCCCCGTTTTCACCATACTGAAAAATGACCTGGGGACGTCCCACGCAGAGCTCGAATCCTTCACGGCGCATGGTTTCGATGAGGATGGCCATCTGGAATTCGCCCCGGCCTTTGACCAGAAACGCATCCCGGTCATCGGTGGATTCCACGGTAATGGCAACGTTTTTAAGGGTTTCTTTGACCAGCCGATCCCGGATGCGGGCAGACTGGACATACTTTCCTTCCCTGCCCGAGAACGGAGAATCGGAGATGGAGAAGGTCATGGATACGGTGGGATCATCAACCCGCAGCCGCGGGAGCGGCGTTTCCAGATCCGGGCTGGACAGGGTGTCGCCGATGCTGACCCCTTCTACGCCGGCCAGCACCAGGATATCGCCTGCCGTGGCCTGGGTTGTTTCGGATAAAGAGAGCCCGTCATAGACCTGGAGCTTGGAGGATTTGAGTGAGGTGCGGCTGCCGCCGGCTTGGATGCAGACCAGGCTGTCGTGTTTTTTCAGGGTGCCGCCGGCCACTTTGCCGATGGCCATGCGGCCCAGGTAATCGGAGTAGCCGAGGTCGCTGACCAGCATGTGAAAGGGGGCCTCAATATGGCTTTTCGGCGGCGGAATGGTGGCGATCAGGGTTTCAAAGAGGAGGCTCAGGTTGCCGTCTTCATCATCCGGGTCTGCCTTGGCAATGCCGTCGCGGCCGATGGCGTAGATCACGGGAAAGTCGAGCTGGTCTTCGGTGGCATCCAGATCGATGAAGAGGTCGTAGATTTCATCCAGTACTTCGGCGGCCCGGGCATCTTTCCGGTCGATCTTGTTGATCACCACAATGATGTTGAGTCCGGCTTCCAGGGTTTTCTTGAGCACAAACCGGGTCTGGGGGAGCGGGCCTTCGGACGCGTCCACGAGCAGGATGGCTCCGTCCACCATGGAGAGCGCGCGTTCAACTTCACCGCCGAAGTCGGCGTGGCCCGGGGTGTCGATGATGTTGATTTTAATGTCATCCCAGGTGACGGCGCAGTTTTTGGCGGCGATGGTGATACCCCGTTCCCGTTCAAGGTCCATCTGGTCCATGATCCGCTCATCCACGACCTGGCCGTCTCGAAACAGACCGCTCTGACGGAACATGGCATCGACAAGGGTGGTTTTGCCATGATCGACATGGGCGATGATGGCCACGTTGCGGATGGCGGCATTGACTGCGTGTGTTGACATGCTGCTGTTCCTTTCACGCCGACGGCGCAGCCGGCGGGGATGTGTATGTACAGATGTGTTCGGGTTCGGTCGGCCGGGGATATCCGGGTGGTTTTTCAGCACGGTTTGCTCAGGCGAAAACAAAAAAGAACCCGTTTCCAGAGGAGAGTTTTTATGGGATTTCGCGCAGAAAGGCAAGTCTGTTTTAAGTGCGCCCCTCTGTTTCGGAAAGCGAAATTCACGCTTAGCACTGGTTTTTCCGTTTGTCTGGAGGGATGAGGGTTGGTATAAGTAACGACTTGACGGGATAACCTGTTTGAACAGAAGGGGATGGACGCGCGCATGAAGAGGATGCCGGATCTGCTGTGGCCCTTTCGGGGGACAGGGGGCGCGGTGTTTTTTTCCCTTCTGGCCGTCGCGTTGTGGGGCAGCTCGTTTGCCGTATTTAAAATGACCTTTGCGGTCTATGACCCGGTGGTTGTGGTTTTCTGCCGGATGGTACTGGCATCGCTTTGTTTTGTCTGCTTACGGCCCTTTACCTTGCAGGTGCCGCTTGAAGGCTGGAAAGACCGGTTCCTCGTCTTATTCATGGGACTGTGCGAGCCGTGTCTGTATTTCGTGTTTGAAGTCAAGGCCCTGCTGTATACCACCGCAGCCCAGGCCAGCATGATTCTCGCTGTACTACCGCTGCTGGTGGCCGTGGCGGCCGCTGTGATCTGGCGGGAACCCCTGCCCTGGCACCGGGTGGCCGGATTTCTGACCGCAGTCGCAGGCGTATGGCTCCTGACCCTGGTGGCTGCACCAACCCAGGATGCGCCGAATCCGGTGTTCGGAAACCTGATGGAGTGCATGGCCATGCTCTGCGCCGCCGGATATACCCTGATCCTGAAAAAACTGTCCGGGAAATATCCGGCGTTCATGCTGACCGGATATCAGTCAATGGTGGGGATGGCCTTTTTTCTGCCAGGGTTGGCGCTGCCGGGGGTTGTGCTGCCGACACGGGTTGACCGTTTCGGGGTCTGCGCGATATTCTATCTGGGCGTGGTGGTATCACTGGGCGCTTACGCCCTTTTCAACACGGGGTTGAGCAGGTTGCCGGCCAGCCGGGCGGCCGCGTTTCTGAACCTCATACCCGTGGTGGGTGTCTTTATGGGCTGGGTGCTTCTGGATGAGCGGCTGATGGGCTGGCAGTGGAGCGGCGTGGCATTCATTTTTGCCGGGGTCTGGTTCAGCCAGCGGGTGCGGCAGTGAAAGGGAACGCAAGATGGAATACGTAAAAAAACTGTCTGGTATGCTGGAGATCTGGATCTGGCAGGAACGACCGGAGGATTCGGGTCTCCTTCAGTTTGCCCGGCGTGCGGTGCGGGTGCTCCTGATGACGCTTCAGGTGTTTCGGGGAAATGTCCTCATGCTGCGGGCGTCGTCTCTCGCCTACAAAACCATTCTGGGGATCGTACCGCTCCTGGCCATTGCCTTTTCTGTCTTGAAGGGGTTCGGCGTGCACAGCCGGATCGAGGACCTCCTCATCAAATACGTCTCTGTGGGAAAACAGGAGATCGCCTCCCATATCATCTCGTATATCTCGAATACCAATTTCAAGGCCATTGGCAGCCTGGGGCTCGTGTTTCTCCTTTATATTTCCATCAACATGATGAGTCAGGTGGAAAAGACTTTCAACGACCTGTGGGGGGTGACCCATCCGCGGACCTGGGTCCGGAAGATCACCGATTATCTGAGCGTTCTCTTTATCAGCCCGGTGCTCATGATGATCTCCCTGACCATGATGGCGACCTTCTCCTCCAATGCCGTGGTCGTGCGGCTGATGGAATACCCCCTGTTCGCCCAGTTCTGGGTATTGTTCAACAACATTATTCCGCTGATGGGCATCTGGGTGGCGTTTACCGCCCTGTACATCATCATTCCCAACATCCGGGTAAAGATGGTGCCTGCACTGATCGCCGGTGTGGTGACCGGTACTGCCTGGGAAGGGGCGTTCCGCATCTATGCCCACCTGAATATCGGAGTGACGAGTCATAACAAGATCTATGGTACCCTGGCCGCATTTCCCGTGCTATTGGTATGGATTTATATCAGCTGGGTGGTGCTGCTGATGGGGGCGCGGCTCACCTGGGCCATTCAGCATGCGCGGACCCTGTCGCCGGATATCGGTGATGAGGATGTCAGCGCGGGGGTGCGGGAGCACCTGGCCGTGCATGTGATGCAGCTGCTCAGCGCGGCGTTTCATGACGGAACCGGCCCGCGGACGGCCGAAGCGATCTCCAGAGAACTGGGCGCTTCCATGCCGTATGTGGTGGAGGTGCTGGCGATGCTGATGCGCAGCGGGCTTGTTTCCGAAGTGGCAGGGGAGGTGCCGGCATTTCAGCCGGGCAGGGATATCCACGGGATTACCCTGAGAGATGTGCACGCCGCGGTCCGGGATGACGGGGGCGGGATCTGGAACCCCCCGGGCAGTATCCAGTCCGGCCATACGGAGACAGAATGGGACCGGGTGCAGCAGCATCTGTCCGGGACCCTGGAAAGCATCCGGATGATTCATCTGGTGGATACGCAGATCAAAGGGTAACCTTGCGATGCCCGTGGGGGGCGCAGGGGGGATAACGAACAAAAACAGGGTGGAATCAGGGCCGGCACCCGGGGTATGGCCTCTGATGAACGGGAACAAAGGAGATGTGACGCATGACTGTTCAAAACGGCGGCGACGGCTTTACCAGCGAAGAACGATTTGAAGACCTGTTTGAGGCGTACAACCGTGAATCTGCGGATATGCTGTGTGCAGGTGACACGGTCGAGGGCAAGGTTATCGCTGTAGGCGCCGATACTGTTTACGTGGATACGGGCACGAAAATCGACGGGGCAGTTGACAAAAAAGAGCTCCTGGATGATGACGGAAACTGCACCGTGGCAGTGGGCGATACGGTCAGCCTGTACGTCGTGTCCGCAACCGAAGATGAAGTGATTCTGTCAAAGGCCCTGTCCGGCAGGGGGGGGACGGATGCCATCGCAACCGCCCATGCCACGGGCACACCTGTGGAAGGGCGTGTCGCGGAGGTCTGCAAGGGAGGCTTTCGGGTTCGGATTGCAGGGAAACTGGCCTTTTGCCCCATCAGTCAGATGGATGTCGCGTTTATCGAGCAGGCCGAAGATTATGTGGACAAGTCGTTCACCTTTATTGTGAAACGGTTTGAGGAAAATGGGCGGAACATAGTCGTTTCACGGCGCGAGCTTTTGGAAGCTGAGCGGAACGCCGCCCGGGCGGCGTTTTTTGACACCCTTGAGATCGGCGCGGTAATGGATGGCCGTGTGGCCAAGGTGATGCCCTACGGTTTGTTTGTGGAACTGGTGCCGGGTGTGGAAGGCATGGTGCATGTGTCCGAGATCAGCTGGAGCCGGGTGAGTGATCCATCGGAAGCGGCCGCTGCAGGCGATGCAGTGCGGGTCAAGGTGCTGAGCGTGGGCCAGGCGGAAGGCGGCAAAGCTCCGCGGATCGCCTTGTCCATGAAACAGACCGAAGACGACCCCTGGAGCCGGGTCGCTGATACGCTGAAGGCAGGCATGCAGGTGGAAGGAACCGTTGCCCGATGTACGGATTTCGGTGCGTTTGTCGAAGTGATGCCGGGTGTGGAAGGCCTCGTGCATATCAGTGAGATAAGCTATGTCAAACGGGTGACCCGGCCGGAAGATGAGGCCCCTCCGGGAACAACGGTCTTTGTGTCCATCAAGGATGTGGACCTGCAGAAAAAACGTCTTTCCTTAAGTATTCGAGATGCCAAGGGCGATCCCTGGGCTGATGCGGCGACCCGGTATCCGGCGGGAAAACCGGTCCGCGGCACGGTGGAGAAAGTGGAGCGCTTTGGCCTGTTTGTGTCTCTGGAACCCGGTGTCACCGGTCTGCTGCCCAGGCGGCGGCTTCAGGACCGTCCGGAAGGGGCTGCGGTGGAGCGTCTGAAACCGGGGGCGCAGATCGAAGTGACGGTTCTGGCCGTGGATATGGCAGCCCGGAAGATGGAACTCGGTCTTGCAGAGGCGGATGCCGAAGGGGAGATGACCACCTGGAAGGAGGCGCCGGCATCGAACGGATTCGGTGATCTGGGTGAAAAATTGATGGCAGCCATGCAAAAACAGAAACCGTGATCTTATGTCAAATCGCGTACACGAATTTGCATTCAAAACACAGGCGGCTTCCGTTTTGAGGTATCCGAAACCCGGCCGCGTTTATGTGTTGGGGTTCGGACCTGCTCCTCGGGGGGAGGTATGCAGGTGTGGGTACACGGAAAGGGACGGATAGATGAACCGGAATCATGGGGCAGATATGCCTGCTTCACTGCCGCGGCCGTCGTTAAACGACCTGCGCGGCCGTCAGTCAGTGCGCGCCACGTTCAAACTGACCAGCCGGGCCATTGATGCCATCCGTGTGGTCTCCGTTCACCTGGGAATCAAAAAAAAGTCGCTGTTTGATCACCTGATCGAGGATCCGGATGCGCTCTCCTCCATTGCCGACACGGTGGACAGCGGCGATTTTTGCCAGCTGAAGCGGGTGCAGAAAACGTTTGTTCTGAGCCGCAGTACGCTGGATTTATTAGACCGGATCTCCAAGGGACGCAATACGCCCCGGGACGCGCTGGTCGAGTATTCCATTCGCAGGCTGCACGATATCATTGAAACAGAAAAGATTCGGCACCGCACGCGCAAAGCGCTTCTGGCAGAAGGGCACCCCCAGCTGATTCAGACGGAGCAGCTGTTCCGCGATGCCCTCGACCGTCTGGGGCCGGATGATCCGGTGACGCGGCATTTCCAGAGCCTTGCGGAATGCGCGCGTGCCACGTTTTCAGCCGTTGCTGACTATGTTGAAAAGGGCGAAGTGATCGAGTCTTTTTGATTTGACCACCCTCCCATGAAACGGAGCTGTATGATTGTTGGATACGGCCGGATGACGTTTCACCTGCATGGTGTCCGGTCTCTGAAAGAAAAGCGGAAAATTGTCAAAGCCCTTATCAGTCGGCTGCAGCGTCAGTTTAATGCGTCTGTGGCGGAAGTGGGTGACAATGACGTGCACCAGCGGGCTCAGATCGGGTTTTCGCTGGTGGGTAACGATGCCGGCGTGATCGATTCCAAAATGGACAAGTTTTTGAATATGGCAGAGAACCTTGGCATCGCGGAAATGACGGATGCGGAAACTGAGTTGATGACACTCTGACAGCGCAGCGGGTGAATCGCGGTTCTGAGAGGCAGTCAACCCGCGATTTCTCAACAAAAAAGGCCGGAGGCAAACCCGGCCGATTTTGAAGAGGAGAAAAAAATGAAAAAGTTATTAGGCTGATTTTTGTTTTTGCAAATCATGTGCCAATCCGCTTCTGTTTTTTATATTTTATTTTTATTATTTATTTCAATATGTTGAGAAATGAAGGCAAGGTCTGTTTTCCTGTGGTGATCAAAGGGGTTCATCATTTTGAACCGCCGGGCAGGGCTGGCTGGCAGAGATCACTGGAAACAGGGGCCATGACCGGTAAAACGGGCTGATTGCTGATTCATAATTATGAATACGTGTGCGTCGCCAATCGGTAAGCAGTTTTTTAATCTTTTGATTTTAATATATATGTTGTAGTTCATTTTTTTGAACTCACACGGATACCGTATTTTTTAATCTTTTGATTCAAACCACTTTTAGTGATCCCCAGGCGCTCGGCCGCATGGGACTGGATCTGGTCGGCCGCATCCAGGGCCTGGAGAATCATTTCCTTTTCAACCGCCGCCAGGGTGGCGGTCAGGGTCTGGCCCGGACGAATGCCGGACAGGTGGAATCCTTCGGCATCGGTCTGGCTGATCTGCAGGGGAAAATCCGCCGGTGTCAGCTGGGGGCCGGACGCAAGCACCATGGCCCGTTCCATGACATTTTCGAGTTCTCTTACATTCCCGGGCCAGGCATAGGCATAGATCAGTCGCCGGGCTTCCGGAGAAAGACCGGTAATCGGCGTGTTGCCGGCCCGTTCGCCTTCGTATTTGCGGATAAAATGCATGGCCAGCAGATGGAGGTCTTCGGACCGGCTCCGCAGGGGCGGCAGGTTCAGATGCACCACATTGAGGCGGTAAAACAGGTCTTCCCGGAACGTGCCCGCCGCCACATCATCGGCAAGATGACGGTTGGTGGCGGCAATGAGTCGAAAATCGACAGGAAGGGTCTTCACGCCGCCCACCCGCTCCAGATTCCGTTCCTGGAGCACGCGGAGCAGTTTTACCTGAAGGCTGCTGGAAAGCTCCCCGATTTCATCTAAAAACAGGGTGCCGCCGTCTGCCAGTTCAAACCGGCCTTTTTTCAGGGTGGCCGCACCGGTGAACGCTCCTTTTTCGTGACCGAAGAGTTCGCTTTCAAGCAGGCTTTCGCTTAAGGCTGCGCAGTTCACGGCAACAAAGGGCTGCTCACGCCGGGGGCTGTTGAAGTGGATGGATTGGGCCACGAGCTCTTTACCGGTGCCGCTTTCCCCTTCAATGAGGATGGACGCGGATGCCGGCGCCACTTTCCGGATGGTGTCAAACAGCAGCTGCATGGGCTGGCTTTTACCCACAATATTGTCAAAATGAAACTGGGACGAGACGGCATCACGGAGCCGCCGGTTTTCCCGGACCACCCGGGAAAGGTCCATGGCTTTTTCCACATGGATGATCAGGCTGTCGTTGTCAAAGGGTTTGAGGATATAGGTGTAGGCTCCCTTTTGCATGGCTTCCACGGCTTTTTCAATGGTGCCGTAGGCGGTCATGAGGATGACCGGTACGTCCGGAGCCAGTTCCTTCGCTTCCTCGAGCAGGGCAATGCCGTCCATGCCGGGCATTTTCATGTCCGTGAGAATGAGGTCGATGTCTGCCCGGGAGAGGATGTCCAGGGCGGCCCGTGCATCGTTTGCGGTCAGGGTTTCATACCCTTCTTCTTCAAGTACGGCGCTCAGGATCAGGGGGTAATTCTTTTCATCGTCAACAATGAGGATGGTGTCCATGATGGCTATCCTTCGGCGATGGGCAGCTTGACCACCACCCGGGTGCCGCCGATCTGGCGATTCTGGATCTGGATGCTGCCCTGATGGGCATCGATGATGTTCCGGACAATCCCGAGGCCCAGTCCGGTTCCTTTGTCTTTGGTGGTGAAAAACGGATCCCAGATCTTTTCAACGAGTTCTTCGGGGATGCCGGTTCCCTGGTCTTCAAAACGGATACGGACCGTGTCTGCATCGCAGGTGAGGTAAATCCCCACGGTCCCGCCGTCGGGCATGGCCTGCATGGCATTGAGCAGCAAATTCAGGAAGGCCTGGTAGAGCATATCCGTATCTGCCCATACGGGGGGCAGGGATTTTCGATTGCCGGATTCGGTGTGTTTCCGGATGGTATAGCCCTGGGTGTCGATGGTTGGGGCCAGAAATTTCAGGTTCTGCTCGATCACGGCGTCCACGTCGCAGTGGGTGCGGTTTGGTACTTGAGGACGGGCATAGTTGAGGAAATCCTGAATGATGGTGTCCAGCCGGGTAGCTTCGGTCACAATGATTTCCGGAATGGTGGATGCCGCATCCAGCCGTTTCATTTTTTTCTGGAGCAGCTCTGCGGAGCTGCGGATAATCCCCAGGGGGTTGCGGATCTCATGGGAGATGCCGGCTGTCATTTCACCTAGGGCAGACAGATGTCGCGCTTTTGCCAGCTCTTCTTTCAGCTTGAGGCGTTCCTGGGCGCGGTTTTCAATAATGCGTTCTCCGCGCTTGACTGTATAGCGGAGCACCAGAAACAGGCCGCCCATGACCAGAATGCAGGTGCCGAGCACCAGCAGCTGGAGCCGGAAAATCTCCCGGTAATCATCAGACACATTTTCAACCACCTCCACCACCCCGAGTACAGGTCCTGAAATTTTGGACAGCGGCTGCTCGGCCCGGAGCGGGGCCAGGGTCACGATTCGGCTGTCCGCAGGGACACCGAACAGGATTTCCCAGAAATTGCCGGTCTGTACGAGAATGGTGGTCACCTCTCCCTTGACCGCCTTTCGATATCCGGAACCGCCCAGGTCGCGCATGCCGATCCGATCACGATCCATGCTGTAGGAGACAATGTTGGACAGGTCGTAGATGGTGACAGACTCTACCTTGAAACTGTGCAGGGTGGATCTGACCACCTTGTCCATGCGGGCAAACTGATCCGGTTCCCGCAGACGGATTTTCCCCAGGGTCATGGCCACGGGAATCACGAACTGCATGAAGACCTGATGGTTCAGGTTCTCGATGAGCACCCGGGCATAATCTTCCCGGTTTTTGATGAGCATGCTGCGGACCCAGTGCGTGTTGAGTCCGGAAAGAATCAGGGTGCCGATGAACATAACCGTCAGGCTGGTAAAGGTAAAGTACTTGACAAGCCTGAACGGCTTTAACTTTTCTTCCGTGGCGTTCGGTGAGGGCTGTGACGGAGGTAGGGATGTATTCATAAACGATTCAATATCATTTATCAAAACCGTCCATGCCGGAAATGATGCGATGAAAAAATGGCTGGGGCGGAAGGATTCGAACCTTCGAATGCTGGAATCAAAATCCAGTGTCTTTGCCACTTGACGACGCCCCAGCAGGATTCCGGGGGATGCCGGAAACTGACGTTTACGGGGGATCATCACCGGACGCGGGCCTGAAGGTTTACCGCTGCAGGCGGGGAATCCGGTTTATCCGCAGTTAATACAGCCGTTTTTACCATTGACGCTTCCGGTAGTCAATACCCTTGCCTGCGCTTTAAGGCAAAAAAGACCCTGTGTTCCGGTAAATCGTGGAATCGGGTTGACCGATCCCCTGTTTGGATGTATGGGCGTTCTTTCGTACGCGGTTCCGGAAAGGATTGCATACGGATAAAGAAAGGGATATTGTATTGATACACTATAAGGAAAGCAGGACATATGAAACCGATCATCGCACTGGTGGGCCGACCCAATGTGGGAAAATCGACCCTGTTCAACCGGATTACCCGCCGAAAAGACGCCCTGGTGGACAATTTCCCCGGCGTGACCCGGGATCGGCATTATGGCGATGCCGAGTGGGAAGGACGGGCATTCACCCTCGTGGACACGGGCGGCTATCTGGGCACGGACGCAGATGCCTTTGCCGGTGAAATCCGGTATCAGGTGGAACAGGCCATGGAAAATGCCGATGCCGTGATTCTGGTGCTTGACGGCAAATACGGGATTTCTCCCTTTGACAGCGAATTGATCGATCTGCTCCGGTGCGTGTCTCGGCCGGTCTACTATGCGATCAATAAAATCGACGGCATTGAACAGGAAGAGCTGCTGGCCGATTTCTATGCCCTGGGCCTTGATACCCTGTTCCCGGTTTCCGGAGAACACGGTTATGGGGTGCCGGATCTTCTGGACAGCCTGATGCACATGCTGCCGGAACCGGATGATACGGCAGCCGACGATGCCGCGATCAAGGTGGCGGTGGTCGGTCGGCCGAACGTGGGAAAATCCTCTCTGATCAACCGGATCCTCGGCGAAGACCGGATGGTGGTGAGCGATGTGTCCGGCACCACCCGGGATGCCATTGACAGTGAATACCGGGTGGGGGACCGGACCTATACCCTGATCGATACGGCCGGTATCCGGCGAAAGGGGCGGGTGAACCGGAAAATTGAAAAGTTTTCCATCTTAAAAGCCCTCAGAGGCCTGGAACGCTGTGATGTCGCGCTCATTCTGATCGATGCCGTAGAAGGGGTGACAGATCAGGATGTCACCATTGCCGGCTATGCCTATGATCGTGGGTGTGGATGCATTTTCATTCTGAATAAATGGGATGCCATTGAAAAGGATGATAAGACGATGAAACGGTTTGTGGAGCGGCTTCGGCTGGAATCGAAATTTCTGAGTTTTGCGCCGGTGCTCTCCATCTCCGCCCTGACCGGCCAGCGCGTGAACCGGATTTTCCCTCAGGTGGATGCGGTTTTTCGTCAGTATGCCACCCGCATCGGAACCGGCGCGTTGAACCGGATTATGGAACAGGCCATGGAACGAACCCCGCCGTCTCTTCACAAGGGAAAACGCCTGAAATTTTATTATTCCGCTCAGGTGAGCGAAAAACCGCCCACCGTGGTCAGCTTTGTCAATTATCCGGAAGCCGTCCATTTTTCTTACAAGCGCTTTCTGATCAACCAGATCCGGGAGCATACAGGGCTGGAGTTGACGCCCATCCGGCTGTTGTTTCGTCAGCGGACCGGACGCATCGACTTTGCTGAAAAGAAACCGAAGCCCCCGCTGAAAACCAAACGGGGACTGAACCGGAAACGGAAGCGGTAACCGTGGACCTGTTTTCCTATGCGGAGCATGACACGGATCCTAGGCGTTCGCCGCTGGCAGACCGCCTGCGTCCCGAGTCCCTTGCGGATTACGAGGGCCAGGACACTGCCGTGGGGGATGGCTCCCTGATCCGGAATGCGATTGAGGCGGATCATCCGTTTTCCATGATCCTCTGGGGGCCGCCGGGGTGCGGGAAAACCACCCTGGCCAAGATCATGGCAAAAGAGACCGCCTCGCATTTTGTAGAAATATCTGCGGTCTTATCCGGGGTCGGGGATATCCGGAATGTGATTGATGCCGCCCGCAAGCAGCGCCGGCTGCATCAGAGGCAAACCCTTTTGTTTGTCGATGAAATTCACCGGTTCAACAAGGCCCAGCAGGACGCGTTTCTGCACCATGTGGAGAGCGGGCTGATCACGCTCATCGGTGCTACCACGGAGAATCCCTCCTTTGAAGTCATTCCAGCCCTCTTATCCCGGTGCCGCGTCATTCAGCTGGTGGCGCCGGACGCAGCCGCCATGAACCGGATTCTGGACAGAGCGCTCGCCGATGAGCACAAGGGGCTGGGGGCACTCCGGCTGTCTGTTTCAACTGAGGCCCGGATGCATCTGATCCATCAGGCGGACGGGGATGTGCGCATGCTGCTCAACAACCTCGAGGCAGCCGCGTTCATGGCACTGAAAAAACGGCCGCCTGGTGCGGATGGAGCGCGGGAGATCGCCCTTGATCTGGTCGAACAGACGCTTCAGAAAAAAGCACTGCATTACGACAAAAGCGGTGAAGAACACTATAATCTGATTTCCGCGTTTCACAAAAGCCTGCGCGGCAGTGATCCGGACGGTGCCCTCTACTGGATGGAGCGGATGCTTGCCGGCGGTGAAGACCCGCTTTACATTGCCCGCCGCATGGTGCGGTTCGCATCCGAAGATGTGGGCAATGCCGATCCGCACGCCCTGACCATGGCCCTGAATGCCGTGGAAGCGTTTCGTCTCCTTGGCCATCCAGAGGGTGAACTGGCCCTTTCTCAGGCCGTCGTCTATCTGGCCACCGCGCCCAAGAGCAATGCCGTGTATGCGGCCACTCAATCGGTACGGCAGTTTGTTGCATCCACAGGCTACCTGCCAGTCCCCCTGCATATCCGGAACGCGCCCACGGGCCTGATGCAGGACATGGGATACGGCGAGGGGTACCGGTATGCCCATGATTATGAAGGCGGGTACGCGCCCCAGGATTATCTGCCTGACGGTCATGAAACAAAACGGTTTTATTTTCCGGTGGACCGGGGCTACGAGCAGGCCATTGGCAGGCGGCTCAGCCAGTGGCTGGAATGTCGCAGGCGGTCAAGAAAAGCGGCAGGGCGGTCGTGACCCGTAAACAGCAGGCAGATGCGCGTCATGACATCAGTCAGGAGCGGCTGATGCGGGTTTAGGGATTTCTGTGCCGGCACGGGTGGGCCTGCGCCTTGAGATGGCAGGCGAAGGCAGGCGTCAGGGACGTGCCGATGCCAGTCGGGATATGATTGCCGACTGCCGGGGGAATGCTGCCGGTATCATGATCCGAGTCTTTTGCGGATTGAAGTGAATTGACAACCCAGCCCAAGGGGGCTATTGATAAATATATATCGTTAAAAGAACTTTCTGGGGAGCATAACGCTGACAGACATACGCTCCCCTTTTTCTGGTAACGCTTCTTATGGAGGCTGATATGTTTCGCTTAAATGTTTGTGATTGGTATGGTGTTGACTGTAACAGCGACAGAACTGCTGTTACACGTCTTGACCTTAATCATAACAGCCTCACAGGTCCAATTCCTGAGTCTATTGGAAAATTAAAAAATCTAGGATATCTTAACCTTGAGAGTAACAGCCTCACAGGTCCAATCCCTGAGTCTATTGGAAACTTAACAAACCTAAGCGGTCTTGACCTTGAGAGTAACGGCCTCACAGGTCCAATCCCTGAGTCTATTGGAAACTTAACAGGTCTAATAGGCCTTTACCTTTTGAATAACAGCCTCACAGGTCCAATTCCTGAGTCGATTGGAAAATTAACAAACCTAATATATCTTCACCTTGACAGTAACAGCCTCACAGGTCCAATTCCTAATTCTATTGGGAATTTAACAAAATTAAGAATATTCGATCTTGATTCGAACAACCTATCAGGAGTCATTCCCACCACCATCACATCGTTGACCTATTTATTAAGTGGAGAATTACGTCTATATGAGAATTGCAATTTAACTACCCCGAATCAAAACGTGATAGACTTTATAGACAGTAAAAGCGACGGCGGTTATCAGAAAATTCTAGACACAAATGGACATTGCGGCGTCACCCTCAGTCCTATCTATCATTTGTTACTCAATTAAAATATGGGAAGAAAAAAGCCGGCAGACACGCGTCTCCCGGCTTTCAGCATTAGGGGTCAAGAAAAGGGGCAGGGCGGTCGTGACCCGTAAACAGCAGGCAGATGCGCGTCATGGCATCACTCAGGAGCGGCTGATGCGGGTTCAGGGATTTCTGTGCCGGCACCCGCTCACCGATGGAGATCCGCTGAATGGACGGGTGACGGAACGGGTGGGCCTGCGCCTTGAGATGGCAGGCGAAGGCAGGCGTCAGGGACGTGCCGATGCCTGCCGGGGGAATGCTGCCGGTATCATGATCCGAGTCCTTTGCGGATTGAAATGAATTGACAACCCAGCCCAAGGGGGCTATTTATAACTGAATATCGTTAAAAGAACTTTCTGGGGAGCATAACGCTGACAGACATACGCTCCCCTTTTTCTGGTAACGCTTCTTATGGAGGCTGATATGTTTCGCTTAACGGCACTTGTCGATCTCTACAATGCGACCCATGGTGTTCAGTGGGAGAGTCAAGACAATTGGAAAGTGCCAGGCACGCATGTTTGTGATTGGTATGGTGTTACCTGTAACAGCGACAGCACTGCTGTTATAGCCCTGGAGCTTCCTGAAAACAATCTCACAGGTGACATGCCTGAGTCTATTGGAAACTTAACAAATCTAACAGGTCTTGACCTTCAAGATAACAGCCTCACAGGTCCAATTCCTGAGTCTATTGGAAACTTAACAAATCTAACAGAGCTTTCCCTTTGGATTAACAGCCTCACAGGCCCAATTCCTGAGTCTATTGGAGACTTAACAAATCTAACATCTCTTGACCTTGGCTGGAACAGCCTTACAGGTCCAATTCCTGAGTCTGTTGGAAAATTAACAAATCTAACATATCTTTACCTTGATAGGAACAGCCTCACAGGTCCAATTCCTGAGCCTATTGGGAATTTAACAAAATTAGATGGACTCTATCTTGATTCGAACAACCTATCAGGAGTCATTCCCACCACCATCACATCGTTGACCTATTTAGTAAGTGGAGAATTAACTCTATATGAGAATTGTAATTTAACTGCCCCGAATCAAAACGTGATAGACTTTATAAACAGTAAAGGCAACGGCGGTTATCAGAAAATTCTAGACACAAATGGACATTGCGGCGTCACCCTCAGTCCTATCTATCATTTGTTACTCAATTAACATGGCGACGCAGTGATCGCTTCGATTGTTGAGTCTCGTGTGCGGATTTCAACCGCATCGCATGAATGATTCCAGTTTGCGCGTATGGGAAGAAAAAAGCCGGCAGACAAGCGTCTCCCGGCTTTCAGCATTTAGAGATAAGGGAGATAAGGGGACAGTCAAATGGAGATAAGGGGACAGTCAAATAATACATTATTTCTTGTTGAAAATCGTGAACCTTTGATTTCCAAATGTGGCTACCCTGGCACACAAACACAAATGAATTGACAACCCAGCCCAATGGGGCTATTTATAAATGCATATAAATGCATATAAATGTATATCGTTAAAAGGACTTTCTGGGGAGCATAACGCTGACAGACCTATGATCCCTTTTTCTGGTAACGCTTTCATGGAGGCTGATATGTTTCGCTTGACTGTGTTGGTTTCAGGTTTACTGTTTGCATTGTGTGGTAATGCGTTTGGCGATTTAGCGACTGACAGAGCGGCGCTTGTCGATCTCTACGATGCGACCCATGGTGATCAGTGATCTCACAAGCTCAATTCCTAATTCTATTGGAAACTTAACAAATCTAACAATTCTTTTTCTTTACTATAATAACCTCACAGGTCCAATCCCTGAGTCTATTGGAGATTTAACAAATCTAACAGATCTTAGGCTTTACGGTAACAGCCTCACAGGACCAATTCCTGAGTCTATTGGAAACTTAACAAATCTAACCGATCTTTTCCTTTGGAAAAACAGCCTCACAGGTCCAATCCCTGCGTCTATTGGAAACTTAACAAATCTAAAATGGCTTTGGCTTAATCGTAACAGCCTCACAGGACCAATTCCTGAGTCTATTGGGAATTTAACAAAATTAAAAAGCTTCCATCTTTATACGAACAGCCTATCAGGCGTCATTCCCACCACCATCACAGCGTTGACCGATTTAAATAGTGGAAGCTTAGGTCTATATGAGAATTGCAATTTAACTACCTCGAATCAAAGCGCGATAGCCTTTATCAATAGTAAAGCCACCGGCGGTTATCAAAAAATTCTAGACACAAATGGACATTGCGTCGTCACCGTCACCCTCAGTCCTATTTATCATTTGTTACTCAATTAAAAGGACGACGCAGTGATCGCTTTGATTGTTGATTTTCGTGTGCGGATTTCAACCGCATCTCATGAATGATTCCAGTTTGCGCGTATGGAAAGCAAAAAGCCGGCAGACAAGCGTCTCCCGGCTTTCAGCATTAGGGGTCAAGAAAAGCGTCAGGGCGGTCGTGAACCGGAAACAGGGGCCGTCATCTATCACCGGTCAGCGTCAATGAGACAGATTACGGCTGACCACTTTTTTGAATTCTTCCCCGGAATAGACCGTTTTGGCCCCAGACGATGATGCGGGGCAGGCCTCTGACTGGGAAGCAATGAGCGGTCTGAATCCTGTTGAAAACACAATCCCGGAACGGGATGCGTTCAGGGGGATGGAAATGGGCTGGTCATAGAGCAGGTAGGCCCCGAACGCTTCTCCCGCATCACCAATGTACCCGTCATTATCCAGGTCACTCCCTGCGTAAATCCGGTAGAGCCCGCCTGTCAGCCCGGTGAAATTGAAGGTGTAGGCACCGTCTTCGGGCGCCTGGTTCTGCTGGGAGACAACCGCATTGGTTTCATCATCCACAAGTAGAATATAGTGATAGGAAGCATTGGAAGCCTTGCTGGCCCTGAAATACTGCAGGGCCACCGGGATCGTCATCGTTTCAGCAGAACTGGTGATCCGGATACTTGTGGAATGCGCGCCTTCGGAGAGACCGCTCCGGTCTGCGATGACCGTATAAACCCCAAGCCCGGTATCTGGATCCGTTGCATTGGATGTCACCTGGAGCCAGGAGTCCTGTGGGGAAACGCTGGAGATGCTTAAGGGCGAAGCACCTGCATTGGCAAGGGTCAGAAACAGGCGGTCTTCCGTGAGGCCGAAATTGAGGGACGATGGCGACACGCTGAGCCGGGCCGGTGTTTCAAGATCACCGGTGCCTCGGAGCACCATGAGGGTTTCCGCTGCCCGTTTGCCGTTGATCAGGCCATAGCCGAACAGGGCATCTTTTCCCGGTTCTCCGATATCTTCCGTGAGCCGGCCGTCTTGCAGGAGCTCATCTGCGAGCGCCGGTGTCAGATTAGGATACCCCGCTTTCATCAGGGCGAAAAAACCTGTGACATGCGGGGCTGCCATGGAGGTGCCCTGCTCAAAGGTGTAGACATGCTGGATAGACCCGGTGCTGTCGTCCCCGGCGGTGCTGAGGATTCCGTCTCCATATCCGTCACCGTTCACATCTGTGGCGGTCACTCCTCCGGGAGCGGCCACATCTATCCAGGATCCGTAATTGGAGTAAAAGGCAGATGCTTTCTGCAGGGTAACGGCAGATACGGCGGTCACGCCTGGATAGGCAGCTGGATATGCCTGGATCCGTGTGGCTTCGTTTCCGGCAGCGGCCACCACATGGATACCAAGGCTTCGGATCTGCTCGTAAAGGGCGGCTTCGGACTCCGTATAGCCGGCGCCACCCAGGCTCATATTGATGATATCCGCAGGCGGATCCAGGATCCGTCCGGAGTCATTGGAGAGTCCCGCCGCATAACGGACCGCCTGAATGATGTCATAGGTATATCCTCCCTCTTTTCCGAGTACCCGCAGGGGGATGAGGGTGGCTGACGGTGCCACGCCGGCAATGCCGGTGCTGTTTCCCGTCACACCAGCAATGGTGCCGGCCACATGGGTGCCGTGAAAGCTGCTATTCCCGTTGATGCTCTGGTCTCCGGGGTCTGACGGGTCCGCATCTATGCCATCGCCGTCAAGGGCGTTTTCCGGATCGCTGATGAAATCATATCCTGCCGTCAGCTGTCCGGCAAGGTCCGGGTGGTCGGTCAGCACGCCGGTATCAATGACCGCGCACCGGACACCAGACCCGTCCGTGAGTGACCAGAGCGAGGAGAGCTGGATCATGTCATAGTGCCACTGGTAGGTGTAGAGCGGATCATCCGGAGCCACTGCACAGGGTTTGCGGATGAAGTTGGGGCTTGCATAGCGGACACGGGGAGAGTTGTTGAGTGATTTTACGGCGTACAGGAGCGAGAGCTTGCGTGCCTGAAGCGGCGCCAGCGCGCATGGAAACGCGGTGATCAGGTCCGTGTTTTCAGTGTCTGACAGGTATGCCCGGGCGGTTTGCCTTTGTTTAGCGCCATCCGTACGGTACAGAAGGGTCGGGCACCCAGGCGTGGATGCGCCTTTCAGCTGCCACCCGGTCGGAATCGCGGTGAAGGTACTGGCGGTTGCCGCATCGGTTTCGGCCTGGCTGCTTTCATCGGTATATTCGGTAATGATGGTATCTGGATCAAAGGCGGTGTTGAGGGTAGGTCCTGTTTTTTTAGCAAGGCCGGCATCCCCGATAAACCGGCTGATGATGAGGTTGTAGGCAGATGCACCGCTGTACGGATGTACGGCAATGTAAAAGGTGCCGGCTGCCGGTGCATCCAGAACTTCAGCATCGGTTTCTCCGACCGCGCCATCGACCAGGTTTTCGTCCGCATCGAAAATAAACAGGTCCAGATCCGCATGAGGATCGGCTATGATTAGCTGGATCACTTCATCGCCAGTAAAGTCCACGGCAAAGAAATCAAAGATATCTCCGGACAGAAACGAGCTCCCCTGGGACCCGTTGAGCGGCTGATTGACATACCCGCCCAGCACCACCGGACAGCTGATCGTCTGGGCGTTACGAATTGTATTGTTGGTCGTGTCGGCCACATTGGGATCATTGACATCGGCGTCCGTGAGTGTGGCACCGGGTATCTGTACAGTGCCGCTCAGGGAGAGGTCTCTGGCCGGGGGCGTCACCTGAATGGACAGGGTCGCGGTGCCTGAGGATCCTGCTGCATCCGTGATCGTGAGCGTTGCATCGTAGGTACCGGACTGGGTGTAAATATGACCGGTTGAGACGTCTACGGCAGAGGTGCCGTCTCCGAAATTCCATGCGTAGGAGAACGGTTCACGCCATCCGGTCTCTTGCGCGTCGGTTGCGTCAAAGGTAACAGACAGCGGTGCGGCACCGGACGCCGGAGAAGCCGTAAACCGGATGGCAGAAGGGGGAGGGCCGTCGTTATCAGAAGCATCACTTCCACCGCCGCCACCGCAGCTGATGCAGAAGAGAAGCAGGACAAGGACGAAACAACAGGAAATGGCATGCCGCATGGTGCCTCCTTGTTGAAAAGTGGTTTTTTTAACAATAAATACAATGCTCAAGGAACTGTGTCAAGGCGTTATGGTGAACTGCTCCCGGCGGCTGCCTGTGGGTATGGGTGACGGCGGCCGGGTGGGATAGGTCCATTCGGTAACCCGCAGGGTTCCGGATGTATCGAGTTGCAGGAGGCTTGCAGAACGGGTTCCGTAACAGTCGCTCCGGATAAATATCGGGCTGAGGATTTGTTCCCATTCAAGGCCCATTCCGGTGTCGGGCAGTGCCGCGTCTTCGGGCCGGGTCTCATCACAGAGCAGGGTCTGGATGCGTGCTTCTGAAATCCTGCCGGTGGCAGCTTCTCTTTGTAGCTGCGCTGTGGCGCGGGTGACTTTTGGCCACGGTGTATCCAGCAGGTGGTTGCACAGGCCGTGGACACCGGGGGAGACGGGCATCGGGCGGTCTGACTGGTTGGAGTAGAACCACAGCCGTTCCGGGGAACGGATATCGTCAGAGACCAGCAGGTTAAATGGGTTGTAGGTGGCGGCAGTGGCTGCCAGCTGATCGAGATACGATTTACCGGAGCCGGATGCTTCGAGGAACCGTCGGACCAGATGTCCCCGGGAGGGGGCGCCCGTCTTTAGTAAATGGGGCGCGCGGAAATTGGTCAGGGCGGCAAACCGGCCGGAACGGGTGATTCCCATCCAGGTGCCCCTGTCCTTTAGATCCCGCCCGGCGAGCAGCGACGGGTTGTCTTCCCAGAAGTGAAGCGGCGCTGAAGGCCGTTGGTAGCATTCGTCCCGGTTTGCGGCCAGAATGAAGGGGATGTCTGGATGAAGGTGGTAGCCAAATAAAATCAAACACATAATTCTTCATTCCCATGCAGACTTATAGGGGCGTCTAATCCATGCCGCCATGTACAACCGTGTATACCATGGAGATCTCTGGTGTTCAAGAAACGAAAAAAACAGGGATGAGCTTTTCCTTTACTTATCTGTCTTCGGCCTGTAAAATATCTATGTCGTTGGTGATTTCTTGATTTGTGAAGACCGTTGGTCTTCTGGTTACGGCCGCCTGTCCGGTGAATTCTGACGTATATTGCCATGAAAATCGAATGCCTGATTCCGGAAAGGATATTCCGGTTTCTTCTGCTGAAATCCGCAACCCGTGAAAGAGGTAAACATGACCCTGAGCAGAAAACTGGGTATTCTGATTCTATTCGGAATTCCTGCGATTGTGGGGGGCGGTGTTGTGTATGGGGTTTTTCGTGGGTATCCGGCGGTGGCAGTTTATGAAGTGCTGTTATACATCACAGCAGCAGCCATTGTAAGGAAATAAGGTGGTAGAAAATGCGCATGGCCGGTGTGCCGGATGCGTGTGACGGGGCGGATCCGGATACGGGGGGAGTGAGGATGCGGTCAAGTGGTTCTCCGGATATGATCCTCTGGTTTTTTCTGGGACTTTTTCTGATCTCTATCTACCTGGTCAGTAAACTCCTCTGGCCGTTTGTGTCCACGATCGTTATGGCCATGGTGATCATGGGGCTGTTCCGTCCCGTCTACGCCTTGCTAAATCGGAAGATGGGTAAGCAGTTAGCATCGTTTTGTGTCTGCTGTTTGATTTTTATTCTGATTTTTATTCCCATTGCTTTCCTGGTGGGGATCCTTGCCAGGGAAGCATACGGTTTTTATCTGGCGGCAAAAGGGGCGATTCTGGAAAAGGAGGTGATCCGCTTTCTCGAAGCCAGCCATCTGCTGGGTAAAATCAACGCGTTTCTGAGGAGCGTTGATATCACCCTGACGCTGGAGGATCTGCTGGCGCCGGTGACGGATCTGGGGCGGTTTGCCGGGCTGTTTTTGTTTGAGCAGGTCAGTGCTGTAGCATCGAATGTGTTCAGTTTTCTGGCAAATTCTTTTTTTATGCTGCTGATTGTTTTTTTTCTGTTCATGGATGGCGGCGAACTGCAGCAGTTTTTCATGGACCTTTCTCCGCTGCCGGCGGATCAGGACGAGAAACTGCTGAGGAAATTTGAGGATATGCTGGGGGCCGTGCTCATTGGAAACGGTGCTGCCGGTCTGATTCAGGGCGTCCTGGGGGGGATCCTTTTTTCGGTGCTGGGTGTGAATTCCCCGTTTCTCTGGGGGGTGATCATGGGCTTTCTCGCGTTTCTTCCCATTGTGGGTATTGGTGTGGTGCTGGTGCCCACTGTCGTGATTTTTCTGGTGAAGGGACGCGTTGTCACCTGTATCGGTATTTTGATTTTTTATGTTGTTGTATCGGGCGGAATTGACTATATCTTCAAACCAAAACTGGTGGGAGACCGCGTCAAAATCCATACCCTTCTCGTTTTTCTGTCCATCATCGGCGGGCTGCGGTTGTTCGGGATTCTGGGCATCATATACGGCCCGCTTGTGGTGACATTTTTTTTGACATTGACGGATATCTATCTCGCCAATTATCAGCGAGTGGTGGAAAACAAGGATGCCAGTAACATGGCTGAAAAACTGGCGCCGGAAGGGGCGGACGGCCGGCAACTGTGAATAGGCACTGCCGGGCGGAGTGGTATAAAACAGGTGTTGAACCGGCGGGATAGGCGGGCAAAGGCAATACATGGAAATGGAACAGGAAAAACAAGCCAAGGTTACAATTGAAAATGAAATGAAACGCTCGTACCTTGAGTACGCCATGAGCGTTATCGTGGGCCGAGCCCTGCCGGATGTCCGGGACGGACTGAAACCGGTGCACCGGCGGATTCTGTTTGCCATGCGGGAGCTTCGGAACGACTGGAACAAACCGTATAAAAAATCGGCCCGGGTTGTCGGGGAGGTCATTGGTAAGTATCACCCGCACGGAGATTCTGCGGTCTATGATGCCATTGTCCGGATGGCGCAGGATTTTTCCCTGAGATATCCACTGGTGGACGGCCAGGGAAACTTCGGGTCAGTGGACGGGGATGCGCCGGCGGCCATGCGGTATACGGAAGTCCGTATGATGCGCCTTGCACATCATCTGATGGCGGATCTGGACAAAGAGACGGTGGATTTTTCCCCTAACTACGACGGCACGCTGGAAGAGCCGTCGGTCATGCCGTCCAGGATCCCGACCCTGCTCGTCAACGGGGCATCGGGCATCGCGGTGGGGATGACCACCAATGTGCCGCCGCACAACCTGTCTGAGGTGATTGACGCGATCACGGCCCTTATCGACAATCCGGCGCTGGAGTGGACCGACCTGATGCGCTATATCCCGGGGCCGGATTTTCCCACGCGGGGGATTATCTACGGCCGCCAGGGAATTATGGAAGCCTATCAGAGCGGCCGCGGCATAATTCAGGTCAGGGGGCGGGTGACCATTGAGGACGATGAAAAGTCCGGCTATGCCACTGTGGCGGTGACCGAGCTTCCCTATCAGGTCAACAAGGCGCGGCTGATTGAAAAAATCGCAGAGTTGGTGCGGGACAAGCAGATCGAGGGGATCCGGTTTGTCAGAGACGAATCGGACCGGACCGGGATGCGGATTGCCATCGGGCTTAAGAAAGATCAGTTCCCTGAAGTCGTGATCAACCAGCTCTACAAACATACCCAGCTGCAGACCAGTTTCGGGATTATCTTCCTGGCCATTGTCGATGGCCGACCTCGCCAACTGTCGCTCAAGGAGATTTTAGAGCAGTTTATTCTTCACCGGAAGGATGTGATCATCCGGAGAACCCGGTATGAATTGAGAAAAGCGGAAGAACGGGCACATATTCTCGAAGGCCTGCGCATTGCACTGGACAACCTGGATGCGGTGGTCGCACTCATCCGCAGGGCCGCTTCTCCCCAGGAAGCCAAAACCGGTCTCATGGAAACCTTCCGTTTGAGCGAAATCCAGGCTCAGGCCATTCTTGATATGCGTCTGCAGCGGCTGACCGGGCTTGAGCGTGACAAAATTGTGGCAGATCATGACCAGGTGCTCAAAGATATTGCCTGGTACCGGGAGATCCTCGGCAGCGATCAGATTGTGCTGGGGCTGATCAAGGATGAGCTGGCGGAAATTCGGGATGGCTTTGGGGATAACCGGCGCACGGAGATTGTGGACCGGCTCCGGGAGATCACCCTGGAGGATATGATCGCCGAAGAAGATATGGTGGTGACCCTGACCAATTCGGGGTATATCAAGCGGAATCCCATCTCCATGTATCACAGTCAGCACCGGGGCGGAAAAGGGAAAACCGCCATGGGGATTAAGCGGGATGATTTTGTCTCCCAGCTGTTTGTGGCATCCACCCACCATACCTTCCTCTTTTTTACCAACCTGGGGCGGGTCTACTGGTCGAAAGTCTATGAGCTGCCCATGGCCAGTCGATCCAGCCTCGGAAAAGCCATTGTCAACTTTTTGAATCTCTCGGAAGGCGAACAGCTGACCACCGTGCTGGCGGTACCCGAGTTCGAGCAGGGCAAGCAGATTGTCATGGCCACCCGTAACGGTCTGGTGAAGAAAACGGACCTGATGGCCTACAGCCGTCCGCGGGTCGGGGGGATTATTGCCATCAATCTGGTGGAAGGGGACGAACTGATCGCCGCACGTATATCCGATGGTGAGATGGATGTGCTCCTCTGCACGGCTGAAGGGCAGGCCATTCGTTTTGCGGAATCCGATGTACGGTCCACCGGCCGTGTGGCCCGGGGGGTGCGAGGGATCCGTCTGTCTGAGACCGATCATGTGGTTGCCATGGAGATGGTGTCTCGGCCGGCCACGCTGTTTACCGCAACGGCAAACGGATACGGGAAACGGACGGACATCACGGCCTATCCGGTCCGGTCTCGCGGCGGGAAAGGGGTGATCACCATCAAGACCAGCCAGCGGAACGGACCTGTGGTGACATCGATCATGGTGGATGATACCGACGACCTGATGCTGATGACCAACAAGGGAAAACTGATCCGGATATCGGCTACCAGTATGTCGGTGATCAGCCGAAACACCCAGGGGGTCAGGCTCATCCACATGGATGCGGATGAAACCGTCATCGGTGCGGCGCGCCTGGATGAAGAAGAACAGATGGATGAAGGGAATCTTACGTCGGAGGCAGACGGAAAGACCGCCGAAGAAACGCCGGATGCAGCAGACGGTGATGCGGCCGAATTTCCTGAAGACGACGAATAGGACCCAAGCGATGACTGCCCGCTGGTATTTCTAACAGATGATACGGGTGGCTATTTCTTTATTAAGGTATAGTGATCATGACACAAACGATGAAGGTGGACACAAACGCTTTCCGGATCGGTGTGATCGGAGCCGGAAGCTGGGGAACCGCCCTTGCCGACCTGCTTGGAAGAAAAGGGTTCAGCGTTCAGCTGTGGGTGCATGAGCCTGAGGTATGTGAGGAGATTCGTGGGGTACGGGAGAACCGGCCTTTTCTCCCCGGGTTTACTCTGTCAGAGCGGATCCTGCCCACAACCGATCTGAAAACAGCGGTGACGGATCAGGATATGGTGGTGCTGGTGGTTCCCTCTCACGTGATGCGGGAGACGGCTGAAAAGCTCAAACCGATTCTGTCGTCGCAGACGGTGCTGGTAACGGCATCCAAGGGAATCGAGAACCGGACGTTTCAGACCATGACCGGTATTCTTCAATCCGTGCTTACGGACCACCCGGTGTCGAACCTGGCGGTTCTGTCCGGCCCGAGTTTTGCCAGAGAAGTGGCGCAGCGAAAACCCACGGTGGTCACGGTGGCGGCAAATGTGGAAGAGACGGCTGTCACGGTTCAGCATGCGTTTGCCACACCAGAATTCCGGGTATACACGAGCGATGATATGATCGGCGTGGAGCTTTCCGGGGCCTTGAAAAATGTAATTGCCATTGGGGCTGGTATATCCGACGGGCTTGAGCTGGGTTTGAATTCCCGGGCTGCGCTGATCACCCGGGGCTTAAACGAAATCCGGCGGATCGGGAACCAGATCGGCGCCAATCCGCATACGTTTTCCGGGCTGGCTGGTGTGGGTGATCTGATGCTGACCTGTACCGGTAATCTGAGCCGGAATTACACACTGGGACTTCAGGTGGGCCAGGGGCGGAAGGTCAAAGACATCCTGGATGAAATGAAGATGGTCGCCGAAGGGGTAAAAACGGCCCGGTCGATTCATAACTGGGCCCGGAAACTGGGGGCGAGTGTGCCCATCTGCGATGAAGTCTACCGGATTCTGCACGAAGATGCCGCTCCCAGTGGGTCGGTTATTCGCCTGATGACCCGTGATCTGAAGCCGGAACTGGATCTGGTGCAGGTGTGAAGACCCAAGGGGACAGCGGTGGCAACGCGGTGAATGGAAACGCTGCTGACGGACACCGGGCGCGGCTCCGTGAACGCTTTCTTCAGGGTGGCCTGGACGGTTTCCATGACTATGAAGTCATTGAACTCCTGCTCACCCTGGGAACCCCGAGAAAAGACTGTAAACCTTCAGCCAAAGCAGCCATGGCCCGGTTTGGAACCTTTCAGGCGGTGCTGGAGGCTTCACCCGAGGACCTGAATCAGGTTCCGGGGATCGGGAAGACCAACATGATCGCCCTCCGGCTGATCAAGGCGGTGACAGACCGATATCTGCAGAAAAAGCTAACGGCAAAAGAGACCATTCGTGGAACCACTGATCTTCTGGATTATCTTCGCCTTCACATCGGGGAAAAGGGCCGGGAATGGTTTCTGGTGATTCTGCTCAATGCCAAAAACCAGGTCATCCGGACGGAAACGCATTCCGTGGGCAGTGTGTCTGCAAGCAGCGTCTATACCCGGGAGGTGATTCAGCTGGCGCTAAAACACGATGCGGCTGCCATGATTCTTGCCCATAATCATCCCTCGGGCGATCCGGCGCCGTCTGCAGAGGATGTGGCTGTCACCCGGCGGTTGGTTTTTGCCGGAAAGATTATGGGGATATCGGTGCATGAGCACCTGATTATCGGAAACCCCGATTACTACAGTTTTGCCGAAAACGGCTATGTACGGCGGTTTGAACGTGAGTACGAGAGCAGCTCTGTCTAGAACCGGAAAGTCCATTGACTAAATCCTGCTGGAATGCATATGCGACATGTGGACCATCAATATCCGAACTGTTTCGGTGATCTGGAGCAGGTGTTCCCTCTGACCGCTTCTGGTCTCAGGGAAAGCCCGGAGGCCTGCCGTATCAGCTGCCAGTTTAAAACCGACTGTTTGAAAAAAGCGCTGGCAGGAGAACAGGAAGGACGGCAGACCCGTGAGGAACTGGTGGATCGGCAGTATGAAGCTGGTATGATCGGGTTTCTAGAGCGGTGGTCACGAAAAAAAATGCTCAATCCGTCAGGTGGCAAACCAAAGTGGAAAGGAACAAAGGAACGGAGATGAAGTCGATCAAGGATGTGGATCTGAACGGAAAACGGGTGCTGATACGTGTGGATTTCAACGTGCCCATGGACGAGTTGCAGAACATTACCGATGATGTGCGGATCCGTTCGGTACTGCCGACTATCCAGTACTGTCTGGACAATAATGCCAAACTGATTATTACATCACATATGGGACGCCCGGAAGGAAAAGTGGTCCCGGAGATGAGTCTCAAACCGGTAGCCAAACGGCTGGCACGCCTCCTGGAGCACGATGTCCGGATGCTCGGCGACTGCGTAGGTGCGAATGTGGCAGCGGCTGTGGATGCCATGAAAACAGGCGACATCATTTTGCTTGAGAATCTTCGGTATCATGCTGAAGAACAGAAGAACGACGAGACATTTGCGCAGGCCCTGGCCAGCCTGTGTGATGTGTACGTCAATAATGCGTTTGCCGTTTCCCACCGGGCCCATGCATCCGTGGATGCCATCACGCGGTTTGCGCCGGTTTCTGCAGCGGGCTTTCTGTTGCAGAAGGAGATTACCTATTTCGGAAAAGCCATGGACGAACCCCAGCGCCCGCTGGTTACCGTGATCGGCGGAGCAAAGGTGTCCAGCAAACTCGGTGCCCTGGAAAATATGCTTCAGCGGGTTGACAAGATGATCATCGGCGGGGCCATGGCCAATACGTTTTTAAAGGCCCTGGGATATAGTGTGGGTGTCTCCAGGATCGAAGATGATCTGATTGACAAGGCCGCCAGCATCATGGCCAAAGCCCGCAAGCGGGGTATCAAATTCTATCTGCCCGTGGATGCCGTTGTGGCACGGCGTATGGAAGCCAATGCCGAAACCAAAATCGTACCGGTTCAGGAGATCCCTGAATACCGGATGGTGCTGGATATCGGGCCAGCAACATCTCTCTTGTACCAGGAAGCCATGTACGATGCCAAAACCATCGTGTGGAACGGTCCCATGGGTGTGTTTGAAATGGATGCCTTCAGCCGGGGAACCATTGCCATGGCCCATCATGTGGCCAATTCCTATGCCCTGACCATTGTGGGCGGGGGGGATACGGATGTGGCCATCCACAAGACCGGTGAAACCGACCGGATCACCTATATATCGACAGGCGGGGGGGCGTTCCTCTACCTGATGGAAGGAAAGGAACTCCCGGCTGTGGCGGCACTCAAGGCGGCGGCCGGAAAATAAGCCGAAATGAAGCGTGTGATACCGGGCGATGGCATTTGTGCGATCTCACGGTATCCCACCTGCCGGATGACGGTTTAGATGTGCAGAGGGGTGCGCGAGGATAGGAGCCGGATGTGGCATACTGGAAATACCGCGAAGATTTGAGCTTGTCGGACCGACTGCGTCGATCCTATTATGAACTGCTCCGGGATGATTTGGATCAGTTTGTGCTGCAATATGCACTGGTCGATTCGTATCAGAATTTCATTGATGCCGGTCTGCCGTATCCGTTTGTGGAACGCCGGGAGTTGAAGCCCCGTGCCCGGATTCCGGATGTGGAATATGAACACCAGAACTCCATGCTCCTGATTTTTCTTGAAGACCAGATCGAGTCCGCGCATAAAAAATATGTCCGTTTTTTTGATGCGAACAAATCAACTAAAGCCAACCTGATCAAGTCTGAAGTTTTTTCCCTGATGGAAGAAGATTTTGACCGATCGTGTAAGTTTCTGGATGCCGTCAGTTTTTACGATTTTTTGCGTTCTCTGCTTCCGGTGGATTATGCCCTCTTGATCCAGCCGGATCCGAGCGTGAAAAAAGCCCGCTACGCACTCACTCATTTCCATGTCCGGATCGACTGGCCCATTGCAGAAGCCGCAGAGGAACTGGCGCGTTCGCTCCGCTATATTTCAAAGGACCTCTACGAAAAAGGCGATAAATACGCCGAAGATATTCAGAAAAAATTTTTTGAGTATTACAATCTGACCAGCATGGCCGGTGGCCGGCGGACTGCGGCCATTGTGGCTGCCCAGTATCTGCGGAAAATTCACTGCATCCACACCGTTTATGTGGGAAGCAGCGAATCCCGAACCCTGAACCGGATATCTGAACGGGGCAATACCCGCTTTGTGCTGGTGAAGTTTACCCGGAAGGAAATGCGCCAGCTTGCTGAAAACAACAACATGCCGCTTGAAACTGTGCTCGCAGACTACCCTGTTGCCTGGGAAGGGCAAGAGGCGGTTTTGATTTTTCAGGTTATCTACGCCAATACCTCTCACTCTCAAGTTCCGGAGGATGGTAAACTCCGGGAACTCAACCCGGACCGGAACTGGCTGACCGTCTCCCAGGAGCGGATACTCCCCAAACCCGGATCCTGGTCAAGCCCCCCCCTTGCCCTGAACCTGGTCTATGCGTAACTCAATACCCTTAAAATCGTTTTGCTTCCTGGGAGGGACACAGGAGGAAGTGGATTAAGGTGCTGCTTCTGTTGCGAAAAGAACGTTGATAGTGCGGGGGGTATGGGCGGGGACGGGTTTGCCGGTTTTAGGATTGACGGTGATCAGTTCCACGGAGTCGGGGATGGGGAAGTGACGGTAGGGTCGTGATTCCAGGACTTGCGCCATATAGTCAATCCAGATGGGAAGGGCGGCGCGTGCGCCGGTTTCCCCTTTGCCCAGGGGACTGTGGTCATCATTACCCACCCAGACGCCGGTGACAATATCCGGAGAGAACCCCACAAACAGGGCATCCCGGCAATCGTTGGTGGTGCCGGTCTTGCCGCCGACTGGCCGGCGGATGCGTTTGGCCTGTCTTCCGGTGCCTTCCTGGACCACGGCGGTTAGCATGTCACAGACAATGGCCGCAGTTGCCGGTGTGACGGCCCATGATGCGTCCGAGTGAGGGGGGGAGGCTTGTATCGGCATGATCTGGGTTTGATCGGGTTTCCGGATACTGATCACGCTGGTGAGATTCAGCCGCTGGCCGCCATTGGGAAAGACGCCGTATGCCTGTGTGAGGTCAATCAGGGTCATTTCAGATGTGCCCAAGGCCAGGGAGAGCGTTGGTTTCAGGCGAGCGGTGATTCCTAATTTTTTGGAAAAGGCGATAATCGCTTCGGGAGTGTAGCGGTCGATGAGCCGGACAGCTGGGATATTTTTTGACAGGCTCAGCGCTGTTCTGAGGGTGATTATACCTTTATAATCGCGAGAATAATTCTGGGGCTGCCAGTCATTGCTGTTGCCCGGAATTGAAAAACTGACCGGCGCATCCAGCACAGGGGCCATCTGGGACAGGCCTTGTTCAATGGCATAGGCAAACACAAAGGTTTTGAATGCTGAACCGGGCTGGCGCCGGGCCTGTGTCGCCCGGTTATAGGGACTGCGCGCATAGTCCAGTCCTCCGATCAGGGCCAAAATACGGCCGGATGAAATCTCAATGGATACCAGGGCTGCCTGGACACCGGCGGTTTCCAGATCGGCGGATGCCATCCGCTGTTTCAAGCGGGAAACGCCTTTTAAAACAGCTGCCTCCGCGACCTTCTGACAGTTCAGGTCAAGGCTGGTTTGGATGGAAAGACCCCCTTTGTACAAAAGGGTGTCACCCAGAGACGGTTTCAGGGTGCTCAGCACATAATCCGTAAAATAGGCGGCTGGCTGTACTTCAGACACCGTCGTCCGGTCAGGCGGCATATAGGGAATGGTGACAGCGGTGTCATAAGCTGCTTCAGATATCATCTTCTGGTTTCTCATGAGCGTCAGGACGATATTACGTCGTCGGATGGCTGCTTCGGGGTGAACGAGAGGGGAATAATAAGACGGTGCTTTGGGGAGACCGGCCAGAAGGGCGCATTCATGAAGGTCCAGCGCATGGACCGGTTTGCCGAAAAAACGTTCCGCCGCAGCAGACACCCCGTAAACACCGCTGCCCAGATAGACCTGGTTCAGGTAGAGCTCCAGAATTTCTTTTTTTGTGTAGCGACGTTCCAGTTGAAAGGCCAGAAACATTTCCTTGAATTTTCGGGAGAGTGATTTTTCTGGGGTGAGAAACAGGGTTTTTGCCAGCTGCTGAGTGAGCGTGCTGGCACCTTCCACAAATGCGCCCGCCTGAATATCTCGTGCAATGGCCCGCAGAATGCCTTTGAGGTCGATTCCGCTGTGCTCCCAGAACTGCCTGTCTTCGGTTACGATCAGAGCATTGACCAGATGCGCGGGAAAGGTTGGGTAGGGAACCGGGGTCCGGCGTTCCGCATAGATTTCTCTGAGAAGCTGCCGGTCATAGGTGTAGATCCGGGTAACAGCCGGATGCCGGAAATCTTTCAGCGCCCGAATGGACGGCAGGTCGACGATGAGCATGCGGACAAAAGCGACACCGAGACCGGTTCCCACAGCTAGGAACAAAAACAAGACGGCTGTTAGATAACGCGGCTTCATTGGGCTGCGGTGCCAGAGACGCTAAATGGTTCTTCGGTTTGACTGTGTTCCGGGAAGGGGCGCGTTTTGTTTCTGATAAAATGTGGAACGCAGGTAGCGTTGGGGGGCAAACCATTTGCTGTCATTGGTCAGTGACTCCGTTGCGCCGATGACCAGATAGCCGTCATCTTCCAGTAGGTCGTATAGTTTTTTGTACAGCGTCTGACGGGCTTCCGGTGTAAAGTAGATCATCACATTCCGGCAAAAAATGATATCGAACTTGCCTAACCCAAGCAAGGGCTTCATCAGGTTAATCTGACGAAAGGAGACCATGGCGCGCAGTTCATCATTCAGTTTCCAGTGATCCCCGTCTTGATAAAAGTAACGGCGCCGCCGGTTCTCGTCCATGCCGCGGGAGACTTCAAATTTATTGTAGCGCGCGTAACTGGCTTTGGAGATGGCCTGATTGGAGATGTCGGTTCCCATGAGTTTCACCCTGTACTGGGGTGCTACAATGGACAGTTCCTTTAAGATCATGGCGATGGAATAGATTTCCTGGCCGGTGGAACAGGCCGCACTCCAGATCCGGAGGGGGACGGGCATCCGGCCGAGGCCGCTTTTCTGGATGCGATTGTCGATGAGATCCGGCAGGATTTTATGCTGAAGCAGATCAAAAGGGGCGTTGTCCCTGAAAAAATAAGTCTCATTGGTTGAAATGGCGTCGATGATTTCCTTTTCAAGTTGCTTTTTCGGATCCTGGACCGCTTTTCGGTGCAGCTCGGTGAAGGATGCAGCCTTGGTTTTCTCCAGTATTGATGCCAGCCGTGTCTCGATCAGATACTCTTTTCCAGGCTGCAGGGAAATACCTGATATATCCAGAATGTACTTCGATAGTGTCTTGAATTCATCAGGAGCGATTTTAATCATTGCAACACCGTATGGAGTTATAGGTTGATCGGTCCGTTATATCGGTGTTTGCGGACAGATTTGACAATTTCACCGGAAATCGACGTCAGCGGACAAACGGCGTCAACAATACCCGATGCAATGGGTTCTTTGGGCATACCGAAAACCGTACATGTGGCTTCATCTTGCGCGATAATGTAGGCGCCGCTTTGTTTCATCTGTTTGAGGCCTTTGCTGCCGTCGTTACCCATACCGGTCATGATAACGCCGGTGGACCGTCCGAGGTAATATTCCGAAACAGATCTGAACAGATAGTCTGCAGATGGTTTACAGCTGTTTTCGGGTGGATCGTCGGTAATTCTTATGAGGCGGTTCTGGCCGTCATTGCCGGCAATGACTTTCATCTGTTTGCCACCTGGCGCGATATAGACGGTATTGGCGGTAAGTGCTTCACCGTTTTCCGCCTCCTTGACCCGGAGGCGGGATTTGGCGTCAAGGCTTTTAGCCAGGGACTGTGTAAACACCGGCGGCATGTGCTGAACAATGAGAATGGGCACATTTAGGGTATCTGGCAGCGCTGGAATGAGTTGAGCCAGCGCGTTGGGACCGCCGGTGGAAATACCGATGGCAACGATCTCCGATGATCCAGGGGGGGTGGGCCGAGGGACAGGAGGAGCCGATGCCGCTTTAGGCGCTGGCGGCTCCGGGGGGTATCTGAAAGGGACAGACGGTCTGGCCGCAGGGAGGGGGGTGGGGCGAAAGCCGGGGCGGACAATGGCACGTCTTCGTGTAAACGCCTTGACAATGGGATTCAGAAGCGTTCTGATGCTCTGAAGGTTTTCCCTCATGGTTCCGGATTGGGGCTTGGGGATGAAATCAAACGCGCCCAGCTCTAGCGCACGGATGGTCATATCGCTCCCGTCGTGGGTCAGGGTGCTGACCATGATCACACCGATATGGGGATGCTCCCGGTTCACGGCTTCAAGGGTTTCCAGCCCGTTCATCTCCGGCATTTCAATATCCAGGGTAATGAAGTCGGGCTTCAGGGTGTTGATTTTATGCAGGGCTATTTTCCCGTTGTTCGCTGTTCCGACCACTTCGATGTCAGGGAATTCGGCAAGCACATCTGACACAATTTTTCGATAAACGATGGTATCATCCACCACAAGGGCGCGTAGCTTACTCATAACTGTCTCTTGCCATATTGAATCAGGAAATCCGGGTTGCCAGAAAACGGTTCTGTTGAAGTGTCGTTCTGCAGTGACCGTCTTTCGTGCATAGAACGCAAGGGATCGGCCTTACTGTCAGCTGTTCATTTCAGGCACTATTATTCCTGAAGGACTTCTTCCGTATTCAGGATGCCGATTAGGCTGTTTTTTGTTTTATACACCCCGCTAAAAAAACGGCCTTGGACGCCGCCGATATTTGCGGGCGGGTTCTCAATGCCATCGGCATGCGCAATCATGACATCGCTGATCCTGTCAACTAACAGCCCGATATGCTCATCATCCGAGTTGACAATGATATTTCGGCTTTCCTTATCCACCTCAACCGGTGAAAGTCCGAGTTTTTTTCCTAGATCAATGATGGTGACAATACGCCCGCGAAGGTTCAGTACGCCTCGGACATAGTCGGGAGCCTGGGGGACCAGGGTGACTTCCGTCTGTTTGTTGATTTCCTGGATGTTCAGGATGTTCAGGCCGCACAGGGCGTCACCAATATAAAAAGTTGCCAGTTCAATGACAGGTGATCCGGATGTGTTTTGTTCCTGCATGTGTGTAGTCCTCCGGTATACGCGTGCTTTGAAGTATGAAACCGCCGCAGCAGGTTGCCTTACTTAAAGTCAGATGATGCCGAGGTAACGCTTGGTCGATTCAACGAGTTTTTCACGATCGAGTTTGATCTGGTAATCGTCGATACCTACGCGCTGTCCGCGATCAATATCTTCCTGGCCTGCCAGGGATGTAAGAGCAATCACTGACAGGTGGTTGAATTTCGGGTTGCTTTTGATTTTATTTGTCAGTTGAAATCCGTCCATGCGCGGCATTTCAAGGTCCGTTACAACGATGTCAATGGCCTCCGGTTGCTCTTCGAGAATTTCCAAGGCTTCCTGCCCGTCCGCAGCCGGAATAACGGCAAAACCTTCTTCTTCCAGGAACCCTTTGACTTGATTCCGGAAGAATGCAGAATCTTCCGCAAAAAGAATTGTATATTCCTTGGTTTCACCGTTATCCTGGTCCGCTTGCGTTTCAGCGGTAAACCAGTCTGGATGAACGGTGCGCACCACGTCGAAAATGTCAACCATCAGGGTGGTGTGATCACCCACAATAAGAGAGCCCATGATACCGGTCTGCCTGAGCGTTGAGTCGTCAATTTCAAGGGCCACTTCAACAGCATCCACCGGCGGTGTGACAATGAGTCCAATTTCACGGCCGGCTACAGTGAAGACGATGACATCTCGTTGATCCTTTTCCGGAAGCGGCTTGACATTGGTGACCTCGCTCAGGTCGATGAGGGGAAGGCTGCCGCCCCTGTACTGAACAACTTTGCGACCACCAAGTGTTTCAATGTCAGCGGAATTGATACGCTCAATGCGTTCCACCAGATTGAGCAGGGCGGCAAAATGTTCATTTTCAGCCACGCGGAACAGAAGCAAGGAAGCACGGTCTTTTCTGGCATCCTCAATTTCCCGGGCTTCTCTAGCCTTGCGCAGTTTGGATTCGGCTGATTCGACCGTGGTGAGTTGCGCCATCTGGGCAAGGTTGGCCACATCCAGGATCAGGGCAACTTTGCCGTCTCCCATGATGGTGGCACCGGCGTAGCCTTTGCAATCCTTGAGATGGCGTCCCAAGGGCTTGACAACGATCTCTTCAGAATCGTTCAGGTCGTCGACAACCAGGCCGTAACGGAAGGTGCCGGCTGAAACCACGGCAATGTTGATGGCACTGCTGGCATGGTACCGCCGGTCATGCAGGCTTCGTTCATTCTGGTTTGCGGTTACATCATCAGATGGAACCGGATCCGCGTCATTTTTGGAACGTCTGTCTGCAATACGGGTTCGCCTGTCAGGCAGAATGTCGCCTGTTTCGGGATGGACAAAGGTGCGCTCGATGCCGAGCACTTCAGACAGGTTAAGCAGGGGCAGGAGATTTCCCCGAAGCCTTACGACTTCAGCACCGCCAACTTTTTCGATTTTATCCTTGACTTGGGCCGCAGGAATGCGAAGCAGTTCGTTCAGGTTCACCTGGGGAATGGCAAATCGCTCCTGACCCACGTTAATGATTTGACTGGGGATGATGGCCAGGGTGAGCGGGAGCTTGATATGGATCGTGGTCCCGGAGCCGACTTTGGAATCCAGCTCGACAATCCCACCCAAGTTATCTAGATTGGTTTTCACCACATCCATCCCCACACCGCGGCCGGAAACATCCGAAATCTCTTTGGCGGTGGAAAACCCAGGAAGAAAGATCAAACCGATTTTATCTTGTTCGGAAAGGTGCCGCGCCTCTTTTTCGGTGATCAGCCCTTTGGAAAGGGCGGACTGCATCAGCTCGTCACCATTGAGCCCTTTACCGTCATCGGTGATTTCAATATTAACCTGACCGGCCTGGTGAAACGCACGCAGCCGGATTTGGCCGATCGGGTCTTTCCCCATGGCCTTGCGGACATGGGGAGGCTCAATGCCATGATCTACGGCATTCCGGACAAGGTGGGTCAGCGGGTCGCTGATGGATTCAATAATGGTTTTATCCAGCTCAACCTCTTTACCCTGCATGGACAAATCGACCTGCTTGCCCAGATTCCTGGCGAGATCTCTAACCACCCGGGTAAATTTATTGAAAATATTTGAAATCGGCTGCATGCGTGTGTACATGACCGCTTCCTGGAGCTCGGAAGTGATCATGTCGATACGCTGGCTGGCGGTTTCCAGGGTGCGTGTATTGTTTGATGTCAGGCTCTGGAGGAGCTGATTTCGGCTGAGGACCAGCTCGCCAGCCAGATTCATGAGGGTGTCCAGAAGATTCACATTTACCCGGAGGGAGGTCTGCTGGTTTTTGGACGGCCTACTGTCTTGAAGTACGGCAGCTTCCATCCAGTCTGCTTTGTTTTTCTGGGGAGCTGGGTTGGCAGCATTCGCCTGTGACAACGGGGCAGAGGGCGCAGCTGTAACACCCGTTTCTGCCACGGGCGGAAGGTCGGGTTCCGGATCCGGAAGGATCGGGTCGGGGATGTCCGTCACGTCCGGCGGCATGTCCTTTGTTGCCTCAACCGACAGCGTTGTATCCGATTCCGGGATCTCATCCTTGGTGGCCTCTTCGATCGCTTCCAGCGAGGGAATGTCGTAGCGCGCGGTGTCAATCTGGAAAATTTGCTTTTCGTCTAATTCTACGAGCGCATGTGCCATATCCGGCTCAATGATCGACGCGAATACCACAAGAAACGGGATGTTGACAGGATCTGGGGTCTCCAGTGTGCCGACAGCCTCAAGGTCGACCCTGGCATCAATGATGATACCGCTGGAGAGGAGGACGGCAATGACATCCAGGGGCGTTTTATTTTTCTGGTGGATGTCGGCGATCAGATCATATTCAATGATATAGACAAATTTCCCCTGCTTCACCGCCTGTTGAAGGTCAAACTGCTTCACGGAAAAGACAGTTCCGGTGGGCGGATGAATCACGTCCACGTGCGTTGAGACGCTTTCTTTGTCTGATTCCGAGGGGACCGTGAGGGCCTCAAGGGATGTGACATACGCGGCAATGTCGATGTCATTGCTTGTCTCAATGGCGTTGATCAGTTCTCTAAGCTTGTCAAAACTGTTTAAGAGGGTGCTGATGATTTCAGGGCCCGGCACCAGCTCGCGGCTGCGAATCAGCCCGAGAATATTTTCAAGATGATGCGCAAGATCCTTTATGGTGGTCAAACCCATAAATCCGGCGCCGCCCTTGATGGAATGCGCGGCCCTGAACACATTGTTCACAAGGTCTTCATCAATATTGGCGCCAGCACCTTCAATGGCAAGCAGATCGGTTTCGATATCTGCGAGGTGCTCCAAGGATTCGTCCATGTACATGCGCAAGGTTTCGTCATCTTCAAAAATCATGGGAGGCCTCCTAAGAAATGCGCATCCAAATGCGTCAGGGTGAAATCCGCTGAGTGAAAGCATGCAAAAAGAATGAGTTGCGGGAACTAAAACATACCTATCTTATCAAAGGATTTGGTGAAAGTCAAATATAGCTTGCGGTTTCAGACAAAATTTGGCGGATAGTCCGGGCCGTGCCGGCGTTCTGTCGAAAAAGGGGCGAAATTGCCGAGCTTATCCCGTCAACTGCCGGCAGCAGCTGTGCGGATGAGGTCGTTTTCAGATACCGGCGAATGAAACCTTATCCGTGCAAACGTGTTGGGCTGAGCTGCTTCAACCGGGGTTCCGTCATCCGAGAGGAGTTGCTCGACCCGGTCGGTGCGGGATGGCCCGTCAACGCCGAGGATGTTGACCGCCATGCCAGGAGAGATTTTGTTGCGCACCTGGACCCGGGCCTGGTTGTCTGCGAGGGGGGTGATCACTTTTCCGAGAAAGGTCAGCACAGAATTGGGTTTTTTGTTTTCGATATTGGCGTCAACAGCCTCTGTTTCGTTGTAGTAGAAGCCCGTACTGTAAAGTCGGTGCTGCACATGGCTGAGTTCTTCGATCCAGGCGGGATCGGTCTGATACGTGTCTGGGGCCGCCTGGTAACGGTCAAGGGCTTCTCTGTAAACTTTGACGGCGGAAGCCAGGTAATTGATCCCTTTCATCCGCCCTTCGATTTTCAGGGCGCGAACCCCTGTACGAACCAGCTCCGGGATATGGGCAATCATGCAGATGTCACGGGTGTTGAACAGGTAAAGACCTCGGTTATCTTCGGTGACAGGTATATATTCTCCGGGCCGCTGCGATTCCACTAGGTAGTATTGCCAGCGGCAGGGATGGGCGCACATGCCGCGGTTTCCGTCGCGGCCGGCCATGAAGCTGCTGAGCAGGCAGCGACCCGAATAGGCCATGCACGCGGCGCCATGGACAAACACTTCCACGTCAATATCCGACTGACGGACACAGTCGGTAATTTCGGCTAGTGATAACTCCCGGGCCGCATTGATGCGTGAAATCCCGGCGTTCTGCCAGAACTGGATGGCCCGCCTGTTTGTGGTATTGGCTTGGGTGCTCAGGTGGAGGGGGATGTGGGGGGCAATGCGCTGTGCCTCCAGAATGATGCCGGGATCCGCGACAATCAGCGCATCGGGACCGATGTCGGCCAGTGCGGCAAGATAATCTGAAATGCCCGCGAGATCTGATTCCCGCGCGTAAATATTGCAGGCCACATAGACAAAAACGCCTCGATCATGTGCATAGGAAACGGCGGTTTCGATCTGGTCAAGGCTGAAATTGCCGGAATAATTTCGCAGGGAGAAATCGGTTCCTCCGAGGTAGACAGCATCCGCACCGTAATGGACAGCAATCTGGAGTTTTTCCATATTGCCGGCAGGCGCCAGCAGTTCGGGGCGTTTATGCATTATCTATACTTTCAGCAGTGGTGCCCCCGGCAGGAATCGAACCTGCGCACAAGGATTAGGAATCCTATGCTCTATCCACTGAGCTACGGGGGCAAGAATACGGGAGTTACTTAACAGAGACCCTGAAAAAAAACAAGTGGGAATCGATTCCGGGTCAGTGCGGAAAGGTATTTTCAGGTTGTTTTTGGTTGCTGTTTGATGGTACATAGCTTAGATACAAAACAAAACACAGGCCAGGCGTTTGCGCGCTGGATCGGATATGAACAGGGGGAATATCTGCTAGACAGGTAACCGATTTTCATAATGGCTGGAACCGCCAGGGAGAAGCGATGAAGTTAGCAAAGGAAAGTCGACGGATCGTTGTAAAAACCACCGATGGATCGACCATCACCGGAAATGTGAATCTGAACAGCGAAACTCGGCGGATTGACCGGGTAAGTGATCTGCTGACAAAGGGGCAGTCTCCGTTTCTGGTCATGTACGAAGCCATGTTTGAAGGGCGACTGAATCCGTATATGATCGTAAACAAGATGCAGATCGTCTGGGTCACCTCGGATGAAGTATTTGACGATTGATCTGAAGTGGGGCCGCGGGCTGGCCTGCGCCGTTTAGCCGTGTAATCAAGGCAGGGGCAGGGTGACGCATGTGCGTCGCCCTGCCTTTTTATTTGATATGGAGTTCCTGGCCGGGATAAATCGTGCTCGATTTGGACAGGTTGTTAAGTCTGAGCAGGCGTTTGAGGGGGATGTTGTGTGCTTTTGCAATGGAATACGGACTGTCTCCCTGTCTGACCGTATAGCGGGTATGGGCGTCGATGTCTGCCGAGGGGATACGGAGCTTCTGGCCAACGCGCAGGGCGGAGCTGCGCAGACTGTTGAGTTCCTGTATCCGCCTGACGGTTGTATGGTACTGCTTGGCGAGCTGCCAGAGGGAATCTCCTTTGCGTACCGTATGGGTTTTGGGGTTTTGTCTCGGGGGGATGGGGTGTGCCGTGTGGGCCGCTGTGCGTCCGGGTATTTTCAGCAGCTGACCGGCGACGATCAGGTTGCGCCGGGTAATGTTGTTGGCGCGTGCCAGCGAGGCGGCGCTGACGCGGTACTTCCGGGCAATGGTCGAGAGGGCTTCACCGGATCTGACCCGATGGTAGCGAAAGGATTTTTGTGGTGGCCGGGAGGTTGGAATCGCGGCAATGACCTGTTCCAGGGTGGCTTTGGTGCCAGTGGGAACGCGGAGCCGGTATTCCGCGTCCGGAAGAATATCATAGCGTAATTCCGGGTTCAGGTTCTTGAGGGTGCGCAGGTCCGTGTGCAGCGCAGACGCAATACCGTTGAGGTGCACCTGTCTGTTTACAGTGACGTTGTCAAAGGACCAGGGTGTGTCTGGCTGAATTTCGGAAAAACCGTATGCACCAAGATCGGAGACAATGTGAAGGGTGGCGATGAACTTCGGGACATACTGGGCGGTTTCCCGTGGCAGACGGGAATAGAGGTCCCAGAATCCGTCTAAGTAATTGATGTTCTGGGAACGGATGATACGGAGAACGCGATTTTCGCCGCAATTATAGGCTGCCAGCGCCGTAAACCAGTCCCCAAAAATTTGGTGGAGTTCTTTCAGGTAGGCGATAGCGGCGCGTGTGGCCTTCTCGGGATCCAGACGTTCGTCAACCAGCAGATCCCGCTTGAGTCCGTATTTATAGCCGGTGGACGGAATAAACTGCCAGATTCCGAGGGCCCGTGCCTTGGAAAGTGCCGTTGTTTTGAATCCGCTTTCGATCAGGGGCAGCCACGCGAGTTCTTCAGGCAGGCCGGCTGCCTTGAGTTCCTTTAATATATAGGGACGAAATTGCCCGGACCGTTTGAGAGACTGCGCAAAAAAAGATCGCTTCGGTCCGGTGAACCGCTTGATTTCCGCTTTTACAAACGCGTTCATCACCCGTGGAATTGGGGTATGCGTGCCGTTCGCGCCCAGGTTGCGGGAGGCATAGATCTCCATGATTCGTTTTGAAATCATGAAGCGCAGATCCTCTTTTTGCTGGGAAATGGCTTCCGAATTTTTTCCTGTGGTTTTCAGGAGGGCCGCATAGGCCTGGTCAAGAACCTGAAGCGCACTGTCCACATCACCGTTTTGCCAGTAGGTCTGGGAGATCTGGCAGAGGTCAATGGCCTGGTCGCAGAGGGCCTGAAGGTCGTCGATGGATGGTTCAGGTTCGGGTGCAGGATCCTTTACCGGTTCAGGTTCAGAATGAGCGGCAGTCGGGGGAATGGGGGCTGCCGGTTGAAGATAATCTGGTCGCTCAGTCGGCATGGGTGCGTCGAGCGGTGCTTCAGCAGACGTCGGCGAGGACGGAGCCGTTGTCGGCGGTTGAAGGAGGCGTGTGATGGGCAGGCAGCCAGTGAGGATGATAAAGAAAAATATGGCGGATGGCAGCAAGCACTGCCATAGGGGCGTCGATTGATTCGGATGTGCGGGTAAACGGTATAAATAGATACGGGTAATACGCATGTCGATCTCTGGTGTCTTTGATTGAAAAGTTAATAAAGCTAATAAATTTAGATAGATGCGCTCTTATCCTTCGCTGTTTAAAGATGAGAGTATGCTTGCGTTGCAGGATCTGTCAAGTGTTTCTTGAGGCTGGATTTGCAGGGACGCATGAAAAAAAATGACGTGCGGTAAAAAAATGCTTGTAATGGAAGATGAATCGGGGTATACAGCAGTCTCGTTTGAGGGCGCGACGTCAAATATATGTTGACAATGTGCTTTTTTTTTGATGTTATTTAAAAATTATGCCAACGTAGCTCAGCTGGTAGAGCCACTGATTTGTAATCAGTTTGTCGGGGGTTCGAATCCCTTCGTTGGCTCCATTAGCAAAAAAAAATGCGGTGGGGTTCCCGAGTGGCCAAAGGGAGCAGACTGTAAATCTGCCGGCGACGCCTTCGGAGGTTCGAATCCTCCCCCCACCACCAGTCATAAGGCGCTGCATGTAGGAGGCAACTGCCGACGCGACTACATGTTAGGCTGTGTATATTGGCGATGCGGGAGTAGCTCAGTTGGCAGAGCTTCAGCCTTCCAAGCTGAAAGTCGCGAGTTCGAACCTCGTCTCCCGCTCCAGTGAATGCTGATTGTGCGAATCGCGGATCAAGCAGCGCACGAAATGACCCCTACGCCCACGTAGCTCAGTCGGTAGAGCGCATCCTTGGTAAGGATGAGGTTCATCAGTTCGATTCTGATCGTGGGCTCCATTCATTTCGGAAATGAAGACGTGTTGGCAGCGCTGAAAAACGATTGACCGTGTCATTCGCAATTTTTTTTGAAACCGATCAAAAAACAATAAGGGTAGGAGGATGAGGAGATGGCGAAAGAGAAGTTCGAACGAACGAAGCCGCATGTGAACGTTGGTACGATTGGGCATATCGACCACGGTAAAACCACGTTGACTGCTGCGATCACAAAGCAGAACGCTCTGAAGGGTCGCGGTGATTTCGTTGCGTTTGACAAGATTGACAAGGCACCGGAAGAACGTGAACGCGGCATCACCATCTCAACCGCTCACGTCGAGTATGAAACTGACAATCGACATTACGCCCATGTGGATTGCCCTGGTCATGCTGACTACATTAAGAACATGATCACCGGCGCAGCCCAGATGGACGGTTCCATTCTGGTTGTGTCTGCTGATGACGGCCCCATGCCCCAGACGCGCGAACACATCCTTCTGGCCCGCCAGGTGGGTGTTCCCCGTATCGTTGTCTTTTTGAACAAGTGTGACATGGTCGATGATGAAGAGCTGATTGAGCTCGTTGAAATGGAGCTGCTCGAACTGCTGGAAAGCTATGAATATCCGGGAGATACACCGATCATCCGCGGCAGCGCCTTAAAGGCCCTGGAATCTGATGATCCCGCGTCACCGGAAGCCCAGTGCATCTTTGAACTCATGGATGCCTGCGACTCCTACATTCCGGAGCCGGTGCGCGACGTTGACAAGACCTTTTTGATGCCCATTGAAGACGTGTTCTCTATCTCCGGTCGGGGTACCGTCGTTACCGGACGTGTCGAGCGCGGTGTCATCAAGGTGGGTGAAGAAGTTGAGATCGTCGGTATCCGCGAAACCGCCAAGACCGTATGCACCGGTGTCGAGATGTTTCGGAAGCTGCTGGATGAAGGTCAGGCCGGTGACAACGTCGGTCTTCTGCTCCGCGGTACCAAGCGTGATGAAGTTGAACGCGGCCAGGTCGTTGCCAAACCGGGCAGCATTACCCCGCACAAGAGCTTCAAAGCGGAAATCTATGTACTGAGTAAGGAAGAGGGGGGGCGTCATACGCCGTTCTTTACCGGTTATCGTCCCCAGTTTTTCTTCCGGACCACAGACGTTACTGGTGTTCTGAATCTGCCGGAAGGTGTGGAGATGATCATGCCGGGTGATAACGTCACCATCACAGCTGAACTGATTGCACCGATTGCCATGGAAAAAGAGCTCCGGTTCGCTATCCGTGAAGGCGGCCGTACCGTCGGCGCCGGTGTTGTCGGTGAAATCATCGAATAGGGAGGCGGCAAGTGAGGGTCAATATCACGCTTGCGTGCACAGCATGCAAGCGACGCAACTATACCACGACCAAAAACAAGCGGACCACGCCGGATAAGCTTGAATTTAAAAAGTATTGCCGGTTTTGCGGTAAGCATGTTGTTCACCGGGAAACCAAGTAGGTCGTTGATCAGTTCATTGGCAGGAGTTGACGACGTAGGCCAGTAGCTCCAATTGGCAGAGCGCCGGACTCCAAATCCGGATGTTGGGGGTTCGACTCCCTCCTGGCCTGCCACAGATAATAAGTTGAGCCGATTGCGTTTTGCGGTCGGCTCAACTTTAGTTTAGCGATTGGGTAAACTATGGCGCGAATGCAACGGAAAAAAACTGAGGCTGAAAAGAAACGCAAGAAGAAGGCGCCTCTATCTGACAGTAATGCTGCAGCATCAGATACATCCCATTCAGAGGCTGTCGTTTCGAACCCTGTGGCGCCGTCTGAAAAACGCAAACCGATTCAGCCGTCGAGGCCTGCTGCATCCGCTACTACCTCGATTTTTGAAGGTGACGGAAAGATCGCGCAATGGGTTGAATTTCTGCGCGAAGTGAAGATCGAGCTGGGAAAGGTGGTCTGGCCCACTCGGAAACAGACGGTTGGATCAACGGTTGTGGTCATTATACTGGTGATGCTGCTGTCGGCTTTTTTAGGCGCGGTCGACGTGTGTCTGTCGTGGGCGATGCAGTTGTTCATCTAACTAGGGGGCGGGCATGTCACGAAAATGGTATGTGGTCCACGTCTATTCCGGTTTTGAATCCAAGGTGAAGATCAGTTTGGAAGATCGGATCCGTAACTCTCCGCATCCGGAAAAATTCGGTGAAGTACTGGTGCCGACCGAGCAGGTGGTCGAGTTGGTAAAAGGGAAGAAAAAAGAATCTTCCCGGAAGTTCTATCCGGGCTATATCCTGGTGAATCTGCATCTGGACGATGAGACCTGGCATATTGTGACCAATACCGCCAAGGTGACCGGATTTCTTGGGGGCGGAAACCGCCCGACACCCATAACGGAAGAAGAGGCGAACCGGATTCTCAACCGGATGGAAGAGGGGAAACAGAAACCGCAGCCGAAATACTTTTTTGAGACCGGTGATGAAGTTCGCGTGATAGACGGCCCGTTCACCAATTTCAACGGAACTGTTGAAGAGGTGAGCCCGGAGAAAGGGAAAATCAAGGTACTGGTGAGTATCTTCGGCCGTCCCACACCTGTGGAGCTTGAGTTCGTTCAGGTTACTAAATTATAGGATAAGGATCAGGAGCGTTAGACTGATGGCAAAAAAAGTAATGGCAATGATAAAACTGCAGGTCGCAGCTGGTAAAGCGAATCCGTCGCCTCCGATTGGTCCGGCATTGGGTCAGCACGGCGTGAACATCATGGATTTTTGCAAGGCGTTCAATGCCCGTACGCAGAATGACGCGGGTATGATCATTCCTGTTGTGATTACCGTTTATCAGGATCGTACGTTTACATTTGTTACCAAAACTCCGCCGGCAGCGGTTCTTTTGAAAAAAGCGGCCAAGATCGAATCAGGTGCTCATGATCCGAAGCGCGAAAAGGTCGGCAAGGTGACCCGTGCACAGGTTGAAGAGATTGCCGAACTGAAGAAACCGGACCTGAACTCGAACGATCTGGAAGCAGCTGTGAAGATCATCTCGGGAACTGCCAGAAGCATGGGCATTGAGGTCGTTTAACATATAAGGAGCGAGTGGGTTAAAATGCCGAAACGGGGGAAAAAGTATTTAGAGGCGCAGGGCCGGATTGACCGGGAAAAGCGCTATGAGCTGGAAGAAGCCATTGATATGGTACTGTCGTCATCATTTGCTAAGTTTGATGAAACTGTCGATGTCGCGGTCCGCCTGGGTGTTGACCCGCGGCATGCGGATCAGATGGTTCGCGGTACGGTTGTGCTTCCCAACGGCTTGGGTAAAGAGGTCCGTGTCCTTGTGTTTGCAAAAGGCGAAAAAGAAAAAGAAGCGCAGGATGCTGGTGCTGAATTTGTGGGTAACGATGATTTGGTTGAAAAGATCAAGGGCGGCTGGTTTGATTTTGATAAGGCCATTGCCACGCCCGATATGATGGGCACCGTTGGTAAAATCGGTAAAATGCTCGGTCCGCGTGGCCTCATGCCCAATGCGAAAACCGGTACGGTTACCTTTGATGTGGCAAAAGCTGTCAATGAGTTGAAAGCGGGTAAGATCGATTTCCGTGTGGAAAAAAACGGAATCGTTCATGTGCCGGTCGGTAAGGTCTCCTTTGGTACGCAGAAACTGGTTGAAAACATCAATGCCTTCCTTGAGACAGTTCAGAGATTGAAACCCTCGGCAAGTAAGGGGACGTACCTGAAAGGAATCGCCGTCTCTTCAACCATGGGCCCCGGACTTCGTGTCGATACGGCATTCGCTCGCTTATTGAAGAAATAGACGGATAGCCGATTCTTATTACAAACTGTATTTCAGCAGTTCCGTGTGCAAACCGGTAGATACGCGACTGTGTTTGCACGCGTTGATCCGTGGGTGAACCGCTTTTCGGGTCATTGTCATAGACAGCAGGCACCCGTTGCCACCGGGTTTAATTGAGTGATCAGCCTGCCGAGGCAACGCATTGTGAAATGCTGGGCCTCCGTTATTAGAACGTGGAAGGGGGTGTTTTCATTTGAACCGTACTGAGAAACAACAACTTGTTCAGGATTTGCATGAACGTTTGTCTCGCGCAAGCATTACTGTTGCGACTGACTACAAGGGGCTTGATGTTGAGAAGCTGAACCAGATGCGTCGGGAACTGCGAGAGGCGGGTGTCGAGTATCAGGTTGTGAAGAATACGCTTCTGAAACTGGCTTCACAAGGTACTGACGCCGCAGCGATGCAGGACGTCTTTACGGGTCCGACAGCGATCGCGTTGAGCTACGACGATCCGGTAGCGCTGGCAAAAGTCATCAGCAAATTTGCTTCAGACTACGATCATCTGGACATCAAGGCGGGTGTCCTTGAGGGTAAATCCCTTGATGTAAAAGAGATCGAAGCGCTGAGCAAGCTGCCGAGCCGCGAGGTACTCCTTGCTCAGGTGCTGTCGGCAATGAACGGCGTGCCGAGAGCGCTGGTGACTGCGCTCAGCGATGCACCGAGACAGATGGTCAACGTACTTCAGGCGATCAAGGATCAGAAAGAAGCGGCCTGATCGAATGCATTCATTTTTTGTAAGTGGTATTGAAAACCCGCATATCATAATGTGTTTTTGGAGGATTAAATGGCTGATATTACTAAAGAAGATGTAATTGAGTTTATTGCGAACATGACCGTTCTCGAGCTGTCTGAACTGGTCAAGGAACTCGAAGAAAAATTCGGTGTATCCGCTGCTGCACCGGTTGCCATGATGGCTGGTATGCCCATGGGTGGTGGCGATGCAGCACCGGCTGCTGAGGAAAAGACGGAATTTGACGTTATTCTTGAAGCTGCCGGAGATAAGAAGATCAACGTGATTAAGGAAGTCCGCGCCATCACCGGTCTGGGTCTGAAAGAAGCCAAAGCCCTGGTTGACGAAGCGCCGAACCCCGTGAAAGAAGGTATCGCCAAGGAAGAAGCTGAAAAAATCAAGGCTCAGCTGGAAGAAGCAGGCGCATCTGTAGCGCTGAAGTAGTGCGTTTTGTGCCGGCATTGAGGCCGGCACACTGTATCGTCTTTTCTTCATTCTGATGATATTAACGCGGTCGGGCCGACTCCCGAATCGAGAGGGGAGTCGTGCGCGTCCGCGATAACTTATATGGGAGAGACTATGTCCGAAAGCCCTCTGGCATTAAAGCGAATCAGGAAGAATTTCGGAGAAAAACGCAAAATTATTGACATGCCGAATCTGATTGGCATGCAACGGGATTCCTACGATCGTTTCCTGCAGGAATCCACCCCGCCTGACAGACGCAGGGACATAGGCTTACAGGCTGTATTTAATTCCGTATTCCCCATTACCGATTTTACAGGAAGCGCGTCGCTCGAGTTTGTTTCCTACAGTTTCGGTGAAGTCAAACACTCCATGGAAGAGTGTATTCACCGGGGCATGACCTACGAGATTTCCGTTCATATCCGGGTCCGTCTGGTGGTTTTCGATGTGGACAAGGATGCCGACGTCACCAAGAGTATTCGGGATATCAAGGAACAGGAAATCTATTTCGGCACCATCCCGCGAATGACGCCCAAAGGGACTTTTATTATCAACGGAACCGAGCGCGTTGTGGTCAGCCAGCTGCACCGGTCATCCGGCGTTTTTTTTGACCATGACAAGGGGAAAACGCATTCGAGTGGAAAGTTGATTTACAGCGCCCGGGTGATCCCTGTGCGCGGTTCCTGGATTGATCTTGAAATTGACCCGAAGGATACGGTTTATATTCGTATCGACCGGCGACGCAAGTTTCCCATTACCATTTTGTTCAAGGCGTTCGGTTACACCACTGAAGATCTCTTGTCCTATTTCTATCAGAAAGAAACCATTCATGTACATGACATGAATTATTTCAAGGTGTTCAATGAGGAGCACCTGAAAGGTCAGCGCGCCAGTTTTGATGTTGTAGATCCGGAAACCTCTGAGATCATTGTTAAAAAAACACGGTTATTCACCAAACGGGCCATTCGTCAGCTCAAGACATCCGGGATCCGGGAGATTCCCATTGCAGTGGAAGACCTGGAAGAACGCGCTTTTGCCACCACCATCCGGGACGAATCCACCGGTGAGGTTCTGGCCAAGGCAGGCAGTCTTATCGATCAGGACTGCCTGGACCGGATCAATGCTGCCGGTATTGAAAAATTTGATATTCTGTTTGTCGAAGGTGCGTTCAGCTCCGATTCTATCCGAAAAACGCTGGCCGTTGACAAGGTGGATTCCCGGGAAGAAGCGCTCATCGAAATATACCGCCGGCTCCGGCCCGGTAACCCGGCGACACCGGAAGTGGCGCAGGAATTTGTCGATCACCTGTTTTTCAAACCGGCCTATTATGATCTGTCCGGTGTCGGACGGCTCAAGCTGAACCACCGTCTGGGCATCTCAACGGAAATCGACGTACGGACCCTCCGGAAAGAAGATATTCTGCTGACAACCCGGACCCTGGTGGAGCTCAGAGATACCCAGGGTGTTGTGGATGATATCGACCATTTGGGCAACCGGCGGGTCCGTGCCGTGGGGGAACTGCTGGAAAATCAGTACCGGATCGGTCTGGTGCGCATGGAGCGTGCGATTAAAGAACGGATGAGCATGCATGAGGTCGATTCACTCATGCCCAATGATCTGGTCAATCCCAAGCCGGTTTCCGCCGTGGTCAAGGAATTTTTCGGCACCAGTCAGCTGTCCCAGTTCATGGACCAGACCAACCCGCTGTCAGAGACCACCCACAAACGGCGTTTGAGCGCACTGGGACCGGGCGGCTTGACCCGTGAACGCGCCGGGTTTGAGGTCCGTGACGTCCATCCTTCGCATTATGGACGGATCTGCCCCATCGAAACACCGGAAGGCCCGAACATTGGGCTCATCGTTTCGCTGTGCACCTATGCCCGGGTGAATGACTTTGGCTTTATTGAAACCCCATACCGGGTGGTATCTGATGCGTCGGTTACCTCTGAAATTCGCATGCTCAGCGCGTTTGAGGAAAAGGAGCATCCCATTGCCCAGGCCAATGCGCCGCTCAATGATAACAATGCCTTTATCCGCCCGGATGTAGCCTGCCGTGTGGCCGGTGAATCCGAAATGGTGCGCCGGGAAGATGTGGAGCTGATGGATATTTCGCCGAATCAGCTGGTGAGTGTGTCTGCCTCTCTGATTCCCTTTCTTGAAAACGATGATGCCAACCGCGCACTCATGGGCTCGAACATGCAGCGGCAGGCGGTTCCGCTGATTCAGGCACAGGCGCCGCTGGTCGGTACGGGTGTGGAAGCGGTGGTGGCCCGGGATTCGGGTGTGGCTATTGTGGCGCAGGCAGACGGGGAAGTGGTGTTTGTCGATGCTTCCCGGATCGTGATCAAGCACAACACCATGGATCATCCGGTGAGCGTGCACGCCCTGTCGAAGTTTACCCGGTCAAACCAGAATACCTGCTTCAACCACCGGCCCATTGTTCAAAAAGGCCAGCACGTGAAGGCCGGCGAAGTCATCGCGGATGGCCCGTCCACGGAAAAAGGTGAATTGGCCTTGGGAAAAAATGTGACGGTCGCCTTCATGCCCTGGGGGGGGTACAACTTTGAGGACTCCATCCTGGTCAGTGAGCGGCTGGTTCAGGACGGGGTCTACACCTCGATCCATATCGAAGAGTTTGAGGTGGTTGCTAGGGACACCAAGCTCGGGAAAGAAGAGATTACACGGGATATCCCCAATGTGGGCGAGGAAGCGTTAAAAGATCTGGATGACAGCGGTATTATCCGGCTGGGTGCGGATGTACGGCCCAGTGATATTCTCGTGGGTAAGATTACACCGAAGAGTGAAACCCAGCTGTCACCGGAAGAAAAACTGCTTCGGGCCATCTTCGGGGAAAAAGCCGGTGATGTGAAAGATACATCCCTCCGGGTGCCGCCCGGTGTTGAAGGCGTGGTCGTTGATGTGAAGGTCTTTTCCCGCAAGGGGGTCGATAAGGACGACCGGACCCGCTACATCGAAGACCTTGAGATCATCGCCATGGAACAGACCCGCGATGATGAGATTCGGATTATTGACGAGACGGCCAAAGATCAGCTGAAGAATCTGCTTGTGGGCCAGCCCTGCGCGGCGCCGTTGAAAAAGGGCCGCAAGCAGCTCCTGGAAGAAGGGGAGACCCTCACAGCTGAACGCATCGATGCTTCACCGGTCGGGCATTTGGAAGGCCTGGTGCTGAAGGATCCTGAGCTTACCCGCAAGGTGGATGAAATCATCGACGCCTATCGTGATCAGGTGGACAAGTGCCGCCGTAAGTTCGAAGATCAGGTGTCCCGGTTTGAGAAAGGGGATGACCTGCCACCGGGCGTGATCAAGATGATCAAGGTTTATGTGGCCATGAAGCGGATCTTGTCCGTGGGTGACAAAATGGCCGGCCGTCACGGAAACAAAGGGGTCGTCTCCCGCATCCTGCCCGTGGAAGACCTGCCGTACTTTGAAGACGGTACGCCGGTGGACATGGTGCTGAACCCGCTGGGGGTGCCCTCCCGTATGAACGTGGGCCAGATTCTCGAGATCCATCTGGGTCGGGCTGCCAAGGCGCTGGGAACGCAGATTCAGCAGATGATCGACGACCAGAAGGCCGAGGCGCTGCGGGAAAAACTCAAACGCATCTTCACCACCCCGCGTGTTATTAAGATTGAAAATGACATCAGCGGTGAAGTCAAATATGACTATGCCGCGCAGTATACGGAAACCATTCCCCTGGATCCGGAAGAAACGGTCGACAAAGAACTGGTCTCCATGATCGACGGGTGGGATGATGAAACTCTGTTTGCCTTTGCCGGATTCTACCGCAATGGCGTTCACATGGCCACACCGGTATTTGACGGTGCCAGGGAAGATTATATCAAGTCTCTCCTTGCCTATGCCGGCGTGTCCAGGACCGGTCAGGCCGTCTTGTATGACGGTCGTACCGGCGAGCCGTTTGACGGCAGGATCACTGTGGGGACCATGTACGTCCTCAAGCTTCACCACCTGGTGGACGACAAACTGCATGCCCGTTCCATCGGTCCCTACTCACTGGTGACCCAGCAGCCGCTCGGCGGTAAGGCCCAGTTCGGCGGCCAGCGTCTCGGCGAGATGGAGGTTTGGGCTATGGAAGCCTATGGGGCCGCTTATGCCCTGCAGGAGTTCATTACCGTGAAGTCGGATGACATGGCTGGTCGTACCCGAATGTATGAAAAGATCGTGAAGGGACAGAACGTTCTGGAACCCGGGCTGCCTGAATCTTTCAAAGTACTGACCAAGGAACTGCAGGCCCTGGGCTTGGATGTCAACCTCATTGAAGGCGATCAATAAGGAGAACATGTTGGAAACCTTATACGATTTTTTTGCCAAACCGATTGATCCGAAAAAATACGCCGGTGTGCAGATTGCACTGGCATCCTCAGAGCAGATCCGGACCTGGTCCCATGGTGAGATTACCAAGCCTGAAACCATCAATTACCGGACGTTCAAGCCGGAACGCGATGGTCTGTTCTGCGCAAAGATATTCGGTCCCACAAAGGACTATGAGTGTAACTGCGGTAAGTATAAGCGTATGAAACACCGCGGTGTCGTGTGTGAAAAATGCGGTGTGGAGGTGATTCAGTCAAAGGTGCGGCGCGAAAGGCTGGCACATATAGAACTGGCTTCTCCGGTTTCCCACATCTGGTTTTTGAAGAGTCTTCCAAGCAAGATTGGCAACCTTCTCGACCTTACCCTGAAGAATCTCGAACGGGTGCTCTATTTTGACAGTTATATTGTCATGGATCCAAAAGAAACCGGGCTGTCAAAATATCAGCTGCTGTCAGATGAAAAATATCACGATGCCCTGGAACTCTATGGCCCCACCTTCACTGCGGGTATTGGCGCCGAAGCCATCCAGGTACTTCTTGAAGAGCTGGATCTGGAAGCCATCTACGTGGAGCTCCGGGAAGAGCTTCAGAAAACCAATTCCACGGCAAAACGTCAGAAGCTGGCAAAACGCCTGAAGATCGTTGACGCCTTCAGAAATTCGCCGGTGGATCCGGTCTGGATGATTATGAGCACGGTCCCGGTACTGCCGCCGGATCTTCGGCCCCTGGTACCGCTGGAAGGCGGCCGTTTTGCCACATCTGACCTCAACGACCTCTACCGCCGGGTGATTAACCGGAACAACCGTCTGAAACGGTTGGTCGACCTGAAAGCCCCGGATATCATTGTCCGCAACGAAAAACGGATGCTCCAGGAAGCCGTGGATGTGCTCTTTGACAATGGCCGCCATGGCCGGGTGGTGACGGGTACCAACAAGCGGCCGCTCAAGTCGCTGAGTGACTCTCTGAAAGGCAAGCAGGGGCGTTTCCGGCAGAATCTCCTTGGTAAACGTGTGGATTATTCCGGTCGTACCGTTATTACCGTCGGTCCGAATTTGCGCCTTCATCAGTGCGGGATTCCGAAAAAAATGGCCCTTGAGCTGTTCAAACCGTTCATCTACCATAATCTGGAGCAGAACGGGTTTGTCTCCACAGTAAAAAGCGCCAAGAAAATGGTCGAGCGGGAAACCCCCGAGGTCTGGGATGCCTTGGATCAGGTGGTACGCGAATATCCGGTGCTTCTGAACCGTGCGCCGACCCTTCACCGGCTGGGGATTCAGGCGTTTGAACCGCTCTTGATCGAGGGAAAGGCGATCCAGCTGCATCCCCTGGTCTGTACGGCATTTAACGCGGACTTTGACGGTGACCAGATGGCGGTCCATCTGCCCCTTTCCATTGAGGCTCAGATCGAAGCCCGGGTGCTCATGCTGGCCAGTAACAATATCCTGTCACCGGCCAATGGCCAGCCAATTATTGTACCGACACAGGATATCGTTCTTGGCATTTACTACATGACCCGGTCACTGGACACACCGGAACCGGAACGCCGCCGGTTTTCCAGCTGTGCCGAGGCCCGTATCGCGTTTGACGCCAATGAAGTTTCCCTGCACAGTCAGGTCTATGTCCGTATCGAGGGTGAGCTGGTGGAAACCACCATCGGCCGCATTCTGCTGTGGGAGATCATTCCCTCTGAGACCCTCTCCAATTTCGAGCATATCACGGTCGATACCCGTGCGGATGCGGAACAGGTGTATGCGGACCTTAAAAAGGGGATGAGCTTCAAATCGGCTGTCGAAAAATACGCTGTGTCTGATGACAAGGCGATGGCCGGCGCCATCGGCTGGCTGAAAAAGAATGAACTCCGCGCCGTGTTCGGTTTCAGTGAAATGGATGCGGAGGCCCTGCTGGCTATTGCCCCCAACCGACTGAGTTCGATCCTGAAAATCAGGGGAAAATATCATATTTTCCGGGTGGTTGAGACAAGAAATGAGATCCCGTTCAAACTCGTTAATCAGGTGATGGACAAGGGTGCGCTTCGTAAGCTGGTTGACTATGCCTATCGTGAACTCGGCCCGAAATCCACGGTGATCCTGGCCGACCGCCTGAAAGATCTCGGTTACCTGTATTCGACCCGGGGCGGTTTGTCCATTTGTATTGATGATATGATCATTCCGGAAACAAAATGGGATATTGTCGCATCTGCCCGTCAGAAGGTGTCTGAAATCGGTCGCCAGTATGTGGAAGGCCTGATTACCCAGGGGGAAAAATACAACAAGGTGATCGATATCTGGGCCAAGTCAACAGATGACATTGCCACTGAAATGATGAAGGGGATGGAAAATCCGCCGATGCTTAACGAAGCCGATGTCGACGCGGACCGGCCGGTTCAGCTCCGGGATTCCATCAACGCGATTTTTATGATGGCAGACTCTGGGGCCAGGGGAAGTAAGGACCAGATGCGTCAGCTGGCCGGGATGCGCGGCTTGATGGCCAAACCTTCTGGTGAGATTATCGAAGAGCCGATTACCGCCAACTTCCGTGAAGGACTCACGGTTCTCCAGTATTTCGTCTCCACCCACGGGGCCCGTAAAGGACTGGCAGATACGGCGCTCAAGACCGCCAACTCCGGTTACCTGACCCGCCGTCTTGCCGATGTTGCCCAGGATTGTGTGGTATCGGAGCAGGACTGCGGCACCACCCTGGGCATCGAGGTGGAAGCGCTGACCGAGGGCGGGGAAGTGATTCAGCAGCTTGGAGAACGGGTGCTCGGCCGGTATACACTGGAAACCGTATATGACCCGTTTACCGATGAGCCGATCATTCTTCCCAATGTGGAAATTGACGAAAAAAACCTGGCAAAGATCGAAGAATCCGGTATCACCAGCCTTCGGATTCGGTCGGTGTTGACGTGTAATGCAAAAGTGGGTGTCTGCGCCCGCTGCTACGGCCGGGACCTGGCGCACGGAAAGCGCGTAGAGGTCGGCCAGGCGGTGGGGATTCTCGCTGCGCAGTCCATTGGCGAGCCAGGAACCCAGTTGACCATGCGGACCTTCCATATCGGCGGTACGGCCAGCCGGCGGGTCGAGCAGGCGGATATCAAGGCCCGCGTGGAAGGGACCATCAAGTATCTGGATGACCTGCACACCATCATCAACAAGGAAGGCGAGCGGATCGTCATGAACCGCCGCGGCGGTGAGTTTGCCATTCTCAGTGAAACCGGCAGGGAACGTGAACGCTGCCAGGTGATTTACGGTTCGCATCTGCTGGTCGAAGACGGCGCGCGTGTATCTGTCGGAGAGCTTCTCTGCGTATGGGATCCGTTTACCACACCGATTATTACAGAAGTCTCGGGTACCATCAAATACGGCGACATTGTTGCCGGAAAAACCATGCAGGAAAAGATCGACCCGGTCACGGGCAAGGCCAGCCGCGCCATCATCGAGTCCAAAGTCGGTGATGTCCGGCCGCGGATTTCAATCAAGGACGCATCCAATCGGACCGCGACCCTGCCGGATTCTTCTGCACCGGCTCGGTATCATCTGCCGGTGGAAGCGGTCCTCATGGTTGAAGAGCATGATTCGGTCCAGGCCGGTGATGCCATTGCCCGTCTGCCACGGGCGACCACCAAGACCAAGGACATCACCGGCGGGCTTCCGCGGGTTGCAGAACTGTTCGAGGTGCGCAAACCTAAGGTGACGTCGGTGTTGAGTGAGATTGACGGATATGTCTCCATCTCCAAAGGGACCAAAGGCAAGCAGCGGGTGGTTATCCATCCAGTGGATGAGCAGGGAGACAAGAAAGAATACCTGATTCCCCGGGGCAAGCATCTGAATGTGTATGAAGGGGATTATGTCAAGGCCGGGGATCAGCTGGTTGCCGGGAGTGCAAACCCGCAGGATATTTTAAATATTAAAGGTGATATCGCACTGGCCAGCTATCTGGTGGATGAGGTTCAGGAAGTGTATCGCCTGCAGGGGGTCCGCATCAACGACAAGCACATCGAAGTGATTGTGCGCCAGATGATGCGCCGGGTGAAAATCACAGATGTGGGTGACACGGATCTGATTGTAGAAGAACAGGTGGATAAACTCCATTTTGCAGAAGTCAACCGCAAGGTGGTGGCTGAAGGCGGAAGACCGGCAACCGGTGAACCGCTGATCCTCGGGATCACGAAAGCATCGCTGGCCACGGATAGTTTTATTTCCGCAGCATCCTTTCAGGAGACCACCAAGGTGCTGACTGATGCGAGTATCCGTGGTGATATCGATACACTGCGCGGGTTGAAGGAAAACGTGATCATGGGGCGGCTGATACCGGCAGGTACCGGTATCCGGCAGTATCATCAGGTTGGAATACAGGCCGATGTCGAGGCGATAGAACCGATTCCGGATGGACTCGACTAAGGACGTTTTAAAATATATTGACACGTAATTGGCTTGGGTTTATAATGCCGCATTTTGTCGGGCTAGTGGACGCTATTTAAAAGGAGTTTGGACGAAAAATGCCAACGATTAATCAACTTGTGCGCTTTGGCCGCAAGCGGGCGGTCAAGAAGAATTCAACGCCGGCCCTCAAGGGCGGGCCGCAGAAAAGGGGGGTGTGTACACGTGTTTACACCTCAACGCCGAAGAAGCCGAATTCGGCGCTCCGGAAAGTTGCCCGTGTACGGTTGACAACCGGTGTTGAAGTGACGGCCTATATCCCGGGGATGGGTCATAACCTTCAGGAGCACTCGGTTGTTCTGGTACGTGGCGGTCGTGTGAAGGACTTGCCGGGTGTACGGTATACCATTGTCCGCGGTACGCTGGATACACTGGGGGTCGAAGACCGTCGACAGGGACGCTCGAAGTATGGCACACGCCGTCCCAAGTAACAGGCTGTCATCCCCCGCTGTGCCGGGCGTTGCAGTTTTTAATGAATGAAATGGTGAGTAAACAATGCCAAGAAGAAGAGAAGTTCCTCAACGGATTGTTATTCCGGATTCAAAGTATGGTAACAAGCTTGTGGCCCGGTTTATCAAGAGCATTATGAAGGATGGAAAAAAGAGTACAGCAGAGCGCGTGCTCTATTCTGCGTTTGACATGATTGAGGCAAAGTCAGGCCAGCCTCCTGTCGACGTCTTTGAAAAGGCGATGAATAATGCCATGCCAGCGATTGAAGTCAAGTCCCGCCGGGTGGGCGGTTCCACCTATCAGGTGCCGACGGAGATTCGTCACAGTCGCCGGACCGCACTGGCCATCCGCTGGCTGATCAACTACGCCCGGAACCGGAATGAAAAAGGCATGGCAAGCAAGCTGGCTGCCGAACTGCTTGATGCGGCCAATGAACGGGGCGGCGCTGTGAAAAAGCGTGAAGATACCCACAAGATGGCCGAAGCGAACAAGGCGTTTGCCCATTACCGCTGGTAATATGGTGAATGCACGGCTCCGGGTGCCATCCCGATGATCCCGCTCGCAACCGAGAATGACGGGAATTTGAGGTCAGGGTGTGATGGATCCTTGAAACCGGGGCTGACATGGCGGTGTCTGTCCGGAAGATGACCAGCCAGGCGGCTGCAACCCCCAGGCTGGAGAAACGGGTCAGACGCCGCATCGGTTTTTTAGCCGATGGTATGGAAAACCGCGGTTGACGGTAGAAATGTAGAACAAGTAAAGGGTTAGGTACACCATTATGATGATGAATACCAAGATTCGAATCCGCCTGCGTGCATATGATCACAAATTGCTGGATCAGTCTGCGCTGGATATCGTGGATACGGCCAAAAAAACAGGCGCCAAGGTGGTCGGGCCGGTTCCGCTGCCGACACGGACCAATAAATTTTGTGTGCTGCGGTCACCGCATGTGAATAAAAAATCCCGTGAGCAATTTGAAATCCGTACACACAAACGGTTGCTGGATATTATGGAACCCACGCAGCAGACCGTGGATGCCCTGATGAAGCTCGACCTTTCGCCAGGGGTTGATGTTGAGATTAAACTGTAGCGGGTGACAGGGGAAAGACGCATGAGTACAGGAATCATTGGAAAAAAACTGGGCATGACCAGTGTCTATGATGCCGACGGAAAAAATGTACCGGTTACCGTCGTTCAGGCAGGCCCCTGCGTGGTAACGCAGATCAAGACGGATGCGGTAGATGGTTACACCGCCTTGCAGCTGGCCTTTGATGAAAAAAAGGAAAAGCGCGTCACAAAGCCGCTCCAGGGGCATTTTGCCAAGAGTGGTGACAAGTGCTACGCCAAAGTGAAGGAATTTCGTCTTGACGATGCGGCAGGCTTTGAACTGGGACAGGCGGTTACCGTCGACATGTTCGAAGTGGGTGAAAAAGTGGATGTGACCGGAACGAGCAAGGGGCGCGGGTTTTCAGGTACTGTTAAACGCCACGGATTCCAGCGTGGTCCCGAAACGCACGGTAGCCGGAACCATCGCGCACCGGGGTCCATCGGGTGCAGCGCCTATCCTGCGCGCGTCATGAAGGGGAAACGGCTTCCCGGACAGTACGGCGGGGATCGCAAGACGGTTCAGAACCTTGAGGTGGTTGCCGTAAGACCCGAAGATCATGTCATTCTCGTTAAGGGCGCCGTACCGGGAGCCAACAAGGGGTACGTCGAAATTAAGAAGAAAAAGAAATCCTGATACGCAGACCGCCGATCGAATGCAGCGGTTTACGGATGGATGGCGAGGAAATTATGGCTGTCGTTGATGTGCGAAATACAAATGGGGATAAGGTATCTGACCTGGAAGTGTCGGATGCGGTCTTCAATGTTGAAGTTAAGACCAGTGTGCTTCATGATATTGTGAAAATGCAACTGGCCAAGCGGAGAGCCGGCACCGCTTCAGTAAAAAGCCGGGGAGAAGTGAAGGGGAGCACCCGGAAGCTGTTTCGCCAGAAAGGTACCGGGAATGCACGCCCGGGCAGCATCAAATCACCGCTGAGAAATGGTGGTGGTGTGATATTTGGCCCTCAGCAGCGTTCGTACGCGTACAAGCTGCCGAAAAAAGTGATGCGCCTTGGCCTCAGGATGGCACTGTCAGGAAAACTTAAGGCCAGCGAACTCATCGTTCTGGATGCATTTCAGCTGGATGCAGTGAAAACCCGTGAATTTGTCAAAATTGCCGCAGGGCTGAACCTTGAGAATGCCTTGATCGTTGTGGATGGTCAGGATAAAACCCTGGAGCTTTCGGCACGAAACGTGCCGAATGTGAAAGTGATTCGGGTTGAAGGCCTGAACGTTTACGATATCCTGAAGCATAAGAACCTGGTCATGCTGGCGCCGGCCGTTAAAACGGTTGAAGGGAGGCTGAGCTGATGAGTGTTTATGATATGATCCGGAGACCGTTGGTTACGGAAAAAACCACGCTCCAGAAGGAATTGTACAATCAGGTTTCTTTTGAAGTCGATATCAAGGCGAATCGCGTCGAGATCAAAGATGCCATTGAACGGATTTTCAAAGTACGGGTCAAGTCCGTTCGGACCCTGCAGGTTGAAGGCAAGGTAAAACAGCGGGGACGCATTCTTGGCAAACGGAAAAACTGGAAGAAAGCGATCGTTACGTTGATGCCCGGTGAGCGGATCGAGTTCTTTGATGGTGTATAAGGCAGGAGTAGATAATGGCTATTAAAAAATCAAAACCAAGATCACCTGGCCGCCGTTTTCAGGAGTATTCGGCCTTTGACGATATTACGACGAATCAGCCGGAAAAACGGTTGCTTCGGAAGATCAAGAAGACCGGCGGCCGGAATGCCAACGGTCGCATCACCTGCCGTCATCGGGGAGGGGGGCACAGTCGTCAGTATCGTATTATCGATTTCAAACGTGACAAGGACGGGATTCCCGCAAAGGTTGCGACCATCGAGTACGATCCGAACCGCAGTGCCCGTATCGCCCTGCTGCATTATGTGGATGGCGAAAAACGGTATATCCTGGCACCCCGCTATCTGACGGTTGGCACCATGGTACAGTCCGGGCCGGATGCAGACATCAAGCCCGGTAACGCGCTGCCACTGTATGCCATTCCTCAAGGTACGCGGATTCACAACATTGAGCTGAAAATCGGCAAGGGCGGTCAGATTGTTCGCAGTGCCGGTGGCTTTGCACAACTGGTTGCCAAGGAAGGTGATTACGTGCTGGTGAAACTGCCGTCGGGCGAAGTCCGTATGGTGCACGGCCGGTGCCGCGCAACCATCGGTCAGCTGGGCAATACCGAGCATGACAGCATTTCTCTGGGTAAAGCCGGGCGTTCACGCTGGAAAGGCCGCCGTCCGCAGGTTCGCGGTGTGGCCATGAACCCGGTCGATCACCCCATGGGTGGTGGGGAAGGTCGTTCGTCCGGTGGGCGTCATCCATGTTCTCCCTGGGGAACGCCGAGCAAAGGTTACCGTACACGTAAGAAGAGTAAACCCAGTAACCGGTACATCGTAAAACGGCGCAACAGCTAAGCCGGCCGGAGGAGACACAGATGCCACGTTCGTTAAAAAAAGGTCCCTTTGTGGACGACAACCTGATGAAAAAAGTATGGGTCGCGCAGGAAAGCCGGTCAAATAAAGTGATCAAAACCTGGTCACGGCGTTCCACGATTATCCCCGAGATGGTGGGGATGACATTTGCGGTACACAACGGGAAAAAATTCGTCCCTGTGTTTGTCACCGAGAATATGGTCGGTCACAAGCTGGGCGAGTTCTCACCGACCCGGACGTTTTACGGACATGCCGGCGATAAAAAGTCGAAATTGAAAAAATAACAGGTGAAGGTGATATTATGGAGGTTAAAGCGGTTACCAGATTCGTACGAATCTCTCCCATGAAGGTCCGCAGGGTGGTAGATGTCGTAAAGGGTGAGCCCGTTGAGATGGCGTTGAACAGTTTGAAGTTTATGCCCCAGAAAGCGGCAGGTATCCTTTCAAAAACGTTGAAATCCGCAGTTGCCAACGCCGACCACAACGCAGATCTTGATATCGACGACCTGATTGTTAAAAACGTTCTGGTCGATCAGGGACCCACTCTGAAACGCTTCCGTGCCCGTGCACGCGGCAGAGGGTCTCGTATTCTGAAACGCACCAGCCACATCACCGTGATTGTGGCCGACGAGGCGAAGTAAAGGGAGGTAGAAGCGTGGGCCAGAAAGTCAATCCGATCGGATTACGGTTGGGAATTATTAAAACCTGGGAGTCTCGGTGGTACGCCGGCAAGAATTACGCGAATTTTATTCAGGAAGACTTCAAAATTCGGAAGTTCTTGAAAAAGAAACTCTATCACGCGGGGGTTTCCCGAATTGAAATTGAACGCTCGTCCAAGCGCGTTCGCCTCCGCATCCACACGGCGCGTCCGGGGATCGTCATCGGGAAAAAAGGCGCAGAGATTGCGGTGCTCAAACAGGACCTAGCAAAGCTGATCTCTCAGGATATTCTCATCGATATCCAGGAAGTGCGCCGTCCGGAGCTGGATGCGCAGCTGGTTGCCGAAAACGTGGCCACGCAGCTGGAACGCCGGGTGGCATTCCGTCGCGCAATGAAACGTTGTGTGACGTCATCCATGCGGTTTGGTGCAAAAGGGGTGAAAATCATCTGCGCCGGTCGCCTGGGTGGGGCGGAAATGGCCCGTACCGAGTGGTACCGCGAGGGTCGTGTTCCCCTTCATACGTTCCGTGCCGACATCGACTACGGATTTGCGGAAGCACAGACAACTTATGGAGTCATTGGCATAAAAGTCTATATTTTTAAAGGTGAGATCCTGAAAAAAGAAGAGATGCAGGTTGCCAATGTAAAGGCTGTAGGAGAAAAGGGTTATGCTGACTCCCAAGAAGGTTAAGTTCAGAAAGCAACAGCGCGGCCGGATGCAGGGGACGGCTCAGGCCGGAAATGCACTCAACTTCGGTGAGTTCGGGCTGCAGGCTGTTGAGTGCGGTTATATCAATTCACGTCAGATCGAAGCCGCCCGTATCGCCATGACCCGTCATGTCAAGCGTAGCGGGAAAATGTGGATTCGGTTTTTCCCGGACAAGCCGGTTACCAAAAAACCTGCCGAAGTACGGATGGGTAAAGGTAAGGGGCCGACGGATGCGTGGGTTGCAGTGATCAAACCTGGCCGGATTCTGTATGAAATGGAAGGTGTGCCCCGGGAGCTGGCCATGGAAGCCTTGCGGCTGGCAGCACACAAGCTGCCGATCAAGACCAAGTTCGTGGAGAGGGGGCCGTTCTAATGAAGGCAGAAAAAATGCGGGAACTCGGTACCGATGAACTGATGGCCAGACTGGCTGCGAAAAAGCAAGAACATTTCAACCTGAGGTTCCAACTGGCCACGGGCCAGCTTGAGAAAACCTCGCAGCTGAAACAGGTCAAACGTGAAATCGCCAGGATTGCAACGGTAATCCGGGAAACCGATCTAAAAAATAAAAGTGAATAAGACCTATGAAAAATCGTGGAATGAAGAGGCAGTTGGTCGGGAAAGTCGTCAGCAATAAAATGGACAAGACGGCGGTGGTGCGAGTGGAGCGCAAGGTAAAGCATCCGCTGTACAAAAAATATGTTCGCCGCAGTATCAAATTTGCTGCGCATGATGAACAAAACGACTGTAACATCGGCGATACCGTTCTTATTACCGAATCTCGGCCCTTGAGCAAGTCCAAGCGGTGGCGGGTCAGTAAAATTGTCGAAAAAGCAGTTTGATGGACAAAGGGATAAAAGATGATTCAGGCAGAAACTCGATTAACGGTAGCCGACAACTCCGGTGCAAAAGAACTTTACTGTATTAAAGTGCTGGGCGGTTCCAAACGTCGGTATGCCAGTGTCGGTGACATTGTTGTGGTCGCCGTCAAGGAAGCGATTCCGGCATCCAAGGTGAAAAAAGGTGATGTGGCCAAGGCGGTGATCGTTCGCACGAAAAAAGAGATTGCCCGTCCTGACGGTTCGCGTATCCGGTTCGATGATAACTCGGCCGTCCTGATCAACCAGAACAAGGAACCGATTGGAACGCGTATTTTTGGTCCGGTCGCCCGGGAGCTTCGTGCCAAGAAGTTCATGCGCATCATCTCGCTGGCACCGGAAGTCCTCTAAAGTCCGGTACGCGTTAAGTGGAGAAGTGAAAATGAAGATCAAATCTCGCATCAAGAGAGACGATAAAGTTAAGATCATCGCTGGCAAGGATAACGGTAAGATCGGGCGGGTATTGCGCGTTGATCGTAAGCAGGGTCGCGTTACGGTCGAAAACCTCAATATGGTGAAGCGGCATACCAAACCGAATCTTCAGAATGCGCAGGGGGGAATCATTGACAAGGAAGCACCCATGGATATTTCCAATGTGATGCTTGTCTGCAACGCCTGCCTGCAGCCTGTCCGTATTAAGATGAAGTATCTGGAGGATGGGAAGAAAATCCGGGTATGTCGCAAGTGTAACGAAGCGATCGACGCTTAATCGGTTCGTTACAGGAGGAAAATGATGTCGACACTGAAATCGCGTTATAAAGAAGAAATTGCCCCGAAACTTCGGGAAGAATTCGGCTACAAGAGCCCGATGCAGATTCCCCGGCTGGAAAAAGTGGTACTGAACATGGGCATTGGGCAGGCGATCAATAATATCAAACTGCTGGACTCAGCAGCGGATGAACTGGCAAAAATTGCCGGCCAAAAGCCGGTGATCACCCGTGCGAAAAAATCCATTGCGGCATTCAAACTTCGTGAAGGCATGCCCATTGGATGCATGGTCACCCTGCGCAGAGCGAAAATGTATGATTTTCTGGAACGCCTGATCAATCTGTCGCTTCCTCGTATCCGTGACTTCAGGGGCATTTCGGGTAAAGCCTTTGACGGTCATGGGAACTACACCCTGGGAATCAAAGAACAGATTATCTTTCCGGAAATTGACTATGACAAGATTGATCAGATCAAAGGTCTGAACATTTCCATTGTCACGTCTGCCAAGACAGATGCAGAAGCCAAAATGATGCTGAAACTGATGGGCATGCCCTTCCGGAATTAGCAAATTGCGTGTAACAGACCGGTGCAGGATCCGAGGCGGTCCCCCCGGGTAAAAGGAGGAAGCGTTGGCTAAAAAATCAATTATTGCAAAAGCGGCCCGCCAGCCCAAGTTCACTGTCCGGGCGTATAATCGGTGCACGCTTTGCGGTCGTCCCAGAGGTTTTTTGAGGAAATTCGGCATCTGCCGTATCTGTTTCCGTCAGCTTGCATCTGCAGGTAAACTTCCGGGCGTAACCAAGTCGAGCTGGTAGGCTCACGACGTCAAGCGGTTTTAATAATTAATCTTTAAGAATAACGGAGAGAATCATGGCAATGAGTGATCCTATTGCGGACATGTTGACACGGATCCGTAATGCAGGAAAAGCGAAGTTTGCCAGCGTTGATGTTCCCGGTTCCAAGCTGAAAGAGGCGCTGGCCCGGGTAATGCAACGGCAAGGATACATTCGGAATTTCAAAGTGATTGAGGATGACAAACAAGGCGTTATCCGTATTTATTTGAAATATGATCAGGATCAGCAGCATGTGATCTGGGGTCTGAAGCGGGTCAGCAAGCCCAGCCGCCGGATGTACGTCAAAGCGAAGGACATCAAGCCGGTGATGAACGGTCTCGGGGTGTCCGTCCTTTCGACATCAAATGGCATTTTAACGGATAAAGAAGCACGCCAGGCGAACATTGGCGGTGAAGTGATCTGCAATATCTGGTAGCGTGGGGGACGTTATGTCGCGTATTGGAAAAAAACCGATTCAGATTCCGGAAAAGACCGATGTAACGATTACCGGTGATAAGGTGGTCGTCAAAGGCAAAAACGGAACCTTGGAATGCAACATCCATCCCTCGGTGGCCGTGAATGTTTCCGAGAATGAGGTACGTGTGGAAATTGTCGGTACCGAACGCAAGGTGAATGCGTATCAGGGGATGGTCCGCGCACTGATCAACAATATGGTCGTCGGTGTGACGACCGGGTTTGAACGGACCCTGGAAATGAACGGTATCGGTTATCGTGCTGAAGTGAGCGGAAAAAAATTGGTTCTGAACCTGGGATACTCACATCCCGTCGATTATCCGCTGCCCGAGGGCGTCACGGCGGCTGTGGACAGAAATACGATTAAACTTTCGTCGATTGATAAGCAGTTGCTGGGTCAGACCGCAGCTGAAATTCGTGCCCTGCGCCCGCCTGAGCCCTACAAGGGAAAGGGGATCAAATACGCGGAAGAGCACATTCAGCGTAAAGCCGGTAAAACAGGCGCCAAGTAAACAAATTGGCTTGTTTTTCCATGACGGTTTTGTCATGATGAGCCGCTTTTTTTGCGGATACCGAACATAAAGGTTGAGACATGAAAACAAAAGAAAAAAAGATACAGCGCATGAAGCGCAAGAAACGGATCCGGAAACGGATGTCCGGTACGGAAGACCGGCCCCGTCTCTCGGTTTTTCGAAGCAGCAAGCATATTTATGCTCAGGTAATTGATGATACCTGCGGGTGTACGCTTGTTTCAGCGTCTACGGTTGAAAAAGACATGAAGGCGGAAACATTTGAGAATAAAATCGCCAAGGCGACAGCGGTTGGTAAACGGGTAGGGCAGCGTGCAGCCGATAAAGGCATCAAGCAGGTTGTCTTTGATCGTAACGGTTTTATGTACCACGGCCGAGTGAAAGCTGTTGCAGATGCCGCTCGTGAAGCCGGGCTCGATTTCTAGTGAAGGAGGCAGACTCTTGTTGAAGAAAGAGGTTGAAGAAAAACAATTGATCGACAAGGTCGTTCACATCAACCGTGTCGCCAAGGTTGTCAAGGGTGGTCGCCGGTTCAGTTTCAGTGCCATCGTAGTCGTGGGGGACGGTGAGGGTAAAGTGGGATTCGGTCTGGGTAAGGCTGCCGAAGTTCCTGAAGCGATCCGTAAAGGTGTTGAAAAGGCCAAAAAGAACATGGCCCCTGTGGTGCTGGTAGACGGTACGGTTCCGTACGAAGTGATCGGCCGATACGGTGCAGGTAAAGTGATGCTCAAGCCGGCGTCCAAAGGTACCGGTCTTATTGCCGGGGGTGCGGTGCGTGCGGTTCTGGAAGCAGTCGGCGTGACAGATATCCTGACAAAATGTATGGGATCCAATAACCCGCATAATGTTGTCAAGGCAACAATTGAAGGCCTTACGGGCCTTCAAGACAAAGCGGCTGTGGCGGCGCGTCGGGGCTTGGACATCAATGATATTTAACGGCCGTCTGCCGTTAGCAATAAATTGAGGATACGCAAAATGGCTGGAAAATTGCAGATAACCCTTGTCCGCAGTATGATCGGACGGCCGGAAAAGCATCGAAAAGTCCTGGCAGGCATGGGACTGACCCGAATGCATAAGACCGTTTCGCTGGAAGATACCCCTGCGGTTCGCGGAATGATCAATAAAGTGGTTCACATGGTTAAAGTCGAGGAGGCAAACACATGAAGCTGAATGAGTTGGCCCCTGCAAAAGGTTCGAAAACGGCACGCAAGCGGCGGGGCAGAGGCCCTGGATCCGGTAACGGCACCTATGCGGGTAGAGGTCTCAAGGGGCAGAATGCACGCAGTGGTGGCGGTGTCCGGCCGGGTTTCGAAGGCGGTCAGATGCCGATTCACCGCCGTCTGCCCAAACGTGGATTTACCCATATCTTCAAGAAAACGTACGCTGTCATCAATGTCGCTGATTTGGCGCGTTTTGACGCTGGTGCGGTGATTGATGAGGCATCGCTTATTGCAACCGGGCTGGTAAAGGGGCGCCGTGACGGTCGCCGTGACGGCGTTAAGATTCTCGGCAATGGTGAGATCTCAGCAGCCCTGACCGTTAAAGGCTGCCTGCTGAGTCAGAGTGCGAAACAGAAAATCGAAGCGGCAGGCGGGACAGTAGAGTAGAGGATTGATTTCATGTCGGACACCGCAATTCAGAATATATTCAAGTTGCCTGAGCTGAAGCGACGGATTTTTTACACCTTTGCCCTGTTGTTTGTTTACCGGATCGGGGTTCATGTGCCCACACCTGGTATTGACGGGGATGCATTGTCTCAGTTGTTCGCCACCCAGGGGGGCATCCTTGGGATGTTCAACATGTTTTCGGGTGGGGCGCTCGAACGATTGTCGGTATTTGCCTTGGGCATCATGCCGTATATCAGTGCCTCCATTATCCTTCAGCTGCTTACCGTGGTGATACCGCACCTTGAGCAGCTGTCCAAGGAAGGCGAACAGGGCCGGAAAAAAATCACGCAGTACACCCGATATGGAACGGTACTGCTCAGTGTGATTCAGGGATTTGGGATCAGTCTTGGCCTGGAGACCATGACCTCTCCGGGTGGGGCTGCCATTGTTCTGGAACCGGGGTGGGGCTTTCGTATCATGACAGTGATCACCCTGACGGCGGGAACTGCCTTTATTATGTGGTTGGGCGAGCAGATTACGGAACATGGGATCGGCAATGGTATTTCCCTGATCATTTTTGCCGGTATTGTCGCGCGGATGCCGACGGCGACCGGTAATACTTTCCGTCTGCTCTCCACCGGTGAGATGAATATCTTCACGGTTGTTGTGCTGGTGGCACTGATGGTTGCCGTGGTTGCTTTTATTATTTTTGTTGAACAGGCGCAGCGCCGGATTCCGGTGCATTACGCCAAACGGATGGTCGGACGCAAGATGTATGGTGGGCAGACATCGCATTTACCATTGAAAATAAATACATCTGGTGTTATACCTCCTATTTTTGCATCATCGATTATTATGTTCCCCACAACGCTGGCGGGATTTATCGATGTGCCGGCCATGAAGGCGGTTGCCGATTTCATGCGTCCGGGGAGCATTCTGTACGAACTCTGTTTTGTCGGCTTTATCTTCTTTTTCTGTTTTTTCTATACAGCCATCATGTTCAATCCGGATGATGTGGCGGAAAACATGAAAAAGAATGGGGGGTATATCCCCGGATATCGACCGGGTAAGCGGACCGCTGAATACATTGACCGTGTCCTGACGCGTATTACTGTGGGCGGGGCAACATATGTATCGGCTGTGTGCGTGCTGCCGTCGATATTGATCACCCAGTTTAATGTACCGTTTTATTTCGGCGGTACGGCACTGCTGATCGTTGTGGGGGTGTCCATTGATACGGTTGCGCAAATCGAATCGCATTTGCATGTCCGGAATTATGAAGGATTTTTAAAGCAGTCGAAAATACGCGGTCGTCGATAACCGGCGAATATCAATAGCAGAGTGATTTTATTTTAGGGTATTGGGTTAGTCGCAGGAGGCAAGAAGGGATGGCTAAAGAAGAGCCGATCAAAGTGCAGGGTAAAGTGCTGGAGACTTTGCCCAACGCAATGTTCAAGGTGGAGTTGGAAAACAAGCATCAGATACTTGCACACATTTCCGGTAAAATGCGGATGCATTTTATCAAGATTCTGCCGGGTGATACGGTAACGGTAGAACTGTCGCCCTATGATCTCACGCGGGGGCGGATCACCTATCGTTCAAAATAACCTTCTGGGCTGGCTGGTAACAGTGGTAATGCCTAACAATGACGAGGAATAAACAATGAAAGTCCGGGCTTCAGTTAAAAAGATGTGTAAAGACTGTAAAGTGATCCGCCGAAACGGTGTGGTACGGGTCATTTGCGTAAACAAACGTCATAAACAACGTCAAGGATAGGGGGATTTATTTTGGCACGTATAGCTGGCGTTGATTTACCCAAAAGCAAGCGGATCGAAATCGCATTAACCTATATCTATGGTATCGGCCGCAGCTGTTCCCAGGAAATTCTGGAAAAGCTTGAAATTGATCCGAATACCAAAACCGATCGACTGACGGATGACGAAGTTAACAAGATTCGAAAGCTGATCGATACGGAATATAAGGTGGAAGGTGAACTTCGGACGGAAGTCTCCATGAACATCAAACGATTGATGGATCTTGGCTGTTACCGCGGCCTTCGCCACCGTAAATCGCTCCCGTGCCGGGGCCAGCGTACGAAAAACAACTCGCGTACGCGTAAAGGACCCAAGCGCACGGCTATCAAGAAGAAAAAGTAATTTGAATCGATTGACACGTCATCTATAAAGATAGGGAAAAAAAATGGCACGACCGAAGACTCGCTCGAAGAAAAAGGTAAAAAAGAATATATCCAGCGGCGTCGTTCATATCCAGTCGACTTTCAATAATACTATTGTTACGGTTACCGATCCTGTTGGCAATACCATCTCTTGGGCGAGCGCCGGGATGCAGGGTTTTAAGGGGTCCCGTAAAAGTACTCCGTTTGCTGCCCAGATGGCGGCTGAAGATGCGGCAAAGAAAGCCATGGAACATGGTATGAAGACAGTGGAAGTATATGTGAAAGGCCCCGGACCGGGCCGAGAGTCTGCATTGCGGGCACTTCAGTCCGCTGGATTCAATATTTCCTTTATACGAGACGTGACGCCCATCCCCCACAACGGATGCCGTCCACCCAAACGCCGTCGCGTATAAATGTTACCGATAATGATCACTTACCTGACATCCGCAGTGTCGCACCGGATGCATGTACAGGAGGAAACAATTGGCACGTTATAGAGGATCTGTCTGCCGCATCTGCAGACGCGAGAATATGAAACTTTTTCTGAAAGGCGACCGCTGCTATTCAGACAAGTGTGCATTTGACCGCAGAAGCTACGCACCGGGTGAGCATGGACAAGGTCGGGTGAAGTTTTCCGATTACGGTGTACAGCTTCGCGAAAAACAGAAGGTAAAACGTCTGTACGGCCTTTCTGAAAAACAGTTTCGACTGACCTTTGCACGGGCGGATCGGCAGAAGGGGATTACCGGTACAAACTTGCTGGGCCTGCTTGAAACCCGTCTTGACAACGTGGTTTACCGGCTGGGGTTTACCAACTCCCGTACACAGGGCCGCCACTTTGTGCGTCACAACCATTTTACCGTGAACGGTAAAAAGGTAAATATCCCCTCCTATGGTGTCAAAGCCGGGGATGTGATCGAAGTGCGTGAAAAGAGTCGTGCGGTTCAGGCTATTTCCGATGCAATGGGTGCGGTGGTCCGACGGGGGCTTCCGCAGTGGCTTGAACTTGAAAAGGATGCGTTCCGGGGTATCGTCAAATCCGTGCCGGCACGGGAAGATATTACACTTCCGATTCAGGAACAGCTCATTGTTGAATTGTACTCCAAATAATTCAGGGGTTTGGAGACGAAATTAAAACGATCGTTTATTGCGCAGCAACAGCCCTCATTTCATGCGGGCTTTCGCTGTTAACGACCCAGTGAAATCGGGAGCAAACGCTATATGTCATCTAACGAACTCATGTACAAGAACTGGCGGGATATGATCACCCCCGAAAAAGTTCACGTCACCAGTACGGCCGCCTATGGTAAATTTGTCTGCGAGCCTTTGGAGCGCGGATTCGGTATCACCATCGGAAATGCACTGCGCAGAATACTGCTGTCCTCCCTGCACGGCGCCGGTATTGTATCCGTTCGGTTCGATGATGTCCTCCATGAGTTCAGCGTCATTCCCAATGTGCTCGAAGATGTTTCCGAGCTGATTTTGAACTTGAAGGAAGTCAGGTTGCGCGTTCGGGATACGGAAACCCGGACCATCCGCATTGCATCCACTGGCCCGGGAATTGTGACAGCCGGGGATATGATCAGCGATGATGGCGCGGTGGAGGTTCTCAATCCCGAGCACCATCTGGCCACCTTGTATGAGGGGGCGGTACTGAACATGACGCTGACCGTAAAAGTCGGCAAGGGCTATGCGCTTGCTGCGGCCAATATGGACCGTGAAGCACCGGTCGGAACCATTCCCATTGATGTGGTATTCTCTCCGATCAAACGGGTCAACTATCATGTTGGGAATGCCCGTGTCGGCCAGAAAACCGATCATGACAAACTGACGCTTGAGGTGTGGACAGACAACAGCATCAAGCCGGAGGATGCGGTTGCCTACGCGTCAAAAATTATGAAGGAACAGATGAACGCCTTTATCAATTTTGATGAAGAAAACGAACCGGAAGCATTCCGCGAGAACGATACGGATCAAAATCAGGAGTTCAACGAAAATCTTTATCGAAGCGTCGATGAGCTTGAACTTTCTGTTCGAAGTGCCAACTGCCTGAAAAATGCTGAGATCCATAAAATTTATCAGCTGGTTCAGAAAACAGAGAGCGAGATGCTGAAAACGAAGAATTTCGGCAGGAAATCTTTGAATGAGATCAAGGAGGTATTGGCGGAAATGGGCCTTTCACTGGGAATCAAACTCGAAGGATTTGTGCCGCCGCCTGAAGACACCGTTGAGGAAGGGGAATAGGACGCCAATGCGACATCGTAAAGCTACTTTAAAATTAAATCGTACATCCAGTCATCGGAAAGCCATGTTCCGGAATATGGTGACTTCGCTGCTGAAGCACGGTCGTATTCAGACCACCGATGCCAAAGCCAAGGAACTTCGGCGCTGGGCCGACAACATGATTACCCTGGCCAAAAAAGGGGATCTTTCCGCCCGCAGGCGTGCCTTGGCGGTTATTCGCGAAAAAGCGGTGGTTCATCAGTTATTCGCGGAAGCGCCCGCACGTTTCAGCGGTCGTAACGGCGGGTATACGCGTGTGATCAAAATAGGGTTCCGTCCGGGAGATGCGGCGCCCATTTCTATGGTCGAGCTTGTGGATGAACCTGTCGGTGAGGGTGCAGCTGAAACATCTGACTGATCCGTCCGTGACGGCAATTTTGTTCAGCGTATGGACCGGAGTTAACTTTTAAGAAGACCCCATCAGATAACTGATGGGGTTTTTATTTATGCACCACGGTTGAAACTGGATTCCGGGTATTCGATTCTGCGTTCCATTAAATAATTCTTCCCGTTGCTGCAGGATACCGCCGATAATGGTATGATTTTTGAATAATTCGTAGGTGTATACAGAAAGAACCGCGTGTCCATTGGGAATAAATGAGAGATGTGTCTCTAATGGATACAAAACCGTATCATATATTAGCGAATATCCGATTCAAAAAGTTACAAGGAGAACATCATGGTCGAGCCCAAAGATATGTATCAGTGTCAAATGGCCAATTGTGGCTATATCTATAATCCAGACAAAGGGGATCGAAAGGGTAAGATTCCCAAAGGAACCGCCTTTGATGAGCTACCCGATGATTGGAAATGTCCTGTTTGCGGGGCATCCAAAAAAGCGTTTAAGCCATTGGGTTAAGGGCGCCGCGACGATTGGATCGCTGACTTCCAGACTTTTTTAATAACCCAACGGGCACTGTTATTCTGGGGAAAAGCGGGGTAGGCAAACCCCCTTGTATTTATGGAGGTTTTCATGGCGTTTGGCGCGGCCGCATTGGTCGCGCCTCCCGTCCTTTAACAGGCTTGCCTTCGGGTTATCCCTCCTGTTTTCTGTCTTGGCCCGCCGGTCCACCAAACCCGGTGCTGTTACCGCAATGATGGCTGCAATGGCGGTGCGGAACCTGGAGCGTGCCCCTGGTATCGGGTCAGTCCATCTGTTCCCAATTAAACGCGGTGATATTGCGCTCTGTACTGGAAAAACACATCCCGATTCCAAAAACTTTTTTATGGGTACCTGTGTATTTCTGGGCATATCCGCGTTCCCGGATCTGGCCCAGGGCCATCCCTTGCTCATCCACCTTGAATTCCAGGATATAGACCGCATCGTCCAGCTCAATGCTCATGTCTATCCGGCCCTTATGGGTGCATTCCTCCACGCGTACCACAAGGCGGAAGGAGGCAATGAAGGCGTAGAGGACACTGGCATAAAACCCCTCGTACCGGCTGATCTCATTGCCGGTAAAATTGAGGTAGGGAATGGCGGCAAACAGGGCAGAAACCACGCCGTGAAACGCCTCAAGATCGCCTGTCAGCAAGGCTTCATATCCCTTCATT